>NZ_JAFCXJ010000001.1:268117-848476 GCF_049898265.1 Pseudomonas sp. PSPC2-3 | reverse complement strand
GCTTGATTCAGTTGTTAAAGAGCGGTTGGTTAAGATCTTTCGTCTCAACCGAGGCGCGCATTCTACAGCAGCCTCATTTGCTGTCAAGTGATTATTTTAAGAAGTTTTCAAAGTTTCCTTTGCAACTTCAACCACTTGCGCTTCCGATCTCTCGTTAGCGGGAGGCGAATTCTACAGCGTTACACGCCGCTGTCAACACCTCTTTTTCTCCGCTTTCGACCGAGAAGATCGAAACGTTAATAGAGCCAAACAACATTGCTCTAGCAACTCCTTCCAGGCTTCGATGAACTGAAGCAGGCCGCTGTCGAATCTTGCGTAACTCTTTGTTTACCAAGGAGTTTTCCGTTTCGACTGCGCCGGAAGTGGGGCGAATTATAGACGTCCAGGATTTGCCGTCAACCTTTAATTTCGCTTATCTATCCAATAGTTAGGATTGGCTAAAAAACAACCAACTTTCTTCTATATAGAGCCCTTAATGACGCTCTATATAGAAGAGATGACTCAGATAACCCCAGCTTCTTTTAAAGCAGCCACATTCGCCGGCATCAACCCCAGCACTTCCTGCAACACCCTGACCGTATGCTCACCCAATAAAGGAGGCGCGCTGCGGTATTCCACAGGGGTCTTGGATAACCGTATAGGACTGGCAACCTGAGGCACCATCCCCGCCAGTGCGTGAGGCAACTCAATCGCCAGCCCGCGCGCCTTGACCTGGGCATCCGCGAATACCTGCGCCAGATCATTGATCGGCCCGCACGGCACGCCGACTCGCTCCAGTTGCGACACCCATTCAGCCGTCGTCTTGAACACCGTCGCCTGGCGAATCAAGGGAATCAGTTCCGCGCGATTGGCCACCCGCACCTTGTTGGTCGCGAAACGCGGATCATCCGCCCACTGCGGCTGACCTGCCACCTGCGCAAACTTACGGAACTGCCCGTCATTCCCCACCGTCAGGATGAAGTCGCCATCGGCCGTGGGAAAATCCTGATAAGGCACGATATTCGGATGTGCATTGCCCAAGCGCTTTGGCGGCACGCCTGTCGTCAGGTAGTTCATCGCCTGGTTGGCCAGACAAGCCACCTGCACGTCCAGCAGCGCCATATCAATATGTTGCCCGCCGCCGTCACGCTCGCGATGAGCCAGCGCCGCCAGGATCGCCACCGTCGAATAGAGCCCCGTAAGGATGTCAGTCAACGCCACCCCCACTTTCACCGGGCCCGCCCCCTCATCACCCTCAGGCCGCCCCGTCAGGCTCATGAGTCCGCCCAACCCCTGGATCATGAAGTCGTAGCCCGCACGCGCCGCATAAGGCCCCGTCTGGCCAAACCCCGTGATCGAGCAATAGATCAACGCCGGGTTGACCTCCTTCAGCGAGGCATAGTCCAGCCCATACGCCGCCAGGCCGCCCACCTTGAAGTTCTCGATCAGGATGTCGGACTTGGCCGCCAGGTCACGCACCAGCTTCTGCCCCTCCGGCTGCGTGAAGTCGATGGTCACCGACTCTTTGTTGCGGTTGGCCGACAAGTAATACGCCGCTTCACTGGTGTTCTCGCCATACGCGTCCTTGAGGAAGGGAGGGCCCCAGGCACGCGTGTCGTCACCATTGCCCGGCCGCTCGACCTTGATCACTTCGGCCCCAAGGTCCGCGAGGATCTGCCCGGCCCAAGGGCCCGCCAGTACTCGCGACAAATCCAGTACCCGCAGATGCGAAAGCGCGCCCATGCCCGTGCTCCTATTAATAGAACGCCTGAAGACCGGTTTGCGCGCGCCCCAGAATCAAGGCGTGTACATCGTGGGTACCTTCATAGGTGTTCACCACTTCCAGGTTGACCAGGTGACGCGCCACCCCGAACTCGTCGGAGATACCGTTGCCGCCCAGCATATCCCGCGCCATGCGTGCGATATCCAGCGACTTGCCGCAGGAATTGCGCTTCATGATCGACGTGATTTCCACCGCCGCAGTGCCTTCATCCTTCATCCGCCCCAGGCGCAGGCAGCCTTGTAGGGCCAGAGTGATCTCGGTCTGCATGTCCGCGAGCTTCTTCTGGATAAGCTGGGTCGCCGCCAATGGCCGACCGAACTGATGCCGATCAAGGGTGTATTGGCGAGCGGTATGCCAGCAGAACTCGGCAGCTCCCAGCGCGCCCCAGGAGATCCCGTAACGAGCGGAGTTAAGGCAGGTGAAGGGGCCTTTCAAGCCACGCACATCCGGGAAGATGTTCTCGTCGGGCACGAACACGTTGTCCATGACGATCTCGCCGGTAATGGAAGCCCGCAGGCCGACCTTGCCGTGAATCGCCGGAGCGCTCAGACCTTTCCAGCCTTTCTCCAGGACAAAACCGCGGATATCGCCGGCATCGTCCTTGGCCCACACCACGAACACATCGGCGATCGGGCTGTTGGTGATCCACATCTTGGCGCCGGTCAGGCTGTAGCCGCCATCCACCTTGCGTGCCCGGGTAATCATCGCGCCCGGGTCGGAACCGTGGTTAGGCTCGGTCAGACCGAAGCAACCGATCCATTCACCCGACGCCAGTTTCGGCAGGTATTTCTGTTTTTGCGCTTCGGTGCCGAACTCATTGATCGGCACCATGACCAGTGACGACTGCACACTCATCATCGAGCGATAGCCGGAGTCGACTCGCTCGACCTCACGCGCAATCAACCCGTAGCTGACGTAATTCAGGCCACTGCCGCCGTACTGCTCGGGAATCATCGCGCCCAACAGGCCGGTTTCGCCCATCTCACGGAAGATCGCCGGGTCGGTCTTTTCATGGCGGAAGGCTTCGAGCACCCTTGGCGCCAACTTGTCCTGGGCGAATTGCTCAGCACTGTCGCGCACCATGCGCTCTTCTTCGGTGAGCTGTTGATCCAGCAGCAGTGGATCGATCCAGTTGAAGCTTGCCTTGCCAGCCATGAATAAGTCCTCGCAAAGAAATCAGAAGTCGTGGATGCAGACTAGGCTCGGCAAGCGCAGAGGGCAAACGAGGTTTTTGCATAGGCTTGTGCTAATTTCTCACTCCGTAACGGCCGAGAAGGGCGCAAACGCGCCTTATAAGTGAGAACAAGGTACATGCGCAGAAAAATCCCCAGCACCACCGCCCTTGTCAGCTTTGAAGCTGCAGCCCGCCACGAGAGCTTTACCAAGGCGGCGCAGGAGCTTTCCATCACTCAGGGCGCCATTTGCCGACAGATCGCCAGCCTCGAGGAGTTTTTGAGTGTCGAACTGTTTCGACGCTCGCGGCGTGGGGTCAAGCTGACAGAAGCGGGCCTGTCGTATAGCCGTCGTGTCGCCACGCAATTGGACGCGGTGGAGCGCGACACCTTGTCCGTCATGGGACAGCAGGGCGCGAATGTCATCGAGCTGGCGGTGGTGCCAACCTTTGGCACCCAATGGCTGATCCCTCGCCTCAAGGACTTTCAGCGCCAGCACCCGGAAGTCACGGTCAACCTCACCAACCGCACGCGCCCCTTCCTGTTTGCCGACACCGAATTCGACGCCGCGATCTATTTCGGTGATGCCGACTGGTCCGGTACCGAATCCCACCGGCTGATGGGAGAAAACCCGGTCCCGGTGTGCAGCCCGCGCTTACTCGGCAGCCGCGCACACTTCAGCCCCCAGGAAATCGCAGAACTGCCGCTGCTGCAGCAGACCACGCGGCCCTATGCCTGGCGCCAGTGGTTCAACGCGCAACAACTGAACATACCCCGCGACATGACAGGCCCCCGCTACGAGCTATTCTCGATGTTGTCCCAGGCGGCCATGCATGACATGGGCATTGCGCTGATTCCACCGTTCCTCATCCAGCGCGAACTGAACGAGCACCAACTGGTGATCGCGAGCCCTGAAGCACTGAGCAGTTCGAAGGCGTATTACTTGATGATTCCTGACAGGAAAGTCGAATCGGCCTCCCTGCACGCCTTCAGGGACTGGCTGATCGACCAGTCCCAGCGCTATAGCCCAGTAATCTAAGGGCGGAGCGGCATTTGTTGACTATGTAGTCAGCTAAAATAGAATCCTACAGATATATATAAATGTCGCATTCCAGCAAACTGTACCTGTTCGGCGAAAATGAGGCTAAAAGCCATGATTCTCATGGTTTGTAGCAACTATTACCGGCTAATGCCCGACTATTCACAACGGCGAGGGCGAAACTACCAAAAAACCGAAATACACCTTTAACCACTTGTATTTAAATAAGTTATCTCAAGGCATTGCGACAATCAGTCACAGGGTGACTTGTAGTTAATTTTTCGTCACCCGTCATAATCCCTTGAAGGCCGTAAAGTTCGCCTGCAAAATGCCGCGCCCCGCTGTCATTTCAGCGGGATCGTGCTGATCGGCCGCCCCAGATGCGCCACTCACGGTGCGCTGGCCTTTTTACAATAAGATCAAAAGCAAAAAGATCATGCAGGAGATTTCACGTGCACATTGGTGTTCCTCTCGAAACCCAGACCGGTGAAACGCGGGTGGCTGCCACCCCGGAAACCATCAAGAAGCTGATCGGCCAGGGCCATAAGGTCACTGTACAAAGCGGGGCGGGCATTAAAGCCAGCATCGTCGACAGTGCCTATGAAACGGCAGGTGCAACCATTGGCAGCGCCAGCGATGCATTTGGCGCGGAGCTGATCCTTAAAGTGGTTGCCCCCAGCGACAGCGAACTGACGCTGATCAAAAGCGGCACCGTGCTGGTGGGCATGCTCAATCCGTTCAGCAATGAAACCATCGCCAAGCTGGCCGAGCAGGGCATCACGGCCTTCGCGCTCGAAGCCGCGCCGCGGACTTCGCGGGCCCAGAGCCTGGACGTGCTGTCGTCCCAGGCCAACATCGCCGGTTACAAGGCCGTGTTGCTCGCCGCCCATCATTACCCACGCTTCATGCCGATGCTGATGACTGCCGCCGGTACGGTAAAAGCCGCACGCGTGTTGATCCTCGGCGCTGGCGTCGCGGGCCTGCAGGCCATCGCCACGGCGAAACGCCTGGGTGCAGTGATCGAAGCGTCTGACGTGCGCCCGGCCGTGAAGGAGCAGATCGAATCCCTCGGCGCCAAGTTCGTCGACGTGCCTTATGAGACCGACGAAGAGCGTGAATGCGCCGTCGGCGTCGGCGGTTACGCACGCCCGATGCCGACCAGCTGGATGCAACGCCAGGCCCTGGCGGTCCACGAACGCGCCAAGCAGGCCGACATCGTCATCACCACCGCCCTGATCCCGGGCCGCAAGGCTCCGACCCTGCTCAGCGCCGACACGGTTGCCCAGATGAAGCCAGGCTCAGTGGTGATCGACCTTGCCGCAGCCCAGGGCGGCAACTGCCCGCTGACCGTCGCCGACCAGGTGGTGGTGGAAAACGGCGTGATCATTTGCGGCCCGACCAACCTGGCGGGTGCCGTCGCCGCCGACGCATCGGCCCTGTATGCGCGCAACCTGCTGGACTTCCTGAAGCTGGTCTTCAACAAGGAAGGGCAGTTTGAAATCAACCTCGAAGACGACATCGTCGCCGCGTGCCTGATGTGCCGCGACGGCCAAGTCATCCGCAAAAACGCCTAAGCAGGGATTCAGACGATGGAAGAGCTTATCTCCCCCGGTATCTACAACCTGATCATCTTCGTGCTGGCGATTTATGTCGGTTACCACGTGGTCTGGAACGTTACCCCCGCACTGCACACGCCGTTGATGGCGGTGACCAACGCAATCTCGGCGATCGTGATCGTCGGCGCCATGCTGGCCGCTGCGCTGACCGTGACTCCGCTGGGCAAGACCATGGGCACCCTGGCCGTGGCCCTGGCGGCCGTCAACGTGTTCGGCGGCTTCCTGGTGACTCGCAGGATGCTTGAGATGTTCAAGAAGAAAGCCCCGAAAGTAAAAGAAGAGGCGCCGAAGTAATGAGCATGAATCTTGTCACGACGCTCTATCTGATCGCGTCGATCTGTTTCATCCAGGCCCTCAAAGGCCTGTCGCATCCGACCACTTCGCGGCGCGGCAACCTGTTCGGCATGCTCGGCATGGCGCTGGCGGTGCTCACCACCGTGGGCCTCATCTATAAGCTGGGCGCTGAGCTTGCCACTGCCGGCATCGGCTACGTGATCGTGGGCCTGCTGATCGGCGGCACCGCCGGCTCGATCATGGCCAAGCGCGTGGAAATGACCAAGATGCCGGAACTGGTCGCCTTCATGCACAGCATGATCGGCCTGGCCGCGGTGTTTATCGCCATTGCCGCCGTGGTCGAACCGCAATCCCTGGGCATCGTCAAACACCTGGGCGATGCGATCCCGGCCGGTAACCGCCTGGAACTGTTCCTCGGTGCCGCCATCGGCGCCATCACCTTCTCCGGTTCGGTGATCGCCTTCGGCAAGCTGTCGGGCAAGTACAAGTTCCGCCTGTTCCAAGGCGCACCGGTACAGTTCGGCGGCCAGCACAAACTGAACCTGGTGCTCGGCCTGACTACATTGGGGCTCGGCCTGACCTTCATGTTCACCGGCAACCTCTCTGCCTTCGCGCTGATGCTGGCCCTGGCGTTCGTGCTGGGCGTGCTGATCATCATCCCGATCGGCGGCGCCGACATGCCGGTAGTGGTGTCGATGCTCAACAGCTACTCCGGCTGGGCTGCGGCAGGGATCGGCTTCTCGCTGAACAACTCGATGCTGATCATCGCCGGCTCGCTGGTGGGCTCCAGCGGTGCGATCCTGTCCTACATCATGTGCAAGGCGATGAACCGCTCCTTCTTCAACGTGCTGCTCGGCGGTTTCGGCAATGCGCCGGATGCCGGTGCGGCGGCCGGCTCGAAAGAAGCGCGCCCGGTGAAGTCCGGCTCGGCCGACGACGCCACGTTCCTGCTGACCAACGCCGATACCGTGATCATCGTGCCGGGCTATGGCCTGGCAGTGGCACGGGCACAGCATGCGCTGAAGGAACTGACCGAGAAGCTGACCCACCGTGGCGTGACCGTGAAGTACGCGATCCACCCGGTGGCCGGCCGCATGCCCGGACACATGAACGTATTGCTGGCCGAGGCCGAAGTGCCTTACGACCAGGTGTTCGAGATGGAAGACATCAACTCCGAATTCGGCCAGGCTGACGTAGTACTGGTGCTCGGCGCGAACGACGTGGTCAACCCAGCCGCCAAGAACGATCCGAACTCGCCGATTGCCGGCATGCCGATCCTCGAAGCGTTCAAGGCCAAGACCATCATCGTCAACAAGCGCTCGATGGCCAGCGGCTATGCCGGCCTGGACAACGAGCTGTTCTACCTGGACAAAACCATGATGGTCTTCGGCGACGCCAAGAAGGTTATCGAAGACATGGTCAAGGCTGTCGAGTAACACTGCGCCAGCGCAATACCCGAAACCCTGGCCTGCAGTAGGCTAGGGTTTTTTATTGCAGCATGAAAACCGACCAAAGGCCCTAAATCGCTGCCCGGCATTCGACCATGGTAGCGGGCCGAAAACTTTTGAAATCACTAAACTGCGCACCTTGCCTCCGTATCTCGAGATAACAATCCATGTACCGTGATCGTATCCGCTTGCCTTCGCTGTTGAACAAGGTCATGAGCGCGGCTGATGCCGCCGCACTGATCGAGGACGGCATGACCGTCGGGATGAGCGGCTTTACCCGTGCGGGTGAAGCCAAAGCCGTCCCTCAAGCTCTGGCCGAACGTGCCAAGACGTCGCCGCTGAAAATCACCCTGATGACCGGCGCCAGCCTGGGCAACGATCTCGACAAGCAACTGACCGAAGCCGGCGTACTGTCGCGACGCATGCCGTTCCAGGTCGACAGCACCCTGCGCAAGGCGATCAATGCCGGCGAGGTGATGTTCATCGACCAGCATTTGTCGGAAACCGTCGAACAACTGCGCAACAACCAGCTCAAGCTGCCTGACATTGCCGTGATCGAAGCCGTTGCGATCACCGAACAAGGCCATATCGTGCCGACCACTTCCGTGGGCAACTCGGCCAGTTTCGCGATTTTCGCCAAGCAAGTGATCGTCGAGATCAACATGGCGCACAACCCGAACCTGGAAGGCCTGCACGACATCTACATCCCGACCTATCGGCCGACGCGCACGCCGATCCCGCTGGTAAAAGTCGACGACCGCATTGGCAGCACCGCGATCCCGATTCCGCCGGAGAAGATCGTCGCCATCGTGATCACCAACAAGGCTGACTCGCCTTCCACAGTGACGCCGCCGGACGCCGACACCCAAGGCATCGCCAGCCACCTGATCAACTTCCTCAAGCAGGAAGTGGACGCCGGCCGCATGACCAACAAGCTCGGCCCGCTGCAGGCCGGGATCGGCAACATCGCCAACGCCGTGATGTGTGGCTTGATCGATTCGCCGTTCGAAGACCTGACCATGTATTCGGAAGTGCTGCAGGACTCGACGTTCGACCTGATTGACGCCGGCAAGCTGAGCTTCGCCTCCGGCAGTTCGATCACCTTGTCGGAGCGGCGCAACAGCAACGTGTTCGGCAACCTGGAGCACTACAAGGACAAACTGGTGCTGCGCCCGCAAGAAATTTCCAACCACCCTGAAGTGGTTCGTCGCCTGGGCATCATCGCGATCAACACCGCGCTGGAGTTCGACATCTACGGCAACGTCAACTCCACGCACGTGTGCGGGACGCGGATGATGAACGGGATCGGCGGCTCGGGCGACTTCGCGCGTAACGCGCACCTGGCAATCTTCGTGACCAAGTCGATTGCCAAGGCCGGGGCGATTTCCAGCGTGGTGCCGATGGTCAGCCACGTCGACCACACCGAGCACGACGTCGACATCCTGGTGACCGAAGTGGGCCTCGCCGACTTGCGTGGCCTGGCGCCACGGGAGCGCGCACGGGTGATCATCGACAACTGCGTGCATCCGGACTATCGCGATGCGTTGAACAAATACTTCAACGCCGCTTGCGCGATTGGTGGCCACACCCCTCACGTCCTGCGCGAAGCCCTGAGCTGGCACATTAACCTGGAAGAAACCGGGCACATGCTCAAGGATTGATCGATACACAACCGAGCTGATGCACACAGTTTCATCAGCTCGGTTGCACCACCCTCCTTTCTGTAAAAAACTGTACTGCTGTACCGGTCTTTTCCTACCGAAATATCCCACACCCTTCTTCTAAAATGCCATTTTTGCACTGTTTCAGTGCGGACAGGTACAGTTGCCCCATTTCCGTACAGTACAGCCGCTATAAACAGTTAACTGGCCCCTCACAATACAGGTGAACTGTATCTAGAGAGTCTTGCGCGGGAGGAGGATCATTGGCATCAGTTAAACCACTACCTAATCCCGCCACAAGCGGAAGGATGTCATCATGGAACGTACACTCAGTTCCGATCTGTTCTTTGAAGAAAAAGCTGTAAGCACCCAGGCTTCCCTGCCTCTGCGCGTTATCGCCAACCTGATGCTGTGGCAGCGCCGCATCTCCAGCCGCCATCAACTGGCTCGTCTGGATTCGCGTCTGCTGGCTGACGCAGGTATCAGCGAAGCACAACGCTACGAAGAGCTGAGCAAGCCGTTCTGGCGCTAATGAGCGCTCGCTGGCCCTGACCCACCGGGTCCACAGCCAGCAACCTGATTCGTTAAGCAAAGCCCGCCCCGGGTCACCGGAGGCGGGCTTTGTTGTGTCTGGGCCCGGGTGTTTTCGGCCCCGAACAGATCGCTTGCAAAGCAACCAGTACAGTTCAATTATTATAACAATTAGGCAGTACAATTGAGCGCCGGTGTATCTGTATCGGTCGAAACGATCCGCTCAACATGGTCTTCCAAAAAAAAGACCCTGTAAGGCGCTCCCCATGCACCCACCAGCCCCGCGCACCAAGTTGTTACGCCGCACCGTCGCCACGCTCGCCAGGTGGCGGCAACAGGCCCGAGAACGACACCAACTGGCCCAGCTCGACCCGCGAGAGCTGTCCGACGCGGGTATCAGCCCCGGCGAGCGCCAGGTCGAGCTGTCCAAGCCGTTCTGGCGTGACTAGACAGTCAAGACGCTTTTCGAATGGACAGGCCGCGGCTTAATATCCGGTCACCACGTGGCGAACCGTGTAGAACGGGCGTCTGATGCTCAATGGCATCCACATCCGTTTCACAGTGGCCGCTGCGCGTGACCTTATTTGTTCATCTACAGGAGTAACCCCATGTCCCGTCTTCGCCTGCTGAGTGCCGCCGCCCTGTTGGCCCTCGCCGCCAACGCCCATGCGTCCAGCCTCATCGTGACGACCGACTCGATCGTCGGCGCATTGAAAGCCACCTCCGATGCCAGTTCCGATGCCACCTCCTCCCTGCGTGACAACAAGGTCGTGCGCGCCGCCCGTGACGACGCCGCCAGCTTCGTCGCCAGCCAAGGCGCCATTCGTGGGGTCAAACTGGAAAGCGCTCTGGCACAGATCCGCCAGCAAGCGCCACAACTGAGCGCTGCGACAGACGCACAACTGGCCCAGGCCATTCTGGCCATCTGAAAACCCGTCGGAACAAGGGAGCGCCAGCCGCTCCCGGATGCCTCGACGCTGGCTCTCGCCCGGGCATTGCGCTAGCCTTGGCGCTCGCTTTCAGTTGTCGAGTCCCATGGCTTTTTCATACCGCCTAGTGCTGGTTCCCGTGATGTTTGCTGCCGGCTGGTCGCCATTGGCTTCGGCCTTTGATCTGTCCACCCAGAGCACTGTGGTGAGCGCTTATGCCACCAGCAAAGTGACCTCCGCGCCGTTTGACCGAAAGTGGGTGCTGGCCGCCCAGGATGACGCTGCCGCATTCATTGCCACTGACGGCCGATGGCGGGGGGCTCGGCTGGAATCAGCGCTGGATCGTCTGCGCCGCAGCCAACCAAAACTTAACGCCAGCGACCTTGAACTGGCGCAAGCAATTCTCGTCCAATAATCATCTTTGTATTTCGGAGTCATTCCATGCGTAGCCCGCTGATCGCCGCCGCTCTCGGCCTGCTGTTGTTGACCGATGTCGCCCACGCGCAGACCTTGAAGGCCACCAGTAACATCATCGTCCGCGCCTCCGCGCGCACCATTGATTTCACCTCGGACACCACCACCTCCATCCGCGACTCCAAAATCGTGCGCGAAGCCCACGATGACGCCGCCAGCTTCGTCGCCAGCAACGGCGAGATCCGTGGCGCACAACTCGAAGCCGCCTTCGACACCCTGCGCACCCGCGTACCGGAAGCCCGTGATGCCAGCGACCAGACCCTCGCCGAAGCCATTCTCGCGCTGTGAGGCGTCTCATCGCCTGGCTCCTGGCCGGGGCTGTGCTGTTGTGTGCCGGCGCAGCCCAGGCCAGCCTGCAACTGCGGCTCATTACCGAGGGTTTGAGCCCAGCCGAACAGCAGGCCAGCCAGGCGTTGCTCGATGAAGCGCTGCGCTCACTGCCGCCGCGCTTCATCGAACAGCTGGACCGGCGCATCGATGTCGGCTGGACCGACAAGATGCCCGTCAACGCCTACGGCCAGGCCTCCCTGGTGTCCGAGCTGGACCTCAACCGCAACCTGCTCGCCAGCCTGACCGACGGCAGCGCCGCCACCCGCAAGACCAACCGCCCCCACGGCACCGTGCGCCGGGAAATGCTCGCCACCGTGCTGCATGAACTGACCCACATCTACGACCGTGCGCGCCTGTGGCCCAGCGACGAGCGCGCGCTGATCCGACGCTGCAGCCGCCAGAACAACATCACCGGCCTGGTCGGACTGCCCGATCAATGCCGTGGCCAGAACGACCGCCGCTTCACCCTCAGCGACGACCCGCGCCTGCTCGACCTCGCCGGCTGGCCGCAATACGTCGGCCGCCGCGGTGAGCGCGAGCAGCACAACCGCCAGGTCGCGCGCAGCCCGGACCTCTACGAAACCAGCAGCCCGCTGGAGTTCGTCGCGGTCAACATGGAATATTTCCTCCTCGACCCGAGCTACGCCTGCCGCCGCCCCGCGCTGTTCCGCTATTACAAGGAACACTTTGGCTGGGCGCCGCCCGCGCAAGACACCTGCGCCAAGACCTACGCCTTCCTCAACGCCGGCAACGATTTCGCCAAGACGCCCCTGGGCCATGTCGACCCGGAACGGGTCTACGAAATCGATTACCTGCTCGCCGAAGCCAACCAGAACCTGGTCAGTCGCTGGGGCCACAGCATGTTGCGCCTGGTGATCTGCGCGCCGGGGCGCCCTCGCGGCCCGGACTGTCGGCTGGATCTGGACCAGCATCTGGTGTTGTCCTACCGCGCCTTTGTCGGTGACGTACAACTGTCGAGCTGGGACGGCCTGGTGGGCAAGTACCCGTCACGGCTGTTCGTGTTGCCGCTGGCCCAGGTCATCGACGAGTACACCAAGACCGAGTTGCGCGGCCTCGCCTCGGTGCCGCTGAAGCTGACGCGCCGGGAGATCGAGGACACCGTCGAACACGCGGCCGAAATGCATTGGAGCTACGACGGCAACTACTTCTTCCTGTCCAACAACTGTGCGGTCGAAGGCCTGAAACTGTTACGCAGCGGCAGCGCCAACCCGCAATTGACCGGTCTGGACAACATCACGCCCAACGGGCTGCTGGAGGTCCTGCAGGCGCGCGGCCTGGCCGATACCAGCGTGTTGAACGACAAGCGCGAGGCGCTGCGCCTGGGCTATCACTTCGACTCGTTCCGCGAGCGCTACCAAGCGATGTTCGACGTGCTGCGCAAGCGCCTGCCGATCCAGCAGACCCAGGTCGAAGACTGGCTGTCCCTGAGCGCGCAAGAGCGCCGCCACTGGTTCGAGCAGGCCGACCTGCGCACCAGCGCCGCATTACTGCTGCTGGAACAGGCAAGCTTTCGCAAGCAATTGATGCTGGCCCAGGACGAAGTCAAACAACGCTACCTCGGCGCCCGCGAGCTGAAAAATGGCGGCATGGAGAAAGCCAACGCCACGCTGCAGCAGATTCTCGCCAACAGCGGCTTCCTCAGCCGCCCGGCAGAACTGCTGGGCAGCGGTGGCTACGGCTTGCCGCAACCTTCGGAGTCCAAGCGGCTGGAATCGGAAAGTGCCGAGCGCCAGAAACAGCTGCAATCCCTGACCGGCGAACTGGATAAAGAGGTGAGGGCGCTGCTGGACCCGTCCCGCGCCGCCGAGATTGCCGCGTGCGAAGCCAACCTCAAGCAGGTTGGGGAACATCTGCGCAAACTGCACAAAGCAGCGGGCGGCCTCGAATTGCCCTGAAAATTTGCGCATACACCAGCTGAATGTGGGAGCGAGCCCCCTCCCACATGTTGATCTGCGCAGGCCTGGAGACCGTGTGTCATTTCCACCTCACCTGTTTGATCAACGAAAGCTGGCTGAAAGCTTACGCGTCTAGGATCGCCCCCACTGCCGGCAACAGACCGGCTGTTAACAACAACAATGGTGATTCCCGATGTCCGCTCGCTCCCGCCTGTTCGCCCCCACTCCACCCGTAAGCCTCGTGCCTCTCGTTCTGCGCTGACCCCACCCGGTTCGCCATTCCTTAGCCGCGCTACGCCTGGAGTATTCCTATGCTGACTTTCCTTGGCTTTGCCATGGTCATCACGTTCATGTTCCTGATCATGACCAAGCGCCTGTCCGCGCTGATCGCCCTGATCATCGTGCCGATTCTGTTCGCGCTGTTCGGCGGTTTTGCGCCGAAGATCGGCCCGATGATGCTCGAAGGCATCACCAAGCTCGCGCCGACCGGCGTGATGCTGATGTTCGCCATCCTCTACTTTGCCCTGATGATCGACTCCGGCCTGTTCGACCCGGCCGTGCGCAAGATCCTCAAGATGGTCAAGGGCGACCCGCTGAAAGTCTCGGTCGGCACCGCCGTGCTGGCCTTGGTGGTGTCCCTCGACGGTGACGGCGCCACCACCTACATGATCTGCGTGGCCGCGATGCTGCCGCTGTACCAGCGCATCGGCATGAGCCCGCGGATCATGGCCGGCCTGATCATCCTCGCCGGTGGCGTGATGAACATGACGCCCTGGGGCGGCCCGACCGCTCGCGCCGCGAGTGCGCTGCATGTGGACCCGTCAGACATCTTCGTCCCGATGATCCCGGCCATGGCCGCCGGCGTGGTCGCGATCCTGGTGATCGCTTACATGTACGGCAAGCGCGAACGTGCGCGCCTGGGTGAACTGCACCTGCAGGGCGACGAGATCGATCACAGCGAAATCAGCGTGTCGCAATACCCGGATGCCCGCCGTCCGAAGCTGATCTGGTTCAACGGCGTGCTGACCCTGGCGCTGATGTGTACGTTGATCGCCGGCCTGTTGCCACTGCCGGTGCTGTTCATGGTGGCGTTCAGTATCGCGATGATCGTCAACTACCCGTGCCTGCAACAGCAGAAAGACCGCGTCGCCGCCCATGCCGGCAGCGTACTGGCCGTGGTGGGGTTGATCTTCGCTGCAGGGATTTTCACCGGCATCCTGTCGGGCACCGGCATGGTCGACGCCATGTCCAAGAGCCTGCTGGCGGTCATTCCAGAAGCCCTGGGCCCTTACCTGGCGGTGATTACCGCGCTGGTGAGCATGCCGTTCACCTTCTTCATGTCCAACGATGCGTTCTACTATGGCGTACTGCCGGTGCTGGCCGAAGCCGCCAGTCACTATGGCATCACCGCCGTGGAAATGGCCCGCGCCTCCATCGTCGGCCAACCCGTACACTTGCTCAGCCCGTTGGTGCCATCGACTTACCTGCTGGTGGCCCTGGCCGGTATCGAATTCGGCGATCACCAGCGCTTCACCCTGAAGTGGGCAGTGCTGGTGTGCCTGTGCATAATGTTCGCGGCGTTGCTGATGGGGATTTTTCCGCTGTTCAGCACTCTATAATCGTACCGACTCACCGCGCGGCGCTGCAGCTGGCGCGGTTTAACACTCGCTTAAAGGAATACACATGGAATGGCTGACCAATCCGGAAATCTGGATTGCCTTCTTCACCCTGACGGCCCTCGAGATCGTCCTGGGCATCGATAACATCATCATGATTTCGATCCTGGTCAGCCGCATGCCCAAGCATATGCAGGCGCGTACCCGGATCTTCGGCCTGGCCCTGGCCATGGTCACGCGAATCCTGTTGCTGCTGTCCATCACTTGGGTCATGCGCCTGACCGACGACCTGTTCGTGGTCTTCGGCCAGGGCATTTCCGGGCGCGACCTGATCCTGTTCTTCGGTGGTTTGTTCCTGCTGTGGAAAAGCTCCCAGGAGATGTACCACGCCCTGGAAGGTGAAGACGAAACCCACGAAGAGCCCAAAGGCGCCGGTGGCAAGTTCATCTACACCATCATCCAGATCGCGATCATCGACATCGTGTTCTCCCTGGACTCGGTGATCACTGCCGTCGGCATGGTGTCCCACGTACCGGTGATGATCGCGGCGATCGTGGTCGCGGTGCTGGTGATGATGGCAGCGGCCGGCACCATCAGTGACTTCATCGACAAGCACCCGTCGCTGAAGATGCTGGCGCTGTCGTTCCTGGTAGTGGTGGGTACCGTGCTGATCGCCGAATCCTTCGACGTGCATGTGCCTAAAGGCTACGTCTACTTCGCCATGGCGTTCTCGCTGGCGGTGGAAGCGGTGAACATCAAGATGCGTACCGCCATCGCGAAAAAGAAGAAACAGCAGGACCCTGTGAAACTGCGCAAGGACATTCCGGGTCAATAATCTTGATCCGCTGCTGAAATGGGGCGTTCGCGCCCCATTTTTTCATCTGCACAAAACTGACTTCATGACAGTTTTGTTTCAAACCCGACTTTAGCTATGCGATGCTGGCGCACAGCCCTTTCGCCAACTACAGCTTAAGTACAAGACGTAGAACGGCACGCGGCAATTCTCATTGGCTCCTGTTGGAGCCCACCCACACGGGGGGCCGAGCATGCTGACCTTGCTCAATCTGCTTTCCGCCGTGACCCTGCTGATCTGGGGCACGCATATCGTCCGTACCGGCATCCTGCGGGTCTACGGTTCCAACCTGCGCCACGTCATCGGGCAAAACATGTCCAAGCGCTGGCTGGCGTTCGTCGCCGGTATCCTGGTAACGGCCATGGTGCAGAGCAGCAACGCCACCGCCATGCTGGTCACATCGTTTGTCGGCCAGGGCCTGATGGGGCTGATGCCTGCCCTGGCGACCATGCTCGGCGCCGACGTCGGGACGGCGCTGATGGCCCGGGTGCTCACCCTGGACCTGTCCTGGCTGTCGCCGCTGCTGATCTTTCTCGGGGTGATCTTCTTCCTCTCGCGCAAGCAGACACGGGCCGGGCAATTGGGTCGGGTCGGAATCGGCCTCGGGCTGATCATCCTCGCCCTGCAATTGATCGTCGAAGCCGCCGGGCCGATTACCCACGCGCAGGGCGTGAAGGTGCTGTTCGCCTCACTGACCGGCGATATCCTGCTCGATGCGCTGGTCGGCGCGTTGTTCGCGATGATTTCCTACTCCAGCCTCGCCGCCGTACTGCTGACCGCCACCCTGGCCGGCGCCGGAGTGATTGGCTTGCACGTGGCCATCGGCCTGGTGATCGGCGCCAACATCGGCAGCGGCGTGCTGGCCTTCCTCAGCACCAACATGCAGAACGCCGCCGGACGCCAGGTGGCCCTGGGCAGCCTGTTGTACAAATTGATCGGCCTGTTGCTGATCATCCCGGTGCTCGACCCGCTCGTGTTGTGGATGGACAGCCTGGATTACAGCGCCCAAGGCATGGTCATCAGCTTCCACCTGCTCTACAACGTCAGTCGCTGCCTGATCCTGCTACCGAGCATCGGCCCGATGGCCCGGGTCTGCGCGTGGTTGCTGCCCGAACGGGAAGAGGCCAACGGCAAGGCCACGCCGCGCCACTTGGACCTCGCCGCCCTGGCCACGCCAAGCCTGGCGCTGGCCAACGCGGTGCGGGAAACCCTGCGCCTGGGCGACCTGATCGACAACATGCTCACCGCAATGCTCGAAGTGCTGCGCGGCAAACAGACGGCCATCACCCAGGAAATGCGCAGCCTCAGCGACGACGTCGAGGCGCTCTACAGCGCGATCAAACTCTACCTGGCGCAAATGCCCCGCGAAGACCTCAGCGAACAGGACAACCGCCGCTGGGCCGAGATCATCGAGCTGTCGATCAACCTGAAACTGGCCGGCGACCTGATCGAACGCATGCTGCGCAAAGTCCAGCAGCAGAAAACGTCCCAACGTCGCCAGTTCTCCGAAGTGGGCCTGGAAGAACTCACCGGCCTGCACAGCCAACTGATTGCCAACCTGCGCCTGGGCCTGTCGGTATTCCTCAGTGCCGACCCGGAAAGCGCACGCCAATTGCTGCGCGAGAAACGCCGCTTCCGCGCCCAGGAGCGGCGCCTGGCCCATGCCCACGTCAGTCGCCTGCAACGCAAGATCGTACAGAGCCTGGAGACCAGTTCCCTGCATTTGGAACTGATTGCCGACATGAAACGCTTGAACTCATTGTTTTGCAGCAGTGCTTATGTAGTCTTGGAAACGTCCGACACCGGCGCGCTGTCCGCCGAAGATATTGCCGACATCACACATTCGCCCTGAACGTAAGACGGCCGCTGAAGTCAGTTAACACTGACCTCACTCGCCAGGAAGCCAGTTATGCGTCGCCTGTTACTCGCCTGCCTGCTCATGGGCTCTGCACACGCCTTTGCCTTTGACCGCCTGCACGTCGAGGGTTACACCTTGCCCAACGGCCTGCAACTGCTGCTCAAACCGGGCACCGAACGCGGGCATGTGGCGATTCGCCTGGTGGTCGGAGTGGGCCTGGATGACTTCCGTTGCGAAGACAAGGAACTGCCGCACCTGCTCGAACACTTGTTGTTCAGCGGTATCGACGGCGGCGGCGAAGGCGACCTCGAAGAACGCATGCAAGCCCTGGGCGGCGAGTGGAACGCCTACACCAGCAACGCCGACACCACCTTCGTGATCGAGGCGCCCGCGCAAAACCAGCGCAAGGTCCTGGACCTGCTGCGGGCGATCCTCACCCGCACCGAACTGACCGATGCCCATATCAATGCCGCCAAGCAGGTGGTCGAGCGCGAAGACGGCGGCCATTACTCGCACCTGCAACGCCTGCTGGACCGCCAGGACCTGGGCCACACCGCCAGCAACCAATTGGCGGTCGAACTGGGCCTCAAGTGCGCCGAACGCGCCGAGGCCGGCCAGTTGACCCGCGACCAGTTGGAGCAACTGCGCAAAAACTGGTACGCCCCCAACAACATGACGCTGATCATCGTCGGCGACCTCGACAAACTGCTGCCGGCCTATCTGGAACGCACTTATGGCCAACTTGTCCCGGTCGAGCCCACCGAGCATCTGGCCCTGCCGGAAATCCAGCACGCCGCCGCCAACCGCCGCGACCTGATCCATGGCTGGGTCGGCAACGGCGCCAAACTGCACTGGTTGTTCCCCGAGCCGGTACTCGACGACCAGCATGACGAAACCTACAACCTGCTCAAGGACTACCTCGACTGGGCGCTGTATCGCCAACTGCGCCTCAAGCACGCTTTGTCCTACGGCCCGTGGAGCGAACGCGAAGTGCTCGGCGGCGTCGGTTTCCTCAGCCTGAATGCCGACCTCGAACGGGAAAACCTCGCCGAAGCCGAACAGGTGTTGCAAGACCTCACGGCCCAACTGCTCAAGGACGGCCTCGACCCGGCGGCATTCGCCCGCCTGCAAAACGCCGCCATCGCACGCCAGGCCTGGGCCGTGCAGGGCAACAGCGCGCTGGCCGACTATTACTGGAGCGCCTCGGGCGACTACGACAACGGTCACTTCAGCGACCCGGTCAAACGCATCAAGGCCGTGAGCCTGACGCAGACCAACCAGGCCATGCGCCAACTCTTCAAGCAGCCGGGCTACTGGCGCATCGAGAAACCGCTGCTGAGCTACGACATGCTGAACTGGATCGGCGCCGGTGTGCTCGGGCTGATCGCGATTGGAGTGATCGGCGTGCGCAGTTATCGCAAACGGATCGCGTAATGAGGCACCGCACCCAGGGCTAAGACGTTATTCTGTCTGGGATTTTTCCTACAAAGACTGTGACCGCCGAATGCCGAACCTGAACCACTACATCCAGCGCATCCTCGAACTGATGAAGCGCTACCCAGGGGTGATTGCACTCGGCGGTTTCATCTCGGGGGTGAGCAGCTTCATTCTGGTGGACCGCCAGCAGGGCATGGCCAGCTGGATCGCGGTGATCATGCTGGTGAGCTGGCTGTGGCTGATGCTGGAAAACAGCTTTACCCAGCTGTTCACCAAACTCTTCAAGCGCGAAATCCCCGAACCGCTGCTGCGTTACGCCACCCAGATGATCCACCAGGAAAGTCTGTTTTTCGTGCTGCCGTTCTTTTTCATCACCACCACCTGGAACAGCGGCCAATCGATCTTCACCGGGCTGCTCGGCGCGGCGGCGCTGGTGTCGATCACCGACCCGCTGTATTACAAGTGGCTGGCGCCCAAACGCTCGCTGTTCCTCGCCTTGCACACCTTGACCCTGTTCGCCGCGCTGCTCACCGCGCTGCCGATCATCCTGCACCTGACCACCGCCGAGAGTTACAAGCTGGCCCTCGGCGTGGCCATGGTCCTGTCGATCCCGAGCCTGGCCGTAAGCCTGCCGCTGCGCAGCGTCAAAGGCTGGGCGATGCTGCTCGGGGTCACGGCCGCGATTGGCTGCGCCGGATGGTTCCTACGCAGTTGGGTTCCACCGGCCACCTTGTGGATGACCGAAGTGGCGATCAGCACCCAGTTGCAAGACCGCACACCCGGCGACGATCTCAAAGAGGTCAGCGCCGACCAACTGCGCAGCGGCGGGCTGTATGCCTATACCGCGATCAATGCCCCGCGCGGGCTGGATGAGCGGATCTACCATGTGTGGAAATTCAACGGCCAGGAAGTCGACCGCATCGCCCTGGATATCCACGGCGGGCGCAAGGAAGGCTACCGCGCCTGGACCCACAAGCAGAACTTCCCGGCCGACTCCGTGGGGCGCTGGCAAGTCCGGGTGCTGACCGAGGACGGGCAGGTGATCGGTGTGCTGCGCTTCAAAGTGACTGACACAGCACAAACGGACAACCCAAAGTAAGCTGTATCGTGCTATTACGTAGGCATTGTGGATAGCCAGACAAGCTCGGAGCTTATGACCACTCGTACCTCGGCCGGCACAGCCCACCTCGATACGTCCACCGCCCCCCCGTTACTCAGGATTACGGGGGACTGGACGCTTGCCCACTACACAAACCTGAAGAAACTGTCGGACAAACTCGACGGCCAATACGACGCCGGTGCCCGCATCGACCTCAATGGCCTCGGTGCCCTCGACACAGCCGGCGCCTCACTGCTGGTGGAGCTGCTGGGCCCGGACCGCATCGAGCAATCTGCCGAGCAGACCGATTGCAGCCTGTCCGCCGCCGACCGCGCGCTGCTCAAGACCGTCTACCGCTCCCTGAACGATTTCTGCGTACCGGAAAAAGCGCCGGAAGAAGCCGCCGGCATCCAGTTGCTGGCGCGCATCGGTGCCGCGGTGGACACAGTGTGGCTGGACAGCAAGCAACTGCTGGGCTTTATCGGCCTGATCCTGGAAACCTTCGCCCGCAGCATTTTCCGGCCCAAGCGCTGGCGCGTGACGCCGATGGTTGCGCATATCGAACAGACCGGCCTCGACGCCGCGCCCATCGTCGCCTTGCTGACGTTTCTGGTGGGCGCCGTGGTGGCATTCCTTGGCGCCACGGTACTCAAGAGCTTTGGCGCGACGATTTTCACCGTGGACCTGGTAGCGTTCTCCTTCCTACGGGAATTCGGCGTCTTGCTCACCGCGATCCTGATCGCCGGCCGCACCGCCAGTGCCTTTACCGCACAGATCGGCTCGATGAAGGCCAACGAAGAAATCGACGCAATCCGCACCCTGGGCCTGGACCCGATGGAGTTGCTGGTATTGCCTCGGGTACTGGCACTGCTGGTGTCGCTGCCGATGCTGACGTTCCTGGCGATGCTCTCGGGGATTGTCGGCGGCGGGGTGGTGTGTGCGCTGACTCTGGATATTTCACCGGCGATGTTCCTCTCGCTGCTGCAGTCGGACATTGGCGTGAAGCATTTCCTGGTGGGCATGGTGAAAGCGCCGTTCTTCGCCTTCCTGATCGCCGCCATCGGTTGCCTGGAAGGCTTCAAGGTCAGCGGCAGCGCCGAGTCGGTCGGCGCCCATACCACCTCCAGCGTGGTGCAATCGATTTTTGTGGTGATCGTGCTCGATGCAGTCGCCGCGCTGTTCTTCATGGAGATGAGCTGGTGAGTCGCCGACCCCGAGCGCCCAGCGAGGCGGTGATCGAAGTCCGTGGGCTGTGCAATCGCTTTGGCAGCCAGAGCGTGCATGAAAACCTCGACCTGGATCTGTACAAGGGCGAAATCCTCGCCGTGGTCGGCGGTTCCGGCAGCGGCAAGTCGGTGCTGCTGCGCAGCATCGTCGGCCTGCGCCGGCCCAGCGCAGGCGAGGTACGGGTATTCGGCAAGGACTTGTCGAACCTGCCGGAGCATGAGCGCTCCCTGGTGGAACGACGCTTTGGCGTACTGTTCCAGAAGGGCGCGCTGTTTTCCTCGCTGACGGTGATCGAGAACGTCGCGCTGCCGCTGATCGAACACGCCGGCCTGAGCCGCGCCGACGCCGAGCACCTGGCTGCGGTCAAACTGGCCCTGGCCGGGTTGCCGTTGTCGGCGGCCGACAAATACCCGGCGTCGCTGTCCGGCGGCATGATCAAGCGTGCAGCCCTGGCCCGTGCCCTGGCGCTGGACCCGGACATCCTGTTCCTCGACGAACCCACCGCCGGGCTCGACCCGATCGGCGCCGCGCAATTCGACCAACTGATCCTGACCCTGCGCGATGCGCTGGGCTTGAGTGTGTTCCTGGTCACCCATGACCTGGACACGCTGTACACCATCACCGACCGCGTGGCGGTGCTGGCGCAGAAGAAAGTGCTGGTGGCCGATGCCATCGATGTCGTCTCGGAAACCGACGACGCCTGGATTCACGAATATTTCCACGGCCCCCGGGGCCGCGCGGCATTGGATGCCGCTCAACCGCTCAACGAGGTATGACATGGAAACCCGAGCCCATCATGTGATGATCGGTCTGTTCAGCGTGATTGTGGTGGTCGGCGCGATGCTGTTCGGCCTGTGGCTGGCCAAGTCCAGCGTCGACACCGCGTTCCAGGATTACGAAGTGATTTTCAACGAGGCGGTCAGCGGCCTGTCCCAGGGCAGCTCGGTGCAGTACAGCGGGATCAAGGTGGGCGATGTCATCAGCCTGCGCCTGGACCCCAAAGACCCGCGCCGCGTGCTCGCGCGCATCCGCCTCTCCGGGCAGACGCCAATCAAGGAAGACACCCAGGCCAAACTGGCGCTGACCGGCATCACTGGCACATCGATCATCCAGCTCA
The DNA here is from genome assembly GCF_049898265.1 of Pseudomonas sp. PSPC2-3. Lineage (NCBI taxonomy): Bacteria > Pseudomonadati > Pseudomonadota > Gammaproteobacteria > Pseudomonadales > Pseudomonadaceae > Pseudomonas > Pseudomonas sp. PSPC2-3. The sequence continues at coordinate 826,097 of NZ_JAFCXJ010000001.1, read as the reverse complement.
GCGGCGGCACACCGCAAAGCCCGAAACTCAAGGGCAAGGACGGCAACCTGCCGGAGATCATTGCCTCGCCATCGCCAATCGCGCGGTTGCTGACCAACAGCAACGACCTGATGACCAGCATCAACCTGCTGCTGCACAACGCCAACGAAATGTTCTCCGCGCAGAATGTCGAGCGCATCAGCAACACCCTGGACCACCTGGAACAAACCACCGGCGCGATTGCCGAGCAGCGCGGTGATATCAAGGTGGTGATGCAGCAACTGATGCAGGTCAGCAAGCAGGCCGGTGCCGCCCTGGAGCAGACCACTGCGCTGATGCGCAATGCCAACGGCCTGCTCAACGATCAAGGCAAGCAGGTCTTCGGCAGCGCCGAACAGGCGATGAAATCCCTTGAGCAAAGCACCGCGACCATCAATACCTTGCTGACCGATAACAAGGACTCGGTGAACAGCGGCATGCAGGGCCTCAACGAACTGGCGCCGGCCGTGCGCGAACTGCGCGAAACCCTCGGTTCGCTGCGCGCCATCTCCCGCCGCCTGGAAGCCAACCCCAGCGGTTACCTGCTGGGCAGCGACAAGAACAAGGAGTTCACGCCATGAAGCGTGCTTACCAACTGATCGCCCCCGTGGCCCTGGCGCTGGTCAGCGCGTGCTCGATCCTGCCCAGCCCCAACCCGTCCGACGTCTATCGCCTGGCCTCGGCCCCGGCGACCACCCAAGCGGCGCCGGTAGCCTGGTCGCTGCGCGTGACCAAGCCGCAGACCAGCGAGTTCCTCGACAGCTCGCGCATTGCCGTGGTGCCCCAGGGTGATCTGATCAGCAGCTACGCCAACTCACGCTGGAGCGACCCGGCGCCGGTGCTGCTGCGTAACCGCTTCATGGATGGCTTCCAGCGCGATGGCCGGGTGACACTGCTGAGCAGCGACGAGACCAACCTGCAGGCCGACTACGAGTTGGGCGGGCAATTGCAGGCGTTCCAGAGCGAATACCGCGGCAACGCAGTGGAGGTGGTGATCCGCCTGGATGCGCGGCTGGTGCGCGGCAGCGATCAGCGGATCATTGCCAGCCGCCGGTTTGAAGTGCGCCAGCCAGTCGGCGACAACAAAGTACCGGCGGTGGTGGCCGGGTTTGGGCTGGCGGGGGATCAGTTGAACAAGCAGGTGGTGGATTGGGTGGTGGCGCAGGGCAACACTGCGCCGAAGCGCTGAGGGCCTCATCGGGAGCAAGCTCCCTCCCACAGTTGACCGCGTTTCGTCAGGATGAATACGGTTGAATGTGGGAGGGAGCTTGCTCCCGATAGCTATCCAAGCCTTAACCGAAAAACCAGTAGCACACCGCAATCGCCGCCACCACACCAGCAAACTCCGCGAGCAATGCACAACCCACCGCATGCCTTGCCCGCTGGATGCCCACCGAGCCGAAATACACCGCCAACACATAGAAGGTGGTCTCGGTACTGCCCTGAACCGTCGCCGCCACCAACGCCGGGAAGCTGTCGACGCCCTGGGTCTGCATGGTCTCGATCAACATCGCCCGTGCGGCACTGCCGGAGAACGGCTTGACCATCGCGGTCGGCAGCGCGTCGACGAAGCGCGTGTCCAGGCCGGTCCAGGCCACCACATGACGAATGCCTTCCAGGCCAAAGTCCAGCGCGCCGGACGCACGCAACACGCCCACCGCGCAAAGCATCGCCACCAGGTATGGCAGCAGGTTCTTGGCGACGTCGAAGCCTTCTTTGGCCCCTTCGACAAACGCCTCGTACACCTTCACCTTGCGCAACGCGCCGACCAGCAGGAACAGCATGATCAGACCAAACAGCGTCAGGTTGCCGAGGATCGACGACAGCCCGGCCAGCGCCGTGGCGGACAAGGTCGCCAGCAATGCCATGAAGCCGCCCAGCAGCAGTGCGCCCGGGATCAAATAGGCCAGCACCACCGGGTCCCACAGCCGCAGGCGCTGCATCACCGCCACCGAGAGCAAGCCCGTCAGGGTCGACGCGCTGGTGGCCAGCAGGATCGGCAGGAACACCAGCGTCGGGTCGGCCGCGCCTTGCTGGGCGCGGTACATGAAGATGGTCACCGGCAACAGCGTCAGCGAGGACGCGTTGAGCACCAGGAACAGAATCTGCGCGTTACTCGCGGTATTGGGGATCGGGTTGAGTTCCTGCAACGCCTTCATGGCTTTCAGGCCGATGGGCGTGGCGGCGTTGTCCAGGCCCAGGCCGTTGGCGGCGAAGTTGAGGGTGATCAGGCCGATGGCCGGGTGGCCGGCCGGCACTTCCGGCATCAGCCGGCGGAACAGGGGGCCCAGGGCCTTGGCCAACCAATTGACGATCCCGGCTTTTTCGGCGATGCGCAAAAACCCCAGCCATAACGTCAGGGTGCCGAACAGCAACACCATGACCTCCACCGACAATTTGGCCATGGCGAAAATGCTTTCCACCATCGCCGCAAAAATCCCGGCGTTACCGCCCACCAGCCATTGCGCCAGTGCTGACACCATTGCCACGACAAAGAAGCCAAGCCACAGGCCATTGAGCATCAGTTGAATCCCCCGAAAGATGGGGCGAATGATAGCGGGGCTGGCAGAAACGACAAACCCCGGATTTCCCGGGGTTTGTTCGCATCAGGCTGGCCTCAGCCGCGGCTGGTCTCGCCGACCGGCAGCACTTGCTTGGTGCGCCAGTGCGGCAGGGAGTTCCAGTAGCGCTCGCCCTTGGCATCGTCGTACATGCCTTCCCAACGGGAGATAACCAGTACCGCCAGGGCGTTGCCGATCACGTTGAGCGCGGTACGCGCCATGTCCATGATTCGGTCGACGCCGGCAATGAACGCCAGGCCTTCCAACGGAATGCCCACGCTGCCCAGCGTCGCCAGCAACACTACGAAGGACACACCCGGCACACCGGCGATGCCCTTGGAGGTGACCATCAGCGTCAACACCAGCATCAGTTGCTGGCCGACCGACAAATCAATGCCATACAGCTGCGCGATAAAGATCGCCGCGATGCTCTGGTACAGGGTCGAACCATCGAGGTTGAACGAATAACCGGTCGGCACCACGAAGCTGCAGATCGCCTTCGGCGCGCCGTAGGCTTCCATCTTCTCGATCACACGCGGCAGCACGGTTTCCGAACTGGCGGTGGAGTAGGCCAGCACCAGCTCATCCTTGAAGATACGCATCAGCTTGATCACCGAGAAGCCGAACAGGCGTGCGATCAGGCCCAGGACCACAAAGGCGAAGAACAGGATGGCGACGTAAACCAGGATCACCAGCTTGGCCAATGGCAGCAGGGAAGCGAAGCCGAAGTTGGCGACGGTCACCGCGATCAGCGCGAACACACCGATAGGCGCGTACTTCATGATCATGTGGGTGACTTTGAACATGCTCTCGGACACGCCCTGGAACATCGTCACCAACGGTTCGCGCAGCTCAGGCTTGAGGCTCGACAGGCCCAGGCCGAACAGCACGGAGAAGAAGATGATCGGCAGCATCTCGCCACGCGCGACGGCGGCAAAGATGTTCGACGGGATCAGGTTGAGGATGGTCTGGACGAACGCATGCTCATGCTGCACTTCCGCTGCGGTCGCCTGGTACTTGGAGATGTCCACGGTACCCAGGGTACTCATGTCGATGCCCGTACCGGGGTGGAACAGGTTGGCCAGCAACAGGCCGACCACGATGGCGATGGTGGTGACGATTTCGAAGTAAAGGATGGTTTTGACACCGATGCGCCCGAGCTTTTTCGCGTCACCGACACCGGCAATGCCGACGATCAGCGAAGAAATCACAATCGGGATCACGATCATCTTGATCAGGCGGATAAAGATATCGCCCGCTGGCTGCAGCACATTGCTGATCCACCAGGCCTTTTCAGCACTGAAATGGTTGAGCACGGCACCGATTGCGATACCCAGCACCAAACCGATGAGGATCTGCCAGGCGAGGCTTAGCTTTGCCTTCTTCATGTCATTACCCTTACTTCAAGTGAACTTAAGGCAAATGCGCCAGCTGCAACGCTCGGAAGCGAAAAAGTGTGTGCATCTGCCTCCGTAGAAAGTCATCGCCGCATGGCCGAAATGGCTTACTGGCAGGCGAAAAAAGGCGCAACTATTCCCATGCAAGGGGGCGACGTCTAATGCCGTAAACGCCTACCCCATGCCGAATCGGCATGGCTTTTTTTAAGAATAACTGTCCGAACGGTCAGTTCAAATGCGACATGTTGCCCGGTGAATATGCCGTGAACCGGTCAAATCAGGCTCGCTCAGAGATTCAGGAGACCTCAGGGCATTCGCGAAAATGCCTGTGTATTCAGGGGCCTGTTGTCTGAAATGTCCTATAGCGCAGGCAAAATTTTCTCGATAGATGGTCGCCCCGACATACCCAGTAATGATTGGGCTCGGGCGAAAAGAAGACTCTCGGCTATGAGCGGCATAAGAAGCGGGGATGAACGTCATAAGCGCGCCGCAAATCCAGCAAGCTCGAAAGCGGGTGGACTTGCGGCGCAGCTTTTCACCTGACCCGGCCCTTGCGCAGGCACTCCCTGTCCCCGTAGGTCGCGCCGATCGCGAAGGATCAGAGCAACCCGGCCCCCTGGTCATGCATCACCCTTGGCGAGCGATGCAAACAGAAAGAAGCGCACAGGCTTCTTTCTATGGACGCCAGTCCCGTAGACGACAAATGCATCAGACGGAACCTAGTACCAATTCGGATCTTTCTTAAGCTGCTCCATCAGCAGTTTTTGCATGCCTGCGTCCGGCTTACCGATAAACCGGTAATCGGCGTGCCGGGTCGGGGACTTGTCCGCCGGCAGGCCGGCCGGGACTTCCACCAACATGGCGTAGGCATCTTCCTTGTCGTAACTGAAGGCGACGATCAGGCGCTTGTTTCGGCAGGTGTCTGCGGTTTCGCAGAGCGGCCCGACCAAGTACTTGTCGCCACCTTCTTCGACGGCATTCATTTGCTCGGCGGCGCCAGACAGGTTCATGACCCATTCTGGCAGGCGCTCTTCTTTCTTCACCACGCTTTGCCAGGTTTCACGGTACTGCGGGTCCGCGCCGAGCAATTCGTTGGCGCGGCTCTGGCCGTCGTGAGCGGCCATCGCCAAGCCGCTGCCGCCCAGGAGCAGGACGGCAGCCATGGTTTTGAGGGACAAACGGGTCATATTCAGCCTCGGCCACGACGACCAAAGAAGAACGAAGCGATGAACATCACCAGGAAGACCACAAACAGGATCTTGGCGATACCCGTGGCGGTGCCCGCGATACCACCGAAGCCCAGGACTGCAGCCACAATGGCGATGATCAGAAAAGTGATTGCCCAACTCAACATGGTGATTCTCCTTACGCTTTTATAGGGGGTGACAGCGGTACTGCCGTGCAATCGCTCAACTCAAGCGACCTTTTATTGCCTAGAACACCCAACGTTCCTGGGATGGCAGTTCATTCAGGGCAGACGCCTGGTCAACCATCCGCAGTTGGGGAACGGTTACATCGGCAGAAACGCTGCCAACGGAACGGCTATCAATGGAACGAAAGTGGGTCTGGGTCATCGCCGGACGTTCGAAATGCGGGGTTTGCTGCTGACTCTGCTGCCAATGCTGCAGCTGCTGGCCGCCAATCAACGTGACCATCAAGGCCAGGCTGGCAAACAGGCCTTGTTGCAAGCGCAGTGGCGATACATGCAGTGAGCTGAGGCTTGGGCGAGTCATGCTGCTTTCTCCCGCATTTTGATTATTCGTTAGGAGAGCTATTGCAGAGCGCATGCCAGTTTTTTTACAAAATAATATTCAACTAAATCAATCAGTTAGATATATGCGACCGGAGCAAAGCCCAGCATCCTGCACGATGGCCGCCTGGGCGCCGTGCGAAATGCACGATCGCCAGCGGTCGGATCGACGGATAGAAAACCCATCGCGCGTTGCCGAAGTGGCAAGAAGGCATGAAAACGCCATTGGGCGCAGGCTTTGTAGGAATGCAGGCAGATAGCTGCACGACGTTGCGTTTTATCGATCAGAATGAACCATGCAACTTGCCCGATTATTCCGGGACTAAACACCATCATTCATATTAAGGAGCGCGGGACAGATGGAATCAGCCAAGGAACTTCAAGGCCGCATTCTTTTGGTGGACGACGAATCCGCGATCCTTCGTACCTTCCGTTATTGCCTGGAAGATGAGGGCTACACCGTAGCCACCGCCAACAGCGCCGCCCAGGCCGATGCCTTGATGCAACGCCAGGTGTTCGACCTGTGCTTCCTCGACCTGCGCCTGGGCGAGGACAACGGCCTGGATGTGTTGGCGCAGATGCGTATCCAGGCGCCGTGGATGCGCGTGGTGATTGTGACCGCGCATTCCGCCGTCGACACCGCGGTGGATGCCATCCAGGCCGGCGCGGCTGATTATCTGGTCAAACCGTGCAGCCCCGACCAACTGCGCCTGGCCACCGCCAAACAGCTGGAAGTGCGCCAGCTCTCCGCGCGCCTGGAAGCACTGGAAGGCGAAGTGCGCCAACCGAAAGACGGTCTCGACTCCCACAGCCCGGCGATGATGGCGGTGCTGGAAACTGCGCGCCAAGTGGCCGGGACTGACGCCAACATCCTCATCCTCGGCGAGTCCGGCACCGGTAAAGGCGAGCTGGCGCGGGCCATTCATGGCTGGAGCAAGCGCTCGAAGAAATCCTGCGTCACCATCAACTGCCCGTCGCTGACGGCGGAGCTGATGGAAAGCGAACTGTTCGGCCATAGCCGCGGAGCCTTTACCGGCGCCAGCGAAAGCACCTTGGGCCGGGTCAACCAGGCGGATGGCGGCACGCTGTTTCTCGACGAGATCGGCGACTTTCCCCTCACTCTGCAACCCAAGTTGCTGCGTTTTATCCAGGACAAGGAATACGAGCGCGTGGGCGACCCGGTCACCCGGCGCGCCGATGTACGCATCCTCGCGGCCACCAACCTGAATCTCGAAGACATGGTGCGCGACGGCCGCTTCCGCGAAGACTTGCTGTACCGCCTCAACGTCATCACCTTGCACCTGCCGCCGTTGCGCGAACGCAGCGAAGACATCCTGGCCTTGGCCGACCGCTTCCTCGCCCGCTTCGTCAAGGAATACGCCCGACCGGCGCGGGGCTTCAGCGATGAGGCACGCGAAGCGCTGCTCAACTACCGCTGGCCGGGCAATATCCGCGAGCTGCGCAACGTGGTGGAGCGCGCGAGCATTATCTGCCCGCAGGAAAAAGTCGAAATCAGCCACCTCGGGATGGCCGAACAGCCGACCAACAATGCCCCCCGTATCGGTGCAGCGTTGAGCCTGGACGAGCTGGAAAAAGCGCATATCGGCGCGGTACTTGCCACCAGCGACACCCTGGATCAGGCGGCCCGCACCCTGGGCATCGACGCGTCGACGCTGTACCGCAAACGCAAACAGTACAACCTGTGAGCGGCACCCTATGAAGTTAGCGATGACATTGCGCACTCGGTTATTCCTGAGTATCTCAGCGCTGATCACCGTCGCCCTGCTGGGGTTGATCCTGGGCCTGGTCAGCGTGATGCAGATGGCCAAGACCCAGGAGTCGTCGATCCGCAGCAACTTCATCACCCTCGACCTGGGACTCAAACTGCGCCAGAGCCTGGGCGATCAGTTGATGATGATGCTCGAACAGCGCCCCAATCCCGAGGCGCTGCAAGCGTCCGAACAGCGTTACTTCGAGCTGCTCGACCAAGGCATTGCGCATGAACAGCGCGACGGGAACAGCGGCGGTTTCAGCCGGGCCCGGGCCGACTATCAGCGCTTCCTGGCGGCTTTTGACGAGTCTCAACAAGCGTCCCCACCGCCCGGCAGCAAAGAGAAAATCACCGAAACCTTCAATGTCCTGCGCAACGGCCTGATCGCCGAGCACAAGCAGGCCTTGGAAAACATCAGCGCCAGCGAACATAAATCCCGCGAGCGCGCCTTGTTGATCGCCGGGCTGCTGGGGTTGGTTGGCCTCGCGGTGTTGATCATCGGTTTTGTTACCGCCCATGGCATCGCCCGACGGTTTGGCGCGCCGATCGAAGCACTGGCCAAGGCCGCCGACAAGATCGGGCAAGGCGATTTTGAAGTGACCCTGCCCATTTCTTCGGCAGCGGAAATGAACCAACTGACCCGGCGCTTCGGCATCATGGCCGAAGCCTTGCGCCAGCATCAGGCAACCAATATCGATGAGTTGCTCGCCGGCCAGCAGCGCCTGCAGGCGGTACTCGACAGTATCGACGACGGCCTGTTGATGATTGACCGGCAAGGCCGCCTGGAGCACCTCAACCCAGTGGCACAGCGCCAGTTGGGCTGGGACGAGGAACGTCTCGGCCAGGGCCTGGGCGAGGCGCTGGGTCGCCCGGAAATGGACGATCAGCTGCAACTGGTGCTGCGTGGCGGCAGCCTGGAGCGCGCGCCGGACGACTTGGAAGTGGAAGTCGAGGGCGAACTGCGCCTGCTGACCTACAGCCTGACGCCGGTGAGCCACACCCAGGGGCATATCCTCGGTGCCGTGATGGTGCTGCATGACGTCACCGAACAGCGCGCCTTTGAACGGGTACGCAGCGAGTTCGTGTTGCGCGCCTCCCACGAACTGCGCACGCCGGTGACCGGTATGCACATGGCCTTCGGTTTGTTCCGCGAACGCGCGAAGTTTCCTGCGGAGTCCCGTGAAGCGGACCTGCTGGATACGGTCAATGAAGAAATGCAGCGCCTGATGCAACTGATCAACGACTTGCTCAACTTTTCGCGCTACCAGAACGGCCTGCAGAAACTCACCCTGGCCGCGTGCGATGTCACCGACCTGCTGGAGCACGCACGGGCGCGCTTTGCCGAGCCGGCGAATGCACAACACATCGAACTGCTGGTAGAAGCCCAGCCCGACCTGCCTCGGCTGTATGCCGACCAGGCGCAACTGGAACGCGTGCTCGACAACCTGTTGGGCAACGCCCTGCGCCATACCGCCGAGGGCGGGCAGATCCGTCTGCAGGCACGGCGCCATGGCGAGCGGGTGATCATCAGCGTTGAGGACAACGGCGAAGGTATCGCCTATGGCCAACAAGGGCGCATCTTCGAACCCTTCGTGCAGGTGGGCCGCAAGAAAGGCGGCGCCGGCCTGGGGCTGGCGCTGTGCAAGGAGATCGTGCAACTGCACGGCGGCCGCATGGGCGTGTATTCGCGGCCGGGGCAGGGCACGCAGTTCTACATGGCGTTGCCGCTGTAGCGATTAACGCCGGTCGAGGGCACGCAGGATCGCGGCACTCTCGGCATCCGGCGTACCATCGAACAGCGCAGGGCGAAAGTGCATCTGGAACGCGGCGAGCACATGGCGCGTGGCGACGTCCAGCTCACCGGTCTGCGGCGTCTGGTAGCCCAGGTGCGCCAACGCTTCCTGGAACCAGGTGATGCTCGGCAGGTCCGTGGCGTACTGCGCCTGGAAGCGTGCCACCGCCTGCGCGTCGGGCCAGACGCCCAGGCCTTTCTCGGCCAGGCGTTTCCATGGGAACAACGGCCCCGGGTCCAGCTTGCGCAGCGGCGCGATGTCGCTGTGACCGATGATGTTTCTGGGGTCGATTCCGTTGCGCGTGCTGATGTCCTTGAGCAACACCTCCAGGGATTTCACCTGCGCTTCGGAATACGGGTACCACACGCGGCCCGTCGGCGTGTCGCGGAACCCTGGGTTGACGATCTCGATCCCGATGGAGCTGGAGTTCAGCCAGGTGCGGCCCATCCACTCGCTTTCCCCTGCATGCCAGGCGCGCTGGCTTTCATCCACCAGCTTGTAGATGGTGCCCGAAGCGTCGTCGCCGATCAGGTAATGGCTGCTGACCTGACCATGGGTCAGCAGCGCCAGGGAGCGTTCGAGGTTGGTCGAGGTGTAATGGACGACCACGAACTGCACGCGGTTGTCATGGTTGACCGAAGGGTGGCTGGTATCCAGGCGCGGGCCGCTGGCGCAGCCGCTGAGCAGGAGGAACACAAAGGCGAAGTACACGGATTTCATGGCGGATAACGTTACGCTGAAGACGATAATGCAACAGTGTAACGTACCGTTTGTGGCCCGAACGTCAAATTACAAAATGGAACATCTTTTAGGCCGCCTGCACCCGGTTACGTCCCGCTGCCTTGGCCCGGTACAACGCCTCATCGGCGCGCTTGAGCGCCAGGTCGCTGCGCTCGCCGGGCTGGAACTGCGCCACGCCCATCGACACCGTGATCGTCACCGGCTCGCCCTTGAAGTGGAACGGGCAGACTTCAATCGCCGCGCGCAGCACTTCGCCAGCGCTCAGGGCATTCGCCAGGGGTGAGTCGGGCATCAGCAACACAAACTCTTCGCCGCCGAAGCGCGCAATGAAGTCGCCGGGGCGCAGGCGCTTGCGCAGCACGCTGGCGATGATTTTCAGCACTTTGTCGCCGGCCAGGTGCCCGTAACCGTCGTTGATACGCTTGAAGTGATCGAGGTCCAGCATCGCCAGCGACAGGCTGTTGCCGCGCTGATGCCAGAGGTTGACCTCATGGTCCAGGCGCTCGCTCCACGCGGCACGGTTGGGCAAGCCGGTAAGCGGATCGACCAGCGCTTTCTGGCGCTGCACTTCGAGGTGATCGCGATAACCCTGGGCCTCCTGCTCCATATTGGCGACGCGTTCGGCGAGCCCTTTCAAGCGCTCCGCCACTTCCTGCTCGCGCAGGTCACGCTGCTGCTGGTGCTGGTCCATGGTGCCGAGCAGGCCTTCAAGGTGGCTTTCCAATACCTGCTTGAGGCTGTCCAGGTCGGCGGCGCCCTGCACACTGCTTTGCAGGCCGTCGACCTGTTCGCGGATTTGCGTGTCCAGCTCACGGGCGGCCGAGCGACTGTCGGCATAGCCTTCGCTGGCCGTCTGCAGATGGCCCTGGAATGCTTCGAGGCGTTCGTTGAGCTGCTTGAGGTAGGCCTCGAACTCATGCTGGCCGCTGTCGGTGATCGCCAGCATCAGCGTGGCCAGGTCATCGAGGATCGGCAGCAGTTCGTACCAGTTCAAACCATGGGCCAGGCGCTCGCGCATGGCTTCGGCCTGGGGCCGGTGGCGCTCGGGCAGGGACAGGTCTTCCAGCAGGCCAAGCAAGGTGTCTTCAATGTGTTTGGCCACGGAGCTGTAGGACGGCTCCGGCGAATCGGGCAGGGCGTAGATTGCGTCCGCCAGCAGCTCGTCCGGGTCCGGCGCGTCCAGCACCGGCGGCAGTGACAGGCTGCCGATGACGGTTTGTTGCGGTGCATCGACCTGAACCGGCGGTGGTTCGATAAGCGCGGCGAGTGCGCTTTCGGCGCCAGGTTCTGGCGCCGCTGCTGGAAGCGCGGCAGGCGCCGCCACTTCGACGGGCCGGGCGATCGGCACGGGCTGGGGCGCGGCTTCGGGGGCGACGACCGGGCTCACGACCTCGGCCACCGTGGCCGCCTTGGCTGCCGCCACCGGTTCCGGCGGTTCCGGCGGGGGCGGGGCCGAGCCTTGCGGCAACGGCGCGAACGCCCGCAGGGCCTGGGCCAACTCGTCGGACTGGGGCGGCGGTGCCGCCTCGGCGACAGGTTCGGGCACCGGCCTGGCGGCGGCGACGGGCGCAGAAGGCGCAGAAGGCGGCGGCGCGGGCTCGCCGGTCGGCGCCTCACTCGCAACTTCCTTGGCGCCAAACAGACGTTGCAGCAGGCCGGGACCGGGGCGTGGGGTTTCGCCGTCCGGTTCCAGGTTATTCAACGCCTGCCCTTGCAGGTTGCTCAACTCACTGAGCAACAGCGGGATCTCGCGCGCCTGGCCCACGCGGCTATCCAGCTGCTTGGCGAAGGTTTTCAACGGGCGGGCCACCTCGCGGGGCAGCGGCAGTTTCTGCAACTGCGCAACCAGGGCCGTGAGCGCGGCGCTCATCTGGTCAATCCGGGTTTCGCGACGCTGCTCCGAATCCAGTACGGCTTTTTCCAGGCGCGGCAGCAATGCGGCGAGGGCGGCATCCATGTCGTCGCTGCGCACCACGTCGCGCATTTCCTTCATGCATTGATCGACCGCGCGGTCGGTGCCTTCAGCGGCCAACGTACTGCGCACCAAGCCTCGGCGCAGCAGGTCGAGGCGGGCGGCCCAGCGGCGTTCGAGTTTGTCTTGTTGATCGATGCTTTTAAGGTATTTCTCTTTCCAGCGCTGGGCTTCGTCGCTCATGCAAGGGGTCCGCGAGGGCCGGGGCTCAACGCGGGCAATGCATCCACCGTGAGCGAACCCGGCAGACGAATCTCTACCGCGACCGGCAGGTGATCGGAGATGGGCTGCGCCAGCACCTGCACACTTTCAAGCGTGAGGGTCGGACTGAGCAGGATGTGGTCAAGACAGCGTTGCGGGCGCCAGCTGGGGAACGTGGCTTCGACTTGCGGCGCCAGCAACCCAAGGTCACGCAACGGGGAATTCTGCAGCAGGTCGGTGGCATGGGTGTTCATGTCCCCCATCAACACCTGATGCTTGTAGCCGCCAATCAACTCACGCACGTAGGCCAACTGCAGGTTGCGGGTCCGCCCCCCGAGCGCCAGGTGCATCATCACCACCACCAGGGCTTCCGAACCTTCGCCAAAACGCACGAGAATCGCGCCACGACCCTTGGGGCCCGGCAATGGGTGATCTTCGATGGCCGATGGTTTCAGGCGGCTGAGCACGCCGTTGCTGTGCTGCGCCAGACGCCCGAGGTTGCGATTGAGTTGCTGATACCAGTAGGGAAATGCACCCAACTGGGCCAGGTGTTCCACCTGGTTGATGTAGCCGGAGCGAATGCTGCCGCCGTCGGCTTCCTGCAGGGCGACCAGGTCGAAGTCGCCCAACAGGTCGCCGATCTTCTGCAGGTTGCCGGCCCGCCCGTTGTGGGGCAGCAAGTGCTGCCAGCCACGAGTGAGGTAGTGCCGGTACTTCTCGGTACTGATACCCACCTGGATATTGAAGCTGAGCAGCCGCAGGCGGCTGTCCGCCGGCAGGCCCGTGGATTCCAGGTGAGCTTCGTTGACCTGCGGGTCATGCAGACCGACAACGCGTTCGGTACCCCAGCGACGCATGGCAGGCCCCTTACTTGGCGGCGCGTTCTTTGGCGATCAACTGGTCGGCCACATTGAGGGTCGCTTCAGGACCGCCGGTGGTGCCCAGGTCGAAACGGTACTTGCCGTTGACGATCATGGTCGGAACGCCTTGCACGCCATAAGCCACGGCGAGTTTCTTGGCGGCTTCGATCTGGCCCTTGATGGCGAAGGAATTGAAGGTGGCCAGGAACTTGTCCTTGTCGACACCTTGGGTCGCGACGAAGTCAGCCATGTCCTCAGGCTTGGTCAGGCGCTTGCCTTGTTTCTGGATCGCCTCGAAGACAGCGTTGTGAACCTTGTGCTCGACACCCATGGCTTCCAGGGTCAGGAACAGTTGGCCGTGGGCATCCCATGGGCCGCCGAACATGGCAGGGATGCGTTTGAAGTTCACGTCCTTGGGCAGTTTCTCAACCCATGGGTTGATGGTTGGCTCGAAGGCGTAGCAATGCGGGCAGCCGTACCAGAACAGCTCCACCACTTCGATCTTGCCCGGCACCGAAACCGGCACGGGGTTGGCCAATTCCACGTAGGTTTTACCGGCTTCAAGCGGCACGTCGGCGGCTTGTGCGGTCATGCCGAAGAGGCTGGCGGTGACGAGAGCGGCGCTGAGGATCAGATTACGCATGCTTTACTCCTGGACAAATAAAGTCGCCTCACGCGACCTTTGTTGTGACAGGTCTGCGCGGGCATGAGTTCGTTAGTGTAACGGCACCGGCCACAAAAAAGGGCGGCCTAGGCCACCCTTTTTATGCTTGCATCAACGGATTAATCGAGCGTTAACGCAGCCCTCGATCAGTGCAGCCCCTGAATGTATTGGGAAACCGCTTCGATGTCCTTGTTGCTCAGCTTGGCGGCAATGCTCTGCATGATTTTGGTATCGCCGTCGTTGGTGCGATTGCCTTCACGGAAGTCCGTCAGTTGCTTGGCGACGTACTGCGCATGCTGGCCACCCACATGCGGGAAGCCCGCAGCGGCGTTGCCCACGCCGTTAGGCGAGTGGCAACCGATGCAGGAAGGCATGCCTTTGTCGAGGTTGCCGCCACGGAACAGTTCTTCGCCACGGGCCACTTGCTTCGGATCAGCAGCTCCCACGCTGCCTTTCTGGCTGGAAAAATAGGCCGCGATATCGGCCAGGTCCTGATCGCTGAGGTTGGTCAGCAAGCCGGTCATTTCCAGGACCGTGCGCTTGCCGTCCTTGATGTCGTGCATCTGCTTGGTCAGGTAACGCTCACCCTGGCCGGCCAGTTTAGGGAAGTTCGGCGCCGGGCTATTACCATCCGGTCCATGGCAAGCACCACACACGGCGGCTTTCGCCTGACCCGCAGCAGCGTCGCCTGCAGCATGGGCAACACCGGTGATGCCCAAGGTCAACAGCAGACTCACGATCAGTTTGTTCATCAGCTAATCCAACTACGGCTAAGGGTTTAAGAGTTATCTAACCGGGTTTACTCACCATCCACTCAATGATGGCCTGGTAATCCTCGGTACTGCAGTCCATGCACAAACCACGCGGCGGCATTGCCTTGAAACCCTGGGTCACGTGTTGCACCAGCATGTCCATGCCTTGCGCCAGTCTGGGCGCCCAGGCTGCCTGGTCACCCCGCTTCGGGGCGTTCGGCAGTTGGCCGGCATGGCAAGCCACGCAAACTCGGTTGTACACCGCTTCCGGTTCCTGTGTAGCCTGAGCGCCGTAAAGCGGCATCAAGACACCGACAGCAAGCAACCATCTGGTCATACATCGACCTTTTCAGGGTTTGGGAGCGTTTTGCGTTCTAATGCGCAATAAAGGTCTATCGCTCCCGTGAACTTCATCCTTCGCTGGGACAAAGCACACACAAAATCTGCGGCATTATATACTGGCGCTACTGAAACGGAAACGACACCGCTTGCCGCACCCTTTTTCGGCACCGCCCATATCGGAAATCTCATGCAACTCAAGAACCCCATCCTCGGCCTGTGCCAACAGTCCACCTTCATGCTCAGCGCCGCCAAAGTGGACCAATGCCCCGATGACGAGGGCTTTGAAGTCGCCTTTGCCGGCCGTTCCAACGCGGGCAAATCCAGCGCCCTGAACACCTTGACCCATGCCAGCCTGGCGCGCACCTCGAAAACCCCGGGCCGCACGCAGTTGCTCAACTTCTTCAAGCTAGACGATGATCGGCGTCTGGTCGACCTTCCGGGCTACGGTTATGCAAAAGTACCTATCCCGCTGAAGCTGCACTGGCAGCGTCACCTCGAGGCTTACCTAGGTGGCCGGGAGAGTTTGAAGGGTTTGATTCTGATGATGGACATCCGTCATCCAATGACCGACTTCGACCTGCTGATGCTCGACTGGGCAGTCGCCAGCGGCATGCCGATGCATATCCTGCTGACCAAAGCCGACAAACTGACCTATGGCGCCGCCAAGAACACGCTGTTGAAGGTGCAGGCGGAAATCCGCAAAGGTTGGGGTGACACCATCACCATCCAGCTGTTCTCGGCGCCAAAGCGCCTGGGCCTGGAAGAAGCCTACACCGTGCTGGCCGACTGGATGGAATTGGCCGACAAGGGCGCAGAAACCGCGGAGTGACTTTTGCGCAGGCAAAAAAAACCCCGGACTTCGTATGGGGAGGGGAAGTTCGGGGTTCAAGCTCCGGACCGCTAGGGCGGGGTCCAGATATCTGCCAACACTTAACACAACATAGGAGCATTGAAGGGCTTCACCACCCATTCAGTAACTCTGAGTGGCATTTCATGAGTTAAGTTCCGGCAGGTACAAAAAACTATTTGCAATAAGCGACGGCGTTTTCGGATCTAAAGCGTTCTGCCACCACCCTCGGCGGTGGCAGAACCGCGCTATCAGTGCGCTTCGTCCCAGTTATCACCCACGCCCACTTCCACCAGCAGCGGCACATCCAGCGTCGCCGCGTGGCTCATGTGCTGGCGGATCTCGTCACGCACTTGATCGACCAGATCCTCGCGAACCTCCAGCACCAGCTCATCGTGTACCTGCAGGATGACTTTGGCATCCAGGCCTGACGCGGTCAGCCAGTTATCCACCGCCACCATGGCTTTCTTGATGATATCCGCCGCGGTGCCCTGCATCGGCGCGTTGATCGCCGTGCGCTCGGCGCCTTTGCGCAGCGCCGGGTTCTTCGCGTTGATGTCCGGCAGGTACAGGCGGCGACCGAAGATCGTCTCGACATAACCCTGCTCGGCCGCCTGGGCGCGGGTGCGCTCCATATAGGCCAGCACGCCCGGATAGCGGGCGAAATAACGGTCGATATAGGCCTGGGACTGTTTACGATCGACACCGATCTGCTTGGCCAGGCCAAACGCGCTCATGCCGTAGATCAGGCCGAAGTTGATCGCCTTGGCGCTGCGACGCTGGTCGGTGGTGACCGCGCCCAGCTCCACGCCAAATACTTCGGCGGCGGTGGCCTTGTGTACGTCCAGGTCATTGCGGAAGGCGTGCAGCAAGCCTTCGTCCTTGGCCAGGTGCGCCATGATCCGCAGCTCGATCTGCGAGTAGTCCGCCGCCAGCAGCTTGTAGCCTTTTGGCGCGACGAACGCCTGACGAATCCGCCGGCCTTCAGCGGTGCGGATCGGAATGTTCTGCAGGTTCGGATCACTCGACGACAAACGCCCGGTGGCCGCCACCGCCTGGTGATACGACGTGTGGATGCGCCCGGTGCGCGGGTTGATCTGCTCAGGCAAGCGGTCGGTGTAGGTGCTTTTCAGCTTGCTCATGGAGCGGTACTGCATCAGCACCTTGGGCAGCGGGAAATCCTGCTCGGCCAGTTCGGCAAGCACCGCTTCGGCGGTCGACGCCTGGCCCTTGGCGGTCTTGCTGAGAACCGGGTGGCCGAGTTTTTCGTAGAGGATCGCGCCCAATTGCTTGGGCGAGCCGAGGTTGAATTCCTCACCGGCGATGGCAAATGCCTCACGCTCCAGTTCGACCATCTTCTCGCCGAGCTCAACACTTTGCACGCCGAGCAACTTGGCATCCACCAGTGCGCCCTGGCGCTCGATACGCGCCAGTACCGGCACCAGCGGCATCTCGATATCGGTCAGCACGCTGACCAGGCTCGGGATCGCCTGGAGTTTTTCGAACAAGGTCTGGTGCAGGCGCAGGGTGACGTCGGCATCTTCAGCCGCGTAAGGGCCGGCCTGTTCGAGGGAGATCTGGTCAAAGGTCAGCTGTTTGGCGCCTTTACCCGCAATATCCTGGAAGCTCACCGTGGTGTGACCCAGGTATTTCTGAGCCAGGCTGTCCATGTCATGCCGTGTGGCGGTGGAGTCGAGGACGTAGGATTCGAGCATGGTGTCGTAGGCAATGCCCTGCACCGTGATGCCACAATTCTGATCGCCACCGATGGCACAGTTGGCCAGGATATTCATATCGAACTTGGCGTGCTGGCCCACCTTGAGCTTGCTCGGGTCTTCGAGGATCGGCTTGAGCGCGCGCAGCACCGTGTCGCGGTCCAGCTGCTCCGGCACGCCCATGTAGGAATGGGTCAGCGGGATGTAGGCCGCTTCGTAGGGCTGCACCGCGAACGACAACCCAACCAGCTGCGCTTGCTGTGCATCGATGCCGGTGGTCTCGGTATCGAAGGCGAACAGCTTGGCCTCGCCGAGCTTCTTCAGCCACACATCGAAACGCGCCTGATCGAGGATGGTCTCGTACTTGAGCTCGGTGCTGACGACCGGCGCATTCTCGGCGACCGGAGCCGCCACCTCCAAGCCGGTGCGCTTGGCGTCGCGCTGCACTTCCTCGAACCAGCTTTTGAACTCCAGGAGGGTGTACAGCTCCAGGAGTTTTTCGCGATCCGGCTCGATCAGGTGCAGATCATCCAGGCCCACGTCCAGCGGCACGTCGATCTTGATCGTCGCCAGTTGATAGGAGAGGAAGGCCATGTCCTTATGCTCTTGCAGCTTGGCCGGCAGGGTCTTGGCCCCACGGATAGGCAGGCTCGGCACAATATCCAGATTTTCATACAGCTCTTTCAGGCCGCCATTGACGCCCACCAGCAAGCCAGAAGCGGTCTTCGGACCAATGCCCGGAACGCCAGGAATGTTGTCGGACGAATCGCCCATCAACGCCAGATAGTCGATAATCTGCTCCGGAGCGACGCCAAATTTCTCCTTTACGCCCTCCACATCCATGGCGCTACCGGTCATGGTGTTGACCAGGGTAATGTGCCCGTCCACCAGCTGCGCCATGTCTTTGTCGCCGGTCGAGATCACCACCGGGCGGTCCGCGGCTGCGCTGCTGCGGGCCAGGGTGCCGATCACGTCATCGGCTTCGACGCCTTCGACGCACAACAGCGGGAAACCCAGGGCGATCACGCTCTGGTGCAGGGGCTCGATCTGCAGGCGCATGTCGTCGGGCATGCTTGGGCGGTTGGCCTTGTATTCGGCGTACATTTCGTCGCGAAAGGTCCCACCCTTGGCGTCGAACACGACCGCGAACGGGCTGTCCGGGTACTGCTTGCGCAGGCTCTTGAGCATGTTCAACACGCCCTTGACCGCACCGGTCGGCAGGCCTTTGGAAGTGGTCAGCGGTGGCAGCGCGTGGAAGGCGCGGTACAGATATGAAGAACCGTCCACCAGGACGAGGGGGGCTTGGCTCATGAGCAGGATCAACCTTTTCGGCGGGTCAGGCGCTAGAATAGCCGGACCACAGACAACAAAGGGACAAGGTTATCATGCGCTCATTCAATCGCCTGCTGTTGACCGGCTTGTTTGCATTCGCTCCGATGGTTGCCATGGCGGCCGACAGTGCGCCTTCGGGTGATCCGGAAGTTACCATTCGCACAGAGGGCGACAGAACCATTCAGGAGTACCGTCAAAACGGTTTCCTGTACGCAATCAAGATAACGAAGAAAGGCTTCCCACCGTATTTCCTGGTGCGCGCGGACGGAACCGATGCGAATTTCATCCGCTCTGACCAACCGGATATGCTGATCCCGTCATGGAAGATCTTCGAATGGAAATGATTTCTTAACTTCAATTGGCGCCGCACACCGCGGCGCCCGTACTGGCAGTTTTAACCATGTCTGTGTTCACCCCCCTGGCTCGGCCCGAGCTGGAAACCTTTCTTGCCCCTTACGGGCTCGGCCGCCTGCTTGATTTCCAGGGGATCGCCGCGGGTAGCGAAAACACCAATTTCTTCATCAGCCTGGAACAGGGTGAGTTCGTCCTGACCCTGGTCGAGCGCGGCCCGGTGCAGGAAATGCCGTTCTTCATCGAACTGCTCGACGTGCTCCACGACGCCGACTTGCCGGTGCCTTACGCCCTGCGCACCACCGACGGCGTGGCCCTGCGCGAATTGGCCGGCAAACCGGCGCTGCTGCAACCGCGCCTGGCCGGCAAGCACATCAAGGACGCCAATGCCCAGCACTGCGCCCAGGTCGGCGACCTGCTTGGCCATCTGCACCTGGCGACCCAGGGCGACAAGGTGCTGGAGCGCAAGACCGATCGCGGGCTGGACTGGATGCTCAGCGAAGGAGCGCAGTTGATTTCGCACCTGGACGCAGCGCCGCAACGCCTGCTGCGCGACGCACTGGATGAGATCGAGGCCCACAAGGCGCAGATCCTCGCCCTGCCGCGCGCGAATATTCACGCGGATCTGTTTCGCGACAACGCGATGTTTGAAGGCACGCACCTGACGGGCTTGATCGACTTTTACAACGCCTGCTCGGGCCCGATGCTGTACGACGTGGCGATCGCCCTGAATGACTGGTGCTCGGACGCCGACGGCGTACTCGACGGCCAGCGCGCCCGCGCACTGCTCGGGGCTTATGCGGGGTTGCGCCCGTTTACCGCGAAAGAAGCCGAGTTGTGGCCGACGATGTTGCGCGTGGCGTGCGTGCGGTTCTGGTTGTCACGCCTGATCGCGGCGGAGTCGTTTGCCGGGCAGGATGTGTTGATTCATGACCCGGCGGAGTTCGAGCATCGGCTGGCGCAGCGCCAGCAGGTCGCGATCCAGCTGCCGTTCGCGCTCTAAAATGCGGGAGGGGGCTTCTTGCTCCCTCCTACAGACGTTATGCCTGGGCTTTCAGAGCGACTCCAGGCAGCCCGCCAAGTCATTGCCCAGCTTGTCCAGCACCTGTTCGTAACCTTGAGCGGAAGCCGGGGTGTACCCCCCCAACGCATCCAGCTCCGCCAATTTCACCGGCAAACCGGCCACCAGCGTTTCCGCCAGGCGCGGACGCAGCGGCGGCTCACTGAACACGCAGGTCTTGCCGACTTCCTGCAAACGTGTACGCATCGCCGCCACATGCTGGGCACCGGGCTGCACTTCGGCGGCCACGCTGAACACACCGGCGTGCTTGAGGCCGTAGGCCTCTTCGAAATAATCAAAGGCTTCGTGGAACACAAAGTAAGGCTTGTCGTGGATGCCGGCCATCCGCGCTTTCAAGCGTGCGTCCAACGCATCCAGTCGGCTCACGAACGCCTTCACGTTGAGCTGGTAGCGCTCGGCATTGGCCGGGTCCGCGGCGCTGAGGTCGGCGCCCATGCGTGCGGCAATCACCCGGGCGTTGAGCGTCGACAACCACAGATGTGCATCCAAAGTGCCTGGGCGATGATCGTGGTCATGTTCGTCGGCATCGTCGGCGTGGGAATGGCTATCTTCGGCGAAACGACGGAGTTTCATGCCCGGAAGATCCTGCACGGCCACCGTCGGCAGGCTGCGCCCCTTCAGGACGCGGGGCAGGAAGCCTTCCATGTCCGGGCCGATCCAATACAGCAGGTCTACCGACTGCACGCGCCGCACGTCGGATGGGCGCAACGCATAGTTATGCGGCGAGGCCCCCGGCGGCAACAACACCTCGGGAACCGCCACGCCGTCCTGCACAGCCGCGGCAATCAACTGCAGCGGCTTGATGCTGGTCAGCACCTTGACCTCCGCCTGAGCGGCACCCGCGGTGAGCAAACTGGCGACAAATACGACAAAAACGGGAAAAAGTCGGGACACGATGACCACTCAATGGCGTAGGAACGGGTAACATAATAACGTCTCTATCAAATATCTGTCGCCGCTCATGCCTATAACACCGCTTGCCAGCCGTCCCCACGACCACTCTCACTGCGTGCATACCGCGCTGTCGGAGGCCGACACCCTCTGCGCACGGCAGGGTCTGCGCCTGACCGCCCTGCGTCGGCGCGTGCTGGAACTGGTCTGGCAGAGCCACAAGCCGCTGGGCGCCTACGACATCCTCGGCGTGCTCAGCGAGCAGGACGGTCGCCGCGCCGCGCCGCCCACGGTGTACCGCGCGCTGGATTTCCTGCTGGACAACGGCCTGGTACACCGCATCGCGTCACTCAACGCCTTCGTCGGCTGCAACCACCCGGAACACGCGCACCAGGGGCAGTTCCTGATCTGTCGCAAGTGCCACGCCGCCATTGAGCTTGAGCAAAGCAGCATCAGCGACGCCATCATCCAGAGCGCCGCCGACGTCGGCTTCAAGGTGGAAGGGCAAACCGTCGAAGTCGTCGGGCTCTGCGCCGGTTGCCAGGGGGCTTGATGAGCAACGCGTTAATCCGCCTGGAGCAGGTCGGGGTCACGTTCGCCGGGCAAAACGTGCTGGATAACATCGCGCTGAGCGTCGAACCGGGGCAGATCGTCACGCTGATCGGCCCCAATGGCGCCGGCAAGACCACCCTGGTGCGCGCCGTACTCGGCCTGCTCAAGCCCGACACCGGCAGTGTGTGGCGCAAGCCCAAGCTGCGTGTCGGTTATATGCCGCAAAAACTCTTCGTGGACCCGACGCTGCCCTTGTCGGTGCTGCGCTTCCTGCGCCTGGTGCCGGGCGTGGACCGCGCCCGCGCGCAAGCCGCGCTCAAGGAAGTCGGTGCCGAACAGGTCATCGACAGCCCGGTGCAAAGCATCTCCGGCGGTGAAATGCAGCGCGTGTTGCTGGCCCGCGCCCTGTTGCGCGAGCCGGAACTGCTGGTGCTCGACGAACCGGTGCAGGGCGTCGACGTCGCCGGCCAGGCCGAGTTGTACAGCTTGATCACCCGCCTGCGCGACCGCCTTGGCTGCGGCGTGCTGATGGTCTCTCACGACCTGCACCTGGTGATGAGCACCACCGACCAAGTGGTGTGCCTCAACCGCCACGTGTGCTGCTCCGGCCATCCGGAGCAAGTCAGCGGCGACCCGGCGTTCGTCGAGCTGTTCGGCAAGAACGCGCAGAGCCTGGCGATTTATCACCACCATCACGATCACGCCCATGACCTGCATGGCGCCGTGGTCGACGATCCCGCCACACCCCACACTCACGTTCATGGAGATAGCTGCAAGCATGGCTGATTTTCTGCTCTACGCCCTGCTGGCAGGCTTGGCTCTGGCGCTGGTGGCGGGCCCGCTGGGCTCGTTCGTGGTCTGGCGGCGCATGGCCTATTTCGGCGACACCTTATCCCACGCCGCATTGCTGGGCGTGGCCCTGGGCTTTCTGCTGGATGTGAGCCCGACCATCGCCGTGACCGTCGGCTGCCTGCTGCTGGCGGTGCTGCTGGTGACCCTGCAACAGCGCCAGCCGCTGGCCTCCGACACGTTGCTGGGCATCCTGGCGCCCAGCACCCTGTCCCTGGGCCTGGTGGTGCTGAGCTTCATGCATGAAGTACGCATCGACCTGATGGCTTACCTGTTCGGCGACCTGCTGGCGATCAGCCCCACGGACCTTGCGTGGATTCTCGGCGGCAGCGCTGCCGTGCTGGTGCTGCTGGTGACGCTGTGGCGCCCGCTGCTGGCAATCACCGTGCATGAAGAACTGGCCACGGTGGAAGGCTTGCCCGTGCCCGCGCTGCGCATGACCTTGATGTTGTTGATCGCCGTGGTGATCGCTGTCGCGATGAAGATTGTCGGCGTATTGTTGATCACGTCACTGCTGATCATTCCCGCAGCCGCCGCCCAGCGCCACGCCCGCTCGCCGGAACAGATGGCGATCGGCGCCAGCGTACTGGGGATGCTGGCAGTGTGTGGGGGCCTGGCGCTGTCCTGGTTCAAGGACACGCCGGCAGGGCCGTCGATTGTGGTCACGGCGGCCGCCCTGTTTCTGCTGAGTTTTGTCCTGCCCCGTCGAGGGGTGTAGACTTGCTCGCTTTTTGCGCAAATAGAGAGTCGCAGGAATGAAGCCGTTCACCTCCCGTTATCTGCTCCTTGCCGCATTTTCCCTGCTGCTGGGCGCTTGTCAAAGTACCCCGCCCGCCGCCCCCGAGGCCCCGGACGCACGCGCTGTCGCCATCGCGCAACTGGAGCAAAACCTGGCCAGCAGCGAGCTGGCCACCGCCGAAGACCAACTGGCCGCGCTGCAAGCCCAGTCGCCCAACGATCCGGCGCTCGAGGCTTACCAGCGTCAACTGGCCGAAGCCTACCTGCAACGCAGTCAGATCGTGTTGCAAAAAGGTGATGTCAACGCCGCCGCTACCGCCCTCAGCCGCGCCCGCGCATTGATGCCCAAGGCTCCGGCGCTGACCGGTGGCGTCAACAGCGCCATCACCCACGCGCGCAAAGCCGAGCTGGACAAAGCCGAGGCCGCCCTCAAGGCCGCCGAAACCAAGCCCGTCGCCAAGGTCATCGACCCGGCCGCGCAGAGCACCACCGTGGCGCTGAACCTCACAGACATCGAAGAGCTGCGCCATCAGCTGGATGCCATCGCCACCGACGTGGTGAATTACCAGTGCGATGTGACCATCCAGGCACCGCGCACCCAGGATTACCCGTGGCTGGCGACCTTGCTGAGCAAACGGGTCAAGCGCATTGATTCGGGCTACGACCTGACGATTCACCGGCAGATCCTGAAGACTATTCCGGCGCAGGTTGTGCTGATTCCGCGCAAGGCGGAATAAAGCCATCGGGGGCAAGCCCCCGATGGCGATCTAACCAACAGCAGATGACTTAAGCCGGAACCGCCTTGGCCTTCGGCTCACGATCCCAGACCCGATGCTGGGCAATCGCTTTAAAGAACGCCTTGAACGCCTTGGCATCCGCCCCCACGATCAACCCCGCATCCGCCTCGAGCTTGAGCAGATCGAGCAAGGGCTGCGCGTCACTGGCCACGGCAATCGCCTTCAGGTGCTTGTAGGCCTCCAGCAGGTAGTGCAACGCCACACCGTCCCCACTCAACGCCTTGATCGACGCCTTACCGCCGGGCACGAACACCGCATCAAACGCAATCGAGGGCAGGCCTGCCATCGACGCATCCACCGCCAGATGCTTGCCATCGGCCGTGGTGACCGGCGCCGAGGTCGGCCCGAGCAACTTGGCGTGTGCGCCCTCGGCTTGCAGCGCTTTCTTCAATGCGGCAATTGCCGCGCCGTCGACACCATCGGCCGCCAGAATCGCCACTTTGCGCGTTTTGATATCGCCCGACAGCAGGTTCACCTGGCTCAACGCCGGCGACGCTTTCACCGACGCCTTGCGCGGCGGCACCGTGCCTTTGGTCGGTGCGGGCAGACCCAGGTTCTGTGCAACGCGCCTGGCCAGTTCCAGGTCGATGTTGGCCAGAATCTCATTGACCTGACGGGCACGGATAACCTCGCGCTCCACCTTGCCCAACTCAAAACTGTAGGCCGCAATGATGTGCTCTTTCTCATGGTGGCTCATGCTGTTAAAAAACAGCGTGGCCTGGGAGAAGTGATCGCCAAACGACTCACTGCGCTCGCGCACCTTGTTGGCATCGACGCGCTCGTAATAGGTTTCGAAACCACCCTCCTGAGCCGCGGGCGGCGTTTCTTTCGGCCAACCGCCATCGATCGAATTCGGCTCATACGCAGCCCGGCCCTTATCGATCACAGTGCGATGCTGGGCATCCCGCTGCCCATTATGGAAAGGCACTACAGGCCGATTGATCGGCAGCTCATGAAAGTTCGGCCCACCGAGTCGGCTGATCTGGGTATCCGTGTAGGAAAACAGGCGGCCTTGCAGCAGCGGGTCGTTGGTGAAGTCGATACCCGGCACGATATGGCCAGGGCAAAAGGCGACTTGCTCGACTTCGGCAAAGAAGTTGTCGGGGTTGCGGTTAAGCACCATCTTGCCCAGCGGCGTAATCGGCACCAACTCTTCGGGGATGATCTTGGTCGGATCGAGCAGGTCGAAGTCGAACTTATGCTCGTCTTCTTGCGCAACGATCTGTACACCCAACTCCCACTCAGGGTAGTCACCGCCCTCAATCGCTTCCCACAGGTCGCGACGGTGGTAATCGGTATCTTTACCGGCAAGCTTTTGCGCTTCGTCCCACACCAGGGAACAGGTGCCGACTGTTGGATGCCAGTGGAATTTCACGAAGCTCGATTTACCTTCGGTATTGATCAAGCGAAAGGTGTGAATACCGAACCCCTGCATGGCACGCAGGCTTTTCGGAATAGCCCGGTCAGACATGGCCCAGATCACCATGTGCGCCGATTCCGGCTGCAGCGAGACAAAATCCCAGAACGTATCGTGGGCCGAGCCTCCGGTAGGCATTTCATTGTGCGGCTCAGGCTTTACCGCATGCACAAAGTCAGGAAACTTGATCGCATCCTGAATGAAAAATACCGGCATGTTGTTGCCCACCAGGTCGAAGTTGCCTTCCTCGGTGAAGAACTTCACGGCAAAACCGCGCACGTCGCGCACCGTATCGCCCGAACCACGCGGGCCTTGCACGGTGGAAAAACGCACGAACACCGGCGTTTTATGCTCGGGGTTACGCAGGAAACCGGCCTTGCTCAGCGCCGAATGGTTCTCATAGGTCTGAAAATAGCCATGCGCGCCCGTACCGCGCGCATGCACGATGCGCTCCGGGATACGTTCATGGTCAAAATGCGTGATTTTTTCACGCATGATGAAGTCTTCCAGCAGCGAGGGGCCGCGGGCACCGACTTTCAAGGTGTTCTGGTTATCGGAAATCTTCACGCCTTGGTTGGTACGCAGCGCCTGGCCGGTCGCGTCGCTACGGAATGCCTCCAGGGCCTGCAGCTTGGCGTTGGTGTTGCCACGGTCCAGGGTATCGGTGCCCGCCAGTTCACTCTTCGGCGGGATGGCTGGCTTGTGGGTACTCATCAGACAAAACTCCTTATTCAAAGTGGCCAGAGCGGTCCCCGGCTCGTTTGAGCAAAACCCCAGGCACGGCACCCGGGAAATCGAGTTGCTGAAGTAGTGACTGACACGAATTTGCACCGTTCCTTTTTTATGACCTTTGATCGCGTTATTGCCAAATCACTGGTTGAATGCGAAATAAATGCTAAGAACCGCTATACGGACAGGCTAAAATGCGCGCCCGGCTAACCGCTGATCCCTTTTCCATGCGCCCCACAAGGTTCGCTACGTGATCGAGTTTCATAACGTCCATAAAACCTACCGCGTCGCCGGTAAGGAAATCCCCGCGCTTCACCCCACCAACCTGCGCGTCGAGAACGGCCAGGTGTTTGGTCTGATTGGCCACTCCGGTGCGGGAAAAAGTACCTTGTTGCGCCTGATCAATCGCCTCGAGCAACCCAGCGGCGGGCAGATCAACGTCGATGGCGAAGAAGTCACGGCCCTGGATGCCAACGGCCTGCGCCGTTTCCGCCAGCAGGTCGGGATGATTTTCCAGCACTTCAACCTGCTGGCCTCCAAGACCGTCGCCGACAACGTGGCGCTGCCGCTGACACTGGCCGGCGAATTGTCGCGCAAGGCCATCGACCAGCGCGTCGCCGAACTGCTGGCGCGCGTCGGCCTGTCGGACCACGCCAAGAAATACCCGGCGCAACTGTCCGGCGGTCAGAAGCAGCGCGTCGGCATTGCCCGCGCCCTGGCGACCAAGCCGAAAATCCTGCTGTGCGACGAAGCCACCAGCGCCCTTGACCCGCAGACCACCGCCTCGGTGTTGCAACTGCTGGCCGAGATCAACCGCGAGTTGAAGCTCACCATCGTACTGATCACCCACGAAATGGACGTGATCCGCCGCGTATGCGACCAGGTGGCCGTGATGGATGCCGGCGTGATCGTCGAGCAAGGCTCGGTGGCCGACGTGTTCCTGCACCCCAAGCACCCGACCACCAAGCGCTTTGTCCAGGAAGCCGATCAGGTCGACGAAAGCGAGCAGCGCGATGACTTCGCCCATGTACCGGGCCGCATCGTGCGCCTGACGTTCCAGGGCGAAGCGACCTACGCACCGCTGTTGGGTAACATCGCCCGCGAAACGGGTGTGGACTACAGCATCCTCGCCGGGCGTATCGACCGCATCAAAGACATCCCCTACGGGCAACTGACCCTCGCCATCACCGGCGGTGACATGGAAGCGGCCTTTGCCCGCTTCACCGCCGCCGACGTCCACATGGAGGTGCTGCGCTAATGGAAGTCCTGATGAGTTTCTTCGCCAATATCGACTGGTCCGAAATCTGGCTCGCCACCGGCGACACCATGACCATGCTGTTCGGTTCGCTGTTCTTCACCGTGCTGCTCGGCCTGCCCTTGGGCGTGCTGCTGTTTCTGTGCAGCCCGCGCCAGCTGTTCGAGCAAAAAGGCCTGTACGCGTTGCTGTCGCTGAGCGTGAACATCCTGCGCTCGCTGCCGTTCATCATCCTGTTGATCGTGATGATCCCGTTCACCGTGCTGATCACCGGCACCTCGCTGGGCGTGGCCGGTGCGATTCCGCCGCTGGTCGTGGGCGCAACGCCGTTCTTTGCGCGCCTGGTGGAAACCGCGCTGCGTGAAGTGGACCGCGGCATCATCGAAGCCACCCAGTCCATGGGGGCCAGCACGCGCCAGATCATCACCCATGCTTTATTGCCTGAGGCCCGCCCCGGCATTTTCGCGGCGATTACGGTGACGGCAATTACACTGGTGTCCTACACCGCCATGGCCGGCGTCGTCGGTGCCGGCGGCCTGGGCGACCTGGCCATCCGTTTCGGCTACCAGCGCTTCCAGACCGATGTGATGGTCGTCACGGTGGTGCTGTTGTTGATCCTGGTGCAAATTCTGCAAACCGTCGGCGACAAGCTGGTGGTGCATTTTTCTCGAAAATAACGACTATTGCCGGCTATACGCCGATAAATGCCCGAACAAGGAGCTTGCTGGATGAAAAAACTACTGGTTGCTTTCGCCGCCGTCGCCGCGTTTTCGGCCCACGCCGAGACCATCACGGTTGCCGCCTCGCCGGTGCCCCACGCGGAAATCCTCGAATTCGTGAAGCCGGCACTCGCCAAAGAGGGCGTGGACTTGCAGGTCAAAGTCTTCACCGACTACGTGCAGCCCAACGTACAAGTGGCCGAAAAGCGCCTGGACGCCAACTTCTTCCAGCACCAGCCGTACCTGGATGAGTTCAACAAAGCCAAGGGCACGCACCTGGTGAGCGTCGGCGCGGTCCACCTCGAGCCCCTGGGCGCTTACTCCAGCAAGTACAAGACCCTGGCCGACCTGCCTGACGGCGCCAACGTCGTGATCCCGAACGACGCCACCAACGGCGGCCGCGCGCTGTTGCTGCTGGCCAAGCACAACCTGATCACCCTGAAGGACCCGACCAACATCCTGTCGACCATCAAGGACATCACCGCCAACCCGAAAAAACTCAAGTTCCGCGAACTGGAAGCCGCCACGTTGCCGCGCGTGCTGACCCAGGTCGACCTGGCGCTGATCAACACCAACTACGCGCTGGAAGCCAAAC
Source organism: Pseudomonas sp. PSPC2-3 (assembly GCF_049898265.1). Taxonomy (NCBI): domain Bacteria; kingdom Pseudomonadati; phylum Pseudomonadota; class Gammaproteobacteria; order Pseudomonadales; family Pseudomonadaceae; genus Pseudomonas; species Pseudomonas sp. PSPC2-3. The sequence continues at coordinate 797,407 of NZ_JAFCXJ010000001.1, read as the reverse complement.
TGGACCCGTCCAAGGACGCTCTGGTCATCGAAGGCAGCGACTCGCCTTACGTGAACATCCTGGTGACCCGCGAAGACAACAAAGACTCGGACGCCGTGAAGAAGCTGGTCGCAGCCCTGCACACGCCTGAAGTGAAGAAGTTCATCGAAGAGAAGTACAAAGGCGCGATCAAGCCGGCGTTCTGATCCGGCTCGCTCCCCAACACACCGCAGATCAAACAATGTGGGAGGGGGCTTGCCCCCGATAGCGGCAGTTCAGTCGATGCATACGTTGACTGACCCACCGCCATCGGGAGCAAGCCCCCTCCCACCTGTGTTTTGTGTTGCCTGTTATTTGCGCTGCAACAGCCCTGGCAACTGCGCTACCAGCTTCTGGTTGTTCAGCGGCGCACGAATGAACCCACGCTGGGTGCCATCCGGACCGATCAGCGCGAGGTTGCCGCTGTGGTCGACCGTGTAGTTCGGCTTGGTCGTGTCCGCCGGAATGAACGGGATGCTCACCGCGTTCGACACCTTCTGCACATCGTCCACATTCGCGCCGGTCAGGCCTTCGAATTGCGGGTCGAAATAGCCCAGGTATTGCTTGAGCTGAGTCGGCGTGTCGCGGTTCGGGTCGACGCTGACCAGGATCACCTGCAACTTATCCACAGCCTCTTTGGGCAACTCGCTCTTGATCTGGCGCAGTTGGGCGAGGGTGGTGGGGCAGATGTCCGGGCAGAAGGTGTAGCCGAAGAACAGCAGGCTCCACTTGCCCTTCAACTCGTTGACCAGCACCGGCTGGCCGTCCTGGTTGGTCATGGTCACCGGCGGCAATTGGCGGCTTTGCGGCAGCAGAATGATGCCGGCATCGATCAAGGCGGTCGGGTCGCCCTGGCCCTTGCCCGAGAGCACTTTGTTGACGGTCAGGCCCATGATCAACGCGACAATGGCCACCAGAATGAAGACAGTTTTTTGAGTTCGGGTCATAGGTTCAACAGTAAGTAGTGGTCTACAAGCAGGGCGATAAACAGCAGGAACAGGTACCAGATAGAGTACTTGAACGTGTTGATCGCCGCGTGCGGCTGAGCGCCACGGTACAGCACCCAGGCCCATTGCAGAAAGCGTGCACCCAACACCAGCGCAGATCCGAGGTACAGCAGGCCGCTCATATGGATGACGTAGGGCATCAGGCTCACCGCCAGCAGGACGCAGGTGTAGAGCAGGATATGCACCTTGGTGTAGTGCTCGCCATGAGTGACCGGCAGCATCGGAATATCGGCCTTGGCGTATTCCTCCTTGCGGTGAATGGCCAGGGCCCAGAAGTGCGGCGGGGTCCAGGCGAAGATGATCAGCACCAGCAGCAGCGGCTCGGCGCTGACATGCCCGGTGACCGCAACCCAGCCCAACAGCGGCGGCGCCGCGCCGGCCAGGCCACCGATGACGATGTTCTGCGGCGTCGCGCGCTTGAGAAAGCCGGTGTAGATCACCGCATAACCGAGCAACGAGGCCAGCGTCAGCCAGGCCGCCAGCGGGTTGGTGAACGCCAGCAGCAGCGCCAACCCGGCAACAGCCAGAAACAAAGCAAAGGCCAGCGCCGCTCCGGGCGACACACGCCCCTGGGCGATCGGGCGCTTTTGCGTGCGTGCCATCAGCGTATCGATGCGCCGATCGACGACGTGGTTGACCACCGCCGCGCCACCGGCACACAGGGCGATCCCCAGGTTGCCGAAGATCAGCACCGCCCACGGCACCCCGGCGCGGGTGGCGAGGAACATGCCCACCAGCGAGGTGATGAGCATCAGCACCACCACTTTCGGCTTGGTCAGCTCCAGGTAGTCACGCCAGATCGCCTGGCCGTGACGCGCGCCGATCAAGGTCGCCATGGCATCTCTCCTTTGAGGGTGATAAGGCCCGATACGTGTTTACGCGGGCTGAAGCGCCAGCCGAACGGCATCTGGCGGCGCACCCGGACCAGGCTGGTACGGGCGTGGTAATTGACCAGTACCAGGGTCAGCAACAAGGCTGCGCCACCGGCGTTGTGACCGACCGCCACCGGCAGCGGCAGGTGGAAATACACGTTGCTCAGGCCGAGGCCGATCTGTGCCGCCAGGGCGATCAGCAGCAGGCCCGCGAGCCGGGTCATGCCCACCGCGCGCAGCTGCCAGGCCAGGCCCAGCAATACCAGGGTGACCAGCAGCGCGCCGATGCGGTGGGTCAGGTGAATGGCCGTGCGCGCGTCGCTGTCGAGCTGGCCGCCGAGGTAATTGGGGCCGATGTGCTGGGTCAGGTGGAAGCCATTGGCAAAGTCCGCCGCCGGCCACCACTGGCCGTGACAGGTGGGCAAATCGATACAGGCCACCGCCGCGTAGTTGGAACTCACCCAGCCGCCCAGTGCGATCTGGCCGATCACCAGCACCAGGCCGGCGGTGGCCCAATATTGCAGGCGCTTGGGCACGATCAGCGCGGGCAGCACACCGGACAGGCGCAGGGTCAGCAGAAACAACAGGCTCAAGGTCGCAAAGCCGCCCAACAGATGCCCGGTCACCACTTGCGGCCAGAGCTTGAGCGTCACCGTCCACATACCGAACGCCGCCTGGGCGAACACCACCGCCAACAGGAACAGCGGCAACTTCACCGGCTGGCCGGGGTCGCGCCGATGCCGCCACGAGCGCGCCGCCAGCAGCACGATCAGCAGGCCCAGGGTGCCGGCAAAGTAACGATGGACCATCTCGCTCCAGCCTTTGTCGGCCTCCACCGGCGTGTCCGGGAAATGCAGCTCGGCATGGGCCAACTGGGCGTCGCTTTGCGGCACGCTGATAAAGCCGTAGCAGCCCGGCCAATCCGGACAACCCAGGCCGGCGTGGGTCAGGCGCGTATAGGCGCCGAGCAATACGACAATCAGCGCCAGCAAGGTGGCAAACAGCGCGAGGCGAAATCCAGGTTTGGCCATAACGATGCCCTTATCCGATGTTCGACAGTTTCAACAACTGGCGCAGGTCGTTGAGCAAGTCCTTGCCCTTGACCGTCGTGTCGTAGCGCAGCACCAGGTTGCCGTGGGGATCGACGATCCACAGTTGCGCCTCGCCCGGTGCGGCAGCGGCTTTGCCGAAGGTCGTCAGGTCCAGCGGGTAGCGTTGCAATTGCGGGTATTCGGCCTTGAGCCTGGCCTCGTAATCGGCGCCGACCGGCTGTGCACTGGCCAGGGCATGACTGGCCCGGGACGCATCGCGGCCGAGGCCGATCTGCAGCTGCCGCGCCAGGTACACCAGTTGCCGGCACTCGGCGGCGCAGGCGCTGGGCGCGGTGACGAGCAACTGCCAGCGCTGTTCGTCCGCCTGCACGCCGATATCGGCGCGGGTCTGGCCGTTGCCGATCAGTTCGCCGTGGTAACTGCGACTGTCCGGCACCCAGAACTGCAGCTTGTACATAAAGGTGGCGAGCGCCATCGGGCCGATCACCATCAGCAGGATCAGGATCAGTTGCCAGCGGCCTTTGCGCCGGTCGGGCGTCGCTGGCGCATCAGACATGTTGAGTGGATTCATGGCCGCTCCCATGGTGCTTCTCCTTTGCGTTGTGCCATCCGAGGTAGAGGTAAAGGCTGAGCAGCGCCAGCGCCATGGCGAACCATTGCACCGCATAGGCCAGGTGTTTTTCCGGGCCCATGGCAACGATGGGCCAGGTGGTTTCGTAGGTGCCGGGGCCGGCTTCGGCGCGCAGTTCGTAGGCAAAACCGCTGCGCCCCAGCTCGGCCCACAGCGTGGCCGGATGCAGCGCGGTGAGCAGGCGCGGCCAGTGCGTGGTCGCCGGGTCGGCGTGCAACTGGAAGGTTTCGCCGGGCGCGACATACACCCAGGCGTCAAGATTCACCGGCTGTTCCGGCGTGCTGAAGACGGGCGGCGCGCGCCGATCCGGCCAGGGCAACCAGCCACGATTGAGCAGCAGCCACAAGCCGCTGGCCTGGTCGTGAAACGGTTGCAGCAGCTCGACGCCGGCCTTGCCATTACGCATGCGGTTGTCGAGCAACACACTGTGCTCGCCGTCGAATTGACCGCGCAGATGCACGCGACGGAAGGCCGGATCAGCCATGCTGTCGAGTTGCGCACTGCCCACCGGCTCAGCGGCGCGGCGCTCGGCATAGCTGTCCACCATCAGCTGTTTTTCATGGCCGCGCGACAGTTGCCAGAACCCCAGGCCCACCATCAGCGGCAGCAACACGAGCACCACCAACGTCGGCGCGATACCGGGGCGAAAGCGCTGGATGGCACTGGCTATACTGGATTTCATCGCCCCTCCCCTATAAGCCCTGGAGCCAGACCATGCTCAAAGCCGCCATTGCCCTGATGCTGATCGCGACCGTCGCGAGCCTGTTCAGTGGCTTGTTCTTCCTGGTCAAGGACGAGGGCCACTCCAACCGCCTCGTCACCGCCTTGACCGTGCGTGTCGTACTGGCCGTGATCACCGTGGCGTTGATCGCCTGGGGCTTTTTCAGCGGCCAGTTGGTGTCGCATGCGCCTTGGTAGCGCGCCTCACAGCACATACACGAAGAAAAACAGGCCGATCCAGACCACATCCACAAAGTGCCAATACCAACTGGCCGCCTCGAAACCGAACTGGTGCTCGGCATTGAAGTGCCCGCGCAAGATACGCATCAGCATCACGAACAAAATAATCGTGCCGATGGTCACGTGGGCCCCGTGAAAACCGGTGAGCATGAAGAAGGTCGCGCCGTACACGCCGGAGCCCAACGTCAGGCCCAGCTCTTTGTAGGCGTGGATGTATTCCTCGGCCTGGAACCCAAGAAAGCCCAGGCCCAGCAGCACCGTGATCGCCAGCCAGAGCTTCAGCGCACCGCGATGGCCTTTGCGCAGCGCATGGTGGGCGATGGTGATGGTCACGCTGGAACTCACCAGCAGGATGGTGTTGACCAACGGCAGGCCCCACGGGCTGATGGTGCCTTCGGGCGGGGGAAACAGCTTGGGATCGGGGTTGTTGAGCAGCGGCCAGACAAACTCGAAATTCGGCCACAGCATATGCGCGATGCCTTTGGAGCCTTCGCCCGCCAACCACGGTGCCGACATATGCCGCACATAAAACAGCGCACCGAAGAACGCGATGAAGAACATCACTTCGGAAAAGATGAACCAGGTCATGCCCCAGCGGAACGAGCGGTCCATCTGCGCGCTGTACAACCCGGCACGGCTTTCCTTGATCACCGCGCCGAACCAGCCGAACAGCATGTAGGCCAGCAACAGGCCACCGAGGAAAAAAATCCACGGCCCGTGGGATTCCGGGCGCGCAGCCTTCAGGTCGTTGAACCACACGCCCAGGCCATACACGGTGATCAGCAGGCCAACCGTGGCAATTATCGGCCATTTGCTTTGCGCTGGTACGTAGTACGTATCATGAGTCGACATGTATTCGCTCTCCTGATTGAGCGGGCAAACAGTAGCTAGCCGCCGCTATGGACAGCCACGGGCGGTTGGCGCGCGGTGATATCAAACAGCGTGTACGCCAGGGTCAAATGCTTCACATCCTTGGGCATGTCGCGATCGACAATGAAGCGCACCGGCATTTCGATGCGCTCACCGGGTTGCAGCACTTGCTGGGTGAAGCAAAAACACTCGGTCTTGTGGAAGTACATCGCCGCTTCAGCCGGGGAAATGCTCGGGATCGCCTGGGCGGTCATCGGCTTGTCGCTGGGGTTGTAGGCCACGAAGAGCATCTCGTTGATCGCGCCGGGGTTGACCACGATCTCGTCGGCCTTGGAATGGAACTCCCAGACCATGTCGATGGCATTGGTGGACAGGAACTGCACCCGCACCTGGCGCGACGGATCGACGATCTGCTCGCCCTCATACTGCCCGGCCGTCTTGCCGTTGATGCCGAACGCCTTGCACATCACGTCGTAGATCGGCACCAGGGCAAAGCCGAAAGCGAACATCGCCAGCACCAGGATCAACAGACGGGTGACCAGGCGCTTGAGTGGCACGGAGTCAGCCATGGCGATCACCCGACAGTGTGGGAGGGGGTTTGTGGAAGCCGGTTCATTTGACCTCCGGTGGCGTGGTGAAGGTGTGGTACGGCGCCGGCGAGGGCACGCTCCACTCCAGGCCTTCAGCGCCGTCCCACGGCTTGGCCGGTGCTGGCGGGCCGCCGCGGATGCACTTGATCACGATAAACAGGAAGAAGATCTGCGTGGCACCGAACATGAACGCGCCGATGGACGAGACCATGTTGAAGTCGGCGAACTGCAGGTTGTAGTCCGGCACCCGACGCGGCATGCCGGCCAACCCGACGAAGTGCATCGGGAAGAACGCCATGTTCATGCCCACGAAAGACAGCCAGAAGTGCAGCTTGCCCAGGGTTTCGTCGTACATGTGGCCGGTCCATTTCGGCAGCCAGTAGTAGGCCGAGGCGAAGATGCCGAAGATTGCGCCGGGCACCAGTACGTAATGGAAGTGCGCTACCACGAAGTAGGTGTCGTGGTACTGGAAGTCTACCGGCGCGATGGCCAGCATCAAGCCGGAGAAACCGCCGATGGTGAACAGGATCACGAACGCCACCGCAAATAGCATCGGCGTCTCGAACGTCAGCGAGCCTTGCCACATGGTGCTGACCCAGTTGAACACCTTCACCCCCGTCGGGACGGCGATCAGCAGGGTGGCGTACATGAAGAACAACTCGCCCACCAGCGGAATGCCGACCACGAACATGTGGTGCGCCCACACGATGAACGACAGGAACGCGATACTCGCCGTGGCGTAGACCATCGAGGTGTAGCCAAACAGCGGTTTGCGCGAAAAGGTCGGGATGATCGAGCTGACGGCGCCGAAGGCCGGCAGGATCATGATGTACACCTCGGGATGGCCGAAGAACCAGAACACATGCTGGAACAACACCGGATCACCACCGCCGGCGGCACTGAAGAAGCTGGTGCCGAAGTGGATGTCCATCAGCATCATCGTCACGCAGCCGGCCAGCACCGGCATCACCGCGATCAGCAGGAAGGCGGTGATCAGCCAGGTCCACACGAACAGCGGCATTTTCATCAGGGTCATGCCCGGTGCGCGCAGGTTGAGAATGGTGGCGACCACATTGATCGCGCCCATGATCGAACTGATGCCCATCAGGTGGATGGCGAAGATGAAGAACGTCACGCTTTCCGGGGCGTAGGTGGTGGAGAGCGGGGCGTAGAAGGTCCAGCCGAAATTCGGCCCGCCGCCCGGGGTGAACAGGGTCGAGACCAGCAGCAGGAACGCCGCCGGCAGCAGCCAGAAGCTGAAGTTGTTCATGCGCGGCAGGGCCATGTCCGGCGCGCCGATCATCAGCGGGATCATCCAGTTGGCCAGGCCGACGAACGCCGGCATCACCGCGCCGAACACCATGATCAAGCCGTGCATGGTGGTCATCTGATTGAAGAACGCCGGCTCGACGATCTGCAGGCCGGGCTGGAACAGCTCGGCGCGGATCACCATGGCGAACGAGCCGCCGAGCAGGAACATGGTGAAGGCGAACCACAGGTACATCGTGCCGATGTCTTTGTGGTTGGTGGTCAGCACCCAGCGCATCAAACCCTTGGCGGGGCCGTGGGCATGGTCACTGGCGTGGCCATGGTCATCGATCACAGCGCTCATGGCCGTTCTCCTGCAAACGAGTGGGCGGGGCGGTTCAGCGCATTCGCAATGAAGTGAGTCATTTGCTTTCCGCCTGTTTCAGAGCCAGCACGTCTTTGGGCGTGACCATGTCGCCTTTGTTGTTGCCCCAGGCGTTGCGCTCGTAGGTCACCACCGCGGCGATATCCACTTCCGAGAGTTGCTTGCCGAAGGCGGCCATGGCGGTGCCGGGCTTGCCGAAGTAGACGCGGTGCAGGTGGTCTTCCTTGCTTCCGGTGGCGATCGGCGAGCCCTTGAGCGCCGGGAACATCGGCGGCAGGCCCTGGCCTTCGGCCTGGTGACAGGCCACACAGCTGGTGTGGTAGACCTTGTCGCCACGGGCGACCAGTTCGTCCAGCGTCCACTCCTTGGAGGTCAGCTCCTTGAGCTGAGCGGCCTCAGCCTTGCGCTCGCCGAGCCAGGTGTCGTAGTCGGCCTTGGACTTGACCTCGACCACGATGGGCATGAAGCCGTGGTCCTTGCCGCACAGTTCGGCGCACTGGCCCCGGTAGATGCCGGGCTTCTCGATACGGGTCCAGGCCTCGTTGATGAAACCGGGGATGGCATCGCGCTTGACCGCAAAGGCCGGCACCCACCAGGAGTGGATCACGTCCGCGGCGGTCACCAGAAAACGCACCTTGGCGCCCACCGGCAGCACCAGCGGCTGGTCGACTTCCAGCAGGTAATGTTCGCCTTTGGTGGCCTTGTTGTGGATCTGCTCGGCGGGAGTAGCCAGGTTGCTGAAGAACTCCACATCCTGGCCGAGGTATTTGTAATGCCACTTCCACTGATAGCCGGTGATCTGGATATCGATGTCCGATTCCGTGCTGTCGTAGATGTTGATCAGAGTCTTGGTCGCCGGAATGGCCATGGCCACCAGGATCAGCAAGGGCACTACGGTCCAGAGGATTTCCACGGTGGTGCTTTCGTGGAACTTGGCGGCCACCTGGCCCGTAGACCGGCGGTGAAGGATCATCGACCAGAACATCGCGCCAAATACGACAATGCCGATCACTACACAGATCCAGAAAATGGTCATGTGCAGGTCGAACACGGCGTGACTGACTTCTGTCGCCCCTGGCGCCATATTCGTTGTCCAGGCGGCATGCGCCTGACCGAATACTGACCACAACAGGAGGCCCATCCAAACATGTGGATGTCGCGTCATTGCGGGTTCCCCTTATCGTTCTTGTTATCCCGCCGGTGTGCACCTGCGTCGAAGGGAGCGGCTTCCATACTGCTTACAACCGCTTAGCCTCACCTGCTTATGCAGTCTGGCGTCATCAGCTAATCGCGTACAAAACCGAGTATAGACAGCACCTGCCACCCCGCAATGTGCAGGGGCAAATGAGCTGAAACAGACGGACGGGGCCCATAAGACCGGGGGGCGGAATCGTTTATCCGACGAACGATGGCAATTCGATATAACAGCGGCGCATAACCATGAAATAATTATGACAAATGCGTCTTAGACGCTTGTATAAACGAACTACCTTGTCCTTTCCCTTTTCCTACGCCTGCTTCACTGGAGCTTTCATGAACACCGCCGCATTGCGCGAGCAGATTTCCCTTGCCCATCAACACGAAGCCAGCACCGGCCAACTGGCCCAGCAACTCGAGAAACAATTACCGCACCTGCATTCGGCCATTACCCTGGCGGAGGGTGATCGTAACCTCGTCATGACACGCTTTGTCACTGCCTACGTCGACCTCGTCCCAGACCTGCTGGACGCCGCCAACGACGTAGCCCGCGAGGCCGGTATCGAAAGCCAGGTCAAGCCGGTACTGAAGATTGCCGAGCAGTTTTTCCTGCAACCGCCAGCGATTCTGGCGGGCCATATCGGTCTCGACGGCCTGCTGGACGAGGCCTACCTGGCCCATCGCCTGGTCGAAGAGGTCAATGACCTGTATATCAAGCATTTCGGCCAACCGTTGATTCCAGCGGACACCACCGTGGCCAATCTGATTGCCCATCAACTGATCGGTGAAACCTTTGCCAACCAGTTGGACGAAGCCGTACACCATGCGGTAGATGAAATGCTCAGCGAAGACAGCTTTGCGCTGGAATCGGTCGAGGCCTACCGCGAGCAGCTCAAAAGCCTGGCAACGGAAGCAGCGTGGAAGCGCTGGCCGTGCCTGTCGCGCAAGTTGGGCATTGAGTTGGAACTGGATCAGCAGGCCTGAATCTTCGACCTGACGCTAAACACATGCGGGAGAGGGCAAGCCCCCTCCCGCATTTTTGATCCGGTTCCGTCAGTTGGTAAACGGTGCCGAACCGATCCCCGTCGTGGTCCGCACCCGACCTTCCAAGCGACGCTTCAACCCCCGCGCCTCGATCACCAGCTTCGCGCCCTTAGCCGCATTGGCCCGGCCCCACTCCTCCAGCAACTCCAGGCAAGAATGGTCGATGTAACTGAGGTTGTTCAGCGGTACATGCAGGGTGGTTCCCGCCGGCACCGTCGACAGCACGCGGGTTAATGCCGGCACTTTCAGAAAAGTCGCCGCGCCGCTCAAACGCAATTCCATTTCACCGTGGCCGGGCAAATCGATCAGGCTGATTTTCAGGCGCGAAGCCTTGAACGCCAGTTTCAGCAACGTCAGCCCGAAACCCACCAGCACGCCGGTCAGCAGGTCGGTAAAGACGATCGCCAGCGCCGTGGCCGCGTAGGTAAACATCGGCATCCGCCCGTAGCGGCCCAACGCGCGGAACGCCTTGACGTCCACCAACTTGATCCCGGTGTACACCAGCACGCCCGCCAGGCTCGCCACCGGAATGCTTTGCAGCACGCTCGACAGCAACAGCACGAACCCCAGCAGCCACACGCCATGGAACATCGCCGACAAGCGCGTGGTGGCGCCGGCCTGCACGTTGGCCGAGCTGCGCACGATCACACCCGTCATCGGCAAGGCGCCGACCAGGCCGCAGAGCATGTTGCCCACGCCTTGCGCGGACAATTCCTTATCGAAGTCAGAACGCTGACCACTGTGCATGCGGTCGACTGCGGCGGCGGAGAGCAGGGTTTCGGCACTGGCGATAAACGCCACGGCGAACGCGGCGATCAACAATTGGGGATCGGCCAGGTTCAGCAAGTCGCTGGGGCGCAGCCAATCGATGGCGTCGGCGAGGTTTTCCGGCACCTCCACGCGCTTGACCTGCAACGCCAGTACCAGGCTGGCCAGCGTTGCCAGGCCCACACCCAACAAGGCGCCCGGCACAAACCGCAGCGGTTGCGGGCGGAACTTATCCCACAGGTACATCACCAACATGGTCGACAGCCCCAGCAAACCGGCCTGCCAGCCAAGGCCGCCGCCCAGGGTAGGCACCGCCGCTGCCAACGCGGCCGGGAAGCCCGCCAGGTTATCCAGCCCTGATGGCTGGGGCGCACCGTCGAGCATCACATGGACCTGCGACAGCACAATCAGCACGCCGATCCCCGCCAGCATGCCGTAGACCACCGCCGGCGCCGTGACACGGAACCAGCAGCCCAGGCGCAAACGCCCGGCCAGCAGTTGCAGCAAGCCGGCCAGCAGCAGGATCGGCCCGAGCATCGGCATGCCGTGCTGGCGCACCAGTTCGAACACCAACACCGCCAACCCCGCCGCCGGCCCGCTGACTTGCAACGGCGACCCCGCCATCCAGCCCACCACCAGGCCCCCGATGATCCCGGTGATCAGGCCCTTGGCCGGCGGCATGCCGGAAGCGATCGCGATCCCCATGCACAAGGGCAGGGCGACCAGAAACACTACCACGGAGGCCAGCAGCTCCCGAGGCAACACAGCTTTTAATTGAGCAGCACGCATGATGACTCTCCCGAGGCATTCGCCGGGCGCGGCAAAGCCTGGCTGCATCCATGGCAGCCACCGCTCTACCCGGCAGGGAAGTGTGTTAGAAGCGCGCTTTAGGCGTCGCGGAGGGGATTGGCTCGGTGCCGTTCAGCGGTCGAAACGCCGCCTTTTCCGCATCGTAGGCGCGGATTTCACTGGTCTCGATGTTGTAGATCCAGCCATGGATAAACAAATGACCATTGGCCATGCGCGAGGCCACGGACGGGTGGGTGCGCAAATGCTGCAACTGGGCGATGACGTTTTCTTCGGTCAGCATCTTCATGCTCTCGCCTTCATTGGCGCAGTCGCAGTTGTCGTGAACCATGGTCTTGGCGACTTCGGCGTGCCGCAGCCAGGCCTTGACCGTCGGCATCTTCTCCAGGCTCGCGGGGTTGAGCACCGCGCGCATCGCGCCGCAGTCGGAGTGCCCGCACACGATGATGTGCTGCACGCCCAGGGCAAGGACCGCGTATTCGATGGCCGTGGAAACGCCGCCGTTCATCTGCCCGTAAGGTGGCACCACGTTGCCGACGTTACGGGTCACGAACAGGTCGCCGGGCGAGCTCTGGGTAATCAGCTCGGGCACGATGCGCGAGTCGGCGCAGGTGATGAACATCGCCCGAGGGTTCTGGGCCGTGGCGAGTTTCTTGAAGAGTTCTTCTTGCTGAGGGAAGACGTCGTGATGGAAATGCAAAAAGCCGTCAACGATGTGCTTTAGCGCTGCATCGGCGGACTCCGCCACTTGAGCGGCTGAAGCCGACGCAGCCAACGGCTGTTTATCCTTGTCACTCATGATTCATCCTCTTGATTAATGCAGGGGAGGGTTCAGGTCAATTCGACGCCGGGCCGATGGAATAGTTTTAGAACGCCGCAAAGCCGGGTGCCAACTCGTCAGTCACTCGCTGAACAAAGTAGCCGTCGAAACTTAACTCAAACTGAATCAACCGCTCTAGATCGCGGGTTTCAGTGATGTCAAAACGCGACCACCTCTACGATCACAGTGCGTATTTGCCCGATAGTCTACAACAACGCCATCTGCCTGCCCGGTGGGCAGAACGCCGTGCAATCCAGATTGAAGCCTTCCCGACGGTCGAGCCCAAGGCGCTTGATTGCCTTGCTGAAGCGCTGCGCCAGCAGATCGGCAAACGGCCCCTCTCCGCGCATACGCACGCCGAAGCGACTGTCATACACGCCCCCACCCCGCACCTGGCGTACCAGGCTCATCACATGGGCCGCGCGCTGCGGGTAATGCGCCGCCAGCCACTCCTCGAACAGCGGCGCCACCTCCAGCGGCAGACGCAGCATCATATACGCGGCACTTTGTGCACCGGCTGCATGGGCTTCGGTGAGCAGGCTCTCCAGCTCGCTGTCGTTGATCATCGGGATCATCGGCGAACACAGCACCCCCACCGGGATACCGGCCTCGCGCATCACCCGGATCGCCCGCAACCGCGCCTTGGGCGCCGCCGTGCGCGGTTCCAGGATGCGCTTGAGTTCGTCGTCGAGGCTGGTGAGGCTGATCATCACCGCCACCAGCCGCTGGCGCGCCAGTTCGGTGAGCAGGTCGAGATCGCGCAGGATCAGCGAGCCCTTGGTGATGATGGTCACCGGGTGCCGATAGCGCAGCAGCACTTCGAGGGTTTGCCGGGTGATCTTGTACTCGCGCTCGATCGGCTGGTACGGATCGGTGTTGGAACCCAGGTTGATCGGCGCACACACGTAGCCGGGCTTGGACAGCTGCTGTTCGAGCACGTCGGCGGCGTTGGTCTTGGCGATCAGCTTGGTTTCGAAATCCAGCCCCGGCGACAGGTCCCAATAGGCATGGCTGGGCCGCGCATAGCAGTAGATGCAGCCATGCTCACACCCGCGATAAGGATTGATCGAGCGATCGAACGGCAAGTCCGGCGAGTTGTTGCGCGTAATGATGGTCTTGGCCGTTTCGATACGCACTTCGGTGCCCTGGGTCGGCGGCACCTCCTGGTACCAGCCGTCGTCCTCGACCACGCTGACGGTGGGCGCGAAACGATTGTGCAGGTTGGTCGCCGTGCCCCGGCCACGGGGCGGCAGAGGTGCAGACATGAAAACGCCCCTATACTGTTTTTATATACAGTATAGGGGCGCAAGCTGGATGACCAGTGCCGTTTGGCGGTCAGTGCGGTTGCGTGACTTGCCCCAGGTCGTCGCCTGACGTCGTGTGCATGTCGTTCTTGCGCAGGTCGGCCACGTCACTGGCCTTCACCGCAGCACCTTTATTACCCCAGCTACCGCGCACAAAGCTGACGACATCCGCCACTTCCTGGTCCGACAGGCGCCAGGCAAACGCCGGCATGGTGAAGGTGGACGGCGCAGTGTGGGTGGCCGGCAAAGTGCCGCCGTTCAACACGATGTTGATCAGCGACGTGGCATCCGCCGTCTGCACCACCGGGTTGCCCGCCAGCGCCGGGAACACCCGCGTGTAGCCATGACCGTCGGTGCGATGGCAGGCGGCGCAGTTGTCGATATACACCGACGCGCCCGGCCGGCTGTCATCGCCTTTCCACAGCGCTTCGGCCACCTGCTTATCGTACTGGTGCGGCGGGTTTTGAGGGTCCATCGCCGGCAGGCTCTTGAGGTAGCGGGCGATCGCGGTCAGGTCGTCCTGGGACATGTACTGCATGCTGTGGACGACCACATCGCTCATGCCGCCGAACACCGCGCTGCGATCACTGCGGCCGGTCTTGAGGAATTGCACCAGTTGCTCTTCGCTCCAACTGCCGAGGCCGTCTTTGTGGTCGCCACGCAGGCTTTTCGCGATCCAACCTTCCAGCGGCGCACTGCCGGACAAAAAAGCGCTGCCGTCGGCCGCACTCAAGGCTTTTTCCTGCATGGTCAGCGCCCGCGGCGTATGGCACGCGCCACAGTGGCCGAGGCCCTCGACCAAGTAAGCGCCACGGCTGATCACCGGATCGGCGCCCGCCACTTCCGGGGTATCCGCCACGGGCGGGGCAAACATCCAGCGCCACGCCGCCAACGGCCAACGCATGCTCAAAGGCCAGGGAATGTCACTGGCCCGGTTTTCCTGGGCGACCGGTTCCACGCCCTTCATGAAGTACGCATACAGCGCCTGCATGTCGCTTTCACTGACGCGGGCGTAAGACGGATAGGGCATCGCTGGGTAAAGCGTACTGCCACTCTTGGCGACGCCATGGCGCACGGCCTTGTCGAAGTCCGCGAAGCTGTAGGCGCCCAGGCCGGTCTTGTCCGGGGTGATGTTGGTGGAATAGATCACGCCGATGGGGGTCTCCATCGGCAGGCCGCCGGCGAACGGCTTGCCGCCCTTGGCAGTGTGGCAGGCGACGCAGTCGCCGGCGCGGGCCAGGTATTCGCCTTGCTTGATCAGGTCGGTGTCGGCGGCGCTCACCGAGCAGTTGCCGAGCAACGCCAGGGACGCCGCGAAGGAGGCGATAACACGTGCTTTCATGGTCATCGTTCCTTATGCCTGAACCAGTGGGCCGGGATTTTTCAGGTACTGCTCGCGAATCGCTCGCGCCGACCAGTAGGTCAACGCCGCCACCAGGCCGGTAGGGTTGTAACCTAGACCTTGTGGGAAAGCGGACGCGCCGGGGACAAACACGTTGTGTACATCCCAGCACTGCAGGTAGCGGTTCAACGCACTGGTTTTCGGGTCGGTGCCCATGATCGCGCCGCCGTTGAGGTGGGTGGTCTGATAGGACGCGGTATTGAAATGCTCACCGACCTTCTTGCCCAGCACGGCAATGGCCTTGGGGTTCATCGCTTCGGCGATCTTGCCCATTTTCTCGACCATGAAGCGGTTCATCTTGATGTCGTTTTCCTGCCAGTCGAAGGTCATGCGCAGCAGCGGCAGGCCGTAGGCATCGTGGTACACCGGGTCCAGATCGAGGTAGTTACCGCGGTAGGATTGATGCGCGCCGTGGGCATCCATCGACACCTGATGGGTGTAGTAATCAGCGGTGGCACGCTTCCAGGCGCTGCCCCACGCCGGAGTACCGGGTGGGTTGGAGGTGCCGGCGATCGGCCGACTGCCGGCCTGGTTGACCCACATCGGCGAGCCCCCGACGAAGCCATGGGGCCCGTGGTCGAAGTTGTCGGCGTTGAAGTCATCGATGGCCACACCATTGCCGCCAGCACCGATAAAGTTGTTGGTGTGGGTGTCCTTGTCGAAGAAGGCCTTGATGGTCGCCATGTTCTGGTAGGCGAAGTTCTTGCCTACCACGCCTTCGCCGCTGATCGGGTCGTAGGGCTTGCCGATCCCCGACAGCAGCATCAAGCGCACGTTATGGAACTGGAACGCGCCGAGAATCACCAAATCGGCCGGCTGCTCGCATTCCCGCCCCTGGGCGTCGATATAGGTCACGCCGGTCGCCTTGCTCTTGGTGCTGTCGAGGTTGACCTTGAGTACGTGGGAATTCGGCCGCAGCTCGAAGTTCGGCACCTGGCGCAACGCTGGCAGGATGTTCACGTTCGGCGACGCCTTGGAGTACATGTAGCACACGTAGCCACTGCAAAAACCGCAGAAGTTGCACGGGCCCATCTGCGCGCCGTAGGGGTTGGTGTATGGCCCCGAGGTATTGGCTGATGGCAGGTTGTAGGGTTTGTAACCGACTGCCGTGGCTGCTTTCTGAAACAGCTGCGCCGACACCGTGTTCTTCTGCGCCTCCAACGGGAACGGGTTGGAACGATCCGGCGCATACGGGTTGCCGCCACGGCCTTCGCCGACCAACTGACCGTTGACGGTCCAGGCCTGGCCGGAGGTGCCGAAGACTTTTTCGGCGTAGTCGAAAAACGGCTCCAGCTCTTCATAGCTGACGCCGAAGTCCTGGATAGTCATGTCCTTGGGAATGAAATGTTTGCCGTAGCGCTCTTCGTAGTGGCTGCGCATGCGCAACTCGATAGGGTCGACGCGAAAATGCACACCCGACCAGTGCAGCCCCGCACCGCCGACGCCGTTGCCCGGCAAAAAGGCGCCGAGCTGACGGTTGGGCAGGGCGACGTCATTCACGCTATGGCGAATTGTCACCGTCTCCTTGGAGATGTCCTGGAAGAGTTTTTTACGCACGCTGTAGGTCAATTCGTCGATGACCTGGGGATAGTTGCCGTCCGGGTAAGTGTCCTGCATCGGGCCGCGCTCTAGCGCTACCACGTTGAGGCCCGCTTCCGTCAGTTCCTTGGCCATGATCGCGCCAGTCCAGCCGAAGCCGACGATCACCGCATCCACTTTTTTCATGATGGTCGCCACGTTTATGCCCTCTCGCCGCGAATGGAAACCGCCGGGAAGGGGTATTGCTCGTTGCGCTCCACCCAATCCATGAAGTCGGCGCGGGCGCCGGGGAAGCCGATCATGGTCCAGCCGACCAGGCCTTTATTGCCGCCGTGGATCGGATCGCAGAAGAAGCCTTCCTTGGTGTTTTGCAGCAGCAAATTGAAGAACATCTTCGGCGGCACCGCGTCGAAATGGGCACTCACCTCACTACCGCCAGCCTCCAGGCGGCGCAGCATGTCATCCTGGGTAGCGCTGTCTTGCGCAGCAAAAGCCTTGCCGTTGAACGCTTTCGACCAGGCATCCGTCGCGGCAATGCCCAGGCGATAGATGACCTTGGGTACCAACTTGCTCTGCCAGCCCATTTCCGGCGCGGCGTCGGCGTTGAACGGACCTTGCATGAACCACAGCGCGCCACTGGCGTAGGGCGTGTTCATCTGGCGGTCGATGTATTCCGCCGCACCGGCTTCCAGGGCGCCAGGGCCTTGGGCATCGGCGGGGATCAGGCGCGCCACGGCGGCGTTGATGAATGCCCATTCTTCGGCGCTGAAATAGCTCGGCTCATACGCCTTGTCGCTGACCGGCGGCGGAGCGGGGCTGGCTTGGGCCGGTGCGGGCGCGGCCATCAGCATCGAACCGCCAAGGCCGCTGCTGGCAACCGTGACCACCGGGATCAAGGTCAAGGATTTGCGCAAAAAGTCACGCCGGGGGTTGTCTTGATCTTGATCAGACATGGGTGTACCTCATCATGTGGTCACGGGTTTATCAGCCGCCTCTAGGAGCAGCTTGTGGTTTGGCAGCAGCAAGGTGGACCCCACCGATCCAAGCAGATAGAACGTAGCGGCAATCAATAGTTACAAATGATAGCAGGCTAAGTATAAAGAGAATCGATTCAGCGTCAAAACTGCACCATCGACGGTGATTCACATTTCTTTGACGCGCCCCTCACACCCCATTGACCGCGCCTGGCCGACTCTTGGCATCACCCGCCAACCCCCTATCGGTTACGTCGCCCATGTTCAATCATCAATGGCTACCGGCCCTCGGCCTTGCGTTCCTGGCACTGTTCACCAGCGCTCACACCTGGGCGGACGACAGCACATCCCTGCGTTCCCCCGAATGGGCGCAGCCGGTCGGCAATCAATACAACCTGCACCAGATGACGCCCACCCTCTACCGCAGCGCGCTGCCGGACAGCAATGCCGTGCCCCTGCTGGAAAAGCTCAAGGTCGGCACGGTGATCAACTTTCTGCCGGAGTCCGACGACAGCTGGCTAAAAAATTCTGATATCCGACAGATCCAGCTGATTTATCGCACAAATCATGTCGATGACGCTGACGTGCTGGCCGCACTGAGGGCGATCCGCGACTCCGAAGCCAACGGTGCAGTATTGATGCACTGCAAGCATGGCTCAGACCGCACCGGCCTGATGGCGGCGATGTATCGCGTGGTGGTTCAGGGCTGGAGCAAGGAAGAGGCGTTGAACGAAATGACCCTGGGCGGCTTCGGCAGCAGCAAGGGCTTCAAGGACGGCGTTCGCTACATGATGAAGGCCGATATCGACAAGTTGCGCACAGCCTTGGCCAATGGCGATTGCAGCACCAGCGCGTTTGCCCTGTGCTCGGTGAAAAGCTGGTTCAACACAGCCGGCAACAGCCATGTCGAACCTCAGAAAAGCACGCTGACGCTGACAACCCCCTGACAGGGTCTCAGTCTTTCTTCAGCTTGGGATTAGGAAAAAACTGTACCGACTGCACCGTCGGGTCCGGCGCTTTGAGCGCCGAGGTGTTGACCCGCGTGCCCAATTCCTTGGGCACTGACAAACCTTGATCATTCAAGGTGTCGGTATAGCCGCAGGCCACGCATTCGCGATGCGGCACGCTGTCCTCGGTCCACATCTTCAACTTGTCCGGCTCGCTGCACGCCGGGCAGACAGCCCCGGCGATGAATTGCTTTTTGGTAATCACTGGTACGTCACTCATGCTGCTGCGTCCTCACTCAGGCCGCTGTGGCGCAAGAGTGCGTCAATCGACGGCGCACGCCCGCGGAAATCGACAAACAACACCATCGGCGCCTGGGAACCACCACGGGCCAGGATCGCCTCGCGGAAAGCACGTCCGGTTTCGGCATTGAGCACGCCGTCTTCTTCGAACTTGGAGAACGCATCGGCCGACAGCACTTCAGCCCACTTGTAGCTGTAGTAACCCGCGGCGTAACCACCGGCGAAGATATGCGCGAAGCTGTTGGGGAAGCGGTTATAGGCCGGCGGACGCATCACCGACACCTCGTCGCGCACGCTTTCGAGTACCTGCGCCACACTGCGGCCATCGCCATGGGTGGCATGCAATTCAAAGTCGAACAGCGAGAACTCCAACTGGCGCACCATCATCAGGCCGGACTGGAAGTTCTTCGCCGCGAGCATTTTTTCCAACAGGTCCTGGGGCAGCGGCTCGCCGGTTTCATAATGGCCGGAGATCAGCGCCAGGCCTTCCGGCTCCCAGCACCAGTTCTCCATGAACTGGCTCGGCAATTCCACCGCATCCCAGGCCACGCCGTTGATGCCGGACACGCCGGCATGCTCGACACGGGTCAGCAGGTGATGCAGGCCGTGGCCGAATTCGTGGAACAGCGTCGTCACTTCGTCGTGGGTCAGCAGGGCAGGCTTGCCGCTGTCGGCCGGGGTGAAGTTGCACACCAGGTTGGCCACCGGGCTTTGCAGCACGCCGTCGATGGTGCGGCGACGGTCGCGGGCGCCGTCCATCCAGGCGCCGCCACGCTTGTTGGCGCGGGCGTACAGGTCGAAGAAGAAGCGGCCGACGTGCTGGCCGTTTTCCTTGATTTCGAACAGGCGCACGTCTGGGTGCCAGGTGTCGAAGCCCTTCTGCTCGGCGATCTCGATGCCATACAGACGCTGCACGATGGCGAACAGGCCACCAAGCACCTTGTCGATCGGGAAGTAGGCGCGCAAGGCTTCCTGGGACACGCTGTAGCGCTGCTCACGCAGTTTTTCACCGTAGAAACCGCTGTCCCAGCTTTGCAGGTCGGCGCAGCCTTGTTCGGCGGCGTAGGCTTTGAGCTGCTGCAGGTCCTGGGCGGCAAACGGCTTGCTGCGCTTGGCCAGGTCGCGCAGGAAGCTCAACACCTGGTCGCTGGAGTCGGCCATTTTCGTGGCCAGGCTCAATTCCGAGAAGGACGCATAGCCCAGCAGTTGGGCGAGTTCCTGACGCAGGTCGAGGATCTGTTCCATGACCGGGCCGTTATCGTTCTGACCGGCATTCGGGCCTTGGTCCGACGCTCGGGTGCAATAGGCTGCGTAGATTTCTTCGCGCAGGGCGCGGTCCTGGGCGTAGGTCATCACCGCGTAGTAGCTGGGGAATTCCAGGGTGATCAGCCAACCGTCGAGGCCTTTGGCCTGGGCCGCGGCGGCCATTTGCGCCTTGGCCGAGTCGGTCAGGCCGGCGAGGGTGGCTTCATCGGTGACGTGTTTGGTCCAGGCCTGGGTCGCGTCCAGCAACTGGTTGGAGAACTTGCTGCCCAGTTCGGAAAGCTTGCTTTGCACTTCGGCGTAGCGTTTTTGCTGTTCGGGCGGCAGGTCGATACCCGACAGGCGGAAATCGCGCAGCGAGTGTTCCAGGATGGTTTTTTGCGCCACGTCGAAACCGCCGGCTTCCGGGCTGCTGGCCAGGGCTTCGAAGGCCTGGAACAGTTCGCGGTTCTGGCCCATCTCGGTGGAATAAGCGCTCAACGCCGGCAGACATGCCTCGTAGGCTTCGCGCAGTTCGGCGCTGTTGCACACGGCATTGAGGTGGCTGACTGGGCTCCAGGCGGCGCCCAGGCGATCATTCAGCTCATCCATGGCGAGGACCAGGCCGGCCCACGTCGGATTTTTCCCCTGGCTTTGCAGGATGCCTTCGATGGCAAGCCGGTTGTCGGCGAGGATCTGTTCGATGGCCGGCTGAACGTGCTCGGCACGGATCGCCGAGAACGGCGGCAGGTCGTAGGGCTGCAGAAGAGGGTTGTTCGCGCTCACGGTTGGCACCTTGGCTGAAGAAACATGTAAGAACAAAGATGGGGCCATCTTAATTACAATCAACGTCCACCGCAGCTATCAGCAGAAGAGAGAGAGGCTATCGTGACCCTTCGCACCTATCAGAACCACACGCCAACCCTGGGCGCCGGGGCTTTTGTCGATATTTCGGCGGTGGTGATCGGCGATGTCGAAATCGGCGACGACAGCTCGGTTTGGCCGCTGACGGTGATCCGCGGCGACATGCACCGCATCCGCATCGGCGCGCGCACCAGCGTGCAGGACGGCTGCGTGCTGCACATTACCCACGCCGGGCCGTTCAATCCCGATGGTTTTGCGCTGCTGATCGGCGACGACGTGACCATCGCCCACAAAGTCATGCTGCACGGCTGCACCGTCGGCAATCGCATCCTGATCGGCATGGGCAGCATCGTGATGGACGGCGCCGTGGTCGAAGACGACGTGATCATTGGTGCCGGCAGCCTGGTGCCGCCGGGCAAGAGACTTGAAAGCGGCTTCTTGTACGTCGGCAGCCCGGTTAAACAGATCCGCGAACTGACTGACAAGGAACGCGCGTTTTTCACCTACAGCGCAGCGAACTACGTGAAGCTCAAGGACCTGCACCTGGCCGAGGGATTCGATCAATGACTCTGCACCATCAAACCGTACTGTTCGATCTGGACGGCACCCTGACCGACCCGCGCGAGGGCATTACCCGTTCGATCCAGTACGCCCTGGGCAAACTCGGTATCGATGAGCCGGACATCACCCAACTGGAACATTTCATCGGCCCGCCGTTGCTGCAAGCCTTCATGCAGTTCTACGACTTCGACGAAGCCAAGGCCTGGGAAGCGGTGAATTTCTACCGTGAACGCTTCAAAGTCACCGGTTTGTATGAAAACCGCGTGTTCGACGGGGTGATGCCGCTGCTCGAAGCCCTCAACAGCCAAGGGCGCCAGCTGTACGTGGCCACCTCCAAGCCGTGGGAATTTGCCCGCGAGATCGCCCGTCATTTCGATTTTGCCAAGCACTTCAAGGTGATCTACGGCAGCGAACTGGACGGCACGCGCACCAACAAGGTCGAGCTGATCGCTCACTTGATGCGCGAAGAACGCCTGGACCCGGCCACCACCTTGATGATCGGCGACCGCAAGCATGACTTGATCGGGGCGCGCAGCAATGGGCTGGATTCGGCGGCGGTCGGGTATGGGTTCGGCAGTTTCGAAGAGCTGAGTGCCGAAGCGCCGACCTGGCATTTCGAGACGTTGGCGCAGATGCATCAGGCGTTTTTGCAGCGGCCTTGAGGGCGCTATCGGGAGCAAGCTCCCTCCCACATTTTGATCCGTGTACGCAGGCCAAATGTGGGAGGGGGCCTGCTCCCGATGAGGCCCTACCGGCCAACACCTTCCAACTGCCTCAACGCCGCCTTACGCTGTGCCACCGGCAGTTGGCCCATCCGCTCCACTGCCGCATAGAACTTCAGCCAATCCCCGCCTTCCTGCCGGAACAACGCCGCAAACGCCGGCACCCACTGGTCATACAGCCCGAACGGTAAAAGCCGCGCATTGTTCATCGGCAGGTTCATCCAGGCGTCATAACGCTTGTCGCCGCCCCACTGACTGTCCCGCACCCGCCGGTAGTCGCTGCGCAAACGCTCGAATTCAGCCGCCTTGGCCCGCCGCATCGCATCGGCCGCCAAGGGCTGGGCGTAGAGTGTTTCCAGACGTTTGCGAGTATCGAGGAGCAACTGGGTAAATTGGTCACGCTGCTGCAGCGCCGCGCTGCCGATCGGCGCCAGGCCCCGGGCGGCGCGCCATTGGCGCGTGCCTTCCTGCTCGACAAAGGTGGCAAAGGACTCGTTGAACTCGGTGTCGTCCTTCACGTAAAAGCGTTGGTGCGCCAGCTCGTGAAAAATCAACGTGGCCAGCCGCTCGTCGCCCCAGCCCAGCATCGAACTCATGATCGGGTCATTGAACCAACCCAAGGTGGAATAGGCCTCGACGCCGCCAATCGACACATCCATGCCTTGTTGCTTGAGCAACGCCGCCTCACCCCGCGCCGCGCCCTGGCTGTAATAACCGCGATAGGCGACACAGCCAGCGATGGGAAAGCAGTGATTTTGCGCCGACAAGGAAAATTCCTGCGTGGCAAAAACATTCCAGACCACATAAGGCCGGCCAATATCGGCGTACAACCGGTAACTCTGATTGTCAGGCAGGTGCAACTGCTCGCTGGCGAACGTGCGCGCCTTTTGCGATCGCACCAAGTGCTCACGTAACTGTTGCGGCCGCGCCGGGTCGGCAATCACCTTGGCCACCGGCTCCCGAGCCTGCAGCAACTGCCACTGGCCGCTGGCCAATTGGCCGTAGTAATCGACGCTGGAACAACCGCTGAGCAGCACCCACCACAACCCTGGAAGAAAACGCCTGATCATGCCGCGACTGCTCCTGGGTAATTGGCTCGCCAGCCTATCGTGACTGCCCGGCGTTTTTCCATGGCGTAGCGCGTTTATACTCAAGGCTCTCCTTGTGTTGAGTGCCCGCCATGCGCCAGCTAGTGCTTTCCATCGCCGCCCTGTTGCTCAGCGCCTGTGCTTTACCACCCATCCCGCCGATGGACGCGCAACAGGCCTGGGTCGATTTCGCCACCCCGACACCGGGGGCCAAGCTGGTGATGGCCCAACGTCTGGATGGGAAAAACCTCAACGACGGGCGCTTCTTCCAGGTCCCGCCGGGCAGTCACGAGTTGATGGTGCGGTTTGATTTCGAAGTGCCGACCGGCGGCAGCTTTGGCGGGTTGTCGCAGACCCAGGACCGGACCTGCTTCATGACCTTGCAGTACGACCACTTCGAGGCAGGCCAGCGTTATCGCCTGGAGGGGCGCTCGTTGTCCTACACACCGAATATCCGGCTGTACAACGCCGCGCGTCAGTTATTGGCGCAGGAGCGCAGCGTGAACTGCATCTGATCAGTCATTGTTCTTCTGGTAGATGATTGCCTTGGTACCGTTCTCACACGTGCCTACGACCATGGCGACATCGTGCTTGTCGGCTTCTTCCTTGCTGACGATTTCCAGGGTGTAGGACGGAATCGCCTTGGCCTGGATCTTCACTTCGATCTCTTTCCTGAGTTCTTCGCAGTCTTTGGGCGCGGCCACAGCCGATGTGGCCAATACACCGCAGATGATCGCCAAGACAAAACGTTTCATGTGTGAAGCTCCCTGAATGCACGCGCACGAATGTGCGCCTATGGCTGCATAGGCTATAGGACCACATCGGGGAAACACGAGTTCTGATTTAACGCACAACTGAATGTGGGAGGGAGCAAGCCCCCTCTCACCTAAGGCTGTGTCAGTCGACGAGGGTGGCGTCCAGGCTGATTTTCGCGTTCAGCACCTTGGACACTGGGCACCCTTCCTTGGCCTTTTTGCTCAGCTCATCGAACTGCGCCTGGCTCGCGCCGGGAATCTTGGCGTTGAGGATCAGGTGTACAGCGGTGATCGCAAAACCACCGTCGACCTGGTCCAGGGTCACTTCGGCCTGGGTGTCGATGCTGTCAGCCTTGAGCCCGGCGTCGCCGAGAATCATGGAAAACGCCATGGAGAAACAGCCAGCGTGGGCCGCACCGATCAACTCTTCAGGGTTGGTGCCCTTGCCGCCCTCGAAACGGGCCTTGAAGCCGTAGGGCGCTTCGCGCAGCACGCCGGTTTCCGTGGAGATGGAACCCAGGCCTGTCTTCAGATCACCTTCCCAATGCGCGGATGCTTTTTTAACGATACTCATAGCAGTCTCCTCAAACGATGGTTTTGCGTCAGTAAGGGTTCTGAGGATAGATGCTTTGGCAAAGTTCACTTGTAAGAGAAACCTAGCAACAAAGTAGGAAATTTCGCACGACCTATTGAATCTCGGGTATATGCCCTCATTGCATAGAACATGCACATGAAGCGGCAGGTTTTGGTTCGTCTAAGAAACCTGCGCCCTTATTGGAGAAGCAGGCTTATGAAATCGCTGTCCGACGTGAAGTTCTCGACCCTCGACCTGGTGCCCGTGCGGGCCAACGGCAGCGCCGCGCAGTCGTTGCGCAATTCCCTGGACCTGGCCCAGCATGTGGAAAAGTTTGGCTACAACCGCTTCTGGGTGGCGGAACACCACAACATGGACGGCATCGCCAGCTCGGCCACCTCGGTATTGCTCGGTTACCTGGCCGGCGGCACTTCGACCATCCGCGTCGGCTCCGGCGGCGTGATGCTGCCCAACCATGCACCGCTGGTGATCGCCGAACAATTCGGCACTCTGGAAAGCCTGTACCCCGGCCGGATCGACCTGGGCCTGGGCCGTGCGCCCGGTTCCGACCAGATGACCGCCCGCGCCCTGCGCCGTGAGCGCTCCGGCAGCGCCGACGACTTCCCCGAAGACGTGGCCGAATTGATGGCCTACCTCGGCCCGCGCACGCCCGACCAGCGGGTGATCGCGGTTCCCGGCACCGGCACCAACGTCCCGGTGTGGCTGCTCGGGTCCAGCCTGTTCAGCGCACAGTTGGCGGGGGAGCGCGGCTTGCCCTACGCCTTTGCCTCGCATTTCGCACCGCGCTTGATGCATGAGGCGATTCGCGTGTACCGCAATCACTTCAAGCCTTCGGCCGTTCTGGACAAGCCTTACGTAATGCTCGGCCTTCCGTTGGTCGCGGCGGATACCGACGAACAGGCCGATTACCTGGCCACTTCCGTCTACCAACGCATCCTGGCGCTGATGCGCGGGCAGAGCCTGGTGCAGCGTCCGCCGGTGGAAAGCATGGACGGCCTGTGGCTGCCCCATGAAAAAGACGCGGTGGGCAGCTTCCTCGGCCTGGCGATGGTCGGCAGCCCGGCGAAGATCCGCGCCAAACTGGAAGTACTGGTCGAACAGACCGGCGCCGACGAGCTGATCTTTACCTGCGACCTGTACGAACACGCCGACCGGATTCATTCCTACGAACTGCTCGCGCAGTTGATGAAGGGCTAAATCTGGCAGGCGAAAAAAAACCGACGCGCGCGTCGGTTTTTTATGTCTGCAACGCGCGATTAACCGCGCTTGTAGACGATTTCCTTGGTGCCGCCTTCACAGGTGCCAACCACCTTGCCGTCAGCCGCAGCGCCTTTAGCCACCACTTCCAGCGAATAACCCGAAGCACCCTTGGCGTCGATTTTCGCGGCAATTTCGCTTTTCAGCTCTTCACACGGCTTGCCCGCCGCCAGCACGGTGCCCGCCATGCTCAACAAACCTACTGCTAACAAGAACTTCTTCATCCGTCACTTCCCTTGCGCTGATCGAAACGAGCGTGCCGACGCTGGTCGCATCGGCCCCCATTGGTTGTAGCGCAGGTTATGGCAATCGGCCAGCCGGCAAGTTCAACGGTTTCGATCAACTACTGGCAATTCGGAACCCCACCTTCAACGTAACCTGGAAGTGCGCAGCCTTGCCGTCCTTGATATGGCCACGGGTTTCGGTCACCTCGAACCACTCCAAATGCTTGATGCTCTTGCTGGCTTCAGCCAGGGCGTTGTTGATCGCCTCTTCGATGCTGGTGGTGGACGAACCCACCAATTCGACTTTCTTGTAAGTGTGATGATCAGACATGGCGTTTCTCCTGAGGGTCGTCAATAAAGCCTAGCAGTCAAAGCTCATACTGCTTCTGGCGACCGTTCCTACTCGAAAGTTCAGATTTACTGCACTTTCTGAAATGGCCGTAGTCGGTATCTACACACGCCACCTAATCACTTCAGGAGAGTCCACATGGCCAACACCTCTTTACGCAAAGCGTCGCTGGAAAGCATGGAAGCCGAGATTTCGAGCCTGCTCAAGTCTCTTGAGAGCCTCAAGGACGACGCATCCGATGAGTCGCTCAAGACTCTGAAGGCCCTGAAAAGCAATGCCGAGAACGCGCTCAAGCATTCTCGTCACCTGATCAGCGACGCCTACGAAGAAAGCAAAGTCAAAATCCGCGAAACCGGCGTGGCGACCCGGGACTACGCACAAGAACACCCATGGACTACCGCCGGCGTTGCCGTTGGCGCGCTGGGCCTGCTGGCGGCTTACCTTTTGTGCAAACGCGGTAACTGATCTGCCGGCTATACCGGCTGGCGCGACAGCTCAGCCTTGAGCCATTGCGCCAATTGCCGAGCGCGCCCGTCCGCGGCGCGCTTGGGTAGCCACAACGCCAGGTGCGCCGGGGTTTGCGTGAAACCCCACGGCGCCACCAGGCGACCGGCGCGCACATCCTCCGCCACCAGCGGCTCCGGCGCGATCGCCACACCCAGCCCCGCAACCGCCGCTTCCAGCAAGTAATACAAATGCTCAAACCCCTGGCCGAGTTTTAACGCACCGGGTTCGATCCCGTGTTGCTGCGCCCAGCTGGGCCAGGCCTGCGGGCGAGACGTGGTGTGCAACAGCGCTTCGTCGCACAGCGCCGTGGCCGGGGCGTCGCGCAGACGTTCGTAACCGGCGAAACGCGGGCTCATGACCGGGCCGATGCGTTCGCTGGCCAGCTCGTACACCTGCATATCCGCCGGCCACGGCGGTTCGGCGAACAACAGCAGGGCATCCAGGCCGGGACGGCGCGGGTCCAGATCACCTTCACCCGCCGACAGGTGCAAGCGCAGATCGGGCAGGTCGGCATTCAAGCGGCCCAGGCGCGGAATGAACCAGCGCGCCAGCAAACTGCCCGAACAGCCGAGGACGAACGGTGCATCGGCGCTGCTTTGGGTAATTTGCGCGCACACCTCCCTTAACCGCTCGAACGCCTCGGCACTCGCATCGCGCAGACGCACGCCGGCATCTGTGAGTTTGAGGCCGCGCCCTTCCTTGACGAACAGGCTGACCCCCAAATGTTCTTCCAGCACTTTAAGCTGGCGGCTCACGGCGCCATGGGTGACGTGCAACTGCTCAGCCGCCTGGCTCACGCTGTTGAGGCGGGCCGTGGCTTCGAAGGCGCGCAGGGCGTTAAGGGGCGGGAGGTCTCGGCTCATCTGTGAGTTTTCCTGACAGGTTGTAGCGATCTTATCGGTTTTCAGCCCTGAGCGTCAGGGGTAGAGTGAGCGTCATTGCTTCCCACCCGAATTCTTTTCCTGGAGCGTCCCATGACTCAGTCCCAGACCGATCTACGCAACGGCCCTGACGCCAACGGCCTGTTCGGCGCATTCGGCGGCCGCTACGTCGCCGAAACCCTGATGCCGTTGATCCTCGACCTGGCCCGCGAGTACGAAGCGGCCAAGATTGATCCTGCGTTCAACGAGGAATTAGCCTACTTCCAGCGCGACTACGTCGGTCGACCAAGCCCGCTGTATTTCGCTGAGCGCCTGACGGAGTTCTGCGGCGGCGCCAAGATTTACCTCAAGCGCGAAGAGCTGAACCACACCGGCGCGCACAAGATCAACAACTGCATCGGTCAGATCCTGCTGGCGCGGCGCATGGGCAAGAAACGCATCATCGCCGAGACCGGCGCCGGCATGCACGGTGTGGCCACCGCCACCGTGGCCGCGCGTTTCGGCCTGCAATGCGTGATCTACATGGGCACCACTGACATCGAGCGCCAACAGGCCAACGTATTTCGCATGAAGCTGCTGGGCGCTGAAGTGATCCCGGTGGTCGCCGGCACCGGCACCCTCAAAGACGCGATGAACGAAGCTCTGCGCGACTGGGTGACCAACGTCGACGACACGTTCTACCTGATCGGCACCGTTGCCGGCCCGCACCCTTATCCTGCGATGGTGCGCGACTTCCAGTCCGTGATCGGCAAGGAAACCCGCACCCAGCTGCAAGCCCAGGAAGGCCGTCTGCCGGACAGCCTGGTGGCGTGCATCGGCGGAGGGTCCAACGCCATGGGCCTGTTCCACCCGTTCCTGGATGACAGCAGCGTCGAGATCATCGGCGTCGAAGCCGCAGGCTTTGGCATCGAAACCGGCAAGCACGCCGCCAGCCTCAACGGCGGCGTACCGGGCGTACTGCACGGCAACCGCACCTTCCTGCTGCAGGACGACGATGGCCAGATCATCGACGCCCACTCGATTTCCGCCGGCCTCGACTACCCCGGCATCGGCCCTGAGCACGCCTGGTTGCACGATATCGGCCGCGTCCAGTACACCTCGGTGACCGACCACGAAGCGCTCGACGCCTTTCACAAATGCTGCCGCCTGGAAGGGATTATTCCTGCACTGGAAAGCGCCCACGCCCTGGCCGAAGTGTTCAAACGCGCGCCGACCCTGCCGAAGGAACACCTGATGGTGGTCAACCTGTCCGGCCGTGGCGACAAAGACATGCAGACCGTGATGCACCACATGGAACAGTCCCAGCAGGAGAAACACTAAATGAGCCGCCTGCAAACCCGCTTTGCGCAACTCAAGCAACAAAACCGCGCCGCCCTGGTGACCTTCGTCACCGCCGGCGACCCCGGTTACGACACCTCGCTGGCGATCCTCAAGGGCTTGCCCGCTGCCGGTGCCGACGTGATCGAGCTGGGCATGCCCTTCACCGACCCGATGGCCGACGGCCCGGCCATTCAACTGGCCAACATCCGCGCGCTGAGCGCCAAGCAGAACCTGGCGAAAACCCTGCAGATGGTGCGCGAGTTCCGCAAGGACAACAGCGACACCCCGCTGGTGCTGATGGGTTACTTCAACCCGATCCACAAATACGGCGTGCCGGCCTTTATTGCCGACGCCAAGCAAGCCGGGGTCGACGGCCTGATCGTGGTCGACCTGCCGCCCGAACATAACGGCGAGCTGTGCGACCCGGCCCAGGCGGCAGGCATCGACTTTATCCGCCTGACCACGCCGACCACCGACGACGTGCGCCTGCCGACCGTGCTCAACGGCAGCTCGGGCTTTGTGTACTACGTGTCGGTAGCCGGTGTGACTGGTGCCGGTGCCGCCACCCTGGAACACGTCGAAGAAGCCGTGGCCCGCCTGCGTCGCCATACCGACCTGCCGATCAGCATCGGTTTCGGTATCCGCACGCCGGAACAAGCGGCCGCCATCGCGCGCTTGGCCGATGGTGTGGTGGTGGGTTCGGCGCTGATCGATCACATCGCCAACGCCAGCAACGACCAGCAAGCCATCGACGGCGTGCTGAGCCTGTGCGCGGCGCTGTCGGAAGGTGTCCGTAACGCACGTAAGTAAGCGCCTCGTATGCGGTAGGTAAAGTTCCTGATACACAGGAATCAACCGGCAACACCGTGGCCTAAACAACAAGACCAAGGGATTTCGAACCGTGTTCGCAATCCCTTTTTTTGTATGTGTGCCCCGAGGAATTCCCGATGAAAATGCGCAAATCCGTGATTGCTGGTTGTGGCGTCCTGGTGCTTGCCGCCAGCGCCCTGGTGCAAGCCGCGCCGCCTGACCAGCGCGGTGACGACCGTGGCGGCCCACAAGACCAGCACGAGCAACGTGGCGACGACCATCGCGGCCCGCAGGACAACCATCGCGGCGGCCCGCCCCAGGACTTCGGCCCGGTGCGCCAGATCATCCACGACAACCACGGCCAATTCGGCCGTGGCGCGCCGCCGCCGCCGAATGTGCGCCTGGTCCGTGGCCGGCCGCTGCCCCACGGCTACTACGGCGAACGCCTCGACAACCGCGCCCTGGCGCGCCTGCCGTACTACGAGGGTTACGAATGGCGCCGTTCGGGCCCGGACGTGGTGCTGATCGCAGTGGGCACCGGCATCGTCTATGAGATTCTGGAAGGCGTGTTGAACTGACGCCACGGTTCCGCGATTTCTTCCGCTAGGCTTAAGGGGCGAACCGTTCGTTCCCCCTTAACGCACTTCATGCCTATTGCCGTCTAACCACCTCAGCAAGCCCCGGTATTTCTTGCGCTCCCGGTCGTTAAGTTAGCCGCATCAGAAGTCATTCTTGGCTCTATGGAGTACATCATGGCATTTGATCTCATCACCGAATCGGACCGCCGTCACGCCACCTTGCAAAAAGGCTTCAACCTGCGCTGGCCGTTGGGCAACGTGCAGGGCCAATCCTCGCCCAACGGCGCCAACCTGATTTACCTCTGTTACAGCCCCCAGGACATCATCGACGCCGCGGCGCAGGCCCTGGCCGTTGCCAATGGCCGGATTACCGTGCGCAGCGGCGGCCACTGTTACGAAGGTTTCGTCGCCAACAAGATGCCCGACAACCCCAATGAGGTATTGGCGATTCTGGATATCGGGCAAATGAAGCAACTGGACTACGATGCCGACGGCCAACTGCACTCCCAGTTGATACCGACCTTGCCCTATCGCTACCGCTTTCGCCTGGAAGCCGGCGGGCAGAACTGGGACGCCTACGTCGCACTGTACACGTTGGCCAACAAGACCCTGCCCGGGGGTTCGTGTTATTCGGTGGGCCTGGGCGGGCACATCTGCGGTGGCGGCTACGGCTTGCTCTCGCGCAAACACGGCCTGGTGTGCGACTGGCTGTCCGGTGTCGATATTCTGGTGCCCAACGCCCAGGGCAACGGCCTGACAGCGCGTCATGTCTGCCGGGAGAGCACCGACCCGGACGAACTGGACCTGTTTGCCGCGTGCTGCGGTGCCGGCGGCGGGCAATTCGGGATCATCACCAGTTATTACTTCAAGGACCTGCCGGACGCCCCCAAGGAGGTGCTTTGGCTGGTACTGGAATGGGACTGGGCGATGCTGACCAAACCGGCGCTCGACCGATTGCTGGTGGCCTATCAAGCCTGGTTCGCCCGACATCAGGCCGACCCGGACACCTGGGGCCTGGCGACCAAGCTGGAAATGCGCCACCAGCACACCGGCAACGTCACGCTGGGCATTCACTACGTGGACAAAGACGGCGAGTTGAACGATCAGGCGCCCTTCAACGATTTTGTCACGACGATGCTGGACGCCATCGGCATTGCCGCCAGCGAATCGGTGACACCGTTTCACGTGATCCACCTGCCGCGAAGCAACCCCACCGGGCGTGTCATCAACTCCTTGAGCACGGCGCAGGCCGTCGTGCGCCGTCTCGACTGGCTGCCGTGCCAGCAAACCCTCAACGGCTCCGGCGACAACCAGCGCGGGCGCTATAAGTCGGCCTATCAGAAAGGCATTTTCACGCCGCAGGTGTTATCCGCGATCTGGACCACACTGACCTGGCCCGACCCGGCGAACGTGTTGACCCAAAGTCTCATACAGATCCAGTCGTTCGGCGGGCGCATCAACCAGCCAGATCCGGCGGTGCGGCGCGAATCGTCTGCGGCCCAGCGCGGCTCTTTCCTCAAGTGGCAACCGCAGTGTTATTGGCGCGATGCCAGTGCCGCCACCGACCAGGCACATGCCGATTGGATTCAGGGGCTGTTTTTCAACGCCTTCGCCAACGATCAAGGCGTGCCGCTCAACGCGGAGTTCGAGGGCTGCTACATCAATTACCCCGACCTCGACATGACGCACCTCGGCGGCAACCCGGCGAACGCCAAGAACCCCCAGTGGTACACGGTTTTCTTCCCCGACCTGATCATCGAAAGCCGCCTGCGGCGTACCAAGCAGCGCTGGGACCCGCTGAATATATTCCACAACGAAATGTCGGTGCCGTAAGCCGCAAATAAAAACGGGCGACCCCAAGGTCGCCCGTTTTTTTACAACTCGATCCGTTCGACCTTGCCCACCAACAAGATGTAGGAAAGCGCCCCGAGCAACGCCAGCACTGCGATATAGGTGATCGCCGGTGCGAACGA
Source organism: Pseudomonas sp. PSPC2-3 (assembly GCF_049898265.1). Classification (NCBI taxonomy): domain Bacteria; kingdom Pseudomonadati; phylum Pseudomonadota; class Gammaproteobacteria; order Pseudomonadales; family Pseudomonadaceae; genus Pseudomonas; species Pseudomonas sp. PSPC2-3. The sequence goes on along the minus strand of NZ_JAFCXJ010000001.1, from coordinate 764,946 downwards.
ATCGCCGCTGGCCAGGAAGCCAATCACGATCGGCGTGGCAATCGCCGCCAGGTTGCCGATGAAGTTGAACACGCCACCGGTCAAGCCGAGCAAGCGAGCGGGTGCCAAGGTCGACACCAGCGACCAGGTGATCGACGCAAGGCCATTGCCGAAGAACGCCACTGCCAGGAACGCAATCACCCAGGCCGTCGAATCCACGTAGTTGGCGCCAATGATCGCGGTGGAAATCAACAGCCCGCCGATGATCGGCAACTTGCGCGCAAAACCCACTGATGCGCCGCGGCGAATCAACCAGTCGGAAAAAATCCCGGAGCACAGCACGCCGACAAACGCCGCGAGGAAGGGCAGGGAAGCGAGCAGGCCGGATTTGATGAAGTCCATCCCGCGATATTTCACCAGATAGGTCGGGAACCATGTCAGGAAGAACCACAGCGTGGAGTTCAGGCAGAACTGCCCCAGGTAGATGCCCCAGAGTTTGCGCTTGCTCAGCACGATGCCCAGGTCGACCCAACTGAACGGTGCCTTGGCGGTTTGCGCCTGCATGTCCACCAGCCCGCCGCCGGCACGGATCAGTTCGATTTCAGCGGCGTTGGCGCCTTTGAAGTCCTTCGGCTCGCGGTACACCGCGTACCAGATCAGCGCCCAGAGGATGCCGACGCCGCCGGTGGTGACAAACACCATGTGCCAGCCGTAGTGGTGCTGTAACCAGGCCAGCACCGGGGTGAGAAACGCCAGCCCGACGAACTGGCCGGAGGTGTAGAAGCCAATCGCCGTGGCGCGCTCACGCTCGGGGAACCACGTGGTGACCACGCGGCTGTTGATCGGATAGGCCGGCGCTTCCAGGGCGCCCACCGCCATGCGCAGGACAAACAGCGCGATGAAGCTGGCCGCAAAGCCGAGCATCACAGTGGCGATGGACCACAGCAGCAGGGCCACGGTGTAGAGGATGCGCGGCGGCACCCGGTCGACCAGCCAACCGCCGGGGATTTGCATGGCGGCGTAGGTCCAGCCGAACGCCGAGAAAATCAGCCCGACATGCACCGGGTCGATGCCCAGGTCACTGGTCAGGGCCGGGGCCGCGATCGACAGGTTGCTGCGGTCGAGGTAGTTGATCACCACGGTGATAAACAGCAGCACCATGATGAAGTAGCGCTTTCTGCTAGGCGTGACTAAAGAAGCCTGCCCGGTGAGGGATTCAGGGTGCATGGGGTTGTCTCTTCTTATGTTTATTGAGGACGGACTTACTGACCAAACCAGCTCAAATGTGGGAGGGGGCTTGCCCCCGATAGCGGTGAACCAGCCGCCGAAGATGTCGACTGACACTCAGCTATCGGGGGCAAGCCCCCTCCCACATTTTTTGCCACATTTTTTCAGGCAGACATCACCACTCGGCAAAACTTCCGTCGGCATGGCGCCAGATCGGGTTGCGCCAGCGATGGCCGATGGCCGCGCGTTCGATCACGTATTCCTCGTTGATCTCGATGCCCAGGCCCGGCCCGTTGGGGATCTTCACGAAGCCCTGGTCATAGTCGAACACGCCCGGGTCGCGCACGTAGTCGAGCAGGTCGTTGCTCTCGTTGTAGTGAATGCCCAGGCTTTGCTCCTGGATAAACGCGTTGTAGCAGACCGCGTCCAGCTGCAGGCAGGCGGCCAGCGCGATCGGACCCAGCGGGCAGTGCAGCGCCAGGGCCACGTCGTAGGCTTCGGCCATGTTGGCGATCTTGCGGGTTTCGGTGATACCGCCAGCGTGGGAAGCGTCCGGCTGGATGATGTCGACGTAGCCTTCGCTGAGCACGCGTTTGAAGTCCCAGCGCGAGAACAGGCGCTCGCCCAGGGCAATCGGGGTGCTGGTCAGCGGTGCGAGTTCTTTCAGCGCTTCGTAGTTTTCGCTGAGTACCGGCTCTTCGATGAACATCAGTTTGTACGGGTCCAGCTCTTTCATCAGCACCTTGGCCATGGGCTTGTGTACGCGGCCATGGAAGTCGACGCCAATGCCCACGTTGGGGCCGACGGCATCGCGCACGGCGGCGACGTTGGCCAGCGCCAGGTCGACTTTTTCGAAGCTGTCGACGAACTGCAATTCTTCCGTGCCGTTCATTTTCACCGCAGTGAAGCCACGGGCCACGGCCTCTTTGGCGGCGCGGGCGGTGTCGGCGGGGCGATCGCCGCCGATCCACGAATACACGCGAATCTTGTCACGCACCTGGCCGCCCAGCAGGTCGCTGACCGACACGCCCAGGGCCTTGCCCTTGATGTCCCACAGCGCCTGGTCGATGCCGGCCAGCGCGCTCATGTGCACGGCGCCGCCGCGATAGAAACCGCCGCGATAGAGCACAGTCCAGATGTCTTCGATATTGCGTGGGTCTTTGCCGATCAGGTAATCGGACAGTTCCTCGACCGCAGCCGCCACCGTGTGGGCGCGGCCTTCGACCACGGGTTCGCCCCAGCCGGTGACGCCCTGGTCGGTCTCCACTTTGAGGAAGCACCAGCGCGGTGGGACGATGAAGGTAGTCAGTTTGGTGATTTTCATCTTCTTATCTCTCTTGTCGATGCAGCGCCCAAGGCGCCAAGCTTGCGATCAGTTCAAGGCGTTCCAGGCCGCGACATACGCCTGGGCACTGCTCGCCACCTCGGCCACGGACATGCCCGGCTTGAACAATCCGGACCCCAGGCCGAAGCCCCTGGCGCCGGCGTCGAAATACACCTGCATGTTGGCCGGGCTCACGCCGCCGACCGGCAGCAACAGCGTGCCCGCCGGCAACACCGCCAGCCACGCCTTGATCACCGCCGGGCCCATTTGCTCGGCGGGGAACAGTTTCAATACGTCGGCGCCTTCGGCCAGCGCGGCGAACGCCTCGGTCGGGGTGGCCACACCTGGCGACAGGTACAGGCCGGCGGCTTTCGCGGCACGCAAGACCTTGGCATCGCTGTGGGGCATCACGATCACCTGGCCACCGGCGGCCTTGACCTGCTCGACCTGCGCCGGCGTCAACACCGTGCCGGCGCCGATCAGGCAATCGGCGGGCAGGCTGTCACGCAGGGTGCGGATGCTGGTGTAAGGGTCCGGCGAATTGAGCGGGACTTCGATCACGCGAAAACCGGCGCGGTACAGCACCTGGCCAATTGCCTCGGCTTCGTCCGGGCGCACGCCGCGCAGGATCGCGATCAAACCGTTTTGCGTGAGTGCTTGCTTGAGCATGTCAGGCCTCCATTGCTGGTTGAATGAGCCCGGCGGCCTGGGCCAACTGCCAGAGGCCGCGTTCGCTGGCCTCTTGCGCCAGGCTGACGTGGGCGAAGCCGCAGAGGCCGAGGGCACGCTGGTAACGTGTACAGAGCGGTGCGGCGCCGACCAGGATGATCGGCTTATGTTGGGCGGCACCGGGCAAGCCGGCGAGTTCATGGCCGATCAACAGACCGGAAAGGTAGTCGGGCTGCTGGTCCGGGGCGAGTTCGCCGGTCAAGCCCAGGGTGCGTGCGCTGAACAGCGTCGACAGCACGCCGCGCTGGCCGTCTGCCGACAGCGCCACGCGCACGCCGCGGTCGAAAGCCGCCGCCTGGAAGCGTTCGGCGGGTTGTTGGGTGCGCCCGAGCAGGCTGTGCTTGCTCAGCACCGCGAACAGCTCGCCGGTCATGAAGGTGTCGAAATGGGTGATACAGCCATCGACCACCTCGACCCATTTGGAATGGCTGCCGGGCAGGCCGATCAAGACCTCGGCGCCAAGGCCTTGCAGCACGCCGAGTACCTGGGTTTCTTCGCCGCGCATCACGTTGGGCAAGCCGACCTGCTCGATCACGCCGGGCACGATATGCACATCGACGCCGCGCACACTGCGCACGCGGTGCAACGCTTGGCCGAGGCTGGCGACGTCGACCGGGGTGTTGCGGTAGGCCGCTTCGCTCCAGCCCTGGGCGCTGCCGACCATGCCGCAGGCGATCACCGGCAAGCCCGGTTGCGCGTCGAGCCAATCGCCACAGGCCGCGTCGAACGCCAACTCGAAGCCATCGCTGCAGCAAACGCCGGCAATCTCCCGGGGCTGGCTGGGCAGGTGCATGATCCCCGACGCCAACGCACGTTGTTCCAGCACCACGCCTGCGGGGCCGAGTTTATAAGCACGAAGGGAACTGGTTCCCCAATCGAGCGCGATCAATTGCGCCGGCATCGCTTCACCTGAAATGAGTGGGTGCTGAAAAAAGCAGATGGGCGAATATAAACCTATGCTCGGCGATATCTCAATATATAAATATCAATCCCATATATTGGAATGAATCGAGATAAATCCTACAGCCACTCCGCCTTTTACTGCGGGAACGGCCAGGCTTTATCTGATAAGAGAGGTTAAAAAACCGACAGATTCAGTTCGCGTATCGCACCCATCCAGATCGCGTACTCGGTGTGGTCCTTCAGGTCGTCGCCCCCTAGACCGCAATCGACGGCAGGGCCAGCCCGGTCAGCGACTGTGCACTGCGCGCCTGCTCCGCCACCAGCCAGTCGACGAACCGCTCGACCAACTGCCCCCGCCGTTTGCGCTGCGGCTGCACCACGTAGTAGCCGAAGCGTGAGATCACCGTGTCGCTGATCGGCCGGCACAGCCATTTCTGTTCCAGCAGGTTGTCCACCAAGTGGCGCCAGCCGATGGCCACGCCCTGGCCGGCAATCGCCGCCTGGATCAACAGGGTGTAGTTATCGAAGCGCAGTTGGCCGGGGGTCGGCGTGCTGGTAATGCCCAGTTCGCGGAACACGCCGCTCCAGTCGAACCACTGGCTGGTGTGTTCCTGGCGCAGGTGCAGCAAGGGGCAGTCGGGCAAGGTCTGCACGGTCAGCGGCGTGGCCTGGTCCTTGAGCCATTGCGGACTGCACACCGGGAACACTTCCTCATTGAACAGCCACAGGCTGTCGCCCTGCTTGAAACGGCCGTCGCCAAACAGCACCGCCACGTCGATATCGCTGCGCAACGTGGCGTGATTGCGCTCGCTGGTCACCAGGCTGACGTCGACCTGGGGGTTGGCCGCATGGAAGCGATGCAGGCGCGGCATCAGCCAGTAGGCGGCGAAGGCGAAGTCGGTGGCCACTTGCAGCACTTCGTGCTGGTCCTGCTGGGTGATCGCGCTCAGGCCCTGGTTGATGGTCTGCAAACCGCCCTGGACATGTTCGAACAGCAGCGCGCCGGCGTCGGTCAGCTCGATGCCACGGTAGATGCGATCAAACAGGCGGATCGCCAATTGCTCTTCGAGGCGCTTGATCTGCTGGCTGATGGCCGGTTGGGTGGTGCCCAGCTCCATCGCCGCAGCGGTAAAACTGCGGTGGCGCGCCGCCGCTTCGAACGCCCGGAGCAAATCGAGGGATACGTCGCCGAAGGCTTTATACATAAGCTGTACTTATCCTAGACATTGCATTTCATGGGCTTTACCCCATTTTCCATGGGCTGCATGCTCATTCGCATAAACACCGCCTATGGAATGCCGAAGACCCATGAAGCGCAAGAACATTCTTTTCATCATGGCCGATCAAATGGCCGCGCCGATGCTGCCGTTCTACGGACCTTCCCCGATCAAGTTGCCGAACCTCAGTCGCCTCGCCGCACAAGGCGTGGTGTTCGACGCCGCCTACTGCAACAGCCCGCTGTGCGCGCCGTCGCGCTTTACCCTGGTCAGCGGCCAGTTGCCGAGCAAGATCGGCGCTTACGACAACGCGGCAGATTTCCCCGCCGATGTGCCGACGTATGCCCACTACCTGCGTCGTCTTGGCTACCGCACCGCGCTGTCGGGCAAGATGCATTTCTGCGGGCCAGACCAGTTGCACGGTTACGAAGAGCGCCTGACCAGCGACATCTACCCCGCCGACTATGGCTGGGCGGTGAACTGGGATGAGCCGGACGTGCGCCCCACCTGGTACCACAACATGTCCTCGGTGCTGCAAGCCGGGCCGTGCGTGCGGACCAACCAACTGGATTTCGACGAAGAGGTGGTGTTCAAGGCCCAGCAGTACCTGTTCGACCACATTCGCGAGGGCGGCGACCAGCCGTTCTGCCTCACCGTGTCGATGACCCATCCCCACGACCCGTACACCATTCCCAAACCGTTCTGGGATCTGTACGACGACAGCGACATCCCGTTGCCCACAACCCCGGCCCAGGGCGATCTCGACCCGCACTCCCAGCGCCTGCTCAAGGTCTACGACCTGTGGGACAAGCCGCTGCCAGTGGACAAGATCCGCGATGCGCGCCGCGCCTACTTCGGTGCCTGCAGTTACATCGACAGCAATGTCGGCAAGCTGCTGCAGACCCTGGAAGACACCGGCCTGGCCGACGACACCTTGATCGTTTTCTCCGGCGACCATGGCGACATGCTCGGCGAGCGCGGCCTCTGGTACAAAATGCACTGGTTCGAAATGGCCGCCCGCGTGCCACTGCTGATCAGCGCGCCGGGGCAGTTCGCGGCGGGCCGTGTGACCCAGGCGGTCTCCACCGCCGACCTGTTGCCGACCCTGGTGGAACTGGCCGGCGGCGAACTCGAACCGCACTTGCCCATGGACGGCCGCTCGCTGGTCCCGCACCTGCAAGGGCAGGGCGGGCACGACGAAGTGTTCGGCGAATACATGGCCGAAGGCACCCTCAGCCCACTGATGATGATTCGCCGTGGCGCCTACAAATTCATCTACAGCGAAGACGACCCCTGCCTACTGTTCGACATACACAACGACCCGCGCGAGCAGGAAGAACTCAGCCAATCGCCGCAGCATCGGGCGCTGTTTGCCGCCTTTCTGCTTGAGGCGCGGGCCAAATGGGACATCCCGGCGATCCACCAGCAGGTGCTCGCCAGTCAACGCCGTCGCCGCCTGGTCTACCAAGCGCTGACCCAGGGCAAGCTGAAGAGCTGGGATCACCAGCCGCTGGTGGACGCCAGTCAGCAATACATGCGCAACCATATCGACCTCGACGACCTGGAGCGCAAGGCACGTTATCCACAACCCTGCCAAAACCAATAAAACAGAGGGAAGGCCATGCAAAAATTGACTGTGGTGCTGGGCGTAATGGGCATGGCGGCGTTGAGCAGCGCCACCGTGTACGCAGACGCCGGTTGTGAGACGGTGAGGATGGCCGATCCTGGCTGGAGCGATATTGCCGCCACCAATGCCGTCGCCGGTTTTCTGCTGACGGGCATGGGTTACAAGCCCAAGGTCGACACCCTGGCGGTGCCGATCACCTTCGGCGGGCTCAAGGACGGCCAGGTGGATGTGTTCCTGGGTAACTGGATGCCGGCGCAGCAAGGTTTCTACGACAAATTCGTGGCCAACGGCGATGTGGTGCAGTTGGCGAAAAACCTCGTCGGCACCGAATTCACCCTGGCTGTGCCGGACTATGTGTGGGACGCCGGGGTGCATGACTTTGCCGACCTCAACTCATTCGCCGACAAGTTCGACAAGAAGATCTACGGCATCGGCTCCGGCGCGCCGGCAAACCTCTCGCTGCAGGAGATCATCAAGAAGAACGACTTCGACCTGGGCCAATGGAAGCTGATCGAGTCCAGCGAACAGGCGATGCTCGCCGAAGTCTCACGGGCGGTGAAGAAACAGCGCTTCATCACCTTCCTCGGCTGGACCCCGCACCCGATGAATGTGCAGTTGAAAATGCATTACCTCAAGGGCGGCGAGAAGTACTTCGGCGACACCGGCAGCGTGTATACCCTGACGCGCAAGGGTTATGCACAAGCCTGCCCGAACGTAGGAAAACTGCTGACCAACCTGAGTTTCACCCAAGCGATGGAGAACAGCATCATGGCCGCGGTGGTCAACAACAAGGTCAGCAACGCGGATGCGGCGAAGGCGTGGATCAAGGCCAACCCGGCGGTACTGGAGCAGTGGCTCGACGGCGTGAAAACCGTGGACGGCCAGGATGCATTGGCGGCCGTAAAAGCCAAGCTCTAAAGCCCACCACTATCCAAATGTGGGAGGGGGCTTGCTCCCGATAGGTGAGTGTCAGTCGACATCTTCGGCGGCTGGTTCGCCGCTATCGGGGGCAAGCCCCCTCCCACAAAAAGCTGGTGTGTACTGATACCCTGAGCCAAACCTTTCAGCCCGAGTTTGCGATGCCCCGGCCCAACCGCCACACACTCTTCCCCTTCCTCAGTTGGCTGCCGCGCCAAACCCGCGCCAGCGTCGGCCGGGACGTGATCGTCGGCCTCAGCGGCGCGGTGCTGGCCTTGCCGCAGTCGATTGCCTACGCGCTCATCGCCGGTCTCCCACCGGAATACGGCCTGTACGCCGCGATCATCCCGGTGCTGATCGCGTGCCTCTGGGGTTCGTCCTGGCACCTGATCTGCGGCCCCACGGCGGCGATATCCATCGTGCTCTACGCCAGCGTCAGCCCCCTGGCCGTGCCGGGTTCACAGGACTACATCACCTTGATCCTGCTGCTGACCTTCCTCGCCGGGGTGTTCCAGTGGTTGCTCGGCCTGCTGCGCTTCGGCGCGCTGGTGAATTTCATCTCCCATTCGGTGGTGCTGGGGTTCACCCTCGGCGCCGCCGTGGTGATTGCCCTCGGCCAACTGCCCAACCTGTTGGGCCTGGATTTGCCGAGCCAGGCCACGGCGATCAACAGTCTGATGACACTGATCGAGCACGGCGGCGAGTGGGACCGCGCCTCACTCGCCCTGGGGCTCGGCACCTTGCTGGCGGGCGCGCTGCTCAAGTACCTGCTGCCGCGCTGGCCGACGCTGTTGATCACGCTGGCGCTGGGCAGCCTGGCCGCCTGGCTGTGGCCGGCGATATTCGGGCAGGTGGCGCTGGTCAGTGCGTTTATCGGCAAGCTGCCGCCATTCAGCCCGTTGCCGCTGGACCTGGACATGCTCTTGCGCCTGCTGCCCAGCGCCGTGGCGGTGGGTATGCTCGGGCTGGTGACCAGCCTGTCGATCGCGCGCTCGCTGGCGGCGCGCTCACAGCAATTGCTCGACGCCAACCAGGAAGTTCGAGCGCAGGGTTTGTCCAATATCGTCGGCGGATTTTTCTCCGGCTACCTGTCGGCCGGTTCCTTTACGCGCTCCGGCCTCAGCTACGAAGCAGGCGCCTGCTCGCCGCTGGCGGGGGTGTTTTCCGCCCTGTGGGTGGCATTGTTCGCACTGTTTGGTGCAGCGCTGATCGCACATATACCGATCCCGAGCATGGCCGCGAGCATCCTGCTGATCAGTTGGGGCCTGGTGGATCATCGGGGCATTCGCGCGTTGTTCCGGGTCAGTCGCGCCGAGTTTGTGGTGATGAGCCTGACCTGCATCGCCACGTTGCTGCTGGAGCTGCAAACCGCGATTTACGCCGGAGTGCTGGCCTCGCTGTTTTTCTACCTCAAGCGCACCTCGCAGCCGCGGGTTCAGCAATGGCGCGACGGCGAGGAAGAGGTGTTGCGGGTCGGTGGCTCGATCTTTTTCGGCGCCAGCCATTACCTGCAGGTTCGCCTGCAAAGCCTGCAGAGTGAGCGGGTGGTAATCGAAGCGCAGCAGATCAACTTTATCGACTATTCCGGGGTGGAGATGCTGCACCAGGAAGCGCGTCGATTAAGGGCGATGGGCCGTAGCCTGACCTTGCGCCGGGCCAGGCCGCAGGTCGTCGAGGAGTTGAAAAAGCTAGAAGGCGCCGACAATTGCCCCATCCATTTCGAAGACTGAATGCGGTCAAACAGGTGGGAGGGGGCTTGCTCCTCCCACCTTTCGAGTTGCTTCAAGCCAATTGGCGGCGCAGTTCAGCCAACACCGGCGCCGAATCCGGACGCACGCCGCGCCACAGGAAGAACGCTTCCGCGGCCTGCTCCACCAGCATGCCCAGACCATCCATCGCCACCGCCGCGCCGTGTTCCGTGGCCCAGCGGCAGAATGCGGTCGGTTCCTTGGCATACATCATGTCGTAGCAAAACGTTTTGCCCGGCGCGATCAAGCTGCCTGCAATCGGCGGTACATCGCCTGACAGGCTGGCGGAGGTGGCATTGATGATCACGTCCACCGGCTCACACAGCCAGTCGAAACCACTGGCAGACACCGGGCCCAAATCGTCGAACAACTCGGCGAGCATTTCGGCTTTTTCCACGGTGCGGTTGGCGATGATCAGCGACGCCGGCCGCTCGGCCAGTAACGGCTCCAATGCCCCGCGCACTGCGCCGCCAGCGCCGAGCAAGAGGATGCGTTGCCCTTGCAGGTGCAGCCCGGCATTCACCGTCAGGTCGCGCACCAGGCCGGCGCCGTCGGTGTTATCGCCCAGCAGGCTGCCATCGGCCAGCTTGCTCAGGGTGTTCACCGCCCCGGCGCGCTCGGCGCGTGCGGTGAGGGTGTCGGCCAGGCGGTAGGCGTCTTCCTTGAACGGCACCGTGACGTTGGCGCCACGGCCTTGTTGAAAAAACTCACGGGCAAACCCGATGAAATCCTCGAGCGGCGCAAGCAGAGCGCTGTAGTCCAGTTGCTCGCCGGTCTGCTCGGCGAACATGCGGTGGATCAACGGCGACTTGCTGTGGCCGATGGGGTTGCCGAACACCACATAACGGTCCATCAGACCGCCGCCTTGGGCGCAGCCACGCCGAGCCAGTCGCGGTCTTGCAGGAAGTAGTCGGTGAGGCGCGCTTCTTCGCTGCCGGCCTCGGCTTTCCAGTCGTAGCTCCAGCGCACCTGGGGCGGCAGCGACATCAGGATCGACTCGGTACGCCCGCCCGACTGCAGGCCGAACAAGGTGCCACGGTCGTAGACCAGGTTGAATTCAACGTAGCGACCACGGCGGAATTCCTGGAATTCGCGCTGCTGTTCGGTATAGGCCTGGGCCTTGCGGCGCTGCACGATCGGCAGGTAGGCGTCGATGTACGCATCGCCGATGGCACGGATGAAGGCGAAGCAGGTGTCGAAGTCCCACTCGTTCAAGTCATCGAAGAACAGGCCGCCGATGCCGCGCGGTTCGTTGCGATGCTTGATGTAGAAGTAGGTGTCGCACCAGGCCTTGTAGCGCGCATAAACGTCGGCGCCGAACGGCGCACAGGCCTGTTCGGCCACGCGGTGCCAGTGGATGCAGTCTTCTTCGTTGGCGTAATAGGGCGTGAGGTCGAAGCCGCCGCCGAACCACCACACCGGCTCTTCACCTTCTTTTTCAGCGATGAAAAAGCGCACGTTGGCGTGGGAAGTCGGTACATGCGGGTTGTGCGGGTGAATCACCAGCGACACCCCCAGCGCTTCAAACCCACGCCCGGCCAGCTCGGGGCGATGCGCGCTGGCGGACGGCGGCAGGCCGCTGCCAAACACGTGGGAAAAGTTGACGCCGCCTTTTTCGATCACCGTACCGTTTTCAATCACACGGGTGCGACCGCCGCCGCCGGCTGGCCGGGTCCAGGCGTCTTCGATAAAGCGAGTGTCCGTCTCGAAGGTTTCCAGGGCGCTGCAAATACGGTCTTGCAGATCAAGCAGATAGGCTTTAACAGCCTCGGTGCGGGTAGTCATGGCATCACCTTGAATCGGGCAAAGCTACGCGAGGCCATTGGGCGTCGGCGGCAAATGGGCGCACAGGATACCACCGCACTCAACTCCGTCGCAGTTGACGAAGATCAAGCTTAGGAGTCCGATAGGGGGCTACCCGAATTCGAACCCAGGAGAAGTGCAGATGGCCAAACGTATCCAGTTCAGCGCCCATGGCGGCCCCGAGGTGCTTGAGTATGTGGACTACACGCCAGCAGAACCTGGCCCACAGCAGGTTCGGGTGCGCAACGCGGCCATCGGCCTGAACTTCATCGACACCTACTATCGCAGCGGCTTGTACGCGCCGCCGGCCTTGCCGTCGGGCCTGGGCGCCGAAGGTGCCGGTGTGGTCGACGCCGTGGGCAGCGAGGTCAGCCAATTCAAGGTCGGCGACCGCGTGGCCTACGGCAGTGGGCCGTTGGGTGCCTACAGCGAACTGCACGTGTTGCCCGCAGCCAACCTGGTTCACCTGCCGGACGACATCAGCTTCGAACAAGCCGCTGGCGCGATGCTCAAGGGCCTGACCGTGCAATACCTGCTGCGCCAGACCTATGAGTTGAAGGGCGGCGAAACCATCCTGTTCCACGCCGCAGCCGGTGGCGTGGGCTCCCTGGCCTGCCAGTGGGCCAAGGCCCTGGGCGTGAAGCTGATCGGCACGGTCAGTTCGCCGGAAAAAGCCGCCGTGGCCAAATCCCACGGCGCCTGGGCAACCATCGACTACAGCAAGGAAAACGTCGCACAGCGCGTGCTGGAATTGACCGACGGCAAGAAATGCCCGGTGGTGTACGACGGCGTCGGCAAGGACACCTGGCTGACCTCGCTGGACTGCGCAGCGCCCCGGGGGTTGGTGGTGAGTTTCGGTAACGCCTCGGGCGCGGTGGACGGGGTGAACCTGGGGATTCTGGCGGCCAAGGGCTCGCTGTACGTCACCCGGCCGACCCTGGCGACCTACGCCAGCAACCCCAAGGACTTGCAGGCCATGGCCGATGATCTGTTCTCGATGATCCAGAGCGGCAAGGTACGCATCGATATCAACCAGCGCTTCTCGCTGGCGGAAGCGGCCAAGGCACAGACCGAGCTGTCGGCGCGGCGCACGACCGGGTCGACCATTCTGTTGCCGTAAGGCTTGGGATTTCGGCGTGGCTAAGGGCGCCATCGCGGGCAAGCCCGGCTCCTACATTTGACCGTGTTGTCATGACGGACACCGATCGAATGTGGGAGCCGGGCTTGCCCGCGATAGCCACGCCGCGGTCTCAGGACGGCCGCACAACCTCACCCGTCACCAGATCGCGAATCAGGCTCGGGTTCTTGCGCCCACCGAGGGCGCCACCCAACACCAGATCGACCTGGCCACGGAAGTACTGCTCGACGCGAATCCGCGTGCGGGCGGCCGGGCGGCCCTGGGGGTTGGCCGAGGTGGAAATCAATGGCCCGACCAATGAGCACAAGTCGCGCACCAGCGGATGGTCGCTGACCCGCAGCGCCACGGTGTCATGCTCCCCCGTGACCCATTCCGGCAACAGGTCCTGATGAGGCACCAGCCAGGTGTTCGGCCCCGGCCAGGTACTGGCCATGCGGTCGATCCAATCCTGCGGGAAGTCTTCGAAGAGAAAATCGAACTGGCGGATAGTATCCGCGACCAGGATCAGGCCCTTATCCACCGAGCGGTTCTTGATCGCCAGCAGCCGGTCCACCGCCGCTTCGTTCCACGGGTCACAGCCCAGGCCCCAGACCGCCTCGGTCGGATAGGCAATCACCGCGCCTGCGCGAATTTCTCGTGCGGCTTCCAGCACACGCCACCTGTTGACCATTACTCACTCTCCGGACTAAAGCTCTGCGCAGTTTACCGATCTTCCCTGCAAAACCTAGCAGCGCGCGAGCCAACGCCCGCTTTCGCAGATCACCTGGCCTTCCAGCTCCAACTCGGTGAGGCTCGCCAGCACCTGGGACAACGGCCGCCCGCTGGCAATCGCCAGGGCTTCGCTGGTGTGGGGCGCCGCATGCAGCAGTGCGACCAGCGGATGAGTCGCCGGCAGCGGCACCGGACACGGCAGCGCCTGCCAGCCGCGCAAGCCTTCAAGAATGTGCTCGATGGTTTCCACCAACACCGCGCCGTCGCGGATCAGCTGATGACAACCCTTGGCTGCGGGATGATGGATCGAGCCTGGAATCGCGTACACCTCGCGCCCTTGCTCGGCGGCGAGCCGCGCGGTGATCAGCGAACCGCTGGCGATGCCGGCTTCCACTACCAGCACGCCCAGCGACAGACCACTGATGATGCGGTTGCGCCGGGGGAAATTGCCGGCCTGGGGCGCGGCGTCCAGCGGAAACTCGGAAACCACCGCGCTGCCCTGGGCAATCATCGCGGCCGCGAGGCGTCGGTGGCGCTGTGGATAAAACTTTTCCAGGCCGGTGCCGAGTACGCCGATGGTCTGCCCGCCGACCTCCAGGGCCGCTTGATGCGCCGCGCCGTCAATGCCCAGGGCCAGGCCGCTGGTGATGACAAACCCAGCACTCGCCAGGCTGCGGGAAAAGGCGGCGGCGGTGTCCATGCCGGGGCGCGATGCGCGGCGGCTGCCGACCATGGCCAACTGGGGTTTTTCCAGGATCGCAGGGTCGCCGGCGACGAATAACAACGGCGGTGCGTCATCGATCTGGGCCAGCAGTGCGGGGTACTCAGGCTGGTCCCACATCAGCAAATGCTGGGCCGGACGCGCCAGCCAGGCCAATGCGACACTCGCGCCCTCGCGGACTTCATGGCTGCGCCGGGCCTCGGCGCTGACGGCGGGCAAGCCGAGCGAACGCCAGGCGCTGGCCGGCGCGCTGAGCGCCTTCGAGGCGCAGCCGAACGCGTCGATCAACCGGCGAAAACGCTTCGGGCCCAGTTCCGGCAGCCTGTGCAAGCGTAGCCGGGCTTCCAGTTCTGCCGGGGAAATTTCACTGCTGTTTATCGGATACATCTGATCATCCTTGACCGGAACAAGCTGTGGATAACTCTGTTGGTAACTTATTTAGCAGCCTATTTATTGCGTTTGACGGGCCGTCTCGAAACGGTCCATCACCGCCAGTGGCCGCGAGGCATTGAGGACCAGGCCGTAACTGAGTTTTTCGTAGGTGCGAAACACCAGCAGCATGCCGCCGTATTCATCGGCCAGCTTCACCGGAGCGCCGCTGAGAGCGTCGCGTACCGTGGCGCCGGTCTTGATCACATTCAGCCGTTGGCCGTCGACCAGGCCGTCGCGGCGGCCTTTATTCAGGGTCACGGCATCCAGCACGCCGATCTGCGTCACGCCCTTGGGCACGTCGATGATGCGCCCTTCGATAAACGGCGCGGCCTGCGGGCCTTCCAGGCTGGCCAGCGCAACCGGCGGTTCGGCACGCAGCAAGCGGTCGCCGGGACGCACTTCCTGGGTAACCCGTTGTACGGCAAGGGTGGTCAGGTCGCCGGCCATCACCCAGTGCGCGGTGCCGATGTCGTCGGCGTGGATACCCAGTAGCTCCTGGGTTTTGGGGTCGGTGTAGACCTTGCCTCGGCGGAAAATCCCATAGCTTGGCTGAGCCGGGTCCAGGACGCCGCGGGCATGCACGCGCTCGCCATTGGCACCCAGCACGCGCCCGGCCTCTGCCGCGACAACGTAGGGCGCGTTATCGAGATCGAGGGGCGAATCGAGGATGCGATTGTGTAACAAAAATCGCTGGATGGCCTGTTGCGTCGGTTGATCCAGGCGCGGGCCGGGCGATGGAAGCAGGGCCTGGGCGAACGGCGCCCAGAGCAGCAAGACGAGTAGCGATTTCCTCATGGGGTGAATCTCCTTTATTATGTACGTTCGCGTGAAACGCCATAGCCTTCGCGGCTTCCGAGCGTTCCACACCGGCCGTGCGGGTCCATCCCTACGCCGATTTGCCTTTACCTCACATGTGCAGCAATTACGCTTATGGCTATTTTGAACATCCTCGAATTCCCCGACTCGCGCCTGCGCACGATCGCCAAACCGGTGGCCGTAGTGGACGATAAGGTTCGTCAGTTGGTCGATGACATGTTTGAAACAATGTATGAAGCCCCGGGCATCGGCCTCGCCGCGACCCAGGTCAACGTGCATCAGCGTGTCGTGGTGATGGACCTGTCCGAAGATCGCAGCGAACCACGGGTGTTCATCAACCCCGAGTTCGAAGCGCTGACCGACGAAATGGGCGAATACCAGGAAGGCTGCCTGTCGGTGCCGGAGTTCTACGAGAACGTCGAGCGCCCGGTGCGCGTGAAGATCAGGGCCCTGGACCGCGACGGCAAGCCCTTCGAGCAGGTTGCCGAAGGCCTGCTGGCGGTGTGTATCCAGCACGAATGCGACCACCTCAACGGCAAGCTGTTTGTCGATTACCTGTCCACGCTCAAACGTGACCGGATCAAGAAGAAGCTGGAAAAAAAGCACCGCCAGCAAGCTTGATGCCCTTCTTCCAAAGGCTTGCTGCGGCAAGCCTTTTTCTTTTGTGACTGCTTTTAACCGAGAACGCCCATGACCGAGCCACTGCGCATTGTTTTTGCCGGCACACCCGAATTTGCCGCCGAACACCTCAAGGCCCTGCTCGCCAGCCCTTATGACATCGTCGCGGTGTACACCCAGCCGGATCGCCCGGCCGGTCGCGGGCAAAAACTGATGCCGAGCCCGGTCAAGCAACTGGCGCTGGAGCACCACATTCCCGTGCTGCAACCGCCGACCCTGCGCAACGCCGAGGCCCAGGCCGAGTTGGCCGCGCTGAAACCGGACCTGCTGGTGGTGGTGGCCTACGGCTTGATCCTGCCCCAAGTCGTCCTGGACATCCCGCGCCTGGGTTGCATCAACAGCCATGCCTCGCTGCTGCCACGCTGGCGCGGTGCGGCGCCGATCCAACGCGCCGTGGAAGCGGGCGACAGCGAAAGCGGCGTGACCGTGATGCGTATGGAAGCGGGCCTGGATACCGGCCCGATGCTGTTGAAAGTCAGCACCCCGATCACCGCCGAGGACACCGGCGGCAGCCTGCACGATCGCTTGGCCGAGATGGGCCCGCCGGCCGTGATCCAGGCGATTGCCGGGCTCGCTGCCGGCACCCTCGAAGGCGAGGTGCAGGACGACAGCCTGGCGACCTACGCGCACAAACTGAACAAGGACGAAGCACGCCTCGACTGGAGCCGCCCGGCCGTGGAACTGGAGCGCCTGGTGCGCGCGTTCAACCCGTGGCCGATCTGCCACAGCACCCTCAACGGCGAAGCCTTGAAGGTTTTGGCTGCCACCCTGGCCGACGGCAAGGGCGCCCCTGGTGAAATCATCGGTGCCAGCAAGGACGGCCTGCTGGTCGCCTGCGGTGAACAGGCGCTGTGTCTGACGCGTCTGCAATTGCCCGGTGGCAAGGCGCTGAATTTCAGCGATTTGTTCAACAGCCGTCGTGAGAAATTTGCCGTAGGCACGCTTCTCGGGGTGGCCGCCCAATGAACCCGCGTCTGGCCGCCGCCAAGGCCCTGGCCGCCGTGCTCAACGGCAAGGCTTCGCTGAACAGTTCGCTGCCGACCCAGTTGGATAAGGTCGAAGACCGTGATCGCGGTTTCACCCAGGACCTGGCCTTCGGCACTGCGCGCTGGCAGCCACGGCTGTCGGCGCTGGCAGCCAAGCTACTGCAAAAGCCGTTCAAGGCGGCCGATGCCGATGTAGAAGCGCTGCTGCTGGTAGGCCTCTATCAATTGCTCTACACCCGCGTGCCGGCCCACGCCGCCATCGGTGAAACCGTCGGCTGCGCCGAAAAGCTGAAAAAGCCCTGGGCCAAAGCCCTGCTCAACGCCGTGCTGCGCCGCGCCCAGCGCGAAAGCGAAGCGCTGCTGGCCGAGCTGGAACATGACCCGGTGGTGCGTACCGCTCACCCGCGCTGGCTGCAAAAATCCCTGAAAGCCTTCTGGCCCGAGCAATGGGAAGCCATCTGCGCGGCCAACAATGCACACCCGCCGATGATCCTGCGGGTCAACCGTCGCCATCATCGCCGCGATGCTTATCTGCAATTGCTGACCGATGCGGGCATCGCGGCCGCGCCGTGCGTGTACAGCACCGATGGCATCGTGCTCGAAGCCGCCACCGACGTGCGCAGCCTGCCGGGCTTCGCCGAGGGCTGGATCAGCGTGCAGGATGAAGCCGCGCAACTGGCGGCCGACCTGCTCGACCTGGCCCCAGGCCAGCGGGTGCTGGACGCCTGCTGCGCCCCCGGCGGTAAGACGTGTCACATCCTGGAGGTCGAAAAAGACCTGGCCGGCGTCGTCGCCGTCGACCTGGAAGCCAAGCGCCTGGTGCGCGTGCGGGAAAACCTCGCACGCCTGGGCCTGAGCGCCGAGCTGATCGCCGCCGATGGCCGCGACACCGCCACCTGGTGGGACGGTAAGCCGTTCCAGCGCATCCTGCTCGACGCGCCGTGCTCCGCCACCGGCGTGATCCGTCGCCACCCGGACATCAAGCTGACCCGCCAACCCGACGACATCGCCGCCCTGGCCGTGCTGCAAGGCGAACTGCTCGACGCGTTGTGGCCGACCCTGGAAGTCGGCGGCATCCTGCTCTACGCCACCTGTTCCACCTTGCCCACCGAGAACACCGAGGTCATCGAAGCCTTCCTCGCCCGTACCAGCGGCGCGCGCGAGCTGGACCTCGCCACCGCAGCCGGCATCAAGCAGCCCCACGGGCGCCAATTGCTGGCGCAGGAAGGCGGACACGATGGCTTCTACTACGCCAAACTGATCAAGATCGCCGCCGCACGCGGCTGAACGGTTCAAAGGGAGTGACCGGATGAAAATCATCATCCTCGGGGCAGGGCAGGTCGGTGGCACGCTGGCCGAGCATTTGGCCAGCGAATCCAACGACATCACCGTGGTCGACACCGATGCCGAGCGCCTGCGCAACCTCGGCGACCGCCTGGACATTCGTACCGTGCAGGGCCGTGCGTCGTTTCCTACGGTGCTGCGTCAGGCGGGTGCCGACGATGCCGACATGCTGGTGGCCGTAACCAACAGCGACGAGACCAATATGGTCGCGTGCCAGGTCGCCCACACGCTGTTCCACACCCCGACCAAGATCGCCCGGGTGCGTGAAGCCGCCTACCTGACCCGCGCCGGCCTGTTCGACAACGACGCGATCCCGGTGGACGTGCTGATCAGCCCGGAGCAGGTGGTCACCCACTACATCAAGCGCCTGATCGAGATTCCCGGCGCGTTGCAGGTGATCGACTTCGCCGACGGCAAAGCGCAACTGGTCGCCGTGAAGGCCTATTACGGCGGGCCGTTGGTCGGCCAGCAACTGCGCCAACTGCGCGAACACATGCCGAATGTGGAAACCCGCGTCGCGGCGATTTTCCGGCGTGACCGGCCGATCCTGCCCCAGGGCGACACGGTGATCGAGGCCGACGACGAAGTCTTCTTCATCGCCGCCAAAGCGAATATTCGTGCCGTGATGAGCGAAATGCGCCGTCTCGATGAGACGTATAAACGCATCGTCATCGCCGGTGGCGGGCAGATCGGCGAACGCTTGGCCGAGGCCATCGAAAGCCGCTACCAAGTGAAGATCATCGAGATGAGCCCGGCGCGCTGCCGGCATTTGTCCGACACCCTCGACAGCACCGTAGTCCTGCAAGGCAGCGCCTCGGACCGCGACCTGTTGATGGAAGAAAACATCGCCGACGCCGATATCTTCCTGGCCCTGACCAACGATGACGAAGCCAACATCATGTCATCGCTGCTGGCCAA
Organism: Pseudomonas sp. PSPC2-3; assembly: GCF_049898265.1. Taxonomy (NCBI): domain Bacteria; kingdom Pseudomonadati; phylum Pseudomonadota; class Gammaproteobacteria; order Pseudomonadales; family Pseudomonadaceae; genus Pseudomonas; species Pseudomonas sp. PSPC2-3. The sequence goes on along the minus strand of NZ_JAFCXJ010000001.1, from coordinate 745,727 downwards.
GCGGCTGGGGGCGAAGAAGGTGATGACCATCATCAATAACCCAGCGTATGTCGACCTGATCCAGGGCGGCGATATCGACATCGCCATCAGCCCGCAGTTGGCGACTATCGGCACCTTGCTCACCCACGTGCGCCGTGGCGATATCGTCAGCGTCCACTCCCTGCGCCGCGGCGCGGCGGAAGCCATCGAGGCGATCGCCCATGGCGACTCGAAGTCGAGCAAGGTGATCGGCAAGGCCATCCGCGACATCGGCTTGCCGCCGGGTACCACCATCGGTGCGATCATTCGCGATGAAGAAGTGATCATTGCCCACGACGACACGGTAATTGCCACCGGTGACCATGTGATCCTGTTCCTGGTGGATAAAAAACATATCCGCGATGTGGAGAAGCTGTTCCACGTGGGGTTGAGCTTTTTCTGATCAAACGGAGTACACCGACATGCTCGAATCCCTGGAGAAAATGCTGGCCAAGGGTGTGGATAACGCCCTGCTGCGCTTTGGGCTGGGCAAGGGTTATCTGGACCTGAAGGACAACGCCAAGGCCGCCGAGCATCTGCACAAGTGTGTCGAGTTTGATCCGAAGTATTCGGCGGCGTGGAAGTTGTTGGGGAAGGCGCACGTCGGGCTGGGCGATCAGGCTGCCGCGCGGCTGGCCTGGGGGAAGGGCATTGAAGCGGCCCAGGCCCATGGCGACAAGCAGGCCGAGAAAGAAATGACGGTGTTCCTGAAAAAACTCGACCGCAAGGCCTAAGCGGAACTCAAATGTGGGAGGGGCGGTGCGACGATTCGACTTGCCCCCGATAGCGGAGGTTCAGTCAAATATGCATTGGCTGACACACTGCTATCGGGGGCAAGCCCCCTCCCACATTGGTTTTGGGTTGCCTTTGAGTCAGTACCACCGCGCCTCACCCGGCGGGCGTTTCTTGAAGCGCTTCATGCTCCACATGTACTGGCTCGGGTAGGCGCCGACATAACGCTCCACCACCTTGCTCATCGCCGCGCAGGAGGTGGCGGTGTCGGTGCTGTACATGTCTTCCGGCGCTGCTTCCAGGATCACTTTGTAGCCTGAACCGTCCGGCAGGCGCAGGGCATGCAGGAATACGCCGACCGCCTTGTGGCCCGCGAGCATGTTCGGCACGAACTTGCTGGTCAGCGCCTGGGTGGCGAAGAACGGCACGAAGATCCCCGCCGATTCAGCCGGCTCCGGGTCGGCCGGAATGCCCACCTGGCCGCCCTTGCGCACTTCCTTGATGACACTGAGGATGCCTTCCTTGGTGGACGCCGCCACGCGGTTGCCCAGTTGCACGCGTTGCTTGCGCAGCAGGTCATCCACCGCCTTGAGCTTCGGCGGGCGGTAGAAAATGATCGGTTTGCACTGGCTGCAATAGAAGTGGTTCAACACTTCCCAGTTGCCCAGGTGGCTGGTGATACCGACCACGCCTTTGCCCGAGGCCAGGGCTTCGTGGAGGACTTCCAGGCCTTCGACTTCGCGCACCAAGTCGATGGAGCGCTGGGCCGGCCAGATCCAGGCGCAGGCGCTTTCGGTCAGGGACTTGCCGATGTCCATCAGGCTGCGGCCCACCAGGCGCTCGCGCTCGGCCGGGTCCATGTCCGGGAAGCATTTTGAGAGGTTGATCCGCACCGTGTCGCGGGAGCGGTTGGGGGTTTTCCACATGATCCAGCCAATCGCTGAACCTACGGCTTGCACGGCGCGCCAGGGCAGCAGGGCAAACAACCGGAGAGCGCCTACCAGCAAGGCGCCTTTAAACTTTTCCACAGGTCACTCCTGATCGTGTGTGGTGCGCAAAGCACGCATTCTAACCGGCGTTGGCCAAGTCCGCGTAACGGTCGCAGTCCTGAGTGTGGTCCATGACCATGCCCGAGGCCTGCATGAACGCGTAGCAAATAGTCGGCCCGACGAAGGTGAAACCGGCTTTTTTCAGCGCGCGGCTCATGGCCTCGGCTTCGGCGGTAATCGCCGGGACTTCGCTGCGGTCCTTGAAGTGATTGACCTTGGGCACGCCGCCGACAAACGACCACAGCAGCCCCACCGGGTCCTCCAGCGCCAACCAGGCCGCGGCGTTGCGGCGGGTGGCGTTGAGCTTCAGACGATTGCGCACGATGCCTGGGTCGAGCATCAACGCTTCGATCTCGGCATCGCTCAGCCGCGCCAGGCGCTGTGCATCAAAACCGAACAAGACCTTTCGATAATGCTCGCGTTTGCGTAAAACGGTGATCCAGGACAGGCCCGCCTGGAACCCTTCGAGCAAAAGTAACTCGAACAAACCCTGCGCATCGCGCAGCGGCGTTCCCCACTCCTGATCGTGATAAGCCATGTACAGCGGATCTTCAGAACACCAAAAGCAGCGTGGCATAAGGCTCCAGGGGATGGTGGCGCGGCCGAATCGGGTATACTCCCGCTCTTTAAATCGCAGCCCAAGTAACAGGTGAATTTCGTGAGCCAGCCTACGCCAGCCGTGCGTACCTTCCAAGACTTGATCCTCGCCCTCCAGCAGTACTGGGCCGAGCAAGGTTGTGTGGTACTTCAGCCCTACGATATGGAAGTAGGCGCCGGCACTTTCCACACCGCTACATTCCTGCGGGCCATCGGCCCGGAAACCTGGAACGCCGCTTATGTGCAGCCCAGTCGGCGCCCGACTGACGGCCGCTACGGCGAAAACCCGAACCGTCTGCAGCATTACTACCAGTTCCAGGTGGTATTGAAGCCGAACCCGGACAACTTCCAGGAGCTGTACCTCGGCTCGCTGAAACATGTCGGCCTCGACCCGTTGGTCCACGACATCCGTTTCGTCGAAGACAACTGGGAATCGCCGACCCTGGGCGCCTGGGGCCTGGGCTGGGAAGTCTGGCTGAACGGCATGGAAGTCACGCAGTTCACCTACTTCCAGCAAGCGGGCGGCATCGAGTGCTACCCGGTGACCGGCGAGATCACCTACGGTCTCGAGCGCCTGGCCATGTACCTGCAAGGCGTGGATTCGGTCTACGACCTGGTGTGGGCAGACGGCCCGTTCGGCAAAGTGACCTACGGCGATGTGTTCCACCAGAACGAAGTGGAGCAGTCGACTTATAACTTCGAACACGCCAACGTCGAGAAGCTGTTCGAACTGTTCGACTTCTATGAAAGCGAAGCCAAGCGCCTGATCGAACTGGACCAGCCGCTGCCGTTGCCGAGCTATGAAATGGTGTTGAAGGCGTCCCATACCTTCAACCTGCTGGACGCCCGCCGCGCCATCTCGGTGACCGCGCGCCAGCAATATATTCTGCGTGTTCGCACCCTGGCGCGTTCCGTCGCCCAAGCCTACCTGCTGGCTCGCGCCAAGCTGGGCTTCCCGATGGCAACCCCGGACCTGCGTGATGAAGTGTTGGCTAAGCTGGAGGCTGCACAATGAGTGCTCAAGATTTTCTGGTTGAACTGGGCACCGAAGAGCTGCCACCCAAGGCACTGAACACCCTGGCCGATGCGTTCCTGGCCGGTATCGAAAAAGGCCTGCAAAGCGCCGGCCTGAAGTTCGAGGCGAAAAAAGTCTACGCCGCGCCGCGTCGCCTGGCGGTGTTGCTGACCGCGCTGGAAACCCAGCAGCCGGATCGCAGCATCAACCTCGACGGCCCGCCACGCCAGGCCGCTTTCGACGCCGAAGGCAACCCGACCCAAGCAGCGCTGGGTTTTGCCAAGAAGTGTGGCGTCGAGCTGAGCGAGATCGACCAGAGCGGCCCGAAACTGCGTTTCAGCCAGGTCATCAAAGGCAAGCCGACTGCCAGCTTGTTGCCGACCATCGTCGAAGACTCCCTGAACGACCTGCCGATCCCCAAGCGCATGCGCTGGGGTGCGCGCAAGGAAGAGTTCGTGCGTCCGACCCAGTGGCTGGTGATGCTGCTCGGTGACCAGGTCATCGATTGCACCATCCTTGCCCAGAAAGCCGGCCGCGATTCCCGTGGTCACCGCTTCCACCACCCGCAAAGCGTGCGTATCACCGCGCCGGCCAACTACCTCAACGACCTGCGCGCCGCCTATGTGCTGGCCGACGCCAACGAGCGTCGCGAGCTGATCAGCAAGCGCACCGAAGAGTTGGCCCGCCTGCAGGAAGGCACCGCCATCGTGCCGCCAAGCCTGTTGGACGAAGTGACCGCCCTGGTTGAATGGCCGGTGCCGCTGGTGTGCTCGTTCGAAGAACGCTTCCTCGATGTACCGCAAGAAGCGCTGATCTCCACGATGCAGGACAACCAGAAGTACTTCTGCCTGCTGGACGTGGACGGTAAGTTGCTGCCGCGCTTCATCACCGTGGCCAACATCGAAAGCAAGGACCCGCAGCAGATCATCGCCGGTAACGAAAAAGTCGTGCGCCCGCGCCTGACCGACGCCGAGTTCTTCTTCAAGCAAGACAAGAAGCAGAAGCTCGAAGACTTCAACCTGCGCCTGCAAAACGTGGTGTTCCAGGAAAAACTCGGCAGCGTCTACGACAAGGCTGTGCGCGTTTCCAAACTGGCCGCCTACATTGCCCCGCGCATTGGCGGTGACGCTGCCTGGGCTGCGCGCGCAGGCCTGCTGTCCAAGTGCGACCTGGCCACCGAGATGGTCGGCGAGTTCCCGGAAATGCAAGGCGTTGCCGGTTACTACTACGCCCTCAACGACGGCGAGCCGGACGATGTCGCCCTGGCCCTGAACGAGCAGTACATGCCGCGCGGTGCTGGCGCCGAATTGCCGACCACCCTGACCGGTGCGGCCGTGGCCATTGCCGACAAGCTGGATACCCTCGTCGGGATCTTCGGCATCGGCATGCTGCCTACCGGCAGTAAAGACCCGTATGCCCTGCGCCGTGCGGCCCTGGGCGTGCTGCGGATCCTGATCGACAAGAAGCTCGACCTCGACCTGACCCAGGCCGTGGTGTTCGCGGTCGGCCAGTTCGGCGGCAAGGTCAAGCAAACCGGCCTGGCCGAGCAAGTGCTGGAGTTCGTGTTCGACCGCCTGCGTGCGCGTTACGAAGACGAAGGCGTGGACGTTTCGGTGTACCTGTCGGTACGTGCCCTGCAACCGGGTTCGGCGCTGGACTTCGACCAACGCGTGCAAGCCGTGCAGGCCTTCCGCAAACTGCCGGAAGCCGACGCCCTGGCTGCCGTGAACAAGCGCGTGTCGAACCTGTTGAGCAAGGCCGACAACCTCGGCAATGCCGATGTCGACCCAGGCCTGTTCGCCGATGCCAAGGAGTTCTCGCTGAACTCGGCCATCGCCAAGGCGGAAAATGCGGTGAAACCGCTGATCGCCGAACGCAACTACGCCGAAGCACTGGCGCGCCTGGCCACCTTGCGCGAGCCGGTGGATGCGTTCTTCGAAGCGGTGATGATCAATGCCGAAGATGCCGGCGTGCGGAAAAACCGCTACGCCATGCTGGCGCGTCTGCGCGGTCTGTTCATCAACATCGCTGACATTTCCGTATTGGGCTGATCATGTTGAAACTGCTGATTCTCGATCGGGACGGGGTGATCAATTACGACTCCGACGCTTACATCAAGTCGGTGGAGGAATGGATCCCACTGCCCGGCGCGATCGAGGCCATCGCGCAGTTGAGCAAGGCCGGCTGGACGGTGGCCGTCGCCACCAACCAGTCCGGCATCGCCCGCGGCTACTACGACATCGCTACCCTGGACGCCATGCACGCGCGCTTGCGCACGTTGGTGGCGGAGCAGGGCGGTGAGGTGGGGCTGGTGGTGTACTGCCCCCACGGGCCGGATGAGGGCTGCGATTGCCGCAAACCCAAGCCTGGCATGTTGAAAACTATTTCAGAACATTACAACGTGCCCCTGGCTGGGCTATGGTTCGTCGGGGACAGCCTCGGTGACCTGGAGGCGGCCAAAGCCGTCGACTCTCAGCCAGTTTTGGTAAAGACCGGGAAAGGCGAAAAGACCCAGGCGAAAAACCTGCCGGTAGGCACCTTGATTTTTGACGATCTGGCGGCGGTTGCCGCAGAACTTATCAACAACTAGCCGCCCTCGACTGCCTGACCAAGGACTGTTCGGGAGTGCGCCTTCAACAGGCGGGCTGTGTCCCGCAACGGTAAATGCCGCCATGTCGATTTTGCAGGCCATCAGAACCTTCTTCTTTTACCTGCTGTTGGGCACCAGTTCGTTTCTCTGGTGCACCCTGAGCTTTTTTATCGCGCCTTTTCTGCCGTTCAAGGCGCGCTATCGCTTCATCAACGTCTATTGGTGCCGCTGCGCGCTGTGGCTGAGCAAGGTGTTCCTGAACATCCGCTTCGAGGTCAAGGGCGCGGAAAACGTCCCGGATCAGCCCTGCGTGATTCTGTCGAACCACCAGAGCACGTGGGAGACGTTCTTCCTCTCGGCGTACTTCTCGCCCCTGAGCCAAGTGCTCAAGCGCGAGCTGCTGTATGTGCCGTTCTTCGGCTGGGCGATGGCGATGCTGCGCCCGATCGCCATCGACCGCGACAACCCCAAGGCGGCGCTCAAGCATGTGGCCAAAAAGGGCGACGAGCTGCTCAAGGACGGCGTCTGGGTGCTGATCTTTCCGGAAGGTACGCGTGTGCCCTACGGCACCGTCGGCAAGTTCTCACGTGGTGGCACGGCATTGGCCGTCAACGCCCACCTGCCTGTGTTGCCGATTGCACATAATGCCGGCAAGTACTGGCCAAAAACCGGTTGGGCAAAACGTGCAGGCACCATCACCGTGGTGATCGGGGAACCGATGTACGCCGAAGGTGAAGGGCCGCGTGCAATTGCCGCACTGAATGACCGCGCCGCCGCCTGGAATGAAGCCCAGCAACGCGCCATGGGTTCGCTGCCGCCGGAGCCGGTGGCGGTGGACACGCCGGTGGCCTGATCATCTGTGGATAACCTGTGTACGGTTTGTTGGCAAAATGGCATTTTCTCTTCATAACAAGATGATTTTATTAGATATTTCCTGAACTCATAAAAATACTAAAAACGTGCATAAGTTTTTTTCGGATAAAAAAACCGGTCCTTGAGACCGGTTTTTTATACACAGCGCAAAAGCACGTGTTGTCAGTCTTCCAACTGGGGCAGCTGCAGGGTGAATGTGGTGCCCTTGCCCACCACGCTTTCGCAACAGATACGGCCACCGTGCCGCTCCACAACGGCCTTGACCATGGTCAGGCCCAACCCAAGGCCTTCGCTGCCCTGGGCAGAATCGAAGCGGCGGTACTGGCTGAACAGTTCCGGCAAGTCCTTTGCCGCAATGCCCGGGCCCTGGTCGCTGATGCGACACTCCAGCCAACCTTGCGCGCTGCCGTGGCTCAACCTCACGGTGGTGCCGGCCGGCGAGTATTTGATCGCGTTCTCCAGCACGTTGAACAACGCGCGGGTGAGCAGGGATTGATCGGCCGACACCATGCCTTCATCCGCTTCATCCAGGTCGTGGATCAACTGGATACCCTTGAGCTGCGCAATCACCGCCACCTGATCGAACGCATCCATCACCAGCATGGCAAACAGGCTTGGCTGGAAGTGGTAGCCGTCAGCCTCGGCTTTCGCCAGTTGTACGAATGATTCGGTGAGGCTCAAGGCGCGTCGAACCTGCTGCTCGATCTGGGCAAACACCGGCGACTCCGCGTTATGCACATCCACTAACGCGAGGATCGCCGAGTGCGGCGCGCGCAGGTCGTGGGACAGGAAGCGCAGCATGGTTTCGCGGTGTTGCTGGGCTTCGCGCTCCTTGCTCAAGTCGGTCAGGCTGAGCAGCCAGCCGAGGGCGACATCGCCTTCGGCGGGCAGCAAGGGTGCGATTTCCATGCGCAGGCTGCGTTGGTGGATGTCCCGGAACTCGACGATTTCCAGGGCGGACAAGGCAGGGCGCACGCCGTTATGCAGGGGTGGATAACCCAGGTCGGCGAGCTGTTCGAGCAGGTTTTGGTTGACCAGGTCATTGCCGAATACTTCACGGGCAATGCGGTTGGCCAACAGGATGTTGCCACGCGGGTCGGTGATCAGGGTCGCCACCGGCAGGCATTCGAGGCCATCGGCCATGAAGCGTCGGGTGTCACGGGTGCGGCTGACGGCCTGCTCCAGGGCAAAGATGCGCCCTTGCAACACATCGCCTTTGTTCGCGGGCGCTCGGCGGCGTTCGGGCAGCACCTTGGGTTCGTTGTCCAGGCGCGCCAGTTCCCAGCCAAAGTAGGCAAGGATCACGCTCAGGCGGCGCCAGTTCCAGATCAGGTAGCTGAGCAACATACCGATCAGGCAGGCCGCGGGCGACCACCAATGGCCAAGGCGTAACAGCGCCCACGCGCCGAGCAACGCGCCGGCCATGCAACCCAAGGTCATCCACAGCGCGTAACGTGGGCGGTACAGCAAAAGGCCGAGCAACAACGCCACCCAGGCCGTGGCGATCAGTGCCGCGAGCCAGCCGGGGAGGTCGACAATGCTGCGCTCCTGCAGCAACCCGTTGAGCACATTGGCCTGGATTTCCACACCGGCGGTGGTATCCGGAGTGGAGGAGAGCGGCGTCACAAAACGGTCCCCCAGCCCATAGGCGCTGGCGCCCACCAGGATCAGGCGGTCGCGCAGCAATTCGGCCGGCACTTCGCCGTGCAATACGCTGGCGTAGGACACACTGGGAAACCCATGCGGCTCAGACGTGGACGGGACGCGAACTCTATATTCCCGATGCCAGCGCTGACTGTTGGGTTGTTCGCTGCGTCCCGGCATTTGCGCGGTTTGCCCGCTCAACGTATACGCCAGCCATGCCAACTGCGGCAGCGTGTTCCCAGGCGGGCCTTCACGCAGATACAGGCCGCGGACGGCACCGTCGCTGTCTGCTTCGACGTTGATATGGCCCAGCCCCTTGGCGCAATTGAGCAGCGGCAACAGCTGTTCGCCCGGCTGGCTCGCGCCGCCATCGCGTTCCAGGGGAAGCAAAACATTCCCGGCGTTGCACACGGCATTGGCCAGGCGCTGGTCATCCGTGGCGTTGCGCGGCTCACTGAAGATCACATCGAACAAGATACCCGCGGGTTGGGCAGCGCTCAGACGGTTGATGACGTCGGCATGCAGGCTGCGCGGCCATGGCCATTGGCCGAGCTTTTTCAGGCTCTGGTCATCGATGGTCACCAGCAAAATGCGCGGATCGACCGGCAGAGGGGTCAGGCGGCGCAGGCCGTCATACAGCGGGTTATTGAAGGCCAGGCCCGCACTTGAGGACAAATATGCAGTAAAGGGCAGCAACACCAGGCCAATCCACAGCCACTCCCGAAACAGGCCATGGAACAACAACTGCGCCTGGGTGGGCTGGCGTTTTTCGGCCTTGCGCCACAGCATCACAGGGCGACCGCCAGGAACCCGCACCGCTGCTGAAAATGGACAGTTGAAGATGTCATAGACCCGGTTTCTCCCTCCAGGTGGTGCGCGGTGTGGTGCTGAACCCAGTGAAGCTCATTTTGATCGCCCCGGGGTTTTTCCTGAATGCGTTCGTTGAAACATACCGTACATCGGGGCGCAGTATCAGCTACCCGCACGGCTATGCAATGCCAGCGGCACTGATCCTTTTCCTTACGCACGGGAGTCGGTATCTTTCCCCCTGAGTCGCATGGTTTTTCAAAGCGTTAACGGCCCTTTGATATCAGCGTACCGAGAGATCCAAAGGGTCGTTGAATCTGAGCACAATTCTTCAGATTCAATGACTGGCATCTGCGCAGCAAGGACGCCCGCTCTTCGACCGGCCGACAGCTGAAATATTTCCAAGTAGAAAGGACCCACCCATGCGTGTCGCAATACTGGATGACGAACCCGCTGAATTGCAGCGGGTGGAACAGACACTGCGACAGATCCCCAGCAACCTGGAACAGCCCTGGTCTGTGCATTGCTTCGAACGCGGTGAAGACCTGCTGCGCCAACTGCGCCGGGAAACCTTCGACCTGCTGATCCTCGACTGGCAGCTGCCCGACATCAGCGGCATCGCCTTGCTGCGCTGGACCCGTGAACACATGGAATCGCCCCCGGCGGTGATCATGCTCACCAGCCGCGATGCCGAGAGCGATATCGTCACCGCCCTGAACAGCGGCGCCGACGATTACGTCAGTAAACCCTTTCGCCCGAATGAACTCAAAGCCCGGGTCAACGCCGTCCTGCGCCGCCACGGTCTGCAAAAGTCGGCGACGTCTGAAGTGCAAAGTTTCAACGACCTGACCTTTGACGACGCCGAACTGACCGTCACCCGTGCGGGCAAACCGATCAACCTGACTGAACGCGAATACCGCCTGGCCAGTTGCCTGTTCGCCAACCTGGCGCGGCCGTTGTCTCGCGAGTATCTGTATGAGCGGTTCTGGAGCCATGAAGAAATGGTCTCGTCTCGGCCGCTGGACACACATATCTATCGGCTGCGGAACAAACTGGGGTTAACCGCGGATCGGGGTTGGCAGTTGTTGACGATCTATGGATACGGCTACCGGTTGGAGAGTGTGGCGGCCGCTTCAGCGGGTTAAAAATGCCGATGTTCCACGTGGAGCATTTGGCTTTATTGATGCAGAGAGACGTGGCGGCTATCCATATACGGCCGCATCAATGCCTCGAACCACTCGTGGAACACATCCAGTCGCTGCGAACGCTGCCGGCGGTGCGGGTAGAGCAGGGATACCGGCATCGAAGCGGCACAGTAACTCGACATGACCTCCACCAGTTGTCGTGAGTCCAGCAGGTGTTGGACGTCGAAGCGCGGGATCTGGATCAACCCCAACCCTGCAAGGCAGCAAGCGATATAGCTTTCGGCATTGTTCACGATCACCCGGCTCGGCACGTCGAACCGCTGCACGCTGCCGTCGCCGGACAGGTATTCCCAAGGCAGTTCCTTGCCCGACTTCGGCGACGCATAGCCGATGGTCCAATGTCCGTCGAGTAGCTGCGCAGGCTGCTGAGGCTCTCCATGCTCAAGCAGATAGGCCGGGCTCGCACAATTGATCAAGGCAATCTGACCCAGCGGCCGCACCACAAGACTGCTGTCATGCAGCGCGCCAACGCGCACCGCGCAGTCCACACCTTCCTGCACCAGATCGATGGCCCGGTCAGTCGAACCCAAAATCAATTGAAGCAGGGGATGACAACGCAACAGGCCGGGCAGCGCTGGCGCAATGACGCGGCGGGCAATGCGGCTGGGCACATCGATGATCAGCCGGCCGGAAACTTGCCGCTGGCTGGCCTGGAATAACTGGTCGATGTCTTCGACGTTGCACAACACCGGGCGCACACGGCTGAGCAATTGCTCCCCATCGGGTGTCAGCCGTACCTGCCGCGTCGTGCGATGCAGCAGGCGCACGCCCAGTTGAGCCTCTAACTGCTGGATGGCCGCAGACACCGACGCTCGTGGCATCTCCAGCGCGTTGGCAGCTTTGATGAAGCTGCCCATCTCGGCCACTTTGGCGAATACGCGGTACTGGTCGAATCTGTCCATGTATCTGCCCTGCCGATGGTCCCGACGTCAGCCTGCCCAGGAGCGCCTGCTCTGCGTCGATTGTACGGCGCCCCAGCAGCGGATGGCGACGAAGATCACACTGCGGATAATGGATTTACTTGGTGGTGTACCCGCCATTGATGAGAATGGTCTGGCCGGTGATCCACCAGCCGTCACTGACCAGATGGCGAATGAAAGGCACCACATCCTCGATGTCGGTCAGGCCTGTTTTGCTGAACGGCGAGAGCGCGGCGGCGGTCTTGTGATAGGCCACCGCGTCGGCGCCTTCGGCCGGGTAGAAGAACGGCGTATCCATCGGCCCCGGACCGACCGCTGTCACCGAAACACCGCGCGCGCCCAATTCCTTGGAGGCCGCTCGGGTGTAGTGTTCGACCGGCGCCTTGGTGCCGGCATAAGCGGCATAGAACGGCGTGAAGGCGCCCAGCAGCGACGTCACTATCGTGCAGATCTTGCCATGGTCGTTGAGGTGCTTGCCCGCCTCCTTGAGGAAGAAGAAAGCGGTCTTGGAGTTGACCGCGCTCATCTCGTCGTATTCGGCTTCACTCACCTCGGCCATCGGCTTCTTGAGCACCTTGCCAACGGTGTTGATGGCTATGTCGGGTGTGCCGACCGCGGCGATGGTATCGGCGAACAACCTCTCGATGGCGCCGGCCGTCGTCAGATCCCCCTGCAGCGCGACGGCCTGTGCGCCGCTGGCCTGAACGGCGGCAACCGTGGCATCGGCATCAACCTTGGACGCGGCGCTGTTGTAATGGATCGCGACAGCCTTGGCACCCTGTGCGGCCATATCACGGGCGATGAGACCGCCAAGGTTCTTCGCGCCACCCGCGATGAGAACGACTTTGCCTTTAATGGAATGGTCTGCCATGGAGAATCTCCTTCACGAATCGATGGAGAATCGAGATTAGGCCGCTTCAACGCGGCGATAAACCGTGGATGACTGGATGAATAATCCAGAAAAACCCCCCAATCAGGCAGATTGGAGCGGGGAAGGTCACGTAATAAAAACCCGGATCGAATGCAAAAAAAGCCCGCGATTTGGCGGGCTCTTTTCGTGATGTTCAGCTAATCGGTGAGGATTAGCCGAACCATCTATGTGTGCAACTCCACGGAGGGCCTGGAATGCTTGGGAAGACGCAGACGGGAGCCACTTACTCCTCAGATGCCACCAGTCGCACACCTTTACGCGTGACCTGTTGCCCGACTTCAAAACGCCCATTGGGTGAGCGCACCGTACTAATCTCGCCTTGCGCGTTTTTCACTTCATAAGCGGTTTCAGACTTGCCAATGCCTCCTTGCACCGCACTGCCGGCGAAAAATCCGCCAGCTGCGCCGACTAATGCTCCAATCGGGCCACCTACCGCGCCAACCATCATTCCGGTCAAAACGCCGACCCCCTTGCCGGCGGTTGTGTCGGGGACTACACGGATTATCTGGTCTGCCTGGCATAGCGGAGACAGCAGTGTACACAGGGTGAAACTGAGCGCGATGGTACGAGTCATGAGATTGTCCCTTTGGGGTTTGCGTTAAGTTCATTACCTAATACACAAACCGGGCCAACAATTTTATTGTTTAATATCAACTAGTTAAATAACAACACTGTCATTATGACCTAACTCTAAAAAGGTCATAATGACAAAGGAATAGTCAATATGACTTCCTATCGCCAGTTGAGGCAATTTGTTGAAGGGAGGGGTTGAACAGTGCTCAACGCTCTACAGAGCCGCTTTGCGTCATGAGCGAAGATCGAGTTGTTGCACTTGAGATAGCGTTGAAACGGTGATGGCGATCGACAGAAATAATGGAATTGATATTGATCAACTATGCAGACAATCAATTGGCGCGATAATCGCAGCGGCGCAATGACCTGGGCTCTAACGTTCAAACCCCACATTGAGGGCCCAGGTTATCTGGAATCAAAAAGGCAGCGGCAGGGGGAGGGCAACGGCATTCAGATGGCCCAGGAAGAGAAAGCCCGAAACCAATACCGCGTTGATCGACCAGGCCACCGTGAGGAAACGAGCGATCTGACCGTAGAGGGGGTCACTGACATTATCCGCATTGCGCCATACCGCATTGAGCATGCACGCGGTGTAGGCCACAAAACCCAGCAGCATTAGACCAAACAGGGAGGGTGCAACTTTGTTGAAGGCGACCAGAATCAGGCCAAACAGTACATTGCTGAGCACTACCCCGTAGAGCCAGAACACCACCCACAGCGCAGTGCTGCCCTGCGAGTTTACCCACTGCTGAAGCTTACTCATCACAACCCCCTGGCTAGCTAATAGCCGATTTTCCCTATAAGCCCGTACAGACTTCACCCAAGTGATGCCGACGTAGGGACGTCGTGCATGGTTTCAGTCTAGCGGGTATTTCCTACATGTCCCGACCGAGTACAAGTAGGCCGACAAACCTTGCTTCCTTGTTTCCGGGTTCTCAGCGGGACGGGTTTATGGAGTAAACGATGGACAAGAAATCGCTACCGGATTGGGATCCCAGGTCTGAAGCCGTATTAAAGGATCAGACGGCAGCCTATGACGACATGCGCCACCGTTGCCCGGTCGCACACAGTCAATATGGCTATACGTCGTTATTCAGGCATGCGGATGTGCTGCGCGTACTTAACGATCATGAAACCTTCAGTAATGCCGTCTCGCGTTTCCCCGCGGTCCCCAACGGAATGGATCCGCCCGAACATACGGCGTACCGGAACCTCATCGAGCGTTATTTCAGCCCGGAGCCTATGGATGCCTTTGCGCCGACGTGCCGTGATATAGCGGTTCGTCTGGTGCAGGCATTACCGGATGAAGGCCGTGCAGAACTGATCGGCGAATTTGCCCAGATCTTTGCGTTGCAGATCCAGTGTGCCTGGCTGGGTTGGCCGGCGGATTTTCATGAACCGCTGCGCCTGTGGACGCTGAAGAATCACTCGGCCACGCTGTCCCGAGACGAGGCGGCCCTGAGTGCCGTGGCCCTTGAGTTTGACGGTTACATCAAGGATCTGCTGGACGTGCGCCGTACCGCTGGCGCTGCTGCATCGCATGACATCACGACCCTCTTGCTACGCGATCAGTCCTTGGGAAGGCCCCTGACGGACGACGAGATCGTCAGCATTCTACGTAACTGGACAGTCGGCGAACTCGGAACCATTTCCGCCTCGGTCGGCATTCTTGCGCACTATCTGGCGACCAACTTCGCGTGGCAGCAGCGATTGCGCGAACAACCCGCGCTGTTACCTGTCGCCATTGATGAAATACTGCGTATTCATGCACCACTGATCATGAACCGTCGGGTGACTACGAAAGAGGTCACGCTGGGCGGGCGCACGCTGGCGAAGGGTTCGCGTATTGCCCTCAACTGGGCGTCTGCCAATCGGGACGAAGCGGTCTTTGGAGATCCCGATGAATTGCGCCTCGATCGCGATCCCGAGCTGAACCTGCTCTATGGCGCCGGCATTCATGTCTGCCCCGGTGCGCCGCTTGCCAGACTGGAGCTACGGATCGTAATGGAGGAACTGCTTGGACGCACCAGCCGGATTACACTGGCGCCGGATAAAGAACCAGTGAACGCGTTTTTCCCTGCCGGCGGGTTTTCTTCTCTACACCTGCAGATTCAGAAACCGCCGTCCCAACCGCTGGGCGCCGGCCTTCCCCCCGAGATCCGATAGCGTTTTATGCTGGACAGCTTGGCGGCGAGGGCGACATGTGGGTCAGCATGACTGACCTGCATTGAGCCCTGATCGGCCGCGAGTGTTATTTCAAACCGAGCCGCTTCGCCAGTCGGTGCAGGTTGGCCACATCCATATCGAGCATTCGCGCACAGGCAGACCAGTTATCTGCGCAATTTTTCAGCGTGCTTTCAATCAGCTGACGCTGGAAGCTATCCGTCGCGTCCCGTAGGCATTGGCCAACGCTGCTGGAAGGAACATCCACAGCAACAGGCAGTATCGCCAGCTGTTCTGGGACTTGATTGAAATGCTGTGCTTCCAGCAGCAGCTCTTCACTTTGCTGGGTCGCACGAGCAAGGATTGTCGCTCGATAAACAGCATGTTCCAGTTCGCGAACGTTTCCTGGCCACGAGTACTGCTTGAGCAACGACAGGCAACCGGCAGCCAGCGCCACCCGTTGCAATCCCATGCGTACCCGGCTCTGCTCGCAGAAAAAACCCGCTAGCAATGTGATGTCCTGCCCACGCTCACGCAGTGGCGGCACATGCACAGGGAACACGCTTAAACGGTGGAACAGGTCGACCCGGAAGCGATTGTTCAGCACCTCCTGCTTCAGGTCACGATTGGTCGCGGCAAGCACCCTTACGTTGACCCGCAAGACGGTATCGTCACCGACCCGTTGCAGGTCGCCGTATTGCAATACCCGTAGCAGTTTTGCTTGCAGGCTCAGCGACAGTTCACCGATTTCGTCGAGGAACAGTGTGCCGTTATCGGCCATTTCGAACTTCCCGGTGCGATGATGGATCGCCCCGGTGAAGGCACCTTTGACATGGCCGAACAACTCACTTTCAGCCACTGACTCCGGCAGCGCAGCGCAGTTTAGATAGACCACAGGGTGACTGGCGCGTGATGAACCTTCATGTATCGCCTTGGCGACCAGTTCCTTGCCGACCCCGGTTTCTCCAGTGATCAAAACGTTCAGGTCGGAACCTGCCACCATTTCGATCTCTCTTTTCAACTGTTGCATGACCTCGCTGAGCCCGACCATTTCGGTGCCGGGTTTGCCCGCCGGGACATGACTGATGGAGAGAGGTGTAATGGTCTGACTCTCGAGTTGCTCGACCAGCAACGCATTGGTCAAGGCAGCAGAAGCGAGGGCGCCCACCAGTCGCAGCTCTTCGTCGCTGAAGTGATCAAACTGCGCCGGGTCCATGCCATCGATCGTCAGCGCGCCAATCAGTGTCTGGTCCGCGAACAACGGTAACCCGATGCAGGCATGTACTTTGAGGTCCTGCCGGCTGGGGATCAGGCCGTCATAGGGATCAGGCAAATGACTCTCTGCCGGAAAGCGCACCACGTCACCGGCGCGAGCGATGGCTTCCAGACGCGGATGTGCATCAAGGCTGAAGCGGCGCCCCAGAACATCCGGTGCCAGGCCGTCGATCGCCAGTGGACGGAACAGTCGCTGTTCATAACGTAACAAGGCAGAGGCGTCGCAACCCAGCAATTGGCGCAGGGTATTGATCAGACGTTGAAAGCGATCCTGATGGGAAATGCCGCTTTGCAGCTCAATAGCGATGCGTGCCAGGGATTCAACGGAGAGACTCATGGTTTGTCACTTTGACAATGAATTAGTCATAAAGACAATAGTCGGGCAATGTCATATTGACAATCACTGTTTTATTTTTCCTTTAAAATCAATGATTTATTATGTGGCACGAAGGTTGCCATCTTCGGTGTAGAACATCATTTCTATACCGAGGTAGGTCATGTCAATTCACGTCAAAAACAACATTCATTGGGTCGGTCAGCGCGATTGGGAAGTGCGGGACTTTCATGGCACAGAATACAAATGCCACAAAGGTAGCAGCTATAACAGCTACCTGATCCGTGAAGAAAAGACCGTACTGATTGATACGGTTGATCACAGGTTCAGTCGGGAGTTCATACAGAACCTGGCGATGGAAATCGACCTGAACACGCTGGACTGTATCGTCATCAACCATGCGGAAGAGGACCATGCAGGGGCGCTGACAGAGTTGATGTCGCTGATCCCGAATACGCCGATCTATTGCACCGCCAATGGCGTGGACTCGATCAACGGTCATCACCATCATCCCGAATGGAATTTCCACGTCGTCCATACCGGCGACACCCTGGATGTCGGCAATGGCAAACAGCTGGTTTTCGTGGAAACCCCGATGCTGCATTGGCCGGACAGCATGATGACGTACATGACCGGCGATGCCGTTCTGTTCAGTAACGACGCCTTTGGCCAGCATTACTGCGACGAACACCTGTTTAATGATGAAGTGGATCAAAACGAACTGTTCGAACAGTGCCAACGCTACTACGCCAATATCCTCACCCCATTCAGTCGCCTGGTCATTGCCAAGATTACCGAGATCCTCGGTTTCAACCTGCCGGTCGATATGATTGCCACCGCTCATGGCGTGGTGTGGCGTGATAATCCGACGCAGATCGTGCACCGCTATCTGGAATGGGCGGCGGACTATCAGGAGGATCGCATCACCCTGTTCTACGACACCATGTCGAACAACACCCGCATGATGGCCGATGCTATCGCTCAGGGTATTCACGAAGTCGATCCAGGTGTGGCGGTGAAGATTTTCAACGTCGCGCGCCACGACAAGAATGAGATTCTGACCAACGTGTTCCGCTCAAAAGGCGTTTTGGTGGGCTCGTCCACCATGAACAATGTGATGATGCCGAAAGTCGCCGCGCTGCTGGAGGAAATAACCGGGCTGCGTTTTCGTGACAAAAAGGCTTCGGCGTTTGGCAGTTACGGCTGGAATGGCGGGGCGGTAGACCGTATCCAGACGCGCTTGATGGACGCTGGTTTTGAAACCACATTGGCGCTCAAAGCCAAGTGGCGGCCGGACGGCGAGGCGCTTGAGGTTTGCCGGGCTCATGGCCGCGAAATCGCTCGGCAATGGGCGCTGCATCCATCGACGGCTGCACATGTCGCACCCGCTGCAGCCACCGCAACTGCCCAGGCAGACCCCATCGCGGACAACGGCCTGCGCATGCGCTGCAGTGTTTGCCAATGGATTTACGACCCCGCGATCGGCGAGCCGATGCAGGATGTGCAGGCCGGTACGGCCTGGTGTGATGTGCCTGATTACTTCCTGTGCCCTGAATGTTCAATGGGTAAATCGGTATTCGATGAGCTGCCTTCGGAGGCGACATGAACCGGGAAATCGTCATTGTGGGCTCCGGCTTCGCGGCTCGTCAGGTGGTCAAGAACTTGCGCCGGCTCGATGCGGCGGTGCCCATTCGATTGATCGCTGCAGACAGTTGCGATGAGTACAACAAGCCCGACCTGAGTCACGTCGTCAGTCTTAATCAGACCGCAGACGACATGACCCGCCAGCCTGCGGCAGAGTTTGCCGAGATGTATCGGTTGACCCTGAACTCGTGCTGCCAGCTCACTGCGATTGATCGCGAAAACCAGCGTGTTAGCACCGGGAATGAGGCATTCAGCTACGACCAACTGATTCTCGCCACGGGGGCGCAAGCCATGGTTCCGCCGATTCCCGGGCGGGAGTGGATGGTGACTCTGAACAGCCAGCAGGAATACCGTCATGCACAACATGCACTGCGGGCTGCACAGCGCGTACTGATCCTCGGGGCCGGCTTGATTGGCAGTGAACTGGCGATGGACATCAATCGTGCCGGAAAGCAGGTGGTGCTGATGGACAAGTCCTGCAGCCTGCTCGCATCGTTGCTTCCTGTTGAGGTGAGCAGCCGCCTGCAGCACCGCTTATGCCAGATGGGTGTGGAGATGCTGTTTAACCAGGCGTTGGTATCCATTGAAAAGAGAAACGATGGCCTGTTGGCGACGTTGTCCAACGGCCGACACCTCAGCGCCGATGTGATCGTTGCCTCAATTGGGTTGAAACCCGATACGACGTTAGCCACACAGGCTGGCTTACGAGTGGACCGTGGCATTGAAGTTGATGAACGCATGTGCACCTCTGACCCACGCATATTCGCCGTTGGCGATTGCGCGCAAATCCAGGGCAAGCTACTGCCGTTTCTGCAACCTATCCAGGTAAGCGCCATGACCCTGGCGCGTAATGTGCTGGGTGGGAATGAGGAAGTTAAGTTCCCGGCGATGCTGGTGAAGGTCAAGACTCCGGAAATGCCGCTGCACCTGGCCGGAGAAACCAGCCGCAAGGACTTGCAATGGCAGATCAGCCTTGAGGCACAGGGGCTGATAGCCAGAGGCATGGATATGGCAGGGCAGCTACGTGCGTTCGTCGTCAGTGAAGACCAAATGAAGCAGGCCTTTACGTTACTACGGCAACTCTCGTTGTGAATCCAATTGGCAGAGCTCTCGCGCGTTCCTGGACATACGGGCAAAAAAAGGCCAACCCGCAGGGGTTGGCCTTTTTGTAGCGCGCATAGGGTGAAGTTCAGCTGCTTTTGTAAGTTCCTACACCCGATCAGAAATCCAGGTTAGACACCGCCAAAGCATTGCTCTCGATGAAGTCACGGCGAGGCTCGACCGCATCACCCATCAGGGTGTTGAAGATCTGGTCTGCGCCAATGGCGTCTTCGATGGTCACGCGCAGCATACGGCGCTGAGCGGGGTCCATGGTGGTTTCCCACAGTTGATCCGGGTTCATCTCGCCCAGACCTTTGTAGCGCTGGATGGTGTGACGCTTGGTGCTTTCGGCCATCAGCCAGTCAAGGGCTTCCTTGAATTCCCTGACCTGCTTCTTGCGTTCGCCACGTTGGATATAAGCGCCGTCGTCCAGCAGGGTGCTCAGTTGTGCGCCCAGGGTGACCACGGTTTTGTAGTCGTTGCTGCCGAAGAAGTCGCGGTTGAAGGTGACGTAGTTGGACAGGCCGTGGGAGATCAATTCGACCTCGGGCAGCCACACGTTACGTTCACGGTCTTCGCGCAGGCTGGCTTTGTACACCAGGCCGGATTTCTCGACGGTGCGCAGACGCACTTCGTACTGGGCCAGCCAATCCTGCATCGCTGCGTGATCGCCCAACTGCTCCAGGCTCACGGCCGGCAGGTAGATGAAGTGCTCGGTCAGTTCCTGAGGGTACAGGCGCGACAGACGCTTGAGCGTCTTCATGACCATGCGGAAGTCGTTGACCAGACGCTCCAGCGCCTCACCGGAAATGCCCGGTGCTTCTTCGTTCAAGTGCAGGCTGGCGTCTTCCAGGGCCGACTGCGTCATGTACTCTTCCATGGCGTCGTCGTCTTTGATGTATTGCTCTTGCTTGCCCTTTTTGACTTTGTACAACGGCGGCTGGGCGATGTAGATGTAGCCGCGCTCGATCAGCTCCGGCAACTGACGGAAGAAGAAGGTCAGCAGCAGGGTACGGATGTGCGAACCGTCGACGTCAGCATCGGTCATGATGATGATGTTGTGATAGCGCAGCTTGTCGATGTTGTATTCGTCGCGGCCGATACCGCAGCCCAACGCCGTGATCAAGGTGCCGACTTCCTGGGAGGAAATCATCTTGTCGAAGCGTGCTTTCTCGACGTTGAGGATCTTACCCTTCAACGGCAGGATGGCCTGGGTGCGACGGTTACGGCCCTGCTTGGCGGAACCGCCAGCAGAGTCACCTTCCACCAGGTACAGCTCGGAGAGGGCAGGGTCCTTCTCCTGGCAGTCAGCCAGTTTGCCCGGCAGGCCGGCGATGTCCAGCGCGCCTTTGCGGCGGGTCATCTCACGGGCTTTACGCGCGGCTTCACGGGCACGCGCTGCGTCGATCATCTTGCCGACAACCAGCTTGGCTTCGTTCGGGTTTTCCAGCAGGAAGTCGGAGAAGTACTTGCCCATCTCCTGTTCCACGGCGGTCTTCACTTCGGAAGACACCAGCTTGTCTTTGGTCTGGGAGCTGAACTTAGGGTCCGGTACTTTCACCGAAATAATCGCAGTCAGACCTTCACGCGCATCGTCACCGGTGGTGGCAACTTTGTGCTTCTTGGCCAGGCCTTCGGCTTCGATGTAGGTGTTCAGGTTACGCGTCAGCGCGGAACGGAAACCCACCAGGTGAGTACCGCCGTCGCGCTGCGGAATGTTGTTGGTGAAGCACAACAGGTTCTCGTTGAAGCTGTCGTTCCACTGCAGGGCGATTTCCACGCCGATGCCGTCTTCACGCTGGACGTTGAAGTGGAACACCTGGTTGACCGGAGTCTTGTTGGTGTTCAGGTATTCAACGAACGCACGCAGGCCGCCTTCGTACTTGAACAGCTCTTCCTTGCCGCTGCGCTCATCCTTGAGGACGATGCCGACACCGGAGTTGAGGAAGGACAGTTCACGAATCCGCTTGGCCAGAATGTCCCAGCTGAAGTGGATGTTCTTGAAGGTTTCGTCAGAAGGACGGAAGTGAATCTGGGTACCGGTAGTTTCGCTTTCGCCAACAACCTTCATCGGTTCCTGCGGAACACCGTGAACGTAGGTCTGCTCCCAAATCTTGCCGCTGCGACGCACGGTCAGCACCAGCAATTCGGAGAGGGCGTTTACTACGGAAACACCTACGCCGTGCAAACCACCGGATACTTTGTACGAGTTGTCGTCGAACTTACCGCCAGCGTGGAGCACGGTCATGATGACCTCTGCCGCCGAAACGCCTTCTTCTTTATGCACGTCTACCGGAATGCCACGACCGTTGTCGCGCACGGTGATGGACTCATCCGGGTGAATGATAATGCTGATGTCGTCGCAGTGACCGGCGAGAGCTTCGTCGATGGAGTTGTCGACCACCTCGAACACCATGTGGTGCAGACCGCTACCATCATCGGTGTCGCCAATGTACATACCGGGACGTTTGCGTACGGCATCCAAACCTTTCAGCACTTTAATGCTGGTCGAGTCGTACGTGTTTTCTTCGCTCATGCCTTCACTCCCGATGGTCGTGGGTCTGGGTGATACGGCCTTGTTCCACGTGGAACAAAGCGACTGGCGTTTCCGTCTGCCAGCCTTCCCTCAATAATTCGTGGTCTACACAGGTGATAAACACCTGGCAGCGTAAGTCTTCCAACAAGCGGCATAACGCTCGGCGGTGTTGCTCGTCGAGTTCTGACGGCAAATCATCCACCAGATAAATACATTGACCGCGCCGGACCTGGCTAACCAAATGCCCTTGGGCGATACGCAATGCACATACCACCAGCTTCTGCTGGCCGCGGGACAAGATATCCGCGGCATTATGTGCGCCTAACCTAAGACGCAAATCAGCGCGCTGGGGGCCGGCCTGGGTGTGGCCGATTTGCTGATCCCGCTGCAAGGACGTGGCGAGCACTGCACTCAGTTCACGCTCTTTGTCCCAACCGCGGTAGTAGCTCAGCGTCAGCCCTTCGAGGTCCAACAACTCACTCAAGGTCTGCTCAAAGACTGGTTTCAAGGCTTTGATATAGGCGCGGCGGTATTCATCTATTTCGTCGCTGGCCAGGCACAGTTCCCGGTCCCAGGCTGCTTGCGACGCGGCGTCAAGTGTACCATGCCGCAGCCATGAGTTCCGCTGCCGCAAGGCCTTCTGCAGGCGCTGCCAAGTGGCCATGAAGCGCGGTTCCACGTGGAACACTCCCCAATCGAGGAACTGCCGACGGATTTTCGGCGCGCCTTCGAGCAAACGGAAACTGTCGGGGTTGATCAGTTGCAGCGGCAGGATTTCCGCCAACTGCGCCGCGCTGCGAGCATTTTGCCCGTCGATGCGGATCTGAAACTCGCCCCCGCGATCACGGGATATCCCCAGGCTGCTATGGCCACCTTCAGCCAACTCGACCTGGCCAAACACCGTACACGCCAGTTGTTCGTACTGAATCACCGGCAACAGGCGGGCACTGCGGAAAGATCGGGCAAGCCCCAACAAATGGATGGCTTCCAGCACGCTGGTTTTGCCACTGCCGTTGGCGCCGTGGAGGATATTGATGCGGGGGGAGGGGGAGAAGGTCACCGGGTGCAGATTGCGCACCGCGGTGACCGAGACGCGACTGAGGGACATCTAGCTTCTGCTGAGCATGATTACAGACGCATCGGCATAACAACGTAAGCCGAGTCATCGTTGTCGGATTCTTGCACCAGCGCACTGCTGTTGGAGTCGGACAGAATCAGGCGAACCTGTTCGGTGGTCATCACACCCAGCACGTCGAGCAAGTAGCTCACGTTGAAGCCGATTTCCAGCGAACCGCCGTTGTAGTCGACGCCCACTTCTTCTTCCGCTTCTTCCTGTTCCGGGTTGTTGGCCTGGATTTTCAGTTGGCCGTTGGCCAATTGCAGGCGAATACCCCGGTACTTTTCGTTGGACAGAATCGCAGTACGGCTGAACGCCTCACGCAGGGCCTGACGATCACCGACCACCAGCTTGTCGCCACCCTTAGGCAGTACACGCTCGTAATCCGGGAACTTGCCGTCAACCAGCTTGGAGGTGAAGGTGAACTCGCCGGTGGTGGCGCGGATGTGATGCTGGCCCAGGACGATGCTGACGATACCGTCCGGCTCGGTGAGCAGACGCGCCAGTTCAAGGATACCTTTGCGCGGCACGATCACCTGATGACGGTCCGGCTGACCGATATCGGCCTTCATCGAACACATGGCCAGGCGGTGACCGTCGGTGGCCACGGCGCGAATAATGCCTTCCGACACTTCCAGCAACATACCGTTGAGGTAATAGCGCACGTCCTGCTGGGCCATGGCGAAGCTGGTGCGCTCGATCAAACGACGCAGTTTGCTTTGCTCCAGGCTGCAGGTCAGCGAACCCGGGCCTTCTTCCACAGTCGGGAAGTCATTGGCCGGCAACGTCGACAAGGTGAAGCGACTGCGGCCGGCCTTGACCACCAGCTTCTGCTCATCGACCTTGATGTCGATCAGCGCGTCGTTGGGCAAGCTTTTGCAGATATCCATCAGCTTGCGCGCGGGCACGGTGATCTCGCCAGGTTCAGCGGGCTCTTCCAGCTGAACGCGACCCACCAGTTCGACTTCCAGGTCGGTGCCGGTCAAGGACAATTGCTGGCCCTCGACAACCAGCAATACGTTGGAAAGCACCGGCAAGGTCTGTCGGCGCTCGACGACGCCTGCGACCAGTTGCAGGGGTTTCAACAGGGCTTCGCGTTGAATGGTGAAGTGCATGGTCTAGTCCCTTGCCTTAATAAGCTGCGCTGGTGTCATCAAGTAGTCAGTGTACGCAGCAGGTTCTTGTAGTCCTCGCGAATATCCGCGTCGGATTCCTTAAGCTCGTTGATCTTGCGGCATGCGTGCAAGACCGTGGTGTGGTCGCGACCACCGAAGACATCGCCGATTTCCGGCAGGCTGTGGTTGGTCAACTCCTTGGAGAGTGCCATGGCCACCTGACGCGGACGTGCCACCGAGCGCGAACGGCGCTTGGACAGCAGATCGGAAATCTTGATCTTGTAGTACTCGGCCACGGTGCGTTGGATGTTATCCACACTCACCAGTTTGTCCTGCAGAGCCAGCAGGTCTTTCAGGGATTCGCGAATCAGCTCGATGGTGATGTCGCGGCCCATGAAGTGCGAGTGCGCGATGACCCGCTTGAGCGCGCCTTCCAGCTCACGCACGTTGGAGCGAATGCGTTGGGCGATGAAGAACGCGGCGTCGTGGGGCAGATCGACTTTGGCCTGATCGGCCTTTTTCATCAGGATCGCCACGCGGGTTTCCAGCTCCGGTGGCTCGACCGCCACGGTCAGGCCCCAGCCGAAGCGCGACTTCAAGCGTTCTTCCAGGCCTTCGATTTCCTTCGGGTAGCGGTCGCTGGTCAAGATGACCTGCTGGCCGCCTTCGAGCAGGGCGTTGAAGGTGTGGAAAAACTCTTCCTGGGAACGTTCCTTGCGCGCGAAGAATTGAATGTCATCGATCAGCAAGGCATCCACGGAACGGTAGAACCGCTTGAACTCGTTGATAGCGTTGAGCTGCAGGGCCTTGACCATGTCAGCCACGAAGCGCTCCGAGTGCAGGTACACGACCTTGGCATTCGGGTTCTTCTTTAATAGATGGTTACCCACCGCGTGCATCAAGTGCGTCTTACCCAGGCCAACGCCACCATAAAGGAACAGCGGGTTGTAACCGTGCTTGGGGTTGTCGGCGACTTGCCAGGCGGCCGCGCGGGCCAGCTGGTTGGATTTACCCTCGACGAAGTTCTCAAAGGTAAAGGTGCGGTTCAGGTAGCTGGTGTGCTTGAGCGCGCCTTCGACCTGCACGGTGCGCTGCTCGGCGCGAACCGGTGCTTGCTGGGAACTGGCACCCGCCATCGGATCGAAGCTGTCGCGGGACGGCTCTTCATTGGCCGGCGCGTTTTTCTGGGCCGATGATTTCGAAGGCGTCGGCGCGGGAGCCGGCGCGTGGTTGACCGGAGCCGTCACCGCCTGGGCTTGCGACGCGGCAGCCGCCAATGGCGCATTCGGCGCAGCGCGAGGCGCGGAGCTACGTTTGCTGCCTATTAATAAGGAGAGCACGGGCGCGAGGCCGTTGCCATGTTCATCGAGCAATTCGAGAACGCGGCTCAGGTACTTCTCGTTGACCCAGTCGAGAACAAAACGGTTGGGTGCGTAGACGCGCAACTCGTCGCCTTCGGCTTCGACCTGTAGCGGACGGATCCAGGTGTTGAATTGCTGGGCAGGCAGCTCATCGCGCAAAAGCTCTACGCACTGCTGCCAAAGTTCCACTGACACGGATATCCCCTAAGTTGAAAGCCGGTGAGGCAAAAACAGCCGCCATTGTAGCGGTCGGCCGCCCACTTATCCACATGTAGGTTGCGCACAGGCCAGCCAAAATCAACGCCTTAACGTGAATAAAGGCGACCAATGGTCTGTGCATAAGCTCTGTGGATAAGCGCCCCTGAGCTCGTTGCACAAGTGGGGTCGAAAGTCTGTGGGTAACTGGCCTGTGGATAACAACCCATTCCACCCACAGCTTATCCGACAGCGCAGCACAGGCAGAGCACCGTTTCTCCCCCGTGTTGTCATTCTCTGTACATCACGTGGAATAAGGCCTTAAGGCAGTTATCCACAGAGGAATGCCTGCCTAGCTTTTATAAGCTTTACAGAAAAGCTTTAAATAACTTCCTTCTTTATTTTTATATCTATGGCATTGCCCTTGGAAGCTCGCTGGACAAAAAAGGGCGGATTGCCTGTAAAGATCTAATTGAAGGAAAAGCTGGTTGGAAATTGACCTAGAGGCTTGCTTTCTCTAGAATCGCCGGTCTCTTAAAACGGGGGCCATTCCGGCCCGTTGTGGACGAACCAGGTAACAACGCCATGAAACGTACTTTCCAACCAAGCACCATCAAACGCGCCCGTACCCACGGCTTCCGTGCTCGCATGGCTACCAAGAACGGCCGTGCTGTCCTGTCGCGTCGCCGCGCCAAAGGTCGTGCGCGTCTGGCAGTTTGATAATCCGGTACTGGTGGTGAGTCAGGACTTCAGTCGGGAAAAGCGTCTGCTTACCCCCCGGCACTTCAAGGCAGTCTTTGACTCCCCCACCGGCAAGGTTCCGGGGAAAAATCTCCTGCTCCTTGCGCGTAACAACGATCTGGATCACCCCCGTCTCGGGTTGGTGATCGGCAAGAAGAGCGTAAAGCTCTCCGTTGAGCGCAATCGCCTCAAGCGTCTGATGCGCGAATCGTTTCGCCTCCACCAGGACACTCTGGTTGGTTGGGATATTGTTATCGTCGCGCGCAAAGGCCTGGGGGACGTAGAAAACCCCGAATTGATTCAGCATTTCGGCAAGCTCTGGAAACGTCTGGCGCGTACCAACAAACCAGCACCAGCAGTCAGCACCGAAACTGTAGGGGTAGACAGCCTTGATGCGTAAACTGGCACTCGTTCCGATCCAGTTTTACCGCTATGCCATTAGTCCTCTGATGGCCAACCACTGTCGTTTCTACCCCAGTTGTTCCTGCTACGCGTTAGAGGCCATAGAAAATCATGGTCTTCTGCGCGGTGGCTGGCTGACCTTTCGTCGTTTAGGTCGCTGTCATCCGTGGAATCCCGGTGGTTATGACCCGGTTCCACCTATCCCTACCTCCCGTTCTTCTTCGATGGCCGAGTAATCATGGATATTAAACGCACGATCCTGATCGTCGCCCTGGCAATCGTGTCCTACGTCATGGTTCTTAAGTGGAACCAGGACTACGGCCAAGCTGCCCTGCCGACTCAGAATGTTGCTGCCAATCAGGCTGCGCCGGCTATTCCGGACACCCCGCTGGGTAACAATGCGTCCGCGAGTGCCGATGTTCCCAGCGCGAATGGCGAGACAAGCGCCCCTGTAGAAACGCCAGTTGTCACCAATAAAGACCTCATCCATGTGAAAACGGATGTGCTCGACCTGGCTATCGATCCACAAGGTGGTGATATCGCGCAGCTGAAACTGCCGCTGTATCCACGTCGCCAAGACCATCCGGATGTTCCGTTCCAGCTGTTCGATAACGGCGGCGAACGCGTTTATCTGGCACAAAGCGGCCTGACCGGCACCAACGGTCCGGATGCGCGTGCTACCGGTCGTCCGGTTTATTCGACCGAACAGAAGACTTATCAACTGGCTGACGGCCAGAACCAGTTGAACGTCGACCTGAAATTCAGCCTCGACGGCGTCAATTACATCAAACGCTTCAGCTTCACCCGCGGTTTGTACGACTTGAAGGTCACTTACCTGATCGACAACGAAAGCGGCAAAGCGTGGAGCGGCAACCTGTTTGCCCAGCTCAAGCGTGATGGCAGCGCCGATCCTTCTTCCAGCACTGCCACCGGCACCGCGACTTACCTGGGCGCCGCCCTGTGGACAAGTAACGAGCCGTACAAAAAAGTGTCGATGAAAGATATCGACAAGGGCGCGCTGAAAGAAACCGTCCAAGGTGGTTGGGTTGCCTGGTTGCAACACTACTTCGTGACCGCGTGGATCCCGAACAAGGGTGAAGCCAACCTGGTTCAGACCCGCAAGGACAGCCAGGGCAACTACATCATCGGCTTTACTGGCCCGACGTTGACCGTTGCTCCAGGCGCCAAGGCTGAAACCACCGCGACCCTGTACGCCGGCCCGAAAAGCCAGGCAGTGCTCAAAGAGTTATCCCCAGGTCTGGAACTGACTGTGGATTACGGCATCCTGTGGTTCATTGCCCAGCCGATCTTCTGGCTGCTGCAACATATCCACAGCATCGTCGGCAACTGGGGCTTCTCGATCATCTTCCTGACGATGCTGATCAAGGGGATCTTCTTCCCACTGTCGGCCGCCAGCTACAAGTCGATGGCGCGCATGCGTGCCGTGGCCCCGAAACTGGCCGCGCTGAAAGAACAACATGGCGACGACCGGCAGAAAATGTCGCAGGCCATGATGGAGCTGTACAAGAAAGAGAAGATCAACCCGCTGGGTGGATGCTTGCCGATTCTGGTGCAGATGCCGGTATTCCTGTCGCTGTACTGGGTACTCCTGGAAAGCGTGGAAATGCGCCAGGCACCGTTCATGCTGTGGATAACTGACCTGTCGATCAAAGACCCGTTCTTTATCCTGCCGATCATCATGGGCGCGACCATGTTCATCCAGCAGCGCCTGAACCCGACTCCGCCGGATCCGATGCAGGCCAAGGTAATGAAAATGATGCCAATCATCTTCACCTTCTTCTTCCTGTGGTTCCCGGCTGGTCTGGTGCTGTACTGGGTGGTCAACAACGTGTTGTCGATCTCTCAACAGTGGTACATCACACGTAAGATCGAAGCGGCTACCAAAAAAGCCGCGGCGTAACTTACTCTGTGGATAACCACTCAAGACGCCCCCTAGTGGGGCGTTTTGCTTTCCGTCACTTTTGTTCTGGAACCTGCTGATGAGCGCTCCTCGTGAAACCATCGCTGCTGTCGCTACCGCCCAAGGTCGCGGCGGTGTCGGTATCGTTCGAATTTCCGGGCCGCTCGCCGGTATGGCCGCCAAGGCCATCAGCGGTCGTGAGTTGAAACCGCGCTACGCCCATTACGGCGCGTTTCTGGATGCGGATAACCAGGTGCTGGACGAAGGCCTGGCCCTCTATTTCCCGGGGCCGAATTCCTTTACCGGTGAAGACGTCCTTGAATTGCAGGGTCACGGCGGCCCCGTCGTGCTGGATATGCTGCTGCAGCGCTGCCTGCAACTGGGCTGTCGCCTGGCCCGGCCGGGAGAATTCAGCGAGCGTGCATTCCTCAACGACAAACTCGACTTGGCCCAGGCCGAAGCCATTGCCGATTTGATCGAGGCCAGTTCTGCACAGGCGGCGCGCAACGCCTTGCGCTCACTGCAGGGCGCGTTTTCCCTGCGCGTGCATAACTTGACCGAGCAACTGATCAGCCTGCGCATCTATGTGGAGGCGGCGATTGATTTTCCGGAAGAAGAAATCGACTTCCTCGCCGATGGCCATGTGTTGGCGATGCTGGATAAAGTCCGCGACGAGTTATCCACAGTACTGCGCGAAGCCGGGCAGGGCGCGTTGTTGCGCGACGGCATGACCGTGGTGATTGCCGGGCGCCCCAATGCGGGCAAATCCAGCCTGCTCAATGCCCTGGCCGGCCGTGAAGCGGCGATCGTCACCGAGATTGCCGGCACCACCCGGGATATCCTGCGCGAACATATCCACATCGACGGCATGCCGCTGCACGTCGTCGATACGGCCGGGCTGCGTGACACCGACGACCAGGTGGAAAAGATCGGCGTGGAACGCGCCCTCAAGGCCATCGGCGAAGCCGACCGTGTGCTGCTGGTGGTAGACGCCACTGCGCCCGAGGCGGTGGACCCTTTTGCCCTGTGGCCGGAATTCCTCGAGCAACGGCCCGACCCGGCCAAAGTCACCTTGATCCGCAACAAGGCCGACCTGACCGGCGAAGCCATTGCCATGGAGACCAGCGAGGATGGCCACGTCACGATCAGCCTGAGTGCCAAGTCGGCCGGGGATGGCCTGGAGTTGCTGCGCGAACACCTCAAAGCCTGCATGGGCTATGAGCAGACGTCGGAAAGCAGCTTCAGCGCCCGTCGCAGGCACCTGGAGGCGCTGCGCCATGCCAGCGCGGCCCTGGAGCATGGTCGGGCGCAGCTGACCTTGGCAGGCGCCGGTGAGCTGCTGGCTGAGGATTTACGCCAGGCGCAGCAGCTATTGGGCGAGATCACCGGGGCATTCAGCTCGGATGACCTGCTGGGGCGGATCTTTTCCAGCTTCTGTATCGGTAAATAGACCTTCGTTGTCCACAGACAGGCCATTCGTGCCTGTCTGTTTCTCTTGTTTCAGCCGATTTCCTCTCTTTCTGCACTCCTGAGCCAGCCATTGGTGGCCTCACCGTGGGCGCGATTTGCGTTGGCGCAGCAATTTCTGTGGATTAAGCCCTGTGAATAACCGCGCCTGTGCCCGGTTGATAACAGGGCTTGAAACCTGAGCGAAAACCCCTCTGTGGATAACCGCCTGTTTAATCCACAGGCTTAAAGCACTTATCCACGCCGCTCATGGACACATGACCACAGACTTTTGAATCTCTGTACATTACGTAAATAAAGGGCTGTAGCAATCTATCCACAGAAATTAGGCTCAGTATAAATAAACATAAAAACAAAGATTTAATATCTTTCTCTCTTTTAATTTCTATTGTCTGTGATTCATCCACAGCTGGTTAAATTTTGTGCAAAGGGTTCTTTAGGAAGGGCTAAGTCCCTATACTGGCCGCCAAAGCTCTAAAACCAGCTCAATCAATCAATTCCTAATTACCTACATAAGCAGGCACGAGGTGCGTGGTGGATTTCCCTTCCCGTTTTGAAGTGATCGTCATCGGCGGCGGTCATGCCGGTACCGAGGCAGCACTGGCCTCAGCACGCATGGGTGCAAAAACCCTGTTGCTGACGCACAACGTGGAAACCCTTGGTGCCATGAGTTGCAACCCTGCCATTGGCGGCATCGGCAAAAGCCATCTGGTCAAGGAAATCGATGCCCTTGGCGGCGCGATGGCCATGGCCACCGACAAAGGGGGTATTCAATTTCGTGTGCTGAACAGCCGCAAAGGCCCAGCCGTGCGTGCGACCCGGGCACAAGCCGACCGCATCCTGTACAAGGCGGCGGTACGCGAAACCCTGGAAAACCAGGCGAACCTGTGGATATTTCAACAGGCAGCCGATGACCTGATCGTCGAACAAGACCAGGTCCGCGGTGTTGTTACCCAGATGGGCCTGCGTTTCTTCGCTGAATCCGTGGTGTTGACCACCGGCACGTTCCTCGGTGGACTTATCCACATCGGCATGCAGAACTATTCCGGTGGCCGCGCCGGCGATCCGCCGTCGATTGCCCTGGCACAACGCCTGCGCGAACTGCCGCTGCGGGTCGGTCGCCTGAAAACCGGTACGCCGCCGCGGATCGATGGGCGTTCGGTGGATTTCTCGGTGATGACCGAGCAGGCCGGCGATACGCCGATTCCGGTGATGTCGTTCATGGGTTCGAAAGAGCAGCACCCGAAACAGGTGAGCTGCTGGATTACCCACACCAATGCGCGCACCCACGAAATCATTGCCGCGAACCTCGACCGTTCGCCGATGTATTCCGGGGTGATCGAAGGCATCGGCCCGCGTTACTGCCCGTCGATCGAAGACAAGATCCACCGCTTTGCCGACAAGGAAAGCCACCAGGTCTTCATCGAGCCCGAAGGCTTGACCACTCACGAGCTGTACCCGAACGGGATTTCCACTTCCCTGCCGTTCGACGTGCAAATCCAGATCGTGCAATCGATTCGCGGCATGGAAAACGCGCACATCGTGCGTCCCGGCTACGCCATCGAGTACGACTATTTCGACCCGCGTGACCTGAAATACAGCCTGGAAACCAAAGTGATCGGCGGTCTGTTCTTCGCCGGGCAAATCAATGGCACCACCGGTTACGAAGAAGCCGGCGCCCAAGGTTTGCTGGCCGGGGCCAACGCCGCGTTGCGCGCGCAGGGCAAAGACAGCTGGTGCCCGCGTCGCGATGAAGCGTATATCGGCGTGTTGGTCGACGACCTGATCACCCTGGGTACCCAGGAACCGTACCGGATGTTCACTTCGCGAGCGGAATACCGTCTGATCCTGCGCGAAGACAACGCCGACCTGCGCCTGACCGAAAAAGGTCGCGAGTTGGGTCTGGTGGATGACGCGCGTTGGGCGGCTTTCTGCAAGAAACGCGAAAGTATCGACCTGGAAGAGCAGCGCCTGAAAAGCACCTGGGTTCGCCCGGGTACCGAGCAGGGCGACGCGATCGCCGAAAAATTCGGCACGCCGCTGACCCACGAGTACAACCTGCTGAACCTGCTGTCCCGTCCGGAAATCGACTACGCTGGTCTGATTGAAGTGACCGGCGGCGGCGCAGACGATCCGCAGGTCGCCGAACAGGTCGAGATCAAAACCAAGTACGCCGGTTATATCGATCGCCAGCAGGACGAGATCGCTCGCCTGCGCGCCAGTGAAGACACCAAGCTGCCTGTGGATATCGATTACACCGGGATTTCCGGGCTATCGAAAGAAATCCAAAGCAAGCTGGGGATAACTCGCCCGGAAACCCTGGGCCAGGCTTCACGGATCCCCGGTGTGACCCCGGCAGCCATTTCGCTGTTGATGATTCATTTGAAAAAACGCGGCGCGGGCCGTCAGTTGGAGCAAAGCGCTTGAGTTCGTTGGTCACCTCGCAACACGCCGAAGAGTTATCCACAGGAGCACGCCAGTTGGGTGTCGACCTGAGCCCCGCCCAGCACGAGTTGCTGCTCGGCTACCTGGCCCTGTTGATCAAATGGAACAAGGCTTACAACCTGACGGCGGTGCGCGACCCCGACGAAATGGTCTCGCGCCACTTGCTCGACAGCCTGAGCGTGATGCCGTTCATCGAAAACGGCCGCTGGCTCGACGTCGGCAGCGGCGGCGGGATGCCTGGCATTCCGCTCGCTATCCTGTTTCCCGAGTCGCAAGTGACCTGCCTGGACAGTAACGGCAAGAAGACCCGCTTCCTGACCCAGGTCAAACTCGAACTGAAGCTGGACAACCTGCAAGTTATCCACAGTCGCGTCGAAGCCTTCACGCCGCCGCAGCCTTTCAACGGAATTGTTTCCCGGGCTTTCAGCAGCATGGAGAATTTCAGCAACTGGACCCGCCACTTAGGCGACCGCGACACACGTTGGCTGGCAATGAAGGGCGTTCATCCAAGCGACGAGCTGTTAGCATTGCCGGCAGACTTCCACCTCGATAGCGAACACGCCTTGGCCGTACCCGGTTGCCAAGGCCAACGCCATCTGCTGATACTGCGCCGCACGGCATGATTGGGAACACAAGCAAGAATGGCTAAGGTATTCGCGATAGCGAACCAGAAAGGTGGCGTGGGTAAAACCACCACCTGCATCAACCTCGCAGCATCCCTGGTCGCGACCAAGCGCCGGGTGCTGTTGATCGATCTCGATCCACAGGGCAACGCCACCATGGGTAGCGGTGTGGATAAACACGGCCTGGAAAACTCGGTCTACGACTTGCTGATCGGCGAGTGCGACCTGGCCCAGGCCATGCACTATTCCGAACACGGCGGTTATCAACTGCTGCCGGCCAACCGCGACCTGACGGCGGCGGAAGTGGTGCTGCTGGAAATGCAGATGAAAGAAAGCCGTCTGCGCAGCGCCTTGGCGCCGATCCGCGAGAATTACGATTACATCTTGATCGACTGCCCGCCGTCGCTGTCGATGCTGACGCTCAATGCGCTGGTGGCCGCCGATGGCGTGATTATCCCCATGCAGTGCGAGTACTACGCACTGGAAGGCTTGAGCGACCTTGTGGATAACATCAAGCGCATCGCCGAACTGCTCAACCCGAACCTGCAGATCGAAGGCCTGCTGCGGACCATGTTCGATCCGCGCCTGAGCCTGATGAACGATGTGTCGGCGCAGCTCAAGGAACACTTCGGCGATCAGTTGTACGACACCGTGATCCCACGCAACATCCGCCTGGCCGAAGCGCCAAGCTATGGCATGCCCGCGCTGGCGTATGACAAGTCCTCGCGTGGCGCCATTGCCTACCTGGCATTGGCCGGCGAGATGGTTCGTCGTCAACGCCGCAACTCCCGTACCGCTGCAGCCCAGCCAACTTAAGGAAACCCCATGGCCGTCAAGAAACGAGGTCTCGGACGTGGACTGGATGCACTGCTGAGTGGTCCGACTGTCACGACCCTTGAAGAACAAGCGGTACAGGCCGACGAGCGCGAGCTGCAGCACCTGCCGCTGGACCTGATCCAGCGCGGCAAATACCAGCCGCGCCGGGACATGGACCCGCAGGCGCTGGAAGAACTGGCCAACTCGATCAAGGCCCAGGGCGTGATGCAGCCGATCGTGGTCCGCCCGATCGGCGCCGGCCGCTTTGAAATCATCGCCGGCGAACGCCGCTGGCGCGCGAGCCAACAGGCCGGCAAGGAAACCATCCCGGCGATGGTGCGCGATGTGCCGGATGAAACCGCCATCGCCATGGCGTTGATCGAGAACATCCAGCGCGAAGACCTCAATCCGATCGAAGAAGCGATCGCTTTGCAGCGTTTGCAGCAGGAATTCCAGCTGACCCAGCAACAAGTGGCCGATGCCGTGGGTAAATCCCGCGTGACCGTGTCCAACCTGCTGCGCCTGATTGCACTGCCGGAAGTCATCAAGACGATGCTTTCCCATGGCGACCTCGAAATGGGGCATGCGCGTGCTTTGCTCGGTTTACCGGAAAATCAACAGGTTGAAGGGGCGCGACACGTTGTCGCACGGGGTCTCACCGTTCGTCAGACCGAGGCCTTGGTTCGACAGTGGCTCAGTGGCAAACCTGCACCGGTCGAAGCGGTCAAAACTGATCCGGATATCGCGCGTCTCGAACAGCGCCTGGCCGAGCGCCTGGGCTCTGCGGTGCAAATTCGGCATGGCAAGAAGGGTAAAGGCCAACTGGTCATCGGCTATAACTCGCTAGATGAGCTTCAGGGTGTTCTTGCCCACATCCGCTGAAACAATTGCTTATGTAGCGTGTGATCGGAAATCACTACCTGACAGTTGAATAGGGGCAGAACCGCCCCTATACTCTGCGCGCATTTTGTCGGCACAAATTATGCCAAGTTATTGATTTCCGGCAGCCGACCATTGAGGAGCAAGAGTGGTGGAAACCCGCACGCCAAACACGTCGTCGTTCCATCGCTTGGCCGTTTTCCCGGTTCTATTGGCGCAATTTGTCATTTTGCTGATCGCCGCACTGGCGCTTTGGTATTGGCATGGAGTCGTAGCGGGATACTCGGGACTCTGCGGAGGCCTGATAGCCTTGCTGCCCAATATGTATTTTGCTCACAGGGCCTTTCGGTTTTCCGGCGCCCGAGCAGCCCAGGCCATCGTCCGGTCTTTTTATGCCGGCGAGGCGGGGAAATTGATTTTGACGGCAGTGCTGTTTGCACTGACCTTTGCAGGTGTGAAGCCATTGGCGCCGCTGGCTGTATTCAGCGTCTTCGTGTTGACCCAACTGGTCAGCTGGTTCGCTCCCCTGCTAATGAAAACAAGACTTTCGAAACCTTAGGGCGTTTGAGGCAACCATGGCAGAAACAACCGCTTCGGGCTATATCCAGCACCACTTGCAGAACCTGACCTTCGGTCAGCTTCCCAACGGCGGCTGGGGCTTCGCCCACACCGCAGCAGAAGCCAAAGAAATGGGCTTCTGGGCTTTCCACCTGGATACTCTGGGCTGGTCGGTCGCATTGGGTCTGATTTTCGTCCTGATTTTCCGCATGGCGGCAAAGAAGGCGACTTCCGGTCAACCGGGTGCCCTGCAGAACTTCGTTGAAGTATTGGTCGAATTCGTCGATGGCAGCGTGAAAGACAGCTTCCATGGCCGTAGCCCGGTGATTGCACCGCTGGCACTGACCATCTTCGTCTGGGTGTTCCTGATGAACGCCGTCGACCTGATTCCGGTCGACTGGATTCCTCAGCTGGCCATCCTGATCACTGGCGATCACCACATTCCATTCCGTGCGGTGTCCACCACTGACCCTAACGCCACCCTGGGCATGGCCCTGTCGGTGTTCGCGTTGATCATTTTCTACAGCATCAAGGTCAAGGGCATCGGCGGCTTCATCGGCGAACTGACCCTGCACCCGTTCGGCAGCAAGAACATCTTCGTTCAAGCCCTGCTGATCCCGGTGAACTTCCTGCTGGAATTCGTGACCCTGGTCGCCAAGCCGATCTCCCTGGCCTTGCGACTGTTCGGCAACATGTATGCCGGCGAGCTGGTGTTCATTCTGATCGCTGTGATGTTCGGCAGCGGTCTGCTCTGGCTTAGCGGCCTGGGCGTTGTTCTGCAGTGGGCGTGGGCTGTGTTCCACATCCTGATCATCACCCTGCAGGCGTTTATCTTCATGATGCTGACCATCGTCTACCTGTCGATGGCGCACGAAGAGAACCATTAAGGCCAGTCTCGACTAGTCTGATGTCCTTCCCGGTAAAACGGGAAGGTGGCCTGAAAGGGCTATGAAACGATTTGTTTTACCGCTTTAAAATCTAAAAAACCTAAACCATACGACGTAAAAGTCGGGAGGAAAGATGGAAACTGTAGTTGGTCTAACCGCTATCGCTGTTGCACTGTTGATCGGCCTGGGCGCCCTGGGTACTGCCATTGGTTTCGGCCTGCTTGGCGGCAAATTCCTGGAAGGCGCAGCGCGTCAGCCAGAAATGGTTCCAATGCTGCAAGTTAAAATGTTCATCGTCGCCGGCCTGCTCGACGCCGTGACCATGATCGGCGTTGGTATCGCTCTGTTCTTCACCTTCGCGAACCCCTTCGTTGGTCAACTCGCTGGCTAATCACTCGAATTTTCGAGTTGATTGGGGTGATGGACAACGAATGAGCGAGGTGTTGGCGTGAACATTAATGCAACCCTGATTGGCCAATCCGTTGCGTTCTTCATTTTTGTAGTGTTTTGCATGAAGTTCGTGTGGCCTCCGGTCATCGCGGCTTTGCACGAACGTCAGAAGAAGATCGCGGATGGTTTGGACGCTGCCAGCCGTGCAGCTCGCGACCTGGAGTTGGCCCAAGAGAAAGTGGGTCATCAACTGCGCGATGCTAAAGCACAGGCAGCTGAAATCATTGAGCAAGCCAAGAAGCGCGGCAACCAGATCGTCGAAGAGGCTGTTGAAAAAGCCCGCGTCGAAGCTGATCGTGTGAAGGCTTCGGCTCATGCCGAGATCGAACAGGAACTGAACGGCGTCAAAGACGCGCTGCGTGCCCAACTGGGTGCTCTGGCGGTCGGCGGTGCCGAGAAGATCCTCGGTGCCACAATCGATCAAAACGCGCACGCGGAGCTGGTTAATAAACTGGCTGCTGAAATTTAAGCGAGGGCGATCATGGCAGAACTGACCACGTTGGCCCGACCTTACGCTAAGGCAGCCTTCGAGCACGCCCAGGCCCACCAGCAGCTGGCCTCTTGGTCAGCCATGCTCGGCCTGGCTGCAGCAGTGTCGCAAGACGACACCATGCAGCGCGTGCTCAAGGCCCCGCGCCTGACGAGCGCAGACAAGGCCGCCACGTTTATTGACGTGTGCGGCGACAAGTTCGATGTGAAAGTGCAGAACTTCATTCACGTCGTTGCCGAAAACGACCGTCTCCCGCTTCTGCCGGAGATTGCCGCTCTGTTCGACCTGTTCAAGGCCGAGCAAGAGAAGTCGGTAGACGTTGAAGTGACCAGTGCTTTTGCATTGAACCAAGAACAGCAAGACAAACTCGCCAAGGTTCTCAGTGCACGACTCGACCGGGAAGTGCGCCTGCAAGTTGCGGAAGACAAATCCCTCATTGGGGGCATTGTCATTCGCGCCGGCGACCTGGTTATCGATGGCTCGGTTCGCGGCAAACTCGCGAGCCTTGCCGAAGCATTGAAATCTTGAGTTTGAAGGGGCAGCAGAGCAATGCAGCAACTCAATCCTTCCGAAATAAGTGAAATTATCAAGGGCCGCATCGACAAGCTCGATGTGACCTCCCAAGCCCGTAACGAAGGCACTGTCGTCAGCGTATCTGACGGCATCGTGCGGATTCACGGTCTGGCCGACGTCATGTACGGCGAGATGATCGAGTTTCCGGGCGGCGTCTACGGTATGGCCCTCAACCTGGAGCAAGACTCCGTAGGTGCCGTTGTATTGGGCGCGTACACCAGTCTGGCTGAAGGCATGAGCGCCAAGTGCACCGGCCGCATCCTGGAGGTTCCGGTTGGTAAGGAACTGCTGGGTCGCGTAGTCGACGCACTGGGTAACCCAGTTGACGGCAAAGGTCCGCTGAACAACACCGAGACCGATGCGGTCGAGAAAGTTGCTCCAGGCGTGATCTGGCGTAAGTCGGTAGACCAGCCTGTACAGACTGGCTACAAGGCTGTCGATGCCATGATCCCAGTCGGCCGTGGCCAGCGTGAGCTGATCATCGGTGACCGTCAGATCGGTAAAACCGCTCTGGCGATCGACGCGATCATCAACCAGAAGAACAGCGGCATTTTCTGCGTCTACGTAGCCATCGGTCAGAAACAATCGACCATCGCCAACGTGGTTCGCAAGCTGGAAGAAAACGGCGCCCTGGCCAACACGATCATCGTGGCTGCCAGTGCTTCGGAATCTCCTGCGCTGCAATTCCTGGCACCGTACTCCGGTTGCACCATGGGTGAATTCTTCCGCGACCGCGGTGAAGACGCGCTGATCGTTTATGACGATCTGTCCAAGCAAGCAGTGGCTTACCGCCAGATTTCCCTGCTGCTGCGCCGTCCACCAGGCCGTGAAGCCTACCCAGGCGACGTGTTCTATCTCCACTCCCGTCTGCTGGAGCGCGCATCCCGCGTTTCGGAAGAATACGTAGAGAAGTTCACCAACGGCGCAGTGACCGGCAAAACCGGTTCCCTGACCGCACTGCCGATCATCGAAACCCAGGCTGGCGACGTTTCCGCGTTCGTTCCGACCAACGTGATTTCCATCACCGACGGTCAGATCTTCCTGGAATCGGCCATGTTCAACTCGGGCATCCGCCCTGCAGTGAACGCCGGTGTTTCGGTATCCCGTGTGGGTGGTGCCGCTCAGACCAAGATCATCAAGAAGCTCTCCGGTGGTATCCGTACCGCTCTGGCTCAGTACCGTGAACTGGCGGCATTCGCCCAGTTCGCTTCTGACCTGGACGAAGCGACCCGTAAGCAACTTGAGCATGGTCAGCGCGTTACCGAGCTGATGAAGCAGAAGCAATACGCCCCGATGTCGATCGCTGACATGGCGTTGTCGCTGTATGCCGCTGAGCGTGGGTTCCTGACCGACGTTGAAATCGCCAAGGTCGGCAGCTTTGAACAAGCGCTGATTGCTTACTTCAACCGCGATCACGCCGAATTGATGGCGAAGATCAACGTGAAGGGTGACTTCAATGACGATATCGACGCTGGCATGAAAGCCGGTATCGAGAAGTTCAAGGCCACCCAAACCTGGTAAGCCGCAGCGGGAGCCGCAAGGCTCCCGCTTGCTAACCTGATAGGTGTTACATGGCAGGCGCAAAAGAGATTCGCAGTAAGATTGCGAGCATCAAAAGCACGCAAAAAATTACCAGCGCCATGGAAAAAGTGGCGGTCAGCAAAATGCGCAAGGCACAAATGCGTATGTCGGCTAGCCGTCCTTATGCGGAGCGTATCCGCCAGGTAATTGGGCATCTGGCCAACGCCAACCCGGAATACCGCCACCCGTTCATGATCGACCGCGAAGTTAAGCGTGTGGGTTATGTGGTAGTGAGCAGTGACCGTGGTTTGTGCGGTGGTTTGAATACCAACCTGTTCAAGGCCCTGGTCAAGGACATGGCGGTAAACCGCGAAAACGGCGTCGAGATCGATCTGTGTGTAGTTGGTAGCAAGGGTGCGGCCTTTTTCCGCAACTTCGGCGGTAACGTCGTTGCAGCTATCAGCCACCTGGGTGAAGAGCCGTCGATCAATGATTTGATCGGCAGTGTGAAGGTGATGCTGGATGCGTACCTGGAAGGCCGGATTGACCGCCTGTCCGTGGTATCCAACAAGTTCATCAACACCATGACCCAGCAGCCTACCGTGGAGCAATTGATTCCACTGGTGGCGACTCCGGATCAGGAACTCAAGCACCACTGGGACTACCTCTACGAACCAGACGCCAAAGAGCTGCTTGACGGCTTGATGGTGCGCTACGTGGAGTCGCAGGTGTACCAGGCGGTGGTCGAGAACAACGCAGCTGAACAAGCGGCGCGGATGATCGCGATGAAAAACGCTACCGATAACGCCGGTGATCTGATCAGCGATTTGCAGCTGATCTACAACAAGGCGCGTCAGGCTGCGATCACCCAAGAGATCTCGGAAATCGTCGGCGGCGCTGCCGCGGTTTAACGGTTCAAATATTCAGAGGATCCAGCTATGAGTAGCGGACGTATCGTTCAAATCATCGGCGCCGTTATCGACGTGGAATTTCCACGCGACAGCGTACCGAGCATCTACAACGCTTTGAAAGTACAAAGCGATGCAGGCACCACTCTGGAAGTTCAGCAGCAGCTGGGCGACGGCGTGGTTCGTACCATTGCAATGGGTTCCACCGAGGGCTTGAAGCGCGGTCTGGGTGTTCTGGACACTGGCGCTGCCATCTCCGTACCGGTCGGTAAAGCGACCCTGGGCCGGATCATGGACGTTCTGGGTAACCCGATTGACGAAGCTGGCCCGATCGACACCGAAGAGCGCTGGGGCATTCACCGTCCAGCACCTTCGTTCGCGGAACAAGCTGGCGGCAACGACCTGCTGGAAACCGGCATCAAGGTTATCGACCTGGTTTGCCCGTTCGCCAAGGGCGGTAAAGTCGGTCTGTTCGGTGGTGCCGGTGTAGGCAAGACCGTAAACATGATGGAACTGATCCGTAACATCGCCATCGAGCACAGCGGTTATTCCGTGTTCGCCGGTGTGGGTGAGCGTACTCGTGAGGGTAACGACTTCTACCACGAGATGAAGGACTCCAACGTTCTGGACAAAGTGGCACTGGTTTACGGTCAGATGAACGAGCCGCCGGGAAACCGTCTGCGCGTAGCACTGACCGGCCTGACCATGGCCGAGAAGTTCCGTGACGAAGGTAACGACGTTCTGCTGTTCGTCGACAACATCTATCGTTACACCCTGGCCGGTACTGAAGTATCCGCACTGCTGGGCCGTATGCCTTCGGCAGTAGGTTACCAGCCGACCCTGGCTGAAGAGATGGGCGTTCTGCAAGAACGTATCACTTCGACCAAGGAAGGTTCGATCACTTCGATCCAAGCGGTATACGTACCTGCGGATGACTTGACCGACCCGTCGCCAGCGACCACCTTCGCCCACTTGGACGCCACCGTCGTTCTGTCCCGTGACATCGCTTCCCTGGGTATCTACCCAGCGGTCGATCCACTCGACTCGACTTCGCGCCAGCTGGACCCGAACGTGATCGGCCAGGAGCACTACGACACCGCTCGCGGCGTTCAGTACGTGCTGCAGCGTTACAAAGAACTGAAGGACATCATTGCGATCCTGGGTATGGACGAGCTGTCGGAAACCGACAAGCAGTTGGTATCCCGCGCTCGTAAGATCCAGCGTTTCTTGTCGCAGCCGTTCTTCGTGGCTGAAGTCTTCACCGGTGCCTCGGGTAAATACGTTTCCCTGAAAGACACCATTGCTGGCTTCAAAGGCATCCTCAACGGTGACTACGACCACCTGCCAGAACAAGCGTTCTACATGGTCGGCGGCATCGAAGAAGCGATCGAGAAAGCCAAGAAACTGTAATCCCGGCGCCCGGCAACGGGCGCTCATCAGGTTGAGGCAATCAGATGGCTATGACAGTCCATTGCGATATCGTCAGCGCGGAAGGGCAAATCTTCTCCGGTCTGGTAGAAATGGTGATTGCACACGGCGAACTCGGTGACCTGGGTATTGCCATGGGCCACGCGCCATTGATCACCGGTTTGAAGCCAGGTCCGATCACTCTGACCAAGCAAGGCGGGGAACGGGAGGTGTTTTACATCTCCGGTGGTTTCCTCGAGGTTCAGCCGAACATGGTCACGGTACTTGCCGACACCGTGCAACGTGCTGCTGACCTGGATGAAGCCTCCGCTCAGGCTGCCGTCAAGGCTGCTGAGAAGGCCCTGAACGAAAGAGGCGCAGATTTCGACTACGGTTCTGCTGCCGCTCGTCTGGCCGAGGCCGCAGCTCAGCTGCGTACCGTCCAGCAGATCCGCAAGAAGTTTGGCGGCTAAGCCGTTACGCCTCATGCGTGATTGATTAAAAAGGGTAGCCTCGGCTACCCTTTTTCTTTTTTTGCAAAACACTTCTCTGGTCTGAAGCCGGACCGCCCAGGATTGGTAGCCATTCATGTCTCTAGAAATCGTCATTCTCGCCGCTGGCCAGGGCACCCGCATGCGTTCGGCCTTGCCCAAAGTGCTGCACCCGGTGGCCGGTAACTCCATGCTTGGCCATGTTATCCACAGCGCCCGGCAACTGGCCCCGCAACGCATCCACGTCGTCATCGGCCACGGTGCCGATGTGGTGCGTGAACGCCTGGCCGCGGATGACCTGAATTTCGTATTGCAAGACAAGCAACTGGGCACCGGCCACGCTACCGCCCAAGCCGTGCCGTTCATCAAAGCCGACACGGTGCTGATCCTCTACGGCGACGTGCCCCTGATCGAAGTGGAAACTCTGCAGCGCCTGCTCAAGCACGTCGTGCCCGGCCAGATGGGCCTGCTCACCGTCGAACTGGATGACCCTACCGGCTACGGCCGCATCGTGCGCAACGCCGACGGCAAGGTCGCCGCTATCGTCGAGCACAAGGACGCCAGCGACGCCCAACGCGCCATCACCGAAGGCAACACCGGGA
The DNA here is from genome assembly GCF_049898265.1 of Pseudomonas sp. PSPC2-3. Classification (NCBI taxonomy): domain Bacteria; kingdom Pseudomonadati; phylum Pseudomonadota; class Gammaproteobacteria; order Pseudomonadales; family Pseudomonadaceae; genus Pseudomonas; species Pseudomonas sp. PSPC2-3. Next base: position 702,751 of record NZ_JAFCXJ010000001.1, on the reverse strand, counting down.
TTCTCGCAGTGCCGGCCAATCGCCTGGCGGACTGGATGAGCCGTTTGTCCAACAACAACGCCCAGGGCGAGTACTACCTGACCGACGTGATCGAAATGGCCGTCAACGATGGCTTGCTGGTCGCCACCGAACAGCCCCACGACCCGATGGAAGTGCAGGGCGCCAACGACCGCAAGCAACTCGCCGAACTGGAGCGTCACTACCAACTGCGCGAAGGCCGCCGCCTGATGGCCCAGGGCGTGACCCTGCGCGACCCGGCGCGCTTCGATGTGCGCGGTGAAGTCACCGTGGGCCGGGATGTGCTGATCGACATCAATGTGATCCTCGAGGGCCGCGTGATCATCGAAGACGACGTGGTGATCGGGCCGAACTGCGTGATCAAGGACAGCACCCTGCGCAAGGGCGTGGTGATCAAGGCCAACAGCCATCTCGACGGTGCGGTGATGGGCGAGGGCAGCGATGCGGGGCCGTTTGCGCGCCTGCGTCCCGGCAGCGTGTTGGAAGCCAAGGCCCATGTGGGTAACTTTGTCGAATTGAAAAACGCCCATCTGGGCGAAGGCGCCAAGGCCGGCCACCTGACGTACCTGGGCGATGCGGTGATCGGCGCGCGGACCAACGTCGGCGCCGGCACCATCACCTGCAATTACGATGGTGCCAACAAGTATCAGACGACGATTGGTGAAGACGTATTCATCGGCTCCAATAACTCGCTGGTTGCACCTGTAACCATCGGTGATGGCTCAAACACCGCAGCGGGTTCAACCATCAATCAGGATGTGGATAAGTCCCAGCTTGCCGTGGCCCGCGCCCGTCAGCGCAACATCGACGGTTGGAAACGCCCGGTGAAAATCAAAAAGAGCTGAGTTATCCACAGTCTTATCAGCAACAAATAGCCAATGTGGGAGGGGGCTTGCCCCCGATGGCGACGGTCCAGTCAAAGCACTTAATGACTGACACACTGCTATCGGGGGCAAGCCCCCTCCCACATTAGCCCTTCGCCAGTTTCAAAAATTTGCGGCATGCTGCTTGACGATCTTTCGCCAATAGGTTTTTATTGCCTTCGTTATCTTTCGAAACGAAACATAAAGTCACCATGTCGAAACGAAATACACCCCAACGACGCCACAACATCCTGACCTTGCTCAATCAACTGGGCGAAGTCAGCGTGGATGAATTGGCCAAGCGTTTCGAAACCTCGGAAGTCACCATCCGCAAGGACCTGGCCGCCCTCGAAAGCAACGGCCTGCTGCTACGCCGTTACGGTGGCGCGATCACCATGCCCCAGGAGCTCGTCGGCGACCCTGCCCAGCCGATCTCGGTCTACAAGCGCGCCATCGCACGTGCCGCCGTGATGCGCCTGCGCGAACACGCACGCATCATCATCGACAGCGGCAGCACCACCGCCGCCATGATCCCCGAACTGGGCCACCAGCCCGGCCTGGTGGTGATGACCAACTCCCTGCACGTGGCCCGCGCCTTGAGCGAGCTGGAACACGAGCCGGTGCTGTTGATGACCGGCGGCACCTGGGACCCGCATTCGGACTCGTTCCAGGGCCAGGTCGCCGAGCAGGTGCTGCGTTCCTACGACTTTGATCAACTGTTCATCGGCGCCGACGGCATCGATCTGCAGCGCGGCACCACCACGTTCAACGAGCTGCTGGGCCTGAGCCGCGTGATGGCCGAGGTTGCCCGTGAAGTGGTGGTGATGGTCGAGTCCGACAAGATCGGCCGCAAGATTCCCAACCTGGAACTGCCCTGGAGCAGCGTCCATACCCTGATCACCGATGATCGCCTGCCGCATGAGGCCCGCGACCAGATCCAAGCCCGCGGCATTACGCTGATATGCGCGGCAATCATCTAGGAGAAACACCATGTGTGGCATTGTTGGCGCAGTCGCTGAACGTAACATCACCCCCATCCTGATCGAAGGCCTCAAACGCCTGGAATACCGCGGCTATGACAGCGCCGGTGTGGCGGTCTTCACCAACGCCGGCAAGCTGGAGCGCCTGCGTCGTCCGGGCAAGGTCAGCGAGTTGGACCAGGCCCTGGCCGGCGAACCGCTGGTCGGTCGCCTGGGCATCGCCCACACCCGTTGGGCCACCCACGGTGCGCCGTGCGAACGTAACGCCCACCCGCACTTCTCTGGCGACGTGGCCGTGGTACACAACGGCATCATCGAAAACCACGAAGCGCTGCGTGAACAGTTGAAGAGCCTGGGTTACGTGTTCACCTCGGACACCGACACCGAAGTCATCGCCCACCTGCTCAACCACAAGCTCAAGGACCACAACGACCTGACCGCCGCCCTCAAGGCCACGGTCAAGGAACTGCACGGCGCCTACGGCCTGGCCGTGATCTGCGCGAGCCAACCCGACCGCGTGGTTGCCGCACGCAGTGGCAGCCCGCTGGTGATCGGCCTGGGCCTGGGGGAAAACTTCCTCGCCTCCGACCAACTGGCCCTGCGCCAGGTCACCGACCGCTTCATGTACCTGGAAGAAGGCGATATTGCCGACATCCGCCGTGACAGCGTGGCGATCTGGGACGTAAACGGCAATTCCGTCGAGCGCGAAGCCGTGCAATACCGCGACGGCGCCGAAGCGGCCGACAAGGGCGCGTTCCGCCACTTCATGCTCAAGGAAATCCACGAGCAACCGGCCGTGGTGCAACGCACCCTGGAAGGTCGCCTTGGCGACAAGCAAGTGCTGGTCAACGCCTTCGGCCCGCAAGCCGCCGAGCTGTTCGCCAAGGTGCGCAATGTCCAGATCGTGGCCTGCGGCACCAGCTACCACGCCGGGATGGTTGCGCGTTACTGGCTGGAAGAACTGGCCGGCATCCCGTGCCAGGTCGAAGTCGCCAGCGAATTCCGCTACCGCAAGGTGGTGGTGCAGCCCGACAGCCTGTTCGTGACCATCTCGCAGTCCGGCGAAACCGCCGACACCCTGGCCGCCCTGCGTAACGCCAAAGAGCTGGGCTTCCTCGCCAGCCTGGCGATCTGCAACGTCAGCATCAGCTCCCTGGTGCGTGAGTCCGACCTGACCCTGCTGACCCAGGCCGGTCGCGAAATCGGCGTGGCCTCCACCAAAGCCTTCACCACCCAACTGGTCGGCCTGCTGCTGCTGACCCTGTCCCTGGGCCAAGTGCGCGGCACCCTGGCCCCCGGCGTCGAAGCCACCCTGGTGGAAGAACTGCGCCGCCTGCCGACCCGCCTCGGCGAAGCGCTGGCGATGGACAGCACCGTAGAAAAAGTCGCCGAGCTGTTCGCCGACAAGAACCACACCCTGTTCCTCGGCCGTGGCGCGCAATACCCGGTGGCGATGGAAGGCTCCCTGAAGCTCAAGGAAATTTCGTACATCCACGCCGAAGCCTACCCGGCCGGCGAACTGAAACACGGCCCATTGGCCCTGGTGGATGACGACATGCCGGTGGTCACCGTCGCGCCGAACAACGAACTGCTGGAGAAGCTCAAGTCCAACCTGCAGGAAGTGCGCGCCCGCGGCGGCCAACTTATCGTCTTCGCCGACGAGAAAGCCGGCATGGTCAATGGCGAAGGCACCCACGTCATCAACATGCCGCACATCCACGACACCCTGTCGCCGATCCTCTACACCATCCCGCTGCAATTGCTGTCGTACTACGTCGCCGTGCTCAAGGGCACCGACGTTGACCAGCCGCGCAACCTGGCGAAGTCGGTGACGGTGGAGTAATACGGCTGGCGCCGGAAGGCCCGTCTGGTTTTGAACAATAAAGATTGACACAAAACAATAAAGTTTGACACTGATGAACATAGATTGACACAAGGCTCAACCCCCCGTATCTACAGGGGTTTTCCTTTCCAGGCTTTCCCTTTGGTCTGGATTCATCGCTTCAACTTTCAGCGGGTGTAGTCTGGAAAATGTTTTGAATACGGCCGCTTTGGCAGTCGTGTCCTTCTACGACTTTTTCTCGACGCGAGGTGAAGCGGTCCGCATCGACTGAGGAGGCGTGGGTTGCGAGGTCGTAAGTTTGCATCACAGCAGGACATTGAACGGCACATTGCAAATGGATTTGGCGAAGGCGCCGGGGCAAGCTACGTGCCTTGGCTGCGGGTACAAGATGTCCCGTCGATAGGTCGTTCGCACAAGATTCAAGGTGTGAAGATCGAGAGAATTCATCACCTACTGTCAGATCTCGAGCGTTCGTACTTCCTTGTGTGTGAATTTTCTGAAGACGTCGTGGATATCCGAGAGCAATACCCTTTACTACCCACAGAGCGTGCGCAAGCGATAGCGTCGGCGATAGCTGTACGCTATCCAAGATACCCTAGAACAACACTGCCTTATGTGATGACAACAGACTTCCTGTTAACTGTTAAAGACCCGAGCGGAAACTTCAAATCGGTAGCTAGGACGGTGAAGTATCGTTCCGATTTAATTGGCAACAGAAGTAAAAGAACGCTTGAGAAACTTGAGATTGAAAAGCGCTTTTGGGAAAGCCAAGGTGTTGATTGGAAAATCGTAACAGACGAGTTTTTTACACGAGATTTGATAAAAAATATTGGACTAATCAGGAGATACTCGAAGCTCTCTCGTGATTTAATGAAACTGCCGTTGCATTCGAATTTTATTGAGTGCCTAGTGAACAGCCGGGAATATTCGTGGACCTTGGCCACCTGTCTAAGAAAAATAGCATCCCTTCTGTCAATTTCCTATATAGACGCTCAAGCAATTTTCTTTCATCTGGTTTGGACCAAGATACTGAAAATAGATTTGGTTAACACTCCTCTCCATCTTACTGGTCTAGTTCCTGACTTCGAAGTTTCCGCGAGCCCTGTCCAAGTATCGTTGAAGGAGAAAATGTCATGACTGTTCTCGTTAATGACGTTTTCGAGCCTGTAACCGATCTGTCGGTCATCTCTACGATAGCCAGGCTCCTTTACCAGGATGAAACGCGTGACTTAGCAGTTGTGATAGATCTAGCTGACCCACCCCGGCAGCCGTACGCGGTTGGTCTGGAGGAGCTGCGTCGCTCGATAGCATCTGGTCACACCAAACCAGCAGCCATCACCACGCCCGAGTTTATGCTTGTGCTTGAGGAACAGTTGGATGAGAGAGCCAAGCAAGGCCGGGACGAAAAGTGGGCCGTTATCGCCCCTCTATTAGATCCTGAATACCCGGGACAAATATTTGTACGAGGTGAGTTAGGCCGGCTTGTTAGCAGACGGGCGTCAGAGCTCGGAATCCAGCGGAAAACGATCTATCGGCTTCTTTACCGATATTGGTTTTATGGTCAAGTTCGCAACTCATTGCTTAGTAATTATACGGCGGTAGGTGTTGCGGATAGAAAATATGATCCAAGTAGGCCACCAGGGCGAAAGCCTAAATTTCAAGGCGTTCTTACTTCGCCTTCCAAGATGCTTAGTGCGGTTGATAAACGATGCATCCGTGTTGGGTATGCTCTATATGTAAGAGATAAGAAATCTTCTATTTCGAGCGCATATGACGAAATGTTGAGACGATTCTACTCAGTTCGAGACATCTCTAAAAACAGTGAAGAAGAGCTTCGTTTGTTGCCTGGTTCAGAACTCCCCAGCTTGAGGCAGTTCCAATATTGGGGACAGATTTTTTTCGACGAGATTGAAACCGAGCGTGGCCGTAAAGGATTGAGGAGATGGTTAAAAGACTGCCGTCCGCTTTCAGGTACCGTTCGCGATTGGCTGCGTGGACCCTGTCATCAGTTCGAGATCGACGCGACTATTGCCGATATTTATTTGGTCAACAGCTACTCCAGGCGGATGCTCATTGGCCGGCCCGTAGTTTATATCGTTGTGGATAGCTTCTCCGGAATGATTGCTGGTCTCTATGTAGGATTGGAGGGCCCTAGTTGGAATGGGGCCAGGCAAGCGCTGTTCAACGCATTTACCTCCAAAGTCGAGTTCTGCGCTCAGAACGGCGTCGAAATCAATGCAGATGATTGGAATTGTCACCACCTGCCCCACCAGATTTACGCCGACCGAGGAGAGATGCTGTCACTCGCAGCAGAGGGGCTATCGTCAGGATTGGGAATTGAGATGGGCACTGCTCCGCCTTATCGGCCGGATTGGAAGCCTATGGTGGAAAGTCGGTTTGGCATTTTGAATGATTTGACGGGTATCAGATGGCTACCTGGCGGGGTAGCAGCGCGAGACAAAGAGCGAGGCGAGCGAGACTACCGGCTCGATGCCACGCTGAATCTCAAAGAGTTCACCCAAATCCTCATCAAGTGCGTACTCCACTATAACGGGCACCATCGACAGCCTGAACGACTGACTCAGGCGATGATGAATGACGGCGTTGAACCTACACCCAACGGGATATGGAATTGGGCCTGCGACAACGACCTGATCGAATCCAACAAACGTCCTGACGAGCTGGTTTACCTCCATCTCTTGCCTCGCGAGCGCGCGACCGTTCAAAAGGGCGGGGTGATGTTTCGCGGCATGCACTACGTGTGTGATATGGCCATAGAGAAAGATTGGTTTGCCAAGGCTCGCAAAGGGGGCGTTTGGTCAATAGAGTGTTGGTTCGATCCGAACTCTGCGGCACACATTTGGATTCAGGGAGAGGCCAAGCAGTTTATCCGTTGTGATCTTCGACGATCGGATGCCGGTTACGCGAATTACCGCTCGGACGAGATTTTTGATCTGCTCGAAGCCTATCGCCAAAAACCGCCTACTCGCCGGCGAGCCGAGCTGGAAAGCCGTGTGCAGCTTAGCGATCAGGTCCACCAGATCATCAGTCATGCACTCGCAGAACGAAAACTGGAACCTGCTCCGCCCACCAAGGCAGAGGCCACTGGAAACATCCGCGAGAACCGCGCAGAAGAACGTCTCCGTGAGCGTGAAAATGCTGTTGTTCCTGAAGGCGTTAGGGCGGAGCCAGCTTCACTTCAATCTGAATTGACACCGAAAGCGCATGATTCATATGCCGGCGAGCGCACTGCGCAGGTTATCGATTTGCTCAAAAGAATTCGGCCAGGACAGGCAAAATGAAAGGTGCACAGACGTTTGCCAATTACGTCAGACAGGACATTAGTGAGTATGCGGGTAACCCGCTTATCGAAGCTTTGCCTCCGATATTGTCGGAGGCGGCGGCTGTTGAGCTGATCTCGAATTTTCCTCAGCCGGTGGATCCGAAAGAGCTGACGCTCGAAGGAGCCACTCGAATTCACTGTATCGACCGGCTAAGAACCGTGGTACAGCCGTTTTTGCTACATCTGGAACTGGAGGCCCTGTTCTCACTGCTCATTCGTCGAGGGTATGTTGGGCGTAACCCGATGTCGCCCGCTACCGTCCGGCATTTGCATTCTTTATCTGGGGCTCAGCGTTACCACGATGCGTTCAAGTCCACTGCAGAAACGTTTACCGTCGTTGGCCTGAGCGGCATTGGCAAGTCAACGGCACTCCACGCCATTTTGAGCCTTTATCCACAGACAATCCGTCATGAGCGCTATGAAGGAAAGCAGTTTGTTCATACCCAAATCACATGGCTGAAGCTTGACTGCCCTCGGGATGGATCGCTGGCTGGATTTTGTCAGCAGTTTTTTTATGCGGTGGGTGACGCTCTGGGAGACAAGGACTACCACAAGCGCTACAGGCATCGAAACATCAATGATGCGCTGCAACAAATGGAGCAGGTGGCCAGCACGTTTTTCATCGGCGCCTTATTGATCGACGAGCTGCAAAACCTCCACCTGGCGAAAACCGGTGGTAAGGAGAGCATGCTGAATTTTTTTCTGCATTTGGTAAATAACATTGGGATCCCGGTCGTTTTCAGTGGCACGAATTCGACGATTAGCCTGTTCTCAGAAGCCATGCGGACTGCCCGCCGAGTCTGTGGTGCCGGCACGCTCGAATTCAAACGATTCGAAAAGGATGATGAGGAGTGGCGGTTGTTGGTCGAAAATCTCTGGAGCTATCAGTGGTGCAAGCAGATTGCTGAGCTGACCGACGAGATTTTTGACACGCTGTATGAGCACACTCAAGGCGTCACAGATTTCTTGGTCAAGCTGCTGGTATTGAGTCAGCGTTATGCGGTCCAGAGTGGCTCGGAGTGTTTGACTGCTGAGATCCTGGTGAAGGTAAGCAACTCAAAAATGCAGATTCTAAAGCCAGCCCTTTCAGCTCTGCGTAGCCGAGATCCGAAGCGGATGCGACAGTTCGACGATTTGCTGCCGATCGAGGATCAGCTGAGCGAAATGATGGTCTTCGATGGTTTGGCACGAGAGGATCGCCTTGCCTTGCTTCGAAGCGTTGTATCCCGTGAGAAGCCGGCAGACCCATCTCCAAGCATTCTTGCGAAAGACCACCCATCGCCGATTGCTACTGCTGTGGAAAACTCAGAGGCTAAAGCGCTTAGCGAACATGACGCTCCTCTCGAAGCTCTGCGCGCTTCGGGCTGGCTCAACGAGGACCTTTTTGAGTTCTCACCGATGTATCACAAAGCGTGAGTCGGAGGGTGGTGAAGTGCACCTTAAACTCCATTTCTTCCCTGCCGCGTTTCCCGACGAGACGCTGCACAGCGTGATTTCTCGCTATGCCCGTCTTTGTGGTGTTCGTAATTGCCAAGCAGCATTTGCCGGACTGAAATCGGCGGCAGCATTTTCGCAAAATGTGGCATTCCCGAGTCACTTAGGGGATTTTGTCGATGCACTACCCAGCGGTACCGAGCTATCGGTAGCCGAGGTCCTCATGCGCCACACATTATTACCCTACTATGCGCCGTTTTTGAGGATGAGCCAGGTTGAACACGCTCGGACGCTGATGACCGCTGATGGGAAAGGTTTGATGTTAAAGCTGGGCGTCAACGCGAGCCGTATTGGATTCGCCTCCCGAGTGCGGTTATGCCCAGAATGTATCGCCCAAGATCAGGCTCAACGGGGAGTTGCTTACTGGCACAGGGTACACATGCTTCCAGGCGTGCTGGTATGTCCGCATCACGGCACGTCACTCAGGATTCTTGATCCTCGCTGGTCCAGCCGCAGCTCTCGACAACTTAATCTGCCGAGTGATGAGAATGTGCAAGCACACACGGTACTTCTCGACACCCCGTTGCGGTGTATGCCGCCGCTTCACGAAATAGCGTTGCGTTCGCTTCAGGTCATAGAGTCTGAAGTCAATGCTTTGTCGGCGGAGGCGGTGCGCTACACGCTTTTACAAAGGGCGACGCAGCTCAACCTTGCCTCTGATAACCATCGCTTGCACCTGCACATGCTGGCGCAGCACATGGCCGATTTTTTTGCCGCACTCCCGCGTGAATGGGAATTTTCTATACTCGGAGATGTTCGTGCAGGTACACCCGCCTCATGGGTCACGAAGCTGCTTCGTACGCCTATAACCTCCCACCATCCGCTCAAATACATTTTATTGGCCGGTGCTCTGGGCATTGAAATGGTGAGCTTGCTGCATGGTCAATGCCCAGTGAAACAGGCGGTGGCATGTGATCCGAAAGCTCACATTCGGCTTCTCGCGCGCCTTTCTCCGGTGATGCCTAGTAAAGGCCTGGACTGTTCGTCAGCCGCTGTGTGGAAACATGCTCTTGAAGGAGCTGATGCCAAAAAGATCGCTGCCGTTCTAGGCGTTTCATCAGCGTATGTCTATCGTCACATCCGAAATGTACCCGGTGGGCAAGATGCTTGGAGGGAGGCACGATTTCACATTGAGCTATGCGCAAGACGCGCGGCTTTCGAGGCTGATTATCGATGTTACAAAGCACATGCATGCAGGGGGTATGCATGGCTGTATCGTCACGATAGACAGTGGCTTTCGGAGTCAACTGCAAACCCAAGCCCACATCGTACGCCTCGTCTAAATAGCACCGAAATGTTCGCTGCCCTCGATGCGAGACTGGCCGGCGAAGTCCGTCAGTGTGCCGATACGCTTTATGCTCTCGCGGGTAAGCCTGTCCGCATTTCGCGTACCAGGATTGGTCGGGAGCTTCATGTTCTTTCTCGCTTCGAAAAGCAGCTCTGCAAGCTTCCTCTCTGTGCAGCAATGCTCGAAAAAGTATGTGAACCAATCGAAGGCTTTCACGATAGGCGTCTGCGATGGGCTAGACGCCAATTGTTCTCGGAGGGCAAGCCTATATCACGTTCTTCGCTCTACAGGGTCGCGAGCATTCGGCCCCCGCTGTAATCCAGCCGGGCATTCCCTCTATCTAAAAAAAGTTCTAAATCAATTCACCGTGAACACATTGTTTTTCTGTTAATGAAAATTTACACCCACCAGAATAGCGCCGGCATACGCTGGATGATCACAATCATCATCTAAAACGTATTAACCCGCGATCACCCGAAATAGTTTTGCAATCGCCATTGGCTGACCTACACGGGTTATCGATACGTGTTCTGTATTTCAAGCAGTACGGGCGCGGCGGGGTTTAGATGAATTTACTACGATTCAAAGTTGAGCGGCTGTGTAATTTCCAAATCCAGACCGGATACAGAATTTTACGGGTTGCATATATACTGCCCCCGGATGCACGTTCTCTTCGACCCCTACCTTTAATTGGTAAATGATGTCTGATCTATTATTTTTTCCCGTGTCGATGCCGGATGAAATGCTGCACTCTCGTGTCACCCGCTATCACTATCTGTCAGGCAATAGAACCGCGGCAGAAACCTACCGCGATTTGTTCGCATCGAAACCCTTTTGCATTGGTGGCATCGTACCCAAGCAGATCGAGAGGCTCGCGCACAGGCTGCCGGGGCAATCGGAGAGCAATCTCGCAGAGCTGATCAGTAGCAATACTACTTTTCCTGCTTACCGGCCGTTTCTTGGGGTTAAGCAGGGGCCGGAGAACAACGAAGGACCGCTGGGTTATGACGGGGTGGTACGGGTGCCCCGCAGAGAAGAGTCCACCCATGGCAAGGCTAAGCTTTGTCCTACCTGCGTTCAGGAAGATTTGATTGAGCGGGGTTCTGCCTACTGGCATCGATCTCACCAGATACCCGGTGTTGCCGTCTGTTGGCGTCATGGCGACGCATTGATCCATGCCTGCCCCGAGTGCTCTCGCCCGTTCTACCGTAAATTGAAACTGCTTCCCAATCTGACTGAGCCATGCGCATGCGGCTGGAGCCCGTTAAACAGCGCAGCAATACACAAGGGTTCAAAGATGGAACAGAAAGTCGCTCTGTTCGCACACGATATCTTGCAACGCAATATTCCTCCGATAGGCAGCACGGTATTGAGTTCGTGCTACGTCCGCCAATGCAAGAAGCGCGGATTCATTTTCGGAAAAAATGCGGGCATTGCGAAACTATTCGACAGCATCCAAAGCGCTTACGGCGATGAACTTTTGGCGCAGATTGATCCAGCCTACAACAACGGAAAGCATGAGCAATGGATCCGGCTCAAATCAGATAAAGGTCAGCTAAATATGCCGCTCGCGCGGCATTTGATCATTGCTCTTCATTTGTTTTCCAGTGCAGATAACTTTGAAGAGGCTCTGAAGAATGAGTCTATCCTGCTGAGTGCCTCTGTTTCTACGCGAGTTCCCAAAGGCGAACAATCGCTTCCTAACCAAAAAACTAGATATCGCCAAAAAATTGAGTTGCTTTTAGCGCTGCGTACCGACGCCGATGTCGAGTACCTCTGGAAGAAGGCGTACAAACCTACGCAATGGATTCTAGAAAATGATAACGCATGGTTAATGGCAAAACTCCATGCACCTAAAAAACCTACAGTTACGGTCGAAAAGTCCGTCGACTCAAGAGACGGCGCCTATGCAGCCCTTATCGAAGCGGGCGTAGATGAGCTGTATAAAGTTACGAAAGATCCGAAGAGAGTGAACATTCGGAATTTGCAATCGCTACTCCCAGGTTCGTTACCTCATGAGCTGGATCTACGCAAGCAGAGGTTCCCCCTTACTTATCAACAGATCAAGATTCATCAGGAGTCAGTATGGCATTTCCGTCTAAGAACTTTGGTGTGGACTGTCTCTGAACTCATCAGGATGAAGCTCCCCGTGAATTACTCGACGGTAAGATTGACCTCAGCGGTATCAAGCAAGGTTTTCCTGGTTTTTTCCAGTTTCTTCGAGTGGGATCTGGAAAGCCTGGCCAGAACAGGGGTCGACGCAGAGGCCTTGCTCAGATCTACCGGCGTATCAAGGGATTGGGAGGGACCACCGGTTTCAATAAGCTTTTGAGGGCATCTGTGTTCCGTTAGCTTCTGCCAACCTTTGGTGATAACAAAAATGCCATCTGGCTTGAAAGCGTAAACGCGGAGTAGGGTCCACCTTTCACATTAGTAACCTTCGCGGCAGCTTTCTGAAAGCTTTCACTTGTTACTCTTTAACTCAGAAAATTGAGCTTTAGGAGAAAATCATGAAAGCAATGACAGCAATGAAAGCGTTTTGCGCCGCTTCGATTTTGACCTTATCTTCATTAGCCATGGCTGAAGGAGGCGGTGACCGTGTGTATGGTCGGATGATGCAAGAGAACCAACAGGCAATGGAGCAGTACGCCTTAGAAAACGGAAAGGCGTTACCTGAAGTTGTTCATTATGAATATGGAATGAACCTTGATGTCCAGAAGGTAATCAGTACCACTCAGGCCAATAAAACCTGCGGCGTAGCCCCTTCGCGCATGACTTATGAAGATTCGGCGGGCAAGATCAACACCTTGGAGTACATGGTCATGGGCACAAACTGCCCGCACGGAAGCTAGTAGAGATAAGCGATGTCTGCACCAGACTACTCGATATATTTTTAGGCATGCTTACTGTTCGCTGACATAGAAGTAATTTTCAGGTCACGCTGGAGTTATCTATTGTATGAAATTATGTCTGCCGGCGCGTAGAGGAAACCCTCACGTGCCGGTGGCTTTTATAATGATAAAAATATTTCACAAAGAAACTCTGCCAAGCTAAAGCCTGGAGTGTTAAATGAACAATAAAAGCTTTTACAGTCTTTCTCTCATTGCCCTTGGCATGAGCATGGGGCAAGTTGCAGTGGGCGTTGAACAAAAGCCTGAAGGGTTCATTGAGGGGAGCACCTTTAGTATTCTCAATCGAAATCTTTATTTCAATCGAGATTATCGAAAAGGCCAGTCAAGTCCTACGGGCAATGGCTACTCAGCAGAGTGGGCTCATGGCATTATCGGTCGTTTTGAGTCTGGTTTTACACAAGGCGCCGTCGGGTTCGGCATCGATGCGTTTGCAATGGAAGGCCTCAAGCTTGACTCAGGCGATGGTCGCTCGGGAGCTCGAAGTTCAGTCGATGTCTTGCCGCACAACAGTAAAGGCCAACCTGAAGACTCCTATTCAAAAGTAGGCGGCGCCGCAAAGGTCCGTTTCCTGGATACAGTCGTCAAGGTAGGGGATGTCTTTCCGTCGACTCCTGTCGTGGCGTATGGGGATTCCCGACTCCTCCCGGAAAGTTTCCGTGGTGCAACGTTTACCAACACCAGCATCAAAGACCTGACCCTTCAGGGTGGTCGGCTGCATGCGATGAGCCAACCCAACTCCAGTGGCATGCGTGATGGCTTTTCGACTTTCTACGCCGGGGCGGTTGATGCTCCGTGGATTGCTTATCTAGGGGGCGATTACACCGTCAATGAGCACGTAGGTGTAAGTCTTTACACCAGCCAATTCAAGGATGTTTGGAACCAGTATTACGCGGGCACCACATTGAGCTATCCACTCTCAGACAGCGTATCGCTGATCGGTGGCTTTAATTATTACCGAGCCGTTGATGAGGGAAAAAAACTTCTGGGGAGCTTCGATAACAACATCTGGAGCGGCAAGACCGGGGTCAAATTCGGAGCTCATACGGTGACCGTCGGGTATCAGCGTAACAATGGCAACGACGACTTTGACTACCTACGTCAATCAGATTCGATTTTCTTGGATAACTCTATTCAGTACAGCGACTTCAACTCCCCGAAAGAGCAATCTTTGCAGCTACGCTATGATCTAGATATGCAGGCTTTCGGCATCCCCGGTCTTAGCTTCATGACTCGTTACGCGAAGGGTTGGGACGCGGACTATTCCAACGCGAACAGCGTGTACATGCGTCGCGGAGCGGATGGTGCCCCATTACAGGACCAAAAGCGTTGGGAGCGAGACATTGAGGCTAAGTACGTCATCCAGTCAGGTTCTCTGAAGGATATGTCTTTGCGTGTTCGCCAGGCAACGACACGAGCCACCGATTTCGAATCTGATTTGGACGAGGTCCGACTGATTGTCGAATATCCACTGCAACTCCTTTAACGGGCGCTAGCCCTCGGCATCAGGTGTCCGATTACCAGATACACCCCGTCTCTTTGTTTCTCCTTTGGTTTTGGAGACGGCTTAGGCGCCCTAGTGGCGCCTTTTTTTGTGGACTGTCGTTACAGTTTATTTGTCTTAGCCGTCGTTCCAGTGTTCGCACTATGGGGCCAACTACTGTACTGAGTCGCTTTTGCGGAAGATGACGTCTTGCTTGAGAGGCCTCATAGCCTATCCCTGAGTTGTACGGGGTTCTGCGCGATCCAAGGCTAGGGCATTCAGATAATCCTACAGACACCCGCCATCTAAGCGTGACTGAGGGGCGTATCTGCTCCTCGACTTTATTGGTTTTGCCCAGCAAAACGATATTGTTTCGATTGCAGATTTTATTGCAGCAACGCTGCCGGTCGGAAGGCTTCCACGGCACGCTTGTATGGTTCGTTGGAGCATGTGATGATGCACTCAATATAGGCAGGGGGGGTATGGTATGGGTCATTTGAGATCAAGCAAAGACAATCTTCTTAAACGCGTGAAGCGCATCGCTGGGCAGATCCAGGCGATTGAGCGAGCACTCGACTCTGATGATGACTGCTCCAAAACCTTGCTTTTGGTCGCTTCGACCCGTGGCGCTATTAATGGGCTGATGGATGAAATCATCGAAGATCACGCTCGTGAACACGTCGCGAATCCCACACTCAGCAACGAAGAAAGAGCGAAAGGCGTCGATGAGCTTCTCGAAGCCATTCGCCGCTATTCCAAATAGGATTTACCCAAATGAGTAATGCGTACATCGACTTTTCCCACGACCATATGTTCCTTGGGAAATCACATGAAGAAAACGCAAAGCGAACCTTGTGGGTAGTGGCTCTGACCGTCGTAATGATGGTTGCTGAAATCACTGCCGGTTATCTCACTGGCTCAATGGCATTGCTGGCAGATGGTTTTCACATGGCAACGCACGCCGGAGCACTTGGCATAGCCGCAGCTGCTTACGGTTACGCAAAAAGACATGCCTCAAGTGCGCGCTACAGTTTTGGAACTGGCAAGGTGGGAGACCTGGGTGGCTTCGCCTCTGCTCTGATTTTGGGACTGGTCTCCTTGGGAATTGCCGGAGAGTCGCTATTTCGTCTCTTTCAACCGACTCAAGTGCAATTCGGAACAGCGACTTTTATCGCAATTGTAGGATTAGCAGTGAATGTGGTGAGCGCGCTTTTGCTGTCTGGTGGTCATGATCATCACCATGGGCATGACCACGGCCACGATGAATCTCACCATGCGCATGGTCACGACAATAATTTGCGCTCTGCTTACGTTCACGTCATTGCAGATGCACTGACTTCGGTTCTGGCCATCGCAGCACTGCTTGCTGGTCGATACCTTGGCTGGGTATGGCTCGATCCTGCAATGGGGATTGTGGGTGCAGTTGTCATTGCGCGCTGGGCTTGGTCGTTGATGCGGGTGACTGCGGGTGTATTGCTCGATCAGACAGATGATCATGTCGCTGAAGAGATTCGTGAACTGGTTGAGCAACCGGGAGATGCTTCGATCATTGATCTTCATGTCTGGCAGGTGGGGCCGCAAGCCCGCGCTGCGATTGTGAGTGTTCTGGGCAGCCCAGCAGTGAATGCGGAAAACATACGAGAACGGCTTGCAACGGTTCATGAGATCACTCATTTGACAGTTGAGTACCGCACGAAGTTGGTCGCTGATTCACCCGATCAGCTCGCCGTGCTTGCTTCGCAATGAACCCGTAGCACGTAGAGTTCGACGAGAAATTGAACAATGGCCAAGGACATCGAAAATCCCTGTATCTCTGTTTGCCAGCTGAACAGCGAACTGTGCGTCAGCTGCGGTCGCACCAAGGAAGACATCAAAAAATGGAAACGAATGAAGCGTCCAGAAAAAATGGCCTCTGTACAACGGGCGACCCTGCGCCTGAAAAGCCTGCAAAAAAAGAACTCTTAAACCACCGTCATTTACATTTTCAACTTTTTCAGCCGAGACAGATGTCCTGGTTTGGGAGGGCAAGCTGAGGGGCAACGCCATTTCCAAACCGATCACTATCGCGGTCAGCAATCTGCTGCGCAGTGCGTGTCACGGCGTCATCACCAATTACTTGAACTCATCTAAAATTGTTATTGAGGACAGCGGTGCGGGGTTATCCGATGTGGTTTAAGTGCGCCTGTACAACTGTTGCTGATCGTCCTTGGCGAATTGTTTGAGAATAATGTCGACAGAGCAAGTCCCACTGCATGGCCATGAACGGTGACCATGCTGTAACGGGATGGATCGGGGGGGTTAGTTTTCGGGGTATTCAGCAATGACCTGATCTGTGCCAGCTTTGTTCCGGCCGATGATCTGGTAAGCCTCATGCACTCCGTCGACTTCCATTCCTGGAGAACCTGCTGGCATACCAGGGGCGGCGATTCCGAGAAGGTCGTCACGTTTGCTCATCGCAATTATTTGCTCGGCAGGCACGTGACCTTCAACAAACTTTCCGTTGATCATCGCAGTGTGGCAAGACGAGAGTCGTGGAGCGACCCCCAGATCTTGTTTGACAGCACTCATGTTGGTCTCTACATGATCTATGACGGTGAAGCCATTGGCCTCAAGATGCTGAATCCACTTCTTACAGCATCCGCAGTTAGCATCTCGGTGAACATCGATGGCCAACGCCTGTGCTGCTTGAGCGGTTGAACCGATGAACAGTGCGGCGAACGTTGCGATACGCAGAAATCGACTTGAGAGTCGGAAGCTACCTGTCATGGATATTTCCTTTTCCCTTGGCGGCGGCGAGATGAATGCCGCTGCAAAGGTTTGGTTGAAGGTATTATATTTGAGTCGGGGAGCCGCCCCCCTGTTATTCAAAAATCGTAGGGCTTTTGCTCAAACCACTCAGAACCACATCCGAATACCGGCTACAAATCGAGCCTCGTTGGTCTTTTCCCCTTCATCGCTGGCCAGGTCGGCGGTCTTGCCGTAGGAGCGATTCCAGGTAACCCCGACATAAGGGGCAAATTGGCGAACAATCTCGTAACGCAACCGGAACCCTACTTCGGTGTTGGCCAATCCAGATCCTATGCCGCGCTGGGGATCATTTTTTCCATACATGTTTACTTCGACTGTCGGCTGTAAGATCAGGCGATTTGTCAGCAGGATGTCGTAATCGCCTTCAAATCGAGCAGCGGTTTGACCGTTTTCACCGATATAGGCAGTCGCTTCAGCTTCAAAGTTATAGAGGGCCATGCCCTGAATACCGAGCGCTCCCCATGTTTGAGGCGACCCGGGTTTGAAGTCTTGCCGAACGCCCGTGACGACATCCCACCATGGACCGATGGCGTGCCCCCAGAGTGCTTGGAGTTCGGCGTTTTCCGTCACGCCATTGGTACGTTCACCTTCCGAACGCAGCCACAGGCGATCAACGTCACCGCCGATCCACCCTTTGGCATCCCAGGCCAACGCACTCCCGTTGTCAGCGTCTTGGTACTCAAACTTATCCAGAAGGATGAACGAGTTGATTTTTTTGTCGTGTACACCATGACCTGCCACATCTGGAAAGGCGGCTGCACGGTCAGCGTCGGTAAGTACGGGGACAGGGGTTCGGCTTGTGGTCGTAGCCCCTCCAGCCATGCTTTCCATACCGTCCATTTGCCCGTCGTCCATGCTCATCTTGCTGTGATCCATGGCCCCCATCTTGTTATGGTCCATAGTTCCCATTGAGCCGTGGTCCATCTTGGAGTGATCCATTGCGCCATCTTTTGCTTTGGCTGGTTTGGATTTCTGCGCAGTTGAAGGCTTCGCGTTCGCACTTGATGGCATCGCCATCGACGGATCCATCTCCTCAGCAGCTTGGGCCATGAAGAAAAATGCAGGACTGGTAGAGACTGCAAGTGCCATCAACGTTGGGCGTAAAAATTTACTGGTCATGATCTCAATCTGCCTTTTTGGTTTTTTGGTCATGATCCATCGACTCATGGCTCATCTTGCTATTGTCCATTGCCCCGTGATCTAGCTTCGAATCGTTCGCCGTCATTGCTGGCTTGTCCGTTGCTGTAGCAGGAACATTGGTTGAATGATCGCTGCCATTTTCTTGTGCCAGCACCATGGGCGGGAGTCCACCCAGCAGGCCAACGGCAAAGAGGCAACCCACCAGGGAATTACGATTAAGGTATGTGCTCACAGATCGTCTCCTTTACTCATCAACCCGTACTTCACGGAACATGCCCATTTCCATATGGAAAAGCAGGTGGCAGTGATAGGCCCAACGGCCTAAGGCATCAGCGGTAACTCGATAGCTGCGTTTGGTACCTGGCGGCATATCGATCGTGTGCTTGCGCACCATGAACTTGCCGTTCTCATCCTCGAGGTCACTCCACATGCCGTGAAGGTGGATGGGGTGGGTCATCATGGTGTCGTTCACCAAGGTGATGCGCAGACGCTCACCGTACTTCAGGCGAAGCGGCTCGGCGTCAGAGAATTTTATGCCGTTAAACGACCACGAAAACTTCTCCATGTGACCGGTCAAATGAAGCTCGATGGTACGATTTGGCTCGCGGCCGTCAGGGTCTTGGAAAGTGCTTTTCAAGTCGGAGTAAGTGAGCACTCGACGACCATTATTCCGCAAGCCTATTCCAGGATCGTTTAGTTTTGGCGTTGGATTCATGGCTTGCATGTCAACCAGGGGGTTGTTGGTTTCGGAGGCAGGGTGTGTCTGCATTTCTCCACCCATACCGCCCATGCCAGCCATCCCTGACATATCACCACTACCCATTCCAGCCATCTTGCTGTGGTCCATCCCGGCCATGCTGGACATGTCGCCTTTGTCCATGCCCGCCATCTTGCTGTGATCCATACCCGCCATGTTAGTCATGTCACCGCTGTCCATGCCGGTCATCCCGGTCATGTCGCTTTGGTCCATACCGGTCATCTTGCTGTGGTCCATGCCAGCCATGCCCGACATTTCACCTGACTTCTTCTCGGCGCCGCCCATACCGGCCATGCTGCCATGGTCCATACCAGCCATACCGCCCATCCCCATGTCATCCATAGTGACGATTGGACGTGGATCTATAGCAGGTACCTGAGCAACTAGCCCTTCACGAAGTGCGAGGGTTCCGCGTGCATAACCCGTCCGATCCATAGACTGGGCGAAGATGGTGTAAGCCTCTTCACTGGCAGGCTCTACGATCACGTCATACGTTTCAGCTACGGCGATGCGGAATTCGTCAACGCTCACTGGGTTCACGTGTTGGCCGTCGGCGGCCACAACGGTCATTTTCAAACCAGGAATGCGGACGTCGAAATAGCTCATCGCCGAGCCGTTGATAAAGCGTAGGCGTAGCTTCTCACCCGGCTTGAAAATACCGGTCCAGTTACCGTTGGGCGCCTGGCCATTCATGAGATAGGTGTAAGTATCTGCGCTGACGTCTCCAAGGTCGGTTGGGCTCATGTTCATTTCAGCCCACATCTTCCTGTCAGCTACTGTTGCTGACCAACCTTGCTTACTGACATCGTCGATGAAATCACCAACAGTGCGTTTATGGTGGTTGTAGTAGCCCGACTGTTTCTTAAGCTTGGCCATGACACGACTAGGATCTTCATCGGTCCAGTCAGTCAACATCACCACATAGTCGCGGTTGTATTGAAAAGGTTCAGGCTCTTTCGAGTCGATAACGATTGGTCCGTAAACCCCTGCCTGCTCCTGTAAGCCCGAGTGGCTGTGGTACCAGTACGTACCATTCTGATGAACCTTGAACTTGTACTCGTACATGCCGTCGGGTGCAATGCCATGGAAACTCAAGCCAGGTACACCGTCCATATTGGCCGGCAGGATGATCCCGTGCCAATGGATTGAGGTGTCTTGGTCCAGGCGGTTTTTTACACGCAGAGTGACCGTCTCTCCTTCGCGCCAACGCAGCAAAGGTCCTGGCAATGATCCATTGATAGTCATGGCTGTTCGCGGCGAGCCGGTTATGTTTACCGGGGTTTCACCAATAAACAGATCAAATTCATTGCCGGTGAGTACGCTCGGCAGACCAGGACTTGTCACCGCCCATACAGGAGTGCGCCAAAGGCCAAAGCCGCCGAGAATGCCACCAGCGGCCAAGCCTTTTACGAATGTCCGTCTAGAGGTTTTGGAATGCATGCCGTTTATTTCCAATCAGTCAAAAGGGAAGCCGTGCGAAACAACCGATCATGAGTTGCCCGGATCAGCTTTGCCCACCGTCACAAAAGACAAACTCTTACGGCAAGCGAGTTCAGAAATTGCCACATTTAAACCACCGCAGTGATTACATTTCTGTCAGCTTGGAGGGCCCAGCTATTTAGCAATTCTTGTGGTCCATCGCCTTGGCTTTGCTTTCAGCGACAGGAGGTTGGGCATTTTGCGTTTGAGCCACTCGGTACGATTCCATCGAATTATTCCTGGCCACTTCCATGCGTGCGAAAGTCCGGTCACCACCGCCTTCAGCCATAGCCAAAGAAGAAACGGTCAGAGCAGCGATGACGAACAAGGTTTTGATAGGATTCATTTGGGGTTCCTCGGATGAGTATTGATGCCCCCTGAATCCACATCAATCGTTGACTCTAAGAGGTGAGCTTGAGGCTCAATAGGACTATAAGACTCATCCCCTGACAGGAAGCTTAGGCCAATATTACAGTTGTGTCAGGTTGCGATATTTCTCTTGAGATACAGAGTGAATAGTCCGTAAGGTCTAAGCCATCCAGCGTCACATAACCGCCATTTACTCTTTAAAACTTACCTGTGCGGTTGTGTAATCTTCCGGTCACTTTCGCGGAGGTTTGACGTTTTTTCGTTCGCACTTGAATTGTATCTCGACTCGGATGCACTACGTTAAGCACTTGAGTGTTCGATATAGGTGGGAATGCTAAATGGCAGCGTAACTTAGCGTAACTAAAGGTGGCCACCGGTGAGTATTAATTTTGAAAAAGCGCTTGGCTCCGCAGAAAGAGCATTACTTTTTCGCAGCCAACGAGCTGAGGTGCTTAGCAATAATATCGCTAATGTCGACACTCCTAACTTTAAGGCCAGAGATTTGGACTTTTCCGCTGTCCTGGCTAGCCAGACAAAAGGAGGTTTTGCTACTCCGTTCTCTTTGAAAACAACAAACCCAAAACATATTGCCGTAAACGAATTAGCAAGTGATATTCACAGCGGCGCTTTGCTTTACAGCACGCCGAACCAACCTTCCATTGATCAAAATACTGTGGATCAACAGGTCGAGGTGGCAAAATATACGGAAAATTCGATTCATTTCGAAACTGCTTTTACTCGATTGAATGGAGCATTTAAGGGGCTACTTAAAGCTCTACGAGGTGACTAATAAACCTCACCCAGCGAGGGAATCAGCGCCTCAGGCGCTGATTTGGGAAGGGAAACCGAGTGCTTCCACAGTTTTACGGACCTGCTCTGGGGGTTCGCTGCTTTCAACGGTTACCTTACCTGCCGCGCGATCCACGGAAACCGTAGCCTTGCTGTCCAGTGACTGAATTGCTTTGGTGATTTTGCTGACGCAGCTACCGCAACCAATGCCTGATACGTTTAAGACGAACATGGTTATTCCTCTTGTGCTGAGCGGTCTCTTTTCACCGCAACACCAGCATCAACGTTGACACAATGGCAAGGTCAAGGGTTATGTATTAACGGGCTGCGAGCATCGGTTACGCTCAATCTATTCGGGTATTCCTCAGTCTCAAAGCATTGAAAACTACAGATGCAGAACTGACGCTCATGGCTAACGCAGCGATCATTGGCGACAGAAGGTGCCCCGTCAGTGGGTAGAGCAGGCCTGCGGCGAGGGGGATACCCATTGAGTTGTAAAGGAAGGCGAACCCCAAGTTTTGCCGCATGTTTTTCACCGTTGCAACCGAAAGTGCCCGTGCTCGTAAAATCCCCATCAGGTCGCCTTTTACCAGCGTGAGCTGCGCGCTATTCATCGCGACGTCAGTCCCTGTACCCATGGCAATGCCCACGTCTGCTCGCGCCAAGGCCGGTGCGTCGTTGATACCGTCGCCGGCCATGGCAACCTTTCGACCGGATTGCTGGAGGTCCGCCACCAGGCGCTCCTTGTCCTGAGGTTTCACTTCACCATGAACCTCTTCAATACCCATCTCCCTGGCGACAGCACGTGCGGTGGTGAGCCCGTCTCCGGTGGCCATGATGATTTTTACGTTATCAGCCTTAAGCTTGGTGACTGCTTCTTTAGAGGTCGGTTTTATCGGGTCTGAGACCGCCAGTAATCCTGCCAAGACCCCGTCAACTGCTAGATAGATGATGCTGATGCCTTCAAGGCGCAACAACTCTGCACGGTCTTGTAAGACCTTAGTGCTCACGCCGGCAGCTTCCATCAGTGCAGTGTTGCCCAGCTGTACTTTCTTACCATCAACGAGGCCACTGACTCCAATCCCTGACCCGGACTCAAACGATTCAGGCTTGGTGAGCGCAACATTTTCAGTTCGGGCGTGATCGACGATGGCATGAGCCAAAGGGTGTTCGCTGCCTTGATCAAGGCTAGCGGCCAGTTGAAGAACATCGTGTGGGTTGAAATCTGGTGTGGCCTCCACACTGTGAAATACCGGCCGTCCCTCTGTCAGGGTCCCAGTTTTATCGACAATCAGTGTGTCGATCTTGCAAAGGTTTTCGATGGCTCTGGCATCCCTGAACAGCACACCCATACTGGCGGCTTTACCCGTCGAAACCATGATCGACATGGGCGTTGCGAGACCCAGTGCACAGGGGCAAGCGATGATAAGTACGGCGACAGCGTTGATCAGGCCGAAGACCCAGCTGGGTTCTGGGCCGAATAGCCCCCAGCCTAAGAGTGTCAGCAACGCAATCGCGATAACCCCCATCACAAAGTAGCCGGCAATCGAGTCGGCCATTCGTTGCATTGGCGCTTTGGAGCGTTGGGCTAGAGCGACCATTTGTACTATCTGCGACAGCATGGTGTCGGCGCCGACCTTTTGCGCCTCCATCACCAAGCTCCCATGAGTATTAAGCGTGGCGCCGATCAAACTATCCCCTGCTCTTTTCATTACCGGCACAGGTTCACCAGTGAGCATGGATTCATCCACCGCACTTTCTCCCTCGAGTACGGAGCCATCAACTGGCACCTTTTCACCAGGTCTGACCCGCAAATGGTCTCCCAAGTGAACATGGGTAAGAGGAATGTCTTCCTCCTGACCATCGGCGTTGATCTTGCGTGCAGTCTTGGGAGACAGGCCTAGAAGGGACTTAATGGCGGCGGAGGTTTGTGAACGTGCTTTGAGCTCAAGAATCTGCCCAAGCAAGGTGAGCGAGATGATGACCGCAGCGGCTTCGAAGTAGACGCCGATGCGTCCATCTTGCATGAAGGTGGTGGGAAAACTTTGGGGAAATAGGGTTGCCGCGACGCTGTAAAGATAGGCTGCGGCAGTCCCCAGCCCAATCAGAGTCCACATGTTTGGACTGCGATTTCTAACAGATGCTATGGCCCTTACAAAAAAGGGCCAACCTGCCCATAAGGTGACCGGCGTCGCCAGAGCGAACTCGATCCAGTTTTGAACCGAGCCGTGGAAGAATTGTAATGAATGACCCGCCATGGCTAGAAGGGTCACTATCACGGTTAAAGGCAGCGACCACCAAAAGCGGCGAGCGAAATCCCGGAGCTCGGTTTTGTCATCGTCATCTAGCGCGGGCATGACCGGTTCTAATGTCATGCCACATTTAGGGCAATTGCCGGGCCCTGGCTGTCTTATTTCCGGGTGCATAGGACAGGTAAATTCAGTGGCTACTTGTAGCACAGGCTCTGTAGCGGAGATGCTGGGTTCAGTGCTGGGATGATTACCACTGTAGTGGTCTGGATCTGCCCGAAATTTCTCTTGGCATTTCTGGCTGCAAAATTGATACATCTGTCCCTGATAAGACTCGCCAAATTTACTTGGAGGCGTAACCGCCATACCGCACACCGGGTCACGTAGATCACCGTCAGGGGGCGAGGCAGCGTGGGCGGGACCGTGATCGTGATGGCTCGGTGTAGTGGGCATAGCTATTTTTCGTCCTTGTTGGTTGCTGCCTGATCGCCATGATCATGTCCGCCATGTCCATGCCCAAAAAAATGCATCAATGGACAGATCAACAGAATGAGATAGGGCAAATACGGATAAACGTGGCTGAAATGTTCCCGCACCACGTAGAAGGCACCGATCGCGATGAGCATGATCAGTACAACGCCTGTTTTGCGCCTCCAAAATGGAGGGGTGGTGCTTCCAAACGGATGCTGATGGTTATTCATGATCTAGACCCCAGTGTGAGCGAGTTGCTCTGATCTCTGCCTCAGAGCGTAGTCAACTCTCGCGTCGACGCGGTTTTAGCTGTCAGCTCAGGCTTACTTCAAGTCAAATTGACCGACCATCCCCGACTGGTAATGACCTGGCACGTTGCAGGCAAATTGAAGTCCGGCGCTGTTGTTGAAGGTCCAGATCAACTCCTTGGTTGCTCCTGGCTCGACCAGCACGCTGTTCGGGTCGTTATGTTCCATTCCGACCATCTTCATCCCTCCCATGCTGTGGCCCATGTTGCCCGTCATCTTCCCAGCACCGATGGGTGTAAGCGTTCCATTCTGGAACATGCTCGCCATTTCTTTTTGGTGCGCCGCATGAGCAGCGGCCTGACCGATATTGAACTCGTGCAGCAGCGCCCCTTTGTTGTGAAGTACAAAGCGAACTGTTTCACCGGGCTTTACGTCGATGTTTTTAGTTTTGAAGAAAATATCACCCATCTCCACATCAACCGTGCGAGTAACCTCAGAGGCGACTCCAGGCTGGCCAATATCCTCTTTCCCATGACCTGCGCTGGCCATCGCTGTAGCACCGAAGAGTAGGGTGATTGCCGCAATAACTGGGGTAATAAGCTTATTTTTCATGGTGACCTCGTGGGTTAAGAGCGAATCACTGGCTATGCTAAAGGGGCGGAGCTGCCACTTAACTGACCTGAACACTACATTTCTGTAAGTTTTCAAAAGAAAACGCGGCGCCCGAATGACGCCGTGTTTAGAGGACCGGTTCAAAAAACCAATGAGACCTGGTTGGTCACTGATGGTTTTCAGAAAGCATCAGTTTGTGCTCGCGCTGCATTTGGCTCAAAACGTCATCAACCATAGCATCGTGTTTTTCCATCCAGGCGAGGTGCTGCTGAGGTGACATTGATGCGTTTGGGTGATCTTGATGGAGCTGGCTCATGATTTCGCCCAGCATTTTCATATGCTCGGCCATGTGTACATGGCGCTGTCCTTCAGGGGCTTTTTCAGCTTGTACCAAGGTTGCTTCTGCTTTGTCGCGCAGGCTCTCCATACGCTCCGCGATCCGGTCTGCGCCACCTTCAGCCAACGCAGAAGCCGAGACGAGTATCGAGCTCACAAAGAAAAGGACTTTTAGGCGATTCATAGGACAGCTCCTTATGGATTTATTTTCCGGCTCCCTTAGGTTTCATGCTGAAGAGTCGGTCGAGCACCAAGAAGTACTCATGTTTGAACCCTAGACAGCGCTCGCTGACAACTACCTGAAGCCAATATTACTTTTCTGTCAGTTGCTGGTTGGCAGAAGCATTTCGTTGCAGACTCAGCCTCACAATTATTTGAGAGCCACCCCCATGAGACTTCTGGTTGCGGAAGACGAACCCAAAATAGGTATCTATTTGCAGCAAGGACTCACTGAGGCGGGGTTCAATGTTGATCGCTTTACCAATGGCCAAGACGCGCTTCAGCACGCTTTGAGCGAGGCGTATGACCTGCTGATTCTCGATGTGATGATGCCTGGGCTGGACGGATGGGAAGTACTTCAGAAGGTGCGAGCATCCGGAAAAAATGTCCCCGTGCTTTTTCTCACGGCGCGAGACCGCGTTGAGGATCGCGTCAAAGGACTTGAGCTGGGGGCAGACGATTACCTTATAAAACCCTTCGCATTTTCTGAATTGCTGGCCCGCGTCAGAACGCTGCTGCGAAGAGGGAGCACAGCCCCCTCCCAAACCCACATGAAATTGGCGGATCTTGAGGTTGACCTGCTCAAGCGCAGGGTTGTCCGTGGAGGCAAACGTATAGATCTCACAGCCAAAGAGTTTGCGTTACTCGAATTGCTGCTCCGTCGTCGAGGCGAGGTTCTCCCCAAGTCACTTATTGCTTCCCAAGTTTGGGATATGAACTTCGACAGCGATACCAACGTCATCGAGGTCGCGGTCAGGAGGCTCAGAGCGAAGATTGATGATGATTTTGAGGTCAAGCTGATCCACACCTCTCGGGGGATGGGTTACATGTTGGACGCACCGGACTCGGGGTCGGAATGAAGCGAATGTCACTGACTACCCGCATGAGCCTGATGTTCATGCTTGCTGTAACAGCTGTGCTCACCGTCGCCGGACTCAGTTTTAACAACCTTAGCCGGCATCACTTCAAGATGCTGGATCAGCAGGCGCTGAACGAAAAGCTTCACTCGACGCAAAGAATTTTGACTGGGTTGAATAGCATTGATCAGTTCAGTGATGTTAAGCCCGAGCTGGAGGCGCTGCTTGGTGCTCATCGTGATTTGACAGCACTTATCATCGATGGTGACGGCAAGCTCCTGTTTGCTGATCCTGGTCCGATCGTAGTGCCGGAAGACTACCGAACAATCACAAACAGCAATGTCTGGGAGTGGCGAGATGAGGAGCAGGTATTTCGAGGAGTGACGGCACAAGCCATTGTGACAGGGCAAGACAAGCCATTGACCGTGATGTTGATCTTTGATGTTACTCAACATATGGCTTTCTTCGAGACGCTTGAACGCTGGTTTTGGATAGGGCTGGTGATCAGCGCGCTGGTCAGTGCTGCACTGGGCTGGATGGTCGCGAGTAGTGGCCTACGGCCTATCCGCCTAGTTACTCAGGTCGCGGCTTCAATGTCAGCTAAATCACTCAAAGAGCGTATTCCGTTAGGTCCCGTTCCTAAAGAGCTCCAGCAGATGGTGTTGTCGTTCAACGCAATGTTATCCAGATTGGACGATGCGTTTGTTCGTTTATCGAACTTCTCTGCGGACATTGCTCACGAATTACGAACGCCGGTCAGTAATTTGATGACTCACACTGAAGTGGTTTTATCTAGAAAAAGGAATATTGAGGACTACGAAGATAATCTGTACTCAAATCTTGATGATTTAAAACGTATGGGCCGGATGATTGATGACATGCTTTTTCTGGCGAAATCAGACAACGGTCTGATTACACATGAAAACAAACCGATAGACCTGGTAGCGGTAGTAGAGAAATTACTCGAATACTACCGCTTGCTTGCTGATGAGCGAGGGATCGACCTCAAAGTCACAGGGAGGGGGAGCGTCCGAGGTGACGTCCTTATGCTCGACAGGGCCATCTCTAATCTGCTCTCAAATGCACTCCGGTACACCCCCGAAGGGGAGTGTATTAGTGTCGATATCCGGCAGAAAGGAACTTCAATATCGGTCTCCGTGGAGAACCCTGGAAAGCCAATCGCGCCTGAGCATCTTGAAAAGTTGTTCGATCGTTTTTATCGCGTGGACCCGGCTCGCAGAGAAGGGAGCCCAAGCAATGCAGGGCTAGGTTTGTCGATCACTCGATCAATCATAGAAGCGCATGACGGCAAGATTTGGTGTACGTCATCAAGCGGAAAAACAGCCTTTCATATTGAACTCCCTTGTGCGGATGAAAAAAAGGCGTAAGGCCCGTTGCTCATATATATATAGCAGCATGTGGTTAGCTCAAAGGGAACGTTCGTGGATGACGGAAACCTCTTGGCGCGTCGCAAAGGGAGTCACGTATTCGGCCCTGTATACGCGCTTATCAGTGTCCAAAATCCCACCTCAAGCTGACTGAAATGTAATCGAATAGTTTGCGTTCATGTGGCATCGTGTACTCGCACTGTGACGTTAGAGTTCTTGTGATTTCTTCCTGTCCAGCCCGCCCTAGGACACGGAATCTGCTAGGTATTCGCCAGTGGCTTTAACAAGCGTCAAAAAGTAAAAACTAGATATTCCCTAAAAAACCTAGAACCAACAGCTCTTGCTGTGAGGAGTCTTGCATGTCATTCCTTAAAACTACCACCGTAGCTGTTGCGCTGACTGCGGGTTTGCTTCTGAGTGCAGTTGCTCAGGCGCATCCAAAGCTGGTTTCTTCTACTCCCGCTGAAGGGGCGGATGCGGCGGCTCCTTCTAAAATTGAACTGCACTTTTCTGAGAATCTAACGACTCAGTTCTCTGGTGCCAAACTGATCATGACCGATATGCCTGGCATGCCGAACTCTCCTATGGGCGTAAAAGCCGGCGTTGCAGGTGGCAGTGATCCGAAGACGATGGTTATCACGCCCGCATCGCCATTGACCACGGGTACTTATAAAGTCGAATGGCGTGCCGTCTCCTCGGACACTCACCCGATTACCGGTAACTTTTCCTTCAAAGTGAAATGATTCATGAGCGACTCAATAAATATCGCTGTTCGCTTTGCCCTTTATTTCGATCTTATGCTCTTATTTGGACTGGCAATTTTCGGTCTTTATAGCCTGAGGGGTAAAGAAAGAGTATCGGGAGCGGTTTTGAATTTTGAGTCGCTTCTTTACGGTACATCTGTTGTAGGTGTAGCTCTGTCCCTTGCAGCCATGCTGTTGCTTGCGAAAGCAATGAGTGGCGTATCGGGCTTTATGGAGCTACATCACCATATTTTTCAAATGGTTCTCATGGGGACTGACGTCGGTTTGACCTGGATGGTCCGAATAGGGGCGTTGGTGACGGCAATTATTGGCGTTTCCCTGAACAAGCGCTTTCCAACACTGAGTCTTTGGATTGTCACTGTCTGTGGCGCGATTGCGCTAGCGACGCTGGCATGGACGGGGCACGGAGCAATGGACGAGGGAAGCCGTCGCTACTGGCACTTTATTAGCGACATCTTCCATCTTTTGGCCGCAGGCGGTTGGTTGGGTGCGCTAGCGGCATTTGCCCTGCTGCTGCGTTTGAAATCACTGAAAGGTGAGCGAGAAGCACGAATTCTTGCTCGGGTACTGACAGGGTTTGAATCGGCCGGCGCGGTGATTGTAGTGATCATCAGCATTACGGGAGTGGCGAACTACCTATTTATCGTTGGGCCAAATCTCGATGAGGTGATGCTCAGCACTTATGGCGAGTTGCTATTTTTGAAGGTCCTGCTCTTTGCCGGGATGATCGTATTAGCGACGCTCAACCGTTTTCACCTAAGCCCGCTCTTGGAACGTTCTGTTCGAAATGGAGACTATGCTGTCGCGGTCAATGCCTTGCGCCGTAGCATGAAGCTCGAATTTTCAATGGCAGTCATCATTATTTGTCTCATAGCATGGTTAGGTACTTTAAGCCCAGTAATGGAAATGAGCGCCGCATAGCGGTTGGTGATAGCCGACAAAGGAGTCTCAAGGGTGAATTGTAAGGGCCATTTGCACCGTCTACACTCCAGCTCATGAAACGCTACCTGCGGTTTTGCCTAATTTTCCTGATTAGCTTGGCGCTTCCCCTCAGCGGGATGGCGGGTGTTCAGGCATCGACTGAACCATGCCCGATGAAAACCATGGGCATGGCGATGATGGATGGTATGGGGCAAGACTGCTGCCACGACATGAAAAGTCCCACCGAGCATGGAAAACCCTGTAAGCCGGGCCAGGAATGCAAAACTGGCGGTATGCTGCAAGTCTCGATCATCAAGCCTCCTATCACCTTGTCCAGTCCTCTCGTTCTGCCCTTCTCCAGCCATTTCCCACTCGTACAAACCCCTTCAGGGGTATGGCGACCGCCCCGTACTTGATTCCTGTACCACACTGAGCCTCATTCCGCTTTAGCGGGATGGCATATCTGCGCGCATGTCTTATGAAGCGCGCGGTGGATCATCACAGGAATCGTGAACATGAACTTCAAGTGCTATTGCACAGGTTGGTCCCTTGTGGCCGGCCTGGCGGCAAGCGTACTGGCATTGCCGTGCCTCGCTGGCGTATTGACACTCGATGAAGCTTTGCGGCTGGCCGAAAACAATGCACCGTCGTTGACCGCACAAGACGCCAAAATTCAAGCAGCCACCAGCGCGGCCATTCCCGCTGGCGAACTACCAGATCCCAAGCTACTGCTGGGCGTCCAGAACTACCCCATTGGTGGTCCGGACAGATGGAGCATCGACCAGGACTTCATGACCATGCAAGTGGTCGGGATCAGGCAGGAGATGCCTAACAGCGACAAGCGCAAAGCACGTATCGAGGTCGCGGATGCGGCTGTTGATAGAGCGTCCGCCGAGCGTCGAGTGGCGCGTCTGAACGTCCGACAGTCCACGGCACTGGCCTGGATCAGTAGCTACTCGGTTGAGCGTAAAGATGTGATGTTCCAGGACTTCTATAAAGAAAACCGTCTTCTAAGCGATACCGTCCGGTCACAGATTGCGGGTGGCCGCGCTCAACCCGCCGATGCGGTCACACCTAAACAGGAAGCTGCTCAACTGGCCGAGCTGCAGGATGATTTAGTTCGCCAACGTGCGCAGGCCCGGGCTGCCCTCAAGCGCTGGATTGGCCCTGCCGCCAATGACAAACCGGTGGGCAGCTTGCCTGATTGGCCCATCGAAACCTCTGGTTACTCCCATAAGCTGCAACATCACCCCGAACTAGCTGCTTTTGTGCCGATGACCCGAGAAGCACAAGCCAAGATTCGTGAAGCTAAGGCGGAAAAGCAATCTGACTGGAGCTGGGAATTCGACTATCAGCATCGCGGCCAACAGTTCGGTGATATGGTCAGCGTGCAGTTTTCATGGGATCTCCCGCTGTTTCCTGACTCTCGGCAAAACCCCAAGATTGCGGCCAAGCACGCCGAACTAAACCAGCTTGAGGCTGAGCGCGAAGCCCTGTCACGCGAGCATACCCAGCAACTAGAGGATGAACTGGCCGACTACGAGCGCCTCAATCGTTCAGTCAACCGTAATCAGGAAAGCTTGTTGCCGCTGGCTAAAGAAAAGGTCGAACTCACCATGGCCAGCTACCGCTCCGGCAAGGGTGATTTGAAATCGGTTGTGGCCGCCCGACGCGAACTCATCGAAGCCCGTCTCAAGCAGATTGACGTTGAAGAGCAACGTGCTCTTACCAGCGCTCGCCTGTATTTCTCCTACGGGGAGTCCGCTCAATGATTTTTAAAGTATGGAAAGGGACTTTAGTCGTCGGCATCTCGATTGCCTTGGGTGTTGCCGGTGGTTACTGGTTAGCTCAACCGCGAATGAGCGGAGTAGCTGGTGTTGTGCAGGATCAGGAACCCAAAGCCTCTGCTGATCGAAAAGTTCTGTATTGGTATGACCCAATGTACCCACAACAGAAATTCGATAAACCGGGTAAGTCACCCTTCATGGACATGCAGATGATCCCTCAATACGCAGATACCAAGGGGGACAGCGCTGCCATTCGAATTGATCCAAGCCTGACTCAGAACCTTGGTATGCGATTGGCAAGTGTCAGTCGAGGCTTATTTGCCTCGACACTGAACGTGGTAGGTGTGCTGGCCTTCAACGAACGGGACGTTGCAGTCATTCAGGCCCGTACGGCGGGTTTTGTCGAGCGCGTGTATGCCCATGCACCTGGTGATGTGCTGAAAGCGAATGCCGCCTTGGCAGATATGTTGGTTCCGGATTGGGCAGCTGCTCAGGAGGAATTTCTCGCCCTCAAGCGTAGTGGCGATGCTGGCTTGCTTACAGCGGCCCGGCAGCGATTGCGGCTAACCGGAATGCCAACTTCGTTAATTGCTCAAGTTGAGCGCAGTGGCAAGGTTCAGCCGAACCTGACTCTGACCACCCCTATTGGTGGTGTGCTTCAAGAACTGAGTGTGCGTGAAGGTATGACGGTGGCCGCAGGCGAGACGCTGGCTCGTGTTAATGGTTTGAGCAGTGTCTGGCTGGCCGTGGCTGTACCAGAGTCGGAAGCTGGGTCAATCGTCATAGGGCAAGCAGCCGAAGCGCGTTTGTCCGCGTTCCCTGGAGTTGTGCTCAAGGGCGTCGTAAGTGCGATTCTTCCGGAAACCAGTTCGGACAGTCGCACACTTCGCGTTCGAGTCGAGTTACCCAATCCGGATGGTCGACTTAGACCAGGTTTGACCGCACAGGTAAGCCTCAACCGTTCGACGGAGCAAAGTGTTTTGTGGGTGCCGAGCGAGGCCGTCATTCGTACCGGTCGACGTGCGTTGGTGATGCTCTCTGAAGACGCTGGTCGATATCGCCCGGTGGAGGTGCAGTTAGGACAGGATAACGATGGCAAGACGGCTATATTGAAAGGCTTGGAAGAGGGGCAGAAAGTGGTGACCTCTGGCCAGTTCCTGCTCGACTCGGAGGCCAGTCTCAAGGGCGTTGTCGCAAGCTCATTGGACGTTTCGCCATCTACTGTAACCGTCGGAGCTTTGCATGAGGCCGATGGTCAGATCGTTGAGATCAACGACAAAGAAGTCACGCTCGCCCACGGTCCCTTCAAGACATTGGGTATGCCAGGCATGACGATGACTTTCCCTCTCGCCACTCCAGCTCTGATGAAGGGCCTAAAAACGGGCGACAAGGTTCGGATTGCTGTCAGCCAGACGGATGATGGTCTGCGCGTTGAGCGTCTGGAACGCTCTGGGAGCCAGCCATGATTGCGGCCCTTATTCGCTGGTCGGTGGCCAACCGCTTTCTTGTGTTGCTGGCGACGCTGTTCGTCACGGCATGGGGTATCTGGGCGGTTCAAAGTACGCCCATCGATGCATTGCCAGACCTGTCGGATGTTCAGGTAATTATCCGTACACCTTATCCAGGCCAAGCCCCACAGATCGTCGAGAACCAGGTGACCTATCCATTGGCAACCACCATGCTCTCAGTGCCTGGGGCCAAGACTGTGCGCGGTTATTCCTTCTTTGGCGACAGCTTCGTTTACGTGCTGTTCGAAGACGGAACTGACTTGTACTGGGCCCGCTCGCGGGTGTTGGAATACCTGAGCCAGATACAGAGTCGCCTTCCGGCCAGTGCCAAGCCCGCCTTAGGACCTGATGCCACAGGGGTTGGCTGGATTTTTCAGTACGCGCTGGTTGATCGCAGTGGTGGGCACGATCTGGCGCAACTGCGAGCCCTACAGGATTGGTTTCTCAAGTTCGAGCTCAAGACACTGCCGAACGTTGCGGAAGTGGCCACCGTGGGTGGCATGGTCAAACAGTACCAGGTCCAACTCGATCCGCTTAAGTTGGCGAACTTGGGTATCACGCAGTCTGAGGTGACCGAGGCGATCGGCAAGGCCAATCAGGAAACCGGTGGGGCCGTGCTGGAAATGGCGGAGACAGAGTTCATCGTACGAGCTTCCGGCTACCTGAAGACGCTCAATGACTTTCGCGCTATCCCACTCAAACTGGGCACCGGCGGTGTGCCGGTCACCCTGGGCGATGTTGCCACGATTCAGTTGGGGCCTGAGATGCGTCGAGGCATCACCGAACTGGATGGCGAAGGTGAGACTGTCGGCGGCGTGGTGATTCTGCGCAGCGGTAAGAATGCTCGTGAAACCATTGCGGCGGTCAAAACCAAACTCGACGAGCTGAAAAGCAGTTTGCCGGCCGGGGTAGAAATCGTCACCACCTACGACCGCAGCAAGTTGATTGATCGTGCCGTGGAAAACCTCAGCCACAAGCTGATCGAAGAGTTCATCGTCGTCGCGTTGGTCTGCGGGATCTTTCTCTGGCACCTGCGCTCATCCCTGGTAGCAATTATCTCCCTTCCAGTGGGGGTGTTGATTGCTTTCATCGTCATGCGCTACCAAGGCATCAATGCCAACATCATGTCCTTGGGCGGGATCGCCATCGCTATCGGCGCCATGGTCGACGCCGCAGTGGTGATGATCGAGAATGCCCACAAGAAGGTAGAGGCCTGGCACATGGCCCACCCAGGGGAGGAACTCAAGGGTGAGCATCACTGGCACGTGATGACCGAAGCGGCTGCCGAGGTAGGACCTGCATTGTTCTTCTGTCTGCTGATCATCACCCTGTCGTTCATTCCGGTGTTCACGCTGGAGGCTCAGGAAGGACGTCTATTCGGTCCATTGGCGTTCACCAAAACCTACGCTATGGCCGCAGCGGCTGGACTGTCGGTAACTCTCGTACCGGTGCTGATGGGGTATTGGATTCGTGGACGAATTCCCAATGAGCAACAGAATCCGCTAAATCGCTGGCTGATCCGGATCTACGAGCCCGCTCTGGACGCCGTATTACGTCGACCCAAAGTAACACTGCTGGTTGCGTTGCTGGTCTTTGTCAGCGCGTTGTGGCCGATCTCTCGTCTGGGTGGTGAGTTTCTTCCCCCGCTGGACGAAGGGGACCTGCTCTATATGCCATCAGCTCTGCCGGGATTATCGGCTCAGAAGGCCGCGCAACTGCTTCAACAGACTGACCGTCTGATAAAGACAGTTCCAGAGGTCGAACACGTATTCGGAAAAGCCGGCCGCGCTGAAACCGCGACTGACCCCGCACCTTTGGAAATGTTCGAAACCACCATCCAATTCAAGCCGCACGAGCAATGGCGGCCAGGCATGACCCAGGAAAAACTCGTGGAGGAGCTGGACCGAGTGGTGCGTGTCCCAGGCTTGACCAACATCTGGATACCGCCGATTCGTAACCGCATTGACATGCTGGCTACCGGTATCAAAAGCCCGATTGGTGTGAAAGTTGCCGGTACCAACCTGACGGAGATCGATGCCGTAACCCAAGCCGTCGAACGTGTAGCCAAGGACGTGCCAGGTGTCAGTTCAGCGTTGGCCGAACGACTGACCGGTGGCCGCTATATTGACGTGGATATAGATCGTAACGCTGCGGCCCGCTATGGGTTAAATATTGCCGATGTGCAGTCGATCGTGGCCGGCGCAATAGGCGGTGAAAACGTCGGGGAGACGATTGAAGGGCTGGCTCGTTTCCCGATCAACGTCCGTTACCCTCGCGAGTGGCGTGACTCACTCGGTGCCCTGGAGCAGTTGCCGATCTACACACCTTTGGGTAGTCAGATCACCCTTGGCACTGTGGCGAAGATCAAGGTCAGCGATGGTCCGCCTATGCTCAAGAGTGAGAACGCACGACCTTCAGGCTGGGTGTATATCGACGTGCGTGGCCGGGACATTGCCTCAGTAGTCGCCGATCTTCGACGGATCGTCAGCGAGCAGGTTAAGTTGCAGCCCGGTATGAGCCTGAGCTACTCAGGACAGTTCGAATTTCTCGAAAGGGCCAACGCACGACTCAAACTGGTGGTGCCTGCCACGCTGTTGATCATATTCGTGCTGCTCTACCTAACGTTTTCTCGATTTGATGAGGCCTTGCTGATCATGGCCACTCTGCCATTCGCACTGACTGGTGGGGCATGGTTTCTCTATCTGTTGGGATTCAACCTGTCGGTTGCCACCGGGGTCGGCTTTATCGCCTTGGCCGGTGTTTCTGCCGAATTTGGCGTGATCATGCTGCTCTACCTGAAAAATGCATGGACCGAGCGTCAAGACCTCGTTGACAACACAGAACGCGGGTTGATGGCCGCGATTCGTGAAGGCGCTGTCCAGCGCGTTCGACCTAAGGCTATGACCGTGGCAGTGGTTATCGCTGGTTTGTTACCTATACTTTTGGGAAGCGGTACCGGTAGCGAGGTTATGAGCCGCATTGCCGCCCCGATGATTGGCGGTATGGTTACGGCACCCTTGCTATCGCTGTTTGTGATCCCGGCGGCCTATCACCTCATGCGTCGTCGACACTTGTCCGTTGAGCCTGGCAAGCACTGACGCGTAAAAATGCATACGAAAGGGGCTGCGCTTGCAGCCTCGTTTGAGCTGCATAGCCCGTTTTCATCAGTCCTACGCGTGGTATGTATCGAAATTAGCAAGTTTATGTCTTTTGCATAAACTCGCTAATTTCGATACATACGCTGTGGTCAGTGCAATTACCCACCAGCACTTGCCAGAAAAACGAACGCTGCCACCACTCCATTTCGATGAGCCAAAAAAAGCATCATGCTCAATGCCGACTCAGCATTCGTTACCCTCAAGATCTCTCTTGAAAACGAGGCAAATGACCTTAATATGATCTTATCTTGCCATCATCGTTTTCAATCATGGATGTTTCTCGGGGGTAGGTCGAAATGGCAGAACAAGAAGACGCTAAGCCCGCAAGCGGGCGCTTCAACACAAATGATGAGACGAAGCGGATCGTATGGACCCAGACCGCTGGTCATTGTGAACTGTGCGGCACGGATCTGACGTTCGATTATCGTGCCGGCAAGCCAATGAAATGGGGAGAAGTGGCGCATATCCTGCCCGCCAGTCCCAAAGGCCCTCGGGGACGCGCGGATCATGATGCTGAGGCGCACACAAACAATACCGCTAATCTGATGCTCCTGTGCCCAGGTTGTCATGACAAAATTGATCGTGACGCAGATGGTTATCCTGAAAATGATTTGAGTGGTTTACACCAAGCGTACCTAGAACGCATCCGAATCGCTGCAACGACCCCCGAGGGTGGCAGAGCCATTCCCCTAATTGTCCAGAGTCAGCATTTCCAGACTATCAACGACATTCCCGTTCGCGATCTGTTGACTGCGATGTCTGCTGAAGGACTAACGGCCTTCGATCAAGGCATCAAAATCACTTTCCCTGCGCCCGGACCGCGAGGTAGGGACGCGACCTATTGGCAGAATATCAAAGACAGCGTCCAGTATGAGCTGGAGCAGCAACTCAAGCGTCGCGGCGGCACCTATGGCGATGCGCCTGCACTAGCTGTAGTGGGCTTGGCCGATATTCCAGCTTTGATGATGTTGGGTCAGAGCATCGGCGACCGTTCTAAACGCTTGATCTTCTCTTTTAACCGCGAGCATCTTCTGCGCTGGCCCGATCAGTCCGCTGAGCCGCCCAAGTTTCTGTTTACTCCTCCGCCGGACGGTGATGGCCCACTGGCGCTAGTGCTCTCCATTTCTGCGCAAGTTCCAATTCGCGACGTGACTGACGCCATTCCAGGTGCGCGCATTGCAGAGCTGTCGATTCCGGAACCTAGCTACGCGATGGTACAGAACCGTCGGGTGATTCATGCCTTTCGCGACGCACTCCAAATACGACTGAGCCAGCTTGAGGCTCTGACTCCTGATCCTATCCACGTCTTCGCCGCCATTCCTGCGGCACTGGCCATCGAGTTTGGCGCGTTGCTCACAACGCAGCATCAACATACGTACCTGATCTTCGATCGGGACAAAGAAAACCACGATCGGTTTACGCAAACACTGCAATTGGGCTCGGTGGCCCAGGAGGCTATGTAAATGCTTTTGAGCAACGAACAGACCAAGCGCAGCAGTTGGGAATATTTTCTGCTTCGCGCCGCGCGGGAAATCTCGCTGTCGGAAGCGCAGTACGAAAAAATCAATGACCGCTACTCCCAATTGGAAAAAATCCTCTCGGCTTCTGACAATCCGTTGCTCGCTGAGGCCCATATCTTCGTTCAGGGCTCAATGCGGCTGAAAACCACCATTAAGCCAATTACCGGTGCGCCTGCGGATCTGGACACCATTGATGCGGACGCGATTATCTGGCTCCCTCACGCTCAAGGCGCTGGTGCGAAGGAAGTTCTAGAGGCGATCGAACAGCGTTTTAGAGAAGGCTCCCGCGTTCAGGAAGAAGTTAAGCAACTACGTCGTGGTATTCGGATCGTTTATGCCGACGAAAATCCAGGTTTCCACATTGATGTCACACCTGCCCGCGCGATCAACGGAAATGGTGAAGCAAACGGCGAGGGTAAGCTGGAGGTTCCGGATCGGGACACAGGGTGGAAAGCAAGCAGCCCTATTCCTTACTCGAATTGGTTGCAGGTCGCATCCGCCCAGGAAATCTCCCTGGAAAGCTTGGTGATTGCCAAAAGCCAGCGAATGCTTGATGCCGCGACACAAGATCCTTTGCCGCATTATCAGGACTACATCGATCAAGATCCCCTGCGTGCGACCATAAAGCTGCTTAAGCGGCATCGCGATGAATGGGCCATCAATACAAGGAGCGCTGATACTCGCCCCATATCGGCGGTCATCACCACCCTGGCCACTCACGCATACCTGGATGTCGTGAAGGAATCGCAGTCGAAGCCTTTGGCTCCGCTCGATGCAATTTTGGAAATTGTCCGCAGAATGCCGCAGCACATCGCGCATAGAGGTAACGATTGCTTTGTCTGCAACCCTGCCGATAACGGCGAAAACTTTGCAGAAAAGTGGAATCGGCCAGGCGAGGGGCAAGGCTATCGTCAAGCATTTACCAAGTGGCATGCGGACGCCAGTGCATCCGTATCATTGGGTTTGGAAAGTTTTGAATCCAACGATTCCTTTGCCGAGGCAGTGAAAAAGAATTTCGGTATTGCACCGGCATTCATCACGGCAGTGAACAATGAGATCCCTGCGAATTGGACGATGCCCGGCCGACCGGATGGCACTACTCGAAACTCTGCTTCGATGGGTTCGCTCTTCGGAGGTGCCAGCGGTGGAGGAACCTCTCAGTCGAGCGTAAAGCCAGTTGGACGCCTTGGCTGATCCCATTAAGACGCCATTGCAGCGCGGAATCGCCGCACTGCGAAACACCCTAGGTCAGGATGCTGCCGATGCATTGCTCCAGCCCGCACCCATGCGGGCTGACGAAGCGGCGTGCTTTCACTTCCCCTTGCCCATCGATTACACGGGGCAGGAGCGGCGCCTGCGTATTGGTTTCCCCTCCAACTTTCCCCGTGGGCTCTTGCGGCTGAACGTCGAACCCTCTCCATGGCTGGTTTGGCCGCATGCCACCAAGTCGGGGCTTTGCCTTCATGGCTTTCAGGAACGCCCCATCATGGGCTCCCCGGAGGTTGTGGTAGAGGACAGCCTTGCTCGCTTGGCCCAGATCGTTTCGTTGTCCAAGATGGGATCAAGCCAGGCAACGCGCGATATCGAATTTCAGAATGAGATCACTACCTACTGGTCTTTTCAGCACGGACAGTCGTATCAGAACCTTTTACTTTTGGATCGACCTCAGGCTGCCTCGCAGTTGTTTGCTCTCAGCGATCCGCGCCGGGCTGTGCCATCCGGTCAGGAAACGGTTTGGCTAGCATCGAACATAGCTGCACTCAAAGGGCATTACCGACGGGTTGTGGGGCGCTCCGCTGTCATTCGCGCGGCCGAAACTCCCGGTTTTTACGTCAAGCTTCAGACTTATCCGGATATCCGCACCCCGGATCCAGAAAATTTATTGCCGTGGCTAACGCCCCACCTTCAACCAGACGATGCCGAGCAATTGCTGGCATGGTTTGAGCAGCATGGAACGTTGGCGAGTCGATGGATTGTTCTGGAGCTTCCAGGAGGGACAGATGCTCCAACATATTGCCTCAATGTGCGCTCGCTCGGTGTACAGCAGGAGCGGGGGGCAAAGTTTGGCTTGCGTACAGCGCGGCGCCGCCCAGCTATCGCAAATGCACATCCTCCGGCACTCGTCCGAGCAACTGCCCTGGACGTGCTTGATCGAGCGTCCATTCTGTCCCGCGATATAAGCGGTACTGCACAGCACCTTGAAAATGCTCGAGTCGTTTGTGTTGGCGTTGGCTCGTTAGGCAGTGCGGTGGCAATACAATTGGCACGATCCGGTGTCGGCCACCTTACCCTCATCGATCCTGACACTTTGGTGTCAGCCAATCTGGGGAGGCACGTTCTGGGAGCGGATAGCCTAGGTAGACTGAAAGCCTCAGCGTTGAGGGACAAGATTCTGTTAGATCTTCCGACGACAGAATGCACAGCTTATTCGACTTTTGCCGAAGTAGTGATGAGCAGCAAACCAGAAGTGTTCGATACCGCAGATCTGGTGGTGATCACGACAGCAGACTGGCAGTCGGAGGTCACTGTATGGCGAGCCAAATCCAGCGGCGTTACTTGGGGGCTTTTACAAGCCTGGAGCGAACCGTACACCCAGGTAGGCCATGCGTTATTCGCACCAGCCGGCACTTTTGATGGTCGTCATTTATTCACGGATATCGGCGATTTTCTGCATAGATTTACAGAGTGGCCGGGAGGAGGTGTGGTTCCACTGCCCGCCTGTGGGGAAAGCTTTATTCCCGGCGGCTCACTGGGCATGACCAATATCGCCTCTATGGTGTCGCACGTGGCTTTACGCGCTTTGACCGGCAACATCGCCACTGCATCTTGGGTCAGCAGTATCTACAGGCCTGAAGATGTTCTGAGCCTAGGAGGCCAATACCATGGTCCCAAACTGCCAGAGGGAGCGCAGCAAATCCTACTCGAGCGCGGATGGCCGGAAGATAAGGACGAAACGGTATGACGGATATAGCTTGGCGCTGGAGATGGGCGGAGGTGGATTCCGAGCTATTGGTGTCGCAAGCTGTCGTGGACATCTTGGATAGTCATCGGCAGGGCCTTTTTGGCGTGGAGCGAGGGGGACAGTTATTCGTCAACCCGGTTAATCCGGAAGGGTTGCTGCTGGCCTTGGCCACGTTGCCTCATCGCGCCGATCGGTCAGGCTGGTCTTGGCTAGAGTTGGATGCGGAGCGGTGCCGTCAGGAGATCCAAGCTGCCAACGAACAAGGGTTACGTCTGGTGGGCTATTGGCATACGCATCCCCAATCTGTTCCGGTGATTTCTCCGGCAGACATAGGAAGTTTCTCCAGATTTGCTGCGCGTTACACGCAGGATCTGCCGCACCCAATAGCCGTTATCGTTGGCAAGTCCGAAAAACCAGAAGGCATCAAGGCTTGGTCGTTCAGGGGCGGCAGATATGTTGAGGCAACCTGGCTTAGATAAGCTTCAAGTCGGTGCCATGGGAGGCACGTCAGCGGTTACCCTTACCCGCCAGCATTAGCGCGAAGAGCTCTGCCTGAAAGCGAGCATCATCCAATGCGTTATGGTTCGGTTCGCTGAGTGGCTTCAGCGCAGCGGTCATCTTGGATGATTTTGTTTCCTGCCAGCTGCAACCTACAGCTCCCATGAAGTAGGCCTTCATGTCGATAGCGGTAAAACCAAAGGGGTTGGTTTCCAAGTATTTGTGGAAGTAGTAGTTGACGAATGACCAGTCAAACGGTGCATTGAGTCCTACGAAAATGACCTTCTGCCCCGTTTGGCAGGATGATTTCAGCCATTCACCAAATGTCAGCATCGCCTGTTGCGGAGTGAGTCCTTCGCGCTCCAGCTTCTCCAGACTCAGCCCCGATACTGCCAGTGCTTCTGGGTCGTGTTTTGGACTGTCAGGTCGTAGTTCAAGATAGATGGACGTGGCAGGTT
This sequence comes from Pseudomonas sp. PSPC2-3, assembly GCF_049898265.1. Classification (NCBI taxonomy): domain Bacteria; kingdom Pseudomonadati; phylum Pseudomonadota; class Gammaproteobacteria; order Pseudomonadales; family Pseudomonadaceae; genus Pseudomonas; species Pseudomonas sp. PSPC2-3. The sequence goes on along the minus strand of NZ_JAFCXJ010000001.1, from coordinate 661,232 downwards.
GATCTACAAGGCAAGCTCCAATGGAAAGCAGACTGTATTCGCCTGGTATAGGTCCAGAAGTCTCGACGTCGACGGAAACATAAAGCTCATCAGGGTTCATGTCATATCCTTTTCGTGTAGTTGCCAGATCACGCTCAAGCTCGTAACCATGTGACGGTGGAAAGGCGGCAAAGCCATTGCCCCATTTTTTGCTGTTGCACTCGCTATCCGGCGTTCGAGCAGCGGCAGTGCATGTCTACCGGAGGAGTGCACGTTCCTTTGGTCAGCTCTGCGCCCGAGCATAATGATGTGTGTCATTCTCTAATCGCGGATGAGGGCCGGACAATCATGAGCGAGCGTTGGATAGTCAAGTGCCAGAATACTGAGGACGGTACTGGCGACATCATCATTGACCTACCTCCAGAGTTGCTTGACCAAATGGGGTTAGGTGTTGGGGACGACCTGGAGCTAACGGTAGCGAATGGCACATTAGTGCTGACGCCCATGGACAACGCAGCATCAGTGCGGCCCATGTTTGCTGGCGTCCTGCGTCAGGATGCCTATCATGCTTACCGCACGCGTCTGGAGGCGCTTCTTCATATCTCCGTCAATGCTTCGGATCTGGACATTCACGACATGATTGTAGCTGGCTTCTCGGCCAGCCTGATCAAGGTGCTTTGTGATGATGGAACCCTAAGCGACGAAGAACGCGACAGAATAATTCACCCAAAAGCGCTCAAAACAAAATTGGCAGCCAATCAGCTTTTAACGTTGCATGAGAGTGACCACCTGTTCCGGTTTGGACACATTACCGCCATGGCCGAGGTGATCTTCGGTGACAAAGGGAAGGCCAAACAATGGCTTTCGAAACCCAAAGCCCGTTTTTTGGGAGAAAGCCCATCGGCGATGGTCACTACATCTCACGGCACACATCTAGTCGAAGAAATGCTGATTCAGGTGTCTGAAGGCATGTCATTTTAATCCAGCCGCAGCCGAGTAGAATCAACCCAAGCGAGTACGCGATCGCAGCTGGCATTGTTAAGGCGGCGCGCTCCGTTAACTCGGGTGCCCACGGAATTGCTGAATATTTTTCTAACCTATCTTCAGATGGAGCGCTGATTCACTCGTTTCGACAGCTCTTCAGCCGACTCTTTGCGTTCGGAGTAACGGTCTACCAAGTAGTCCTGACGGTCAAGGAAAGACATGAATTATAAAGTGAGGGTTGCTACACCCGCTGATGCCTCTGACATCCAGGCTATCTATGCGCCGATGGTTTTGGACACGGTCATCTCGTTTGAGCTGACGCCACCGACTGTCGATGAGATGGCAGCACGAATAGCCGCAACACTGCCAACGTATCCCTATCTGGTAGCAGAGATGGACGGCAAGGTCGTTGGATACGCTTATGCCAGCCAGCATCGAGCCAGGGAAGCCTATCGTTGGTCGGTGGATGTCACCGTGTATGTCGACCCGTCAGTGCACCGAAAAGGGGTTGGTCGTGCCCTTTATCAGCAGCTTCTACCAGTCCTAGAGAAACAGGGGTTTCATGCAGCCTATGCCGGCATCGCCTTACCCAACGCGGGAAGCATAGGCATCCATGAAGCGCTCGGGCTCACCCAAATCGGCACCTACCCCGAGGTAGGGTTCAAGCACGGCCAATGGCATAGCGTGGGGTATTGGCGCAAAACACTTTGTGCGGTGGAGCCGCCAATAGAAATCATCCCGTTCAGTGAGATAAAGGGAGAGTAGAGGAACGAGATGTGGGATCATCTAGCTGCTATTCGTCGCCATCGGTACCAGGCGATTCGCCGGGAGCTATGCTGAAGGATGCTTCTCATTCGAATCGGTTTTTTGATTGGCCGGAGGAACGAATGAATTTGGCAGGGTTTACCTCACTGCTTTCTGCAGGGGAGAAAACAAGCGGGTGCCAACTCGCCAACCCGGACGCTGTGGCCCTGGCCAATCTGCACTTCCCTTCCCGTGCCTACTGTCTTGTTGCTGATTGGGCAATATTGGACATCGAAGTTACAACACGTCAGAGAAAAGCCATCACCGATAGAGGGTTAATCCCTGCTCTGGTTTACGCTTTGACCGTTATCCAAGATAGCAAAGGCCGCTTCCCAACTGGCGATTGGATTCGAACAACTTTGGCGGTTTCTTTCACTCATGGGTGTCTGTTTGAGACGAAGAATACGATTTATGTATTGATGGGGTTCGGTCGAAGGCTTCGTACAGATCTCGATATAGCACTTAGCCTATGTTGAGCCGTTGCAACAATGAGTGCTCATAAGTCAGCTGGTTTCACTGCACATGTTCTCGTTCGATAGGACGTGCTGGAGCGCATTGCAATTTAAACTTGAGTTCAAATTGATCAAAAAACAGGCAAAAATCCGCGTCTCAAGCCTATCTAAAATTAACTAATAATTTTGCCAGTATCTTCATATTTAACAGATAGTTATGACGATTCTGATGGGCGCCTCTATCTAGATAGCAGCTGCGCTTGGCAATAACGTTTCTCCTGTAGCCATTTTTTTTGAGGTTCCAGGCAATGAATTCCGTCCTGTTTGTGATTGATAGAGCGCTTTCGGCTGATCCGTTGAAGCTAGCGTTGTGCTGTATCTTACTTCTGAGTGCTGGTTTGCTGATGCATGCGTGGAGGTCGAAATGGGTCGTCCTGTGTCTGAATGGGCCAAAATGCCTGTCGATTGGATACGTGCAGGCGAGCTAGTCAACTTTGCGGATGAGTCCTATTCGGTAAAGTCGATGTGGTTGAAGGAGGATAAGTCCGCAAGAAACGCATGCATTTCCTCGCTCAAGCTTTACCTAGCGCTGTGCTGTCCCATACACCTGAACCAGGTGTGGGGGGCCTTTTTTAAGGTTTGTCGGTAATCAAGCCCCCACACTGGCATGCCAGTACAGGGGCTTGGGTGAGGAGCGCGTCGTCCGTGGCGTCAGAGGGTTTCATTGTCGGGCGTCTATAGGGCTGATAAGGCCAATCTAGGGCGGATGTTGGCAAAAAAGGTCAAAAAAGGTGGTGATTGTCTTTGTTCGGCGCAGGTGCTTACAGCGCTTGCAGCCAAACCGTCACGCACAGGCCACGCTGCGCTTGGGTATCACTGAACGACAACTGCACCCGTGCGCCGCTGCGCTCGGCAATCGCCTTGACGATCGACAGACCCAGCCCGGAGCCGGCCTCGTCGGTGCCCAGGCTGCGGTAGAATGGGTCGAACACCCGCGCCTGTTCCTCTGTGGCAATGCCGGGGCCGGAGTCCTTGATGTGCAGCAGTACTCCGCCTGGGGTCTGGGTCACCGAGAGGTCTATGCGCCCGCCCTCCGGGGTATAGCGAATGGCGTTGTCCACCAGGTTTTTCACCAGGGTGAACAGGTCCATCGCGTTGAAGGTCACGTGCACGTCCTGAGCGCCGTCCACGCCTATATCGAGCTGCTTGCGTTCGGCCAGCGGCAGCAGGTCTTCAAGGACCTGGCGATACACGGCATGCACCGACAGGCGGGTGTGTTCTCGTTCCGAGGTTGACTGTGCTGCCGCCAGACTCAGCAGTTGGTCAATCAGCTGGCGCCCACGCGCGATGCCCCGCAACAGCGGCACAAAACGTTCGCGGCTCATGGGCGACATATCGGTGGCGGCCAGGCGGTCTGCCTGCAACGCCAAGGCCGTCATGGGTGAGCGCAACTCGTGGGCGGCATCGGCGACAAACCGCCGCTGGATGTCCATGGACTGCGCGACGCGCGCCAGCAGGCGATTGATCGCCACCACAAACGGGCGCACTTCGGTGGGCAGGTGCTGTTCCTCGATGGGGTGCAATTCTTGATCGGCGCGTTGGTCGATCTCGGCCGCCAGCACCCCAATCGGGCGAAACAGCTTGCGCACCAAGTCGCCGACTACCAGCAACAGCACCGGGAACAGAATCAGGAACGGCAACAAACTGCGCCAGGCGGCTTCACGGGCGTCCTTGTCGCGGGCGTCGGACTCCTGGGCCACGGCGATGCGCTCGCCACCGGCGGTGGTGTGCACCAGCACGCGAAAGGCTTCACCGGCCACCTGAACCGTGGACAAGCCATCCGCCAAGCTGATGGGAAAGGGCAGGGGCAGGGCTTCATCGTTGGTTCCCGTGGCGTGTGGGCTGTCGCTCAGGCGCTGGATGATCACCCGGGTTTCTTCGTCGTCGCCGGCCAGCGTCGGGCCTTGTGGGTATTGCAGGGTCATCTGCTGGCGGTCGAACAGCATCGCCACCTGGCGCAAGGTGGCGTCCTGTTGTTCGTGAGTTTCTTCAAACGCCGAGACAAACGCAAACACGCTGGCCGCCAACGCTACCAGCAGGATCGCCAGGCACACGGTCACCGACAGCCGCAGTTGCACCGACTCACTCAAACGCTTTTTGAAACCATCCATCCCATGCCCCTGACATTCTTGATCACGTGGGTGCCCAACTTGCGCCGCAAAGCGTGAATCAGGAACTCGATGGCGTTGCTCTCCACTTCATTGCCCCAGCCATACAGGCGGTCTTCCAACTCACTGCGCGAAAGGATCGCCCCCGGGCGGATCAGCAACGCTTGCAGCAGGGCAAATTCGCGGCTGGACAACGCCACCTCGCGCTGTTCGTCGGTGTTCGCGTGCTTGCTCAGCAGGTCCAAGGTCACCACGCCATTGCCCAGCACCGACTGAGCGGTGCCACCCTTGCGGCGTAGCACGGCGCGAATGCGTGCCAGCAGTTCGGCGATGTCGAAGGGTTTGAGCAGGTAATCGTCGGCGCCCCCGTCCAGGCCGCGCAGGCGGTCGTCGAGGTTGTCGCGGGCGGTGATGATCAGCAGGGGCACGGGGTTGTTGCGCGCGCGGATGCAGTCCAGCACGTCGAGGCCGTCCTTGCCGGGCAGGCCCAGGTCAAGCAGCACCAGATCGTAGAGGTGGGTGTCGAGGGCGGCCAGGCCCGTGAGGCCGTTTTTAACCCAGTCGGCGGCATAGCTCGCATCGCTGAGCGCGCGCTGGATGGCGTCGCCAATCATGGGGTCGTCTTCGACCAGTAGAATCCGCATCTTGCTCTCCAGCACCAACGCAAACGCGGCGAGGAAGTCGCCGCGTGTGTAGTGAAGCATGTTGTCAGCCTTTCATCGAATCGAAGCCCTTGAGCAGGTCGTCCATTGCGGCCTGGCAGTCGGTCTGGTTCGGGCTGGTGTCACGCAATGCCGAGAGCGCGCGGTCGATGGCTTTATCCAGCACGTGCCAGTCACTGGCTGCACGCGGTTTGATCCCGGCTTCGGCGCTGTCCCAGCGGCTCTCCAGGTCCTTTATGCGGGCTTTGGCGCCGGCCAGGTCGTGCTTGGAGACCAGCGCCGACACGTCCGCGGCAATATTGCGGAACTCTGACAGGTCCCCTAGTTTCGAGGCCTGGCGCTGGCTGCTGCTTGAGCCGGCACTGGCTGCGTCCTTAGGTTTATCGGCAGGTTTCGAACAGCCAGTGACGATGCTCAGCAGGCCGATGGCGGAAATAATCGCGACGTGGCGGATCACGTTTCTGAGGTTAAGCATAGTGATGTCCTTGGGTTCAATGAGTAAGGGGTTTGCGGTTACCGATGCTGAATTGCGCCACGGCCACCAGCAGAACGATGACGAACAGGAACAGTGCGCTGGTCCAGCTGGCGCCCATGCCCAGGCCGCCATAAATCTTGGCCTGGGTGAGCAGGTCGCCCAGCGAAGCACCGAAGGGGCGGGTGAGGATGTAGGCGACCCAGAAGGTCAGCACGCTGTTGACGCCCATACGCCAGGCCAGCAGGGCAACGCCGATCAGCCCGGCAAACATCACCGCGCCGAGGGTGAAACCCAGGCCCAGTGCCTCGGTTGCCAGGTCGCCGGCGGCAGTGCCCAGGGCGAAGGTGCAGAGCACCGTGGTCCAGTAGAACCATTCGCGCCGTGGGGTGACGATGTCGCGGATCGACAGGCTGCGCTCGGTGCGGTACCAGAGCATAAAGTTGAGCGCGAGCAGCACCGAGAAAATCGCCGTGCTGGCATACAGGCTGACGTCGAGTTTATCGGTGAGGATATCGGTGATCTGTGTTCCGACGATGCTCACCAGCACCACGGTCAGCCAGTAGATCCACGGGGTGTAGGACTTGGTGCGCAGCTGGCCGAACAGCGCGAGCCCCAGCAGCGCGGCCATACCGAGGCTGGTTGGGCCGGCGCCGAAGCCGGCATCCACGGCGAGGTAATCCGCGCCGGTTTCGCCCACGGTGGTGGACAGTATCTTGATCACCCAGAATGACAGCGTCACCTCGGGTACTTTGTTCAGCCAACGGGCTGCTGTGGCATTCATCGGGATTACCTCTCCTTGACCGCGCGGTGGTTGGCGCAAGGGAGAAGGTACGGCACGAGACTTAGCTGAGACTGAGGGCCGGGTTTTTTATCCAAACAGCACGTGGGCGATGCCCGTGGTCGACAGGTGCACCACGCTGCCGGCCGGTGGCGCCAGCAGGCCGGCGCTGCGCACCAGGATCGTATGGCTCGGGTCAGCGTGCAACGCCACGGTCAGCGTGCAAGTGTTGCCGCCGAACTCGCACTCGGTCACCACGCCAGGGCAACCGGTGGCACTGAGGTTCACCTGCTCGGGGCGCAGCATGATCCGCGCCGTGTCGTGGCTCAGCGGGCTGTTGGTCTGGATCCGACCCAGGTCGCAGTCGGCCCAGCCGGCGTGGATACGCGCGGGCAGCACCACCGCATCCCCGAGAAACAGCGCGGTCTGCTCATCGGCCGGGTATTGGTACATCTCCATCGGGTGGCCCGACTGCACGAGGCGGCCTTGGCGCATCACCGCCAATTGGTCGGCAAACGACAGTGCTTCACTTTGATCATGGGTGACCAGGATCGTGGTGATGCCCGCGTCGCTCAGCAGGCGCGCGACCATTTTGCGCATGGCCGAGCGCAGGCCGGTGTCCAGCGCGGAAAACGGTTCATCCAGCAACATCAACCGGGGTTGCTGGGCCAAGGCCCGGGCGAGTGCCACGCGTTGCTGCTGGCCGCCAGACAGTTCATGGGGCCAGCGCCGGGCCATGTTGGCGTCGAGGGCCACGCTGTCCATCAGTTCGGCGATGCGTGTGTGCCGGGCTTCACCTTGGGTGGCAAGGCCAAAGCCGATATTGTCGGCCACCGTCATGTGCGGGAACAGCGCGCCATCCTGCGGCACATAGCCGATCTGGCGCTGGTGGGCCGGCACCGCGTGGGTGGCGTCGACCAATACCTGACCGTTGAGCGTGAGGCTGCCGGTGTCGGGGAATTCAAAGCCGGCGATCATGCGCAGCAGGGTGGTCTTGCCCGAGCCCGAAGGCCCGACGATCACTGTGCGGCTGCCGGTGGGCACCGCCAGGGAGACGTCCGCCAGGGCACGCTGGGTGCCGAAGGTCTTGCAGAGGGCGTGGAGTTCGAGGGCGTTCATCGGCCTGCCGTGCGTTTGGATTGATGGTAGAGAAGGCCGGTTAACGGCAGTGACAACAGGATCATGATCAGCGCGTAAGGCGCGGCAGCGGCGTAGTCGATTTCGCTGGTCAGCGCCCAGAAACCGGTGGCCAGGGTGCGCGTGCCGTTAGGCGCCAGCAGCAAGGTGGCGGTCAACTCGTTGGTGATCGCCAGGAACACCAGCGCCGCACCCGCAGTCGCAGCAGGCGCGGCCAGCCGCAAAGTGATCAGCCACAGGGCGCGGCCCGGCGAACGGCCGAGGCTGCGCGCCATGTTTTCCAGTTCTACCGGCGCCTGGGCGATACCCGCGCGCAGGCTCACCAGCGCCCGTGGCAGGAACATCAGCAAATAGGCGAGCAGCACGGTGATGGTGGTCTGGTAGATCGGCCGGGCGAAATGAATGGTCACTGTGACCAAGGCCAGCGCCACCACAATGCCGGGCAACGAGCTGGTGATGTAGTTGCAGCTTTCCAGGATGCGCTGTAAACGCCCTGGCGCCCGAATCGACAGCCACGCAATCGGCACCGCCGCACAGGTGGTCAGCACGGCACCGGCCACGCCCAGTAGCACGGTCTGCTCCAGCGCGGGCAGCAGTTCGTTGAACTGCCATACCTCACGGCCACCGGCGATCAGCCACTTGCCCAGGGTGATCAACGGCACACCCAGGGCCAGCGCGCAGGTCAGCCCTTGCAGGCCAAGGGCGAGCAGCGTGGTGCGCGTGCGCAGGCTCACAATACGTTGCTCGCGGGCGCTGCCGGAGCCGACCCGCGCATAACGCGCATGCCCGCGTGCGGCAGATTCCGCCGTGAGCATCGCCAAACAACACAGCGCCAGCACCGCCGCAAGCATATTGGCGGCAGGGCCGTTAAAGGTGGATTTGAACTGATCGAAAATCGCGGTGGTGAACGTATCGAAACGAATCATCGCGTACAAGCCGTATTCGGCGAGTAAATGCAGGCCCACCAGCAGTGCGCCGCCGCAGATCGCCAGGCGCAACTGCGGCAGCACCACGCGAAAAAATACCGCCCAGGGCTTGAGGCCCAGGGACTCGGCCACGTCTTCAATGGCAGGGTCGAGCCGGCGCAAGGTCGCCGCCACCGGCAAGTACAAAAACGGGAAATAGGCAATCACCGAGACCAGCACGCCGGCCGGCAAACCATGCATCGACGGCACCAGGCTGACCCAGGCGTAACTGTGCACAAACGCCGGCACCGCCAGCGGCGCAACCGCCAGCAGCGACCACACACGGCGCCCTGGCAGGTTGGTGCGCGCGGTCAGCCACGCCAGCGCAATACCCAGCACCACGCACAAGGGCAGGGTGAACACCACCAGCAACACGGTGTTGACCAGCAGTTCACCCACACGCGGACGCCACACCAACGCTTCAATCTGCGCCCAGCCGATTTGCCAGGACACGCCGATCACAAACGCAATGGGCAGCAGCGCCAGCAGCGACACCACTACTGACAAACTGGTGACCCACGTGCCCCCACGGCTTTTAAACAAACCGTGGGCGCGTTTACGCGGTTGCGCCTGCGTTAAGGCGGGAGCTAAAGGTTCAGGCAGCAATCAGAGCAGTCCGGCTTGGGTCATCAGTTCGACGGCCTTTTTGCTGTTGAGCTTGGAGGCGTCCACTTTCGGCGCGTCCAGCTGGGCCAGCGGTGTCAGCTTGGGGTTGGACTGTGCGCCCTGGCCCACGGCATATTCGAACGAGTTGCCGTCCTTGAGGATCGCCTGTCCGTCTTTGCCGGTGATCCACTTCAAGAAGGCCTGGGCCTCTTCTTTATGCTTGCTGGAGGCCAATACACCGGCGCCGGAGATGCTCACAAAGGCGCCTGGATCCTGATGTTTGAAGTAGTGCAATTGAGTGTTCTTGCTGTTTTCGCCGGTCTTGGATTGGTCGACAAAGCTGTAGTAGTGATAAATCACGCCGCTGTCGACCTGGCCGGCGTTGACGGCTTTAAGCACCGCGCTGTTGCCACGGTAGATGCTCGCGTTGGCCTTCATCGCCTTGAGCCAGTCGAGGGTGGCGGCTTCGCCTTTGAGTTCCAGCACGGCGGCGACGATAGCCTGGAAGTCGGCACCGGCCGGTGAGGCAGCCCAGCGGCCTTTCCATCTTGGCGAGGCCAGATCCAGCAGGGACTTTGGCAGCTCGGCTTCTTTGAGTTTGCTCGGATTGTACACGAACACCGTCGAACGTGCGGCGATGCCCACCCACTTGCCGTGGGCGGGGCGGTAGGCGGCGTCCACTTGTTCCAACGTGCTCGGCGCTACTGGCGCGAACAGCCCGGCGTTGTCCACCAGCACCATGGCCGGGGAGTTTTCGGTGAGGAACACGTCGGCCGGTGAGGCCGCACCTTCTTGCACAAGCTGGTTGCCCATCTCGGTGTCGTCGCCATTGCGGATGGTTACCGGAATCCCGGTTTCCTCGGTGAAGCCCTCAACCCAGGCCTTGGTCAGGCTTTCGTGCTGGGCGTTGTACACCACGATGCCGGCGGTTTCGGCGGCATACACTTGCCCGGCGCCAACCAATGCAGTGGCGAGCAGGGCTTTAGTGACGAAAGACGGTAGACGGGAAGCCATACGTTGAATGCTCCGGTTTTTATGTAGGTACGGGAAGCCCGTGAGGGGTCGATTGAGACTAGACCAATAGGAATCATTTGCATGTTGAGGCGCGGCGAATTTAGAGCCGTGAATGAGAAAAAAACGTCAAATAAACGGTTAACAAATGTGACTGGGCTTATCAGGCGACGCGGTTAGAACTATTTGAGGGGGTATTCTGTCGGCGCTTATTCTCTTGGCTGTAGGCAACTTCCCAAATGTAATTCAAACCCTCCGAGCTGGTGTCTGAGGCGTATTCGCTTGCATATATTCCGAAGCCATCTTCATTGCATTCAGGGACTCAAGGCATGGCGCATGGCTATATCAACGACCGCACCACCGACTACCACAGCTTGAAATCCCGCTTGATGGGCATGGGCATCAGCCTGCAACGTTCTGATCATTTTGATGTGTTGAACCGCCACCTGCGCCATAGTCTGGTGAGCCCGAGGCAGTTGGTGATTGTGCCCGATGCCTACAGCCTGAGCTATTCGCTGGAATAGCCCTGGTTGATGCGCTATGCCGAAGCGATTCGCCGGAACTGCATAAACGCCGCTGGCACCCAGGTGTCAACGACTATGATCTACTGCAAAGCCTGCTGGGGTACAACTCGTTAGGCATCGGCAGCGCGACGCCCACTTCTCTTCCTTACCTCCAAGAGCATCGGTGAGAGCTGTCAGGGTTGGGTGTCTTGGCTACCTACGTGACGCTTGTTCTTACGGAGATATCTCTTGGCTACCGTTAATCGTATTAACTTCAGTCCGCATGACCATTCTATTAAAACCGCCTGATTACCTACTCGTCGAATAGCCCCCGCGTAGTAATCGAAGGGCTACCACAAATTTTCTGGGTAGATGGCTTTCCCAGAAGAGAGGTCAACCTCTGGCTATGGAGAGTGCCACCAATGGTGAAGCACAGCCTCTTTTAATATGCGCTGAGCTTATGTAAAGGCGAAGTTAGATAGCGGAATTTTTCTGAGGCTGAGCGAATACGGCTCTGTCGCCGCGTTTTAAAGTTTTAAACCCTGCGTAATCTGGTTGTACATCCTGACTCTTCTGTGGTTGCTAGTGTAGCCGCCTAGTGAGGAAATCGTTCCACTTTGAATGTGGTCTAGATAGCGAAATATTTTCCGAGGCGATATGAATCTAATTCTATAACCCAACTCTGTCATCCTATCCTGAAGCTCATAGCCTGGATTGCGTTCGTCCATTTGAAAATGCAAGCCGTGCTTTTTGATCAATCTTACATTCCATAGGGTGCAAAAGCTTTTTAGATGCTTTTCTCTATATGGTTTCGGTTCCCTTGATTTTATTCCAAGCACTTTGAGACCACGCCTGGTGTAATGTTTGAAAAACCGTGATGATATTCTCCAGGCCGAGCGAAAAAAGCCTCTATCCAGTTGCTCTAAGCATCCAGCGGCTGCTACGTCTTGTTGTTCGGCGCATTGCGCGAGCATCATGTTAAAAACTTCAAGGTCATAAATGAAAGTGTCGGTATGCAAAAGAAATACATATTCCGTTTCCACGAAACCTAAAGCGAGGTCAAGAGCTCGGCCATGAGCAATATTTCCAGCCTCAGGATGCTCTGGTTTTCGCTCAATCAAGTTGATCCAACTTAAAGTTCGAAGATACTCTGCGCTTGAATCTCTAGAGTCGTTGTCCACCACATAAACAGAAATGCTTTTTTCTTGTATGACATCTTGCAGGAGTTGGAGGCATTTCTTGGTCAGATCAAGCGACTTGTAGTTAACCAAAGCAATGCTGTAGTTTGCCTTTTTTGGGTGCTGATCTTTCATAGCTAACTAACTCTCGAGTTTGATTGCCTTTGTTATAGCGGGCAACAACCAGCGAAGCCGCCCGGCTACTCCCCCCCTTCGAAAAACCATGCTCGTCCAATCCTGAAGTTTTTACATTGGATGCGCGCAATTAAACTGCCATAAAAAAAAGACTTCTTATTGCAGAACTCAATGTCTAGCTGTTTTGCTTCAGGGTATTTATTCTTTATTTATTTTGTGCCTAGAGGCTTATAATTCAGTTCCCTTGAAGATGAATTTTTTGACAGGTTTGTCGCTAGGGAGCGACGATGCTATGAGATGTGGTTGTTCCCCCAATGATCGTCGATCCTAATAGGTAGGCGAAAAATCCAGGACGTAATTCTGTAACGAAGGCGGGTCAGAGACCGCTAACGTGCATAGCGGGCGATCCAAATACAGGGACATCAGTTGAGCCAACAGGCAGGCAAGCAATCGAACGGATTGCCCGCCGATTTACGAAAGCTTTAGATATGGATCCGAGGTCTCAAACGTTTTGTGCTTTACCTATCAAGTCAACCCGGCATCCAGGCCGGGCATCGTGCACCTGTAGGGACATGTCATGTAAACGTGCCACAGCTGAAACCATACTTAAGCCCAGGCCATTGCCTGGCGTATGACGGCTGGACTCTGAGCGGTAGAGTCTACGGAAAACCGCTTCCCGTTCCTCCTCCGGTATTCCGGGCCCATGGTCACGGATACTGATTCCACAGTTGTTAGAATCTGCCGAGACTGTTACTTCGACGTCACTTCCGTCCGGTGAAAACTTGATGGCGTTATCGATGAGGTTGCAAACCGCATCAAACAGTAACTGCGAATCCCCCATTACTGTGTCGACTCCCTCGCATGGCTTGAACTCTAGATTCATACCACGTTCATCAGCGAGAGGCTCAAAGAGCTCAACTGCATCAGCGCAGATTTGATTGAAACCAACAAGGGTAAAATTACTGCGTCTAGCACTGCCTTCTATTTCTGAAATGCGCAGCAGTGCCCGGAAGGTTTGCATTAGACCCTTAGCATCCTCAATGGCTGTGTCGATGGCGCTGGCGTACTCTTTTTGCGTCAAGCTACGCCGCTGTGCACGTTCTAATCCAGCGATCAATCGAGTCAGCGGTGTTCGCAAGTCATGAGCAATATCATCACATACACCTTTGACTTCACTCATCAGCCGTTCAAGTGCATCCAGCATGCCGTTTACCACGCCGGCAATACGATCAATATCGTCGTTATTTCCCCGTGTAGGTAAACGCCCACTGAGATCACCCTCCACAATTATTTTTATGGAGCGGCTAAGTACGTCTAAACGGCGACGAGCAGATACGCCTAATGCAATCGCTCCTAGTAGCCCAACTACTATAAGTAGTGAGCCACCTGAAACCAGAGCATTGACTAAAAGTTCGTCAAATTCACGAATATCGTGAATATCCTGGCCGATCAGAAGAGTGCTTCCATCATCCAGTTTGTGAACAAGGTAGCGGATAGGCCGATCATGCCCGTTAGCTTTATCCCAGAAAAATTCCGCAGGCTTATCGTATGCACTGAACGTAGGCAGGGTTGATAGCGCCCCCGCAATCGTTGTACCAGCAGAATCGAATAGCGTATATGGGAGCCGCCCTTCGGGGTCTTGTTCCGTATGTTTAAGTATTTCTGTACGTCGTAGCGCAGGCTCTTGGGCGTTTTGGCGGTCTACCTCTCGATGCAGTGCAGTATCCACCTCTGAGATCAGATATCCGGTAGTCTGCCAATAAATATAACCAAATAACGCGAAAAACGAGCACCCAAATAATGCCAGGAACATAAGGGCTGTTCGAAAGCTGATGGTACGTGGAATCTCACTCAGGCGAACGTAGGACATAACCAGCCCCCCGAATGGTTTGGAGCATTGGAGAATCGCCCTCGCCATCAATCTTATGACGCAGACGACCAATATGAACATCTATCACATTGGTGCGGTCGTCATAACTATAATTCCAGACAGCTTCGAAGAGCATGGTTCGCGTGACGACTTGCCCAGCATGTTGAGCGAGATACTCTAGTAACGCGTATTCCCGAGGTAATAAGTCAATCTGTCTTTCGCCTCGGCGCACTGAGCGTCGTAGGAGGTCAATTTCCAGATTCCCAATGCGTAATCGACTGTCTCGATTTGCTGCGGAAGGAGGTGCCCTTCGGCGATTCAGAGCATCTAGCCTAGCAGTCAGCTCGATGAACTCGAACGGCTTTGTCAAATAGTCATCGCCTCCTGCACGAAGGCCTCGAACCCGCTCATCTAAAGCGCTTAGCGCACTGAGAATCAGAACCGGTGTGGTGATGCCGGAAGCGCGCAATGCGGTAAGCATACCTAGGCCGTCAAGCGCGCCAGGTAGCATGCGATCAAGAACAATGATGTCGAAGGTATCGCTAATGGCCGCTAACAAACCTTCACGACCATTGTTTACCAGGGTCACGTCAAAGCCGTGGTCTTGAAGGGCTGCCTCGATTTCCCGCGAGGTGACGGGATCATCCTCGATAACCAGTACATGGGTCATAGGCGTCGCGCTGAGCTCCTGGTTTGAAATTAATAGGCCGATGTAAATCAAACGACCCCTTTGATGGCATAGTGTGCCGAGTCAGTCTATACACTGAGCTTCCGACAAAATGAAAAAAAGTTTATTTAAGTCTTTGCGAGGTTTGAGTGCGTATTTTAGTCATTGAGGATGATGCTCGTACCGCTTCATACCTAGTGCGAGGACTCGGCGAGAGCGGACACGTCGTCGATGCCAGTGCAGAAGGTCGTGACGGGCTCGCGATGGCCCTTGAGGGTATCTATGACGCTTTGATCGTTGATCGATGCCTACCTGGTATGGACGGTTTGTCGCTGGTTCGAGAGTTACGCAGGGAGGGGATGCAGACACCAGTATTGATGCTCAGCGCCTTAGCCTCGACCCAGCAGCGAGTTGAGGGGCTTCAGGCGGGTTGCGACGACTACTTGGCGAAGCCCTATGCCTTTGTTGAAGTATTGGCGCGACTGGAAGGGTTATTGCGACCTAGAGATCAGCACCCTGGTAAGGCGAGTACCTTGTGTATTGGCGAACTGTGCCTTGACTCTGCAGCTCGGCAGGTAACATGGATGGGGCGAACGATATCCCTTGCTCACCGCGAAACCTTGATTCTAGAAAAACTCATGAAACATTGTGGTGAGGTTGTTACTCGCTTGATGCTACTTGAGAGTGCATGGGACTACGAATTCGATCCAAACGACAACGTTATCGATAAACATATTTATCGCCTACGTCGAAAGTTAGATGATGGATTTGGAATTTCGCTAATTGCTACCATTCCTGGCGCAGGCTATTGCCTCAACGTATCGACAAACTTATCTGAAGCTCCTGCTCGATAGTAACCTGAATCGAAGCAGCTGGGTGGTGAAATGCTTGCGTATCATTAGAGCAGCTTTTGTGCTGCCGACCAATTACTCGGATTGTCGGTGTACCC
Organism: Pseudomonas sp. PSPC2-3; assembly: GCF_049898265.1. Classification (NCBI taxonomy): domain Bacteria; kingdom Pseudomonadati; phylum Pseudomonadota; class Gammaproteobacteria; order Pseudomonadales; family Pseudomonadaceae; genus Pseudomonas; species Pseudomonas sp. PSPC2-3. The sequence goes on along the minus strand of NZ_JAFCXJ010000001.1, from coordinate 645,909 downwards.
CGCAACCCGAGCAGGTCGTTTTGACTGTTTAAAGGATTAGTCCTACTGCCACACGGCGAGTAAGCGACTCTGGTTATGCGTCCTTTCGGCAGTTTTCCCGACTGCACTTCATGGCACTTAAAGCGCATGATCGAGTAGTCGGCTGCTAATGAATTTGATGAGTAGAACGCCCTATCAATTCGAACGTGCGACATCGTTGGACGCCGCTTTTTGATTGCTGGCAACGGCGGTTGCGTGTTCAGATTTTTGGTAGGTTGTCATTGCAGACGCTCTTGCGGCCTCCATCTGCGCCATTACTTTATCGCCACCGCCTTCTGCCATCGCAGCTACAGAGGCACTCATCAAGGTTACGATCAAAAGAGCTTTCAGGGTTTTCATGGCAAATCTCCAGTGTTTAGGTTCAGCCATCAGAATGTTTGCTGGCTTGGGCTAATACTAAAGCGGGCTGTATTTCACGTTCTTCCCCGAAAAATGAATTTTCTGACAGGTAAATATCTGAGGTGCGCTATGTGTGACTTTCGTATCCTGGAGGCCATTTCTTCAGACCACTATCTGCATTCTCGGCGAGTACGATAGGAATGTAGAAGTGGCCCTGCCTTTCCCGACCTCTCTTCGCCAATAACAAGTACAGGATGAAAATATGAGCAGCGATATGGAGGCGTGAGTGCCCGGTACGAAGCGCGCGAGAAATATGCTCTTGGCTTCGTATCGCTCGAAAAAGGCCTTGCTGCTCTGAATCAGTTCAGGGTGGCGGCTCGAAGGCGAGAAACCGAGAGTTTTTGGGCGGGTGTCGATGCCCTAGCCAAAACGAAAGACCATCCCCACGTCAGCACCCAACGTCGCGGCGAATACCAACGCGCAGAGCAACAAAGGCACTGAGCGCGATTATTATGGCAGTGCCTGAAACAAAGACTCCGATGATCGGAACTGACTCGGAAAGAGCCAAGAAAAATACCGCGAGATACGCAGCATGGGGATGCACCGTGAGGAACTCAATGAGCGTTGAGACAGGGACGCCATGATTCGGGGGCTGCCTATAGAGTACCGGTGATGAGACAATCGTGCCCGATAGGTCACACGACCATTCTGAAGCGGTCAACGGTAGCGGGAAATTCCTCGATGCGTTTTTCAAAGCTCCTAATTGGCTTAAGAGCAAATGCCGTATCGAGCATTTTCGATTTTTAGACCAGGCACATCTCAAGGTTGGGGCGACCACACAACGTAGTCAACAGTGACGATGAACGTCGTACGCGGAAAACTTGGCTCACACAAAACGCTGCCAAGCACCAACTCGACCTTGTAGCACTCCCCCACAAGCCGTTCAGCCATACATTTCTTCAGCGCTGCGTGCCTTGACGGCGAAGGACACCAACACTACCAACACACTGGCCAACACTAACGATGAACCAACGGTGCCAAAATCCAGACCGCCTTTTTCGTGAGACTTGGTCAAAAAATCGCCGAGTGTCGCGCCGAACGGTCGGGTCAGGACAAACGCCAACCAGAAGAGCAGCACTGTGGAAATCCTCGTGTAGAACTTGGCCAGCATCACAGCGGTAATCGCCGCCCCGATCAGCAATGCACCGCCAGCGAAGCCCAGTCCGGAGTCATCTGCCAGGTAGTCGCCTAACGCTGTGCCCAGCGTGTTGGAAATCAGAATTGCCGCCCAATAGAACACCTCGCCCTTAGTTGTGTGGATGTTGTTTACCGACAGCGTTTTCTCGCTCAAGCGCCAGGCCGCAAAAATAGCGATCAACAGGCTGATCAGAATTAGAGAGCCAGACGCATAACCTAGGCCCAAGGTACGATCCATAAAGTCCGACATGGTGGTGCCTGCGGTACTGGTGGAGAGAATAACGACCCAGTACAACACGGGATTATAACTTTTCGAAAATAGCTGCAAACCAAGTGTAATCAGGAAGGCGCTTATCAGGATCATTGAGCTGATCGCATACCCCACATTCAGCGTCATCGACAGTAAATCACCCGCAGTCTCACCGAGGGTGGTGGCGCAGATTTTCATCGCCCAGAACGCCAAGGTTATTTCTGGCAGCTTATTCAAACTGATAGGGGTGCTCATAGGGGGGTCCTGAAAACGGATTAAAGCTATAAATTACAGCGTCTAAAAACTCGCCGTTCGCACCGGACTCACATGCATCTATTAGAGACGAAAGGTATAGGTTGTGAGGGCAACGCTCAAGCTATAGCTCGATGTATGGATGAGTGCAGCTTAGGGGGTAAAAGATCAAAATTCTGTCAAATAATAATCAGGATTAAATTTATTAATCGTGTTGTCTCTGGCGTAAAATCCAGCCCTGAGGGTTTATTTTATTAACCATCCAGCAAGAAATTTTCAGCTTGTGTGTATTAGGGTTTAATCCGGCCTAGCGAGCAAATTTATTGTGTTTTTGACTTTCAATTAAATTGTCGCTGGCTATATTTTTCACGTGGGTTTTGGATGTGGGGTTCGAAATTTATATTAGCTATGAGTTCCCTATAAATTATATGTGTGAAGTATCTTCATGCAAAAATAATTTTGCATACCCAAAACTCGGATTGTCGATGCACATCGCAATCCGAGTTGAAATCTTTGATCCTTTGATCCTTTTAACCTGATAACCCCTACTGCCTGCTGCGAGCAAGCGGCTTCTTTAGTGGTTGTTTTTAGCAGGTTCTTTGGCTGTGGCCCATGGCAGTTAAAGCGCACGAGCAAGTCACAGGCTGCTAAATGATTTGATGAGAATTGCGTAATATCAATTTGTGCATTCGACATCGTTGGATGGCGCTTTCTGATTGCTGGCAACGGCGGTTGCGTGTTCAGACTGTTGGTACGTTGCCATCGCAGACTCTCTTGCGGCCTCCATCTTTGCAGTTACTGTATCACCGCCGCCTTCTGCCATCGCAGCTACAGATGCACTCATCAAGGTTACGATCAAAAGAGCTTTCAGGGTTTTCATGACAAATCTCCAGTGTTTAGGTTAGCCATCACAATGTTTGCTGGCTTGGGCTAATACTGAAGCTGGGTGCATTTCACGCTCATCCCCGCAAAATGAATTTTTTGACAGGCAGATATCCTAGGTGTGTTTTGTCTAACTCGTTGTGGCCGCGATACGTTTGACCGTATCCCCCCATGGGGGATAGGATGCCAAGGTAATTCATTGAGGCCTGAGGCTCAAGTCATGAGCGAGCACGAACACAGCCATCCCCATACCCACCAAAGTCATGAGGCGATCATCAAGCGTCTCAAACGAGCGGACGGCCATTTACGCGGCATCATCACTATGATCGAAGAGGGTCGTGAGTGCGTGGACATTGCTCAGCAGTTGCATGCGGTTGAGAAAGCCGTATGTCAGGCAAAACGAACGCTCATCCAAGATCACATTGATCACTGTCTCGAGGACACCGTTTCGGCCCTGAACAATGGCGAGCGTGCCCCGCTGGAAGCGTTCAAACAAATCACCAAGTACCTCTAGGTCTGATATGCCCAACTTCGCTGAACTCTTGCAACAGGGTGGTTCGCACGCCTGGCTGTACTTCCCGAGCGCAATTCTGCTCGGTGCTTTGCATGGGCTTGAACCGGGCCATTCAAAAACCATGATGGCGGCTTTCATCGTGGCCATCCGTGGCTCGGTAAAACAGGCCGTATTGCTGGGGCTGGCTGCAACGCTATCGCACACCGCCGTAGTGTGGCTGGTCGCCATCGGCGGCATGTATCTGGGCAAAGGCCTGGACGCTCAAACCACTGAGCCATACTTCCAGCTAGCATCCTCTGCCCTGATCATCGTAATTGCGCTGTGGATGCTTTGGCGTACATGGCGCGGTGAGCAGATGTTCAAGTTCGAGCAAGGTGATGATCACCACCATGGCGAGCATGACCACGGCCATCATGATGAAACCCACCGAATCGATACTGGCCATGGTCGTGTTGAGCTGTCGATCTTCGAAGACGGTGTGCCACCGCACTGGCGCCTGAAGACATTGACCGGGCACACTTGGGCAGCCTCAGATGTTCGTCTGATGACTACCCGTCCGGACGGCAGCACCCAGTCGTTCACCTTCGTCGAGCGCGAGGGCTTCCTGGAATCGGAAGCCGATATCCCCGAGCCTCATGAATTCAGTGCTCGCTTGAGTCTTGGGCACGCAGGGCACTCCCATGATTATGACTTGGACTACCAGGAGCATAATCACGGCCATGCACATTCCGAACTGGAAGGCTTGGAGTTATCGATTGACGGCTATCAGGATGCGCACGAACGTGCTCATGCCAACGATATCCGTAAACGCTTCACTAACCGCGAAGTCACCACCGGCCAAATCGTCATGTTCGGTCTGACTGGTGGTTTGATTCCTTGTCCGGCTGCTATCACCGTTCTGTTGCTATGTCTTCAGGTCAAAGAAGTCGCCTTGGGTGGCGTGCTAGTCCTGTGTTTTAGCATTGGTCTGGCACTCACACTGGTAACCGTCGGTGCTGCAGCCGCGATTGGCGCCAAGCAGGCGTCCAACCGTTGGCCATGGTTGGGCACCGTTGCGCGTCGTGCGCCCTACCTCTCCAGTGTCCTGATCATCGGTGTTGGTCTCTACGTGGGCTTCCATGGCTGGATCGGCTTGAACGCTTGAGGCGACTCTTTCGTGTTTGAACTCACCAGCCACGTTGGTCTGTTCCTGGCGGCATTCGGTGCCGCCACGGTATTGCCAATGCAGTCTGAAGCCGTGCTGGTCGGCATGTTGCTCTCCGACCAGGACGTCGTTTCTACGCTCTTGGCGGTCGCCACCTTTGGCAACGTTCTTGGCTCCGCACTGAACTTGTTTTTGGGCCGTTCTGTTGAGCGATTCCGCCACAAGCGCTGGTTCCCCGTGAGCGAGGGCAAGTTAGAAAAAGCCCAGCAGTCCTATCTGCGCTACGGGCGCTGGTCACTGTTGCTGAGTAGGGTGGCCATTATTCATCAGCAAAAGCAAATCAGGGGCTATTGCTCCACCTCAAAAGCCCGTTTTAGCAAGATTTCAACTTCCTCCGAAGAGGCCGCCCCAATCTCTATAATCGCCGACCTTTAATTTTATGGACATCCGGTTACATGAGGCGAGGTGTAGGGGGAGGATGGCAACGAGGCTGGGACGTTAGTGCAGATGGCCAAGATTTCGTCGTGTGCAGGGGCGAGTAGAAGGCTCTGAATGCTTAAGTCTGGTCGCCCCAAAGCAAGACGCATATTTCTGTTTTTTCACGTTGCTTTCACCGTTCTAATACACAATCACCTCTACATTTCCGCGCCATCTATGGTGCCGCTACAAGGCGAGCTCTTGACTAGTACCACTGTTCCTACCTTTGCAGGAGTGATGATATGGCTAACATCCGGATGGGTGATGCTACAGCAGGCAAAGTGAACAATCGTACCGTGCGCTTGAGCAGGAAAAATATCGCATTTGGCTTAGCTGCCATTGCCGCATTGACTGCTGCCACATGGTATTTCCTGGCGCCCCGCGTGCTGGATCTGGGTGATGGAAATAACTTTGTACAGTCCGGCCTTAACGGACAGTGGATGGAGGGTAATGTCATAGTGATGGTTAGGCATGCCGAGCGCTGTGATCGTTCAAGCAATCCCTGCTTCGGGCCCCCCAACGGCATCACGGTCAACGGCCAGCAGCAGCAGGCCCCTACAAAACCGGACACCAACTCCCTGTTAAATTGATGCTGCCGCCAAGCGCCTGAACTCCCTCGGCGAGCGATAGTTCAAAGCGCTGTGCGGATGCTGCTCGTTGTAATGTTCGAAGGCAATTGCCAGGTTACGCAACGCCGTTTCCCGATCCGGCTTGGGCATGTGCGCCACGTAATCACGCTTGATCGTCTTCACGAAGCTCTCCGCCATCCCGTTGCTCTGCGGGCTGCGAACTGGCGTGGTCACCGGCTGCAAGCCGATCTGTCGAGCAAACAGGCGTGTCTGTTCGGCGGTGTACGCCGAGCCGTTGTCGCTTAGCCATTGCACCGGCGTGGTGGGCAATTGATCACCGAAGCGCTTCTCCACGCTTTCCAGCATCAAGTCGCGGATATCATCGCCGCTGTACCCGGTCGGGCTTGCCACCCAGCCGATGGCTTCGCGATCACAGCAATCGAGGGCGAAGGTCACGCTCAGTTTGGCGCCATCCTCGCAGCGGAACTCAAAGCCGTCCGAGCACCAACGCGTATCGCTGGTTTTCACGGCAATACGGCCTTCGTGCCGACGCGGCACGCCGGGCTGTTTGAGTCGACGCTCCAGCAGCAAGTTGTGATCACGCATGACCCGGTAAACCCGCTTCACATTGATCGCCGGCAGCGAATGGGTTTCACGTTCCCGACGCAGTAATCCCCAGACACGACGGTAGCCATAGCTGGGCAACTCGCTGACCTGCTGTTGGATTTCAACCACCAACTCAGCGTCGTCCACAGGTCTGCTTCGCCGTGTCTTGGGCGATACCGATTGTTTGATTCGAACCGTTAATTGCGAGCGCGCCACACCGAGACATTCGCTGACCAGCTTCACTGGTCGTCCCCCGGCAACAAGGGTGAGTGCGCAATCCATTTTCGCGACCGGGCGATCTCCACGGCCTCTTTGAGGATTTCGGCTTCCATCGTTTTCTTGCCCAGCATCCGTTGCAGTTCACGGATCTGCTTGAGCGCATCGCTCAGCTCGGAGGCCGGCACCACGGCTTCGCCAGCACTGACCGCCGACAGGCTGCCGTCCTGATACAGCTTGCGCCACAGGAATAACTGGTTGGCATTGATGCCGTTGCGCCGAGCGACGACCGACACACTTTGCCCTGGCTCAAGGCTCTCGCGAACCATGGCCAGTTTTTGCTCCGGGCTCCAGCGGCGTCGCCGCTCCTGGCCCAAAAGCTCCCCACTCTTATCGTTGCTGTTAGTCATAAACATAACCGTTTGCCTATCCCTTATCGTAAGGGGGAAACGGTGTCCTGTCTTTCATGGGGCTCGTTCACTGGACTTGCCGCTGGCTGTCGCTAAGGGTTTGCAGAAGTTGGGTCTTGATAACGCTACCCTCATCTCCAGCCCGAAGACGCGTACCCAGCAGACAGCCGATCTCATCGCGGGCAATACCGCGACTTCACAGAAGTGGGTTGGCAAGTGCGACGCAGGCTTCAGGAATGCCGCGATGGCTTACAAGAAACCTAGGGAAAACCTAGTGCTGATTACTCACAGCGGTTGCATCGATCACTTCGAACGTACGATGCGGGTGCCTGCAGGTCAGCGATCCAGCGATTACGCCGAGGCATTTTTCATAGCTGCCGATGGTGCTAATGCGCCGAGGATCCTGGGCTCTCTGGGTTTTGCACAGTGGAAGACAGTGATGGGCGAATCGTCGAAATGATGTGGCACGCCACGCAGAGAACCATCGCGGGCTCGTCTGAAATCTACTAATGCCCGCTTTAGCCATAAGATAGACGAAAGGAAGCATCCACTAGGGTTCGTGTCACTCGCGCCGCTACCACTATTGGGAGAGCTAAATGAGGTGGGGGTCTTCCCAAGAAGCTCATTTTTCCTGTCTTCAGTCAATTTGCCTAATCTCGTCCTCATTCTTGGGACAATGGCCACCCATCGCTCTTTCATGGCAGCAGGTCCTGCGGGCGACGCACTGCCTGATTGTCATTTCAGCGCCCATTCCCTAGTTATTCAACGGGAGGTTTCTGTGAGCTGTCACTGTGAGTTTCAGCCGCACCGAGCTCTAAACCTGGTAACAGGTGAGTCGCCCCAATAAGCGAAACCGGGGCAGGGACTTGCTCTGTCGTAAGTCCTATTAGGCAAATCACCCGGCTGCTCTGCTGGTCAACTGGCGCAGGATTGATGTGCACGACGTAAGCGCCAACGTGCAGCGCAACGATCTACTCGGCAAAGGAAATATGGCAATTTCATAACAGTCCCTCAGTCTCAACTAAGTTTCGCTATGTATCTTTTCCTCTGCGCAAGTTCAGTGCAGCTCACCTCAGGAGAAGCTACCTACACATGGATCACGGAAAAGCCGGATGGCTCAACAAAGTACCCGATGTGAGCGCCCCTTCGCCGTCTATCGCCAGATCGACGATCCAGCCGGCTTCCTGCAAGCTGCGTTGTACGGTCTTGCCCAGCCGGGAGTTGTCCTCGACCGTCCGCGCTTTCATGCGTACTTCCCTAGACGTGCCCCATCCGAATTGCGCCAGTTCCAATGTATCACTCCGTTTGTTCGCCGGCACAGCATTTTAAGGAGACCCATCGCATGTCTTCGACCACCTCGATAACACCCCCCGCAGCAGTCACTAGGCCAGCCGGGATGGTGACGCTGCCCGCGCTGGCCTATCCGGCGCTGTTCATCGCCTTCGCCCTATTCTTCGTTCTGCCTCTGGGCTTCCACGGCCTCTGGGTGCCGGATGAAACGCGCTATGCACAGGCGGCCCAGGAGATGCTGAACACGGACAACTGGGTGGTGCCGCACTTCATGGGGCTGCGTTATTTCGAGAAACCCATAGGAGGCTATTGGCTGATCGCGATCGCCCAGGCGCTATTCGGCGACAACCTCTTCGGTGCGCGCATAGCCTCGGCGCTGACCACCGGTGCTACCGTGCTGCTGGTGTTCCTGCTGACTCGCCGGCTGTGGAGCGACCCACTCAAGACCTGGACCGCTTGTCTGCTGTACATGACCTTCGGCCTCGCCGCCGGGCAGGCCGGGTACTCCAACATCGACCCGCAATTGGCGCTTTGGACCACCCTAAGCCTGGCCTCGGCCTGGCTCGGCATGGAAGGCCGCAGCGCTCGGGAGCGCTGGCTAGGTTGGGCTCTGCTCGGCGCGGCCTGTGCCATCGGATTCATGACCAAGGGCTTCCTCGCCTGGTTACTGCCGGTGATCGTGGTGGCGCCTTACGCCGTGCTTCACGGGCGCTGGCGGGAGCTGCTCAAGGGCGGGCCGCTGGCGGTGCTGATCGCGGTGCTGATCAGTCTGCCCTGGGTGCTGGCGGTCAATCAGCGGGAGCCGGACTTCTGGAACTTCTTCTTCTGGAACGAGCACATCCGCCGCTTCACCAGCAACCATGCGCAGCACGCGGCGCCGTTCTGGTTCTTCATCCCCATCCTGCTTGCTGGCAGCTTGCCCTGGACGCTGTTGGTGATACCCGCCCTCAAGCGTACCTGGGCGGAGCGGCGCGAGCGCCATAGCGGGTTTCTCGCGCTTTGGTTCGCTATGCCATTCCTGTTCTTCAGCCTGAGCAAGGGCAAGCTGCCGACCTACATCCTGCCATGCTTCGCGCCACTCGCGCTGCTCATGGCCAACACCCTGGTAGACAAGCTGCGCCAGAAGGACCTGCGTCTGCTGCGCGGTAACGGGCTGCTCAACCTGGCTCTAGGAGGTTTGTCGCTGCTGGGGCTGATCGGTCTCGAACTGACTCACCCTGTGTTTTCCGGCCACCCCGCGCGCTTGGCCAGCGCGGCGCTGGTCTGCTTGGTCTGGGCGCTGTGCGGTGCGATCCAGTGGAAGCGCGCCAGCCAGCACTGGTACGCACCGGCCCTGGCGATCTGGGTACTGATCGCAGTGCTGCCGGCATCCATGCCGCAGACCATCGTCGATAACAAGATGCCTGACCAGTTCATCGCCGAGCACCTGGGCCCGCTGCAGGGCGCGCGCAGCCTGCTGAGCAACGACCTGGGTGCAGCTTCGGCCCTGGCGTGGCGTCTGAACCGCAGTGACGTGACGCTGCTCAATGTCGATGGAGAGTTGCGCTACGGCCTTGGGTACGCGGATGCCCAAGATCGACGCGTTCTGTCGAAAGACGTTAGTGACTGGCTAAGTAAGCAGATGAAGCTGGGACCCGTAGGGATTGTGCTGAAAGCCCCCGACATGCATGGCGACCAGCTTCCGTCTTGGCTTCCCGATGGAGCGAAGGTGTTTCGAGAGAACAACCTCCTAATTGTGATCACTCGCTAGCGTTATCAGGCGACTTTTCACGCATCGAGAGATTCGTCCGGTAAAGGCCTGGAATTTCCAATGCCCGCCAAGTGCATACAGCGCTCTCCGGTGCGTTATGGATCACGGTGTGTGGAAACAGCGACGTCAACGCTGCACTCGTGAGGAGGGGGGCAGCACTCCAGTGGCATCTTTTTCGTGTAGTTGCATTTCTCCCAATTTTCACAGCAGCCGTATCCAAGCTTTCGATGGCCGCACCGGTAAGTTTGTGCCCTTGCCAAAAACTCTGTAAGCGTCCGGCCAAGTCATCTTCCGAACCTCCACGGCGCTCTCGCATCCAAGCTAATCAAGTGATAAACACCATATATATCCAATGCCACGGCAAGCAATAGGCGATCAGATGGCGCGATTTTCGATTTATAGCGGATTGATTTTGGTTGGCTACTCGTCGCTGGAGAGTGGAGATCCTCCCATGGGCGTTGCTTTCGGCCAGTTCGAGCCAACCACTGGGTATCCTGCTATTCAAAACGAGTGCCGCACAAATCACTTCGACCAGTCTGGTTTGGCCCTTTCAGTTAAAACCGAAGCAGGCTTGGTTATTCCATCTATGGGAGTCGCCATTCTGGATTACGCTGAAGAGCTTCTGCCCGATTGCATCGAGATAAGTATCCTCGGCATTCCCACTGCTTTTTATGAAGAGTTTTTTCCTGCCCATGTGATCAAGTACACGCACCAATTCGCTAGGTGAGCCGCTCTATGGCGAGCAAGATGGGCCGTCTTTAGCAGGGAGGTGTGATCCTTGAGTTATCGGAGACCGCAAAAGCTACTGACTGGAGCAATTGGCAGAGCCTCAAGAGCAGGGTCAGGAACTCAGCATTGGTTGCCTCAGACCAGGCTCGCCCGTATCTGAGAGTAAGGTGTATGGTGGTCACTGGGTCTCCATTCTGAGCAGACTCGAGCGAGTAGCGTTCACCATCCGAAAATGCACCTTGGGCACATCCAGGGAACACCAACTCCAGAAATGTGATTACGGCCTCAGGGCATCCAATATCTAGCACGTCCTCGACGTTGGACAGATCGTTTTCACTGAGGTCAGTAGGCTTCAAAATAATAATGTCAAAGCTCATTGCTGCGGGCTCCCATCTTGTAATCCATTTGGCATCGGCATTCGCTTTTATATGTCCGGCTATCACGCCTCGCGTAATTAAATCGGCGACCATTTATGTGGCAGCAATTGATCGATTTCACTCGCCCGCTGCGTCGGCAGGCGCGTGAGAACGTCTTTCAGATATGCATACGGATCATGACCATTGACCCGCGCAGACTGGATCAAGCTCATGATCGCCGCCGCCCGTTTGCCGCTGCGCAGTGATCCAGCAAACAACCAGTTCGACCGCCCAAGCGCCCATGGCCGGATCAAGTTTTCGATCTGGTTGTTGTCGATGGGCACAGCACCGTCCTCCAGATAGCGGGTCAGCGCTACCCAGCGTTTGAGGCTGTAATCCAGGGCCTTGGCCGTAGCCGAGCCCTCGGGCACAAGTTCGCGTTGGGCCAGCATCCACTCATGCAGTTTTTCAGCAATGGGCATCGCTGTTTCCTGGCGCAGTCGCCAGCGATCTTCATCGCTCATTTCCTTGGCGTGTCGTTCGACTTCGTACAGCCCGCCGATTGAGTGCAACGCCTGCTCTGCCAATTGGCTGTTATTCGCTACGTGCAGGTCGAAGAACTTGCGCCGCGCATGGGCCATGCAGCCGATTTCGGTGATGCCCAACTCGAAGCTGGCCTTATAGCCGGCGAAGTCATCGCAGACCAGCTTGCCGTTCCACGTGCCCAGGAAGTTACGCGCATGTTCGCCAGCACGGCTGGGGCTGAAATCGTAGACCACTGCCTTGAGTGCCGAGAATGGCGTGCTGCTGTAGGCCCAGACGTAAGCGCGGTGGGTTTTCTTCTCACCTGGCGCCAGCATTTGTACCGGCGTTTCATCGGCGTGGACTACTCGCTGTGCCAGCACTGTTTCGCGCAGCGCATCGACCAGCGGCTGAAGCTGTACGCCGGTTTGACCCACCCACTGCGCCAGTGTCGAGCGCGGGATAGCCAGGCCGGCACGGCCGAAGATCTTTTCCTGTCGATACAGCGGCAGGTGGTCGGCGAACTTCGCCACCATCACATGCGCCAGCAGCCCGGCAGTGGGGATGCCCTTGTCGATCACCTGCGGCGGCACCGGGGCCTGGATCAGTGTTTCGCACTGCCGACAGGCCCATTTCCCACGAACGTGCTGCTCAACCGTGAACACGCCCGGCGTGTAATCCAGTTTCTCGCTGACGTCTTCACCGATGCGCTGAAGCTGGCAGCCGCACGCGCACTGAGTGTTGTCCGGCTCGTGATGGATCACAGTGCGTGGGAACTGCGGTGGCAACGGCGCACGCTTGGGTTGCTGGCGTGGCTCTGCCTGCGCGGATGCGGGATGAAGTGCTTTTAACTCGGCCTCAATGGCTTCGAGGTCGGTATTGAGCAGGTCATCGAGAAAGCTGCCTTGCGCCGGGCTGATCTGCTCACTGCGCTTAGCGAACTTGTGCCGCTTGAGAATGGCGATTTCGTGAGTGAGCTGCTCTATGATCGTCTCATCACGATGGATCTTTCTGCCCATGGTGTCGACCTTGGACATCAACTGCGCAGCCAGCGCGCGCAGTTGTTCAGGGGGCATTTGGTCGAGATCGGGCAAGGAAGTCATGCCGTGGATTTTACCAAACAGTCCTCCGGTCACAGCTAAAAGCCAGGTATTAGCGCAATGTAATTGCGCCGCCTGCACCTACTCGCTGCCAAGGCAATCCAAGTACCAGCGCCTGAAGTTGTTCGGGGTCGAGTTCGACCTCCGCGCCACGATGTATGCCCGGCCAATGAAACTTGCCCTGATTCAAGCGTCGCGCAGCTAGCCAAATACCAACGCCGTCATGCACCAGCACCTTCATGCGGTTTGCCCGGCGGTTGGCAAAGAGGTAAGCGCAGTGCGGCTTAGCCGCACCGAACACGGCAACCACCCGGGCCAGTGCAGTGTCAGTGCCGGCCCGCATGTCCATGGGCTGGGTGGCGAGCCAGATGGAGTCGATACGAATCATTGGGCCAGGCCACGAATAAAACACGCGCAGCCGTCCGGATCTGAGGCTGGCCATTTTACGGTGACGGATTTATCGCCCAGAGCCAGTGAGATGATCACCCTCTCTTCTGTTGCGCGCTTGGGTGCAGCTTGTACGGGGATGAAGGCCGGCAGAGTTGCGGGTGATTGATCCCGGTAAATCGGTAGCCACTTGCGGATCACGTTGGCGTTGATGCCGTGATGGATGGCTACGCTGGAAATCGTCGCTCCAGGTTGCAGGCATTCCTGGACGACCTGGGCTTTGAATAGTTTGGGGTAAGAGCTGCGTTGGCGCATGGAAATCCTGGCGATAAGGGTGATCGCGTCCGCTTAAAAATACGCGGACACCATCGCCCTAAATACTGGAGTTCGGTAGGTGTGTTCGCCATCCGCTTACAAAACTCTACCCTCCGCGCGGGTTCGTACTAAGTCGTGCTTTGACCCACATAGATGACTCCTGAAATACAGCACCCGCGTGGCACCATCAAAGTGAACTGGCCGATCGGAAGCGCTGTCGCCTGTGCCACTTTTCTGCGAGATCTGTTGGTATGATTGGAGTTGAAGCCATTCGGCTTTCCATCGAGCCTATGGACATGCGCGCCGGTACCGAGATCGCGCTGGCCAGATTGATCGCAGTGTTCGGTGTCGTGAAGCCGCACTGTGCATACCTCTTCGTTAATCGCCGTGCCAACGAATGAAGTTCTTGGTGCATGACGGTGTGGCAACGAAGCCCACGTGGATAATGACCCGGTGCCAACCTCTGCATGAGCTACGTCTGCAGGGCCTCCCGACTCATCTATTTTTGTGAACATAGACCGACGTCAGACGGTCGCGGTAGGGGGGGCAGGTAACCACCGTCCCTGCCGCGGCCCTTGAAAATACACCTAAAAGGGACTAGATATAAAAACGCTACCCTTTGAGACTCCGAACATGAAATCCACATTAGCCGCAGAGCTTCGCCAAATCGCCAAGAACGCTCCACGACTTTATTTCGCTCCGCTGATCGGAGCCATAAAAGAGATCCGATCTGAGATGCATAAAACCTACAACACAGAGTCAAAGAAAAATTAAGTGTTTCTTCGACTAACTCTTAGGTAGGTGGTAGATTTTTTACTTCTCCGCTACAGGCTATGCGCATGCTGAGGCGGGCCTCTCTACTTCAGCCATTAGTAGGTAAACTGCTTACGGCAGAGGAGAACAGGGTGATCAGTGGTGAACGTCTTAGCGAGCAGCAGGCTACCACCGGGTTGAAGGTGGCTTTGCGCATCATCGGCGCCTGGGAAGCCACGCCCAGTCAGGCGTGCCGGATTCTCAGAATTTCACCCGCGACCTACCGTCGCGCATGGCGTGGCATTGCTGCAGGTCAGCGGCTCGATCAAGATCAGCAGCAACGCATCGGGATGGTGCTGGGTATCCACGCTTCGCTGCGGATGGTCTTCTCCAACCAGGCAAACGTGAAAGGTTTCCCTCGCTTCAAGAACGACAATCCGTTTTTTGCCGGCCGATCGCCACTGGAAGTCATGGCTCAAGGTGACATGATTGCGCTCTTCGAGACCTACAAGCGGATCGAGCACCTGGTGCTAGCCAGCTGAGAAGGCGACCCTTATCACAGAGACATTGAGGACATCATCATCATGCTTGACGGACGTCCAGCGCTACTGGCGGAAGTCAGTGAAGCCAGCGAAGAACTCAGGCATTACATCGCTGCTGGCATGCGGAGCAGCATACTCGTGCGTTAGTTTATCTCTACTGCGTGTTCGCTGGCCGCTTACGAGTGAAAGACCGTAGCAATGGTTCCTGACGATCAGCACGAGTGAAATTCACGACATTTGTCTTCATTGCAGCAGATAGATCGAACGGGCAGTGCAAGTCCTTGAGCTTATGTTTTTTGAGACTGCTCAGCGCCAGTAGCATTAGCTCCTCCACCTCACCGGCGCTCGCTGTGTAAGCTGCGGCACGGTATGCACGAGTAATATCGAGCTGGTTCACGCACTGCCGCCCCGAGTTGCGACATTCCAGATAGGCCAGCTTCAACAGCAGTACCACCAGTCGCTTGATACCAAAAGTACAGCGGTACAGCTCAACGGCCGATTAACCAATATCAGCCTTTACGTAGGCATAGCTCGCTCTGAGACATTCAGCGATATCGTTCAGCCAATTCGCGCTACCAGGCTCGTCCGGCAACATGATTCGGGGATCAGCGAGCAGACGTTGCTTGTCCTCGCTGTTTCGGCCAAGTAGCTTACGAGCCAAGCTGTAGTTGCATACAAAAACCATCGGCACGCCAATGGCTGCCATGGTCAATAAAATGTCAGTAATCTTTGCAGCACCTGAGCCAGAGTTGGTGTGTTGCATCTCTTCTAATATCGCCAGGGAAAACTCGTTGAACGACCTGAGCCTGATTCCAGCAGGGTCACGTGAGGTGCCGCCCGAGATCAAGCGGCACATGCGACGGTTTTAATTCACACGCGATAGTTGTAATTCTCAAAAACCACCCTTCATGACTGCACTCTAGTTGTTCGTGTCAAACTATGTTGTGAGCAGCCGAGCCCTGTATTTGAAGCGCAGCCCATCTGTGTCAATCTATGTTGCTGTTGTCTTTACCCCGAATCATCCTACAGACCCCGATTTGCGCGAGGGGTTGTGTCAAATTATGTTGTTGGTACCCACCGTCTGGTTTCAGACAATCACTGCCAAAAGCCCCTGATCTCAGGGGCTTTTCTTTTTTATGTGTCTCCACCACATACCCTATTTTGGATTGTGATCTGGCTAAATATTCGTCTGTAGAGGTGCCTCAGCAGCATTTGCGGGGCAGAGCCTCGTCAGCACTGAAGTCTTTGAGACCGCACCGTTGTTCGGTGGCGTTAGCGAAGCGACGTAGCATTTGGATTGCACCCTCACGGGCTTCTTTCGATAAGTCAGATGCGAGATTGCGAGCCTCTGCGACTAAATCCGATCGAATACTTTCATAAAGCGTCACGCCTTCGGGCGTCACGGTGATCGCCAGCGCGCGGCCGTCAGTGGCATCTGGAACACGGCAAACCAGCCCCTGTTTTGCAAGCGAATCGACTAACCGGCTCGCGTTGCTCTTGTCGAGAAAAAGCTCACTGGCCAACGATTGAACGCGAACCGGCCCAGCCTTTATCACATGCTCAAGCGCATAGCATTGAGTGACGGACAGGCCTTCGCAGCAGCTGCGATCTCTGTCACGAAACTGGTAGACCCTAACCAAGTGACTCAGGGCTTCGTAAAGCTGTTCGGCATCCTGGTCGATCTGATCAATGTTTGGCATAGCACTCGGCTCGCAATTCCGGGAAAACGCTAATACCACCTTAGCAGGCGCAGCGACACATTTTTCTGGGCATAAGCGCCTGCGAAATTGTTCAATTATATTAGTTGCGGGCCGCAACGTATTTTGCGATTGTGAAGTGCGGGCACAACTTGCAGGCCTTTCAGAGGCGGTTCCGGTAACGCGGGGAGGTACATGGATGTTGGTCGAAGCGCTTAGGACGAAAACACGCTCCCGGTTACGGAACCTAGGGAGCCGTGTCTCCATTCCTCTCCCTGTCGCGATGTTGCTGGGTGCGATTCTGATCCCTCTTCTTGCCGGCACCAACAGCAGTGACGTGTTCCAATCGCTGAGCAAAGGATTCGCAAACAACCTTGGCTATTTCGCCATCGTCATCCTGAGCGCGTTTTTCATTGCCGGCTGGATCTCGACGCAAGGAAGTGCGTCCTTCGGAAAATTCGGCATCTCTCTGTCACCCTTGCTGGGTGCTGGCATGGTTTGTCCCGATACAGCCTATGCGTCTCTTGCTCCCATTGCCGGGCAACACCGCAAGTACATTGCAATCGGATGCTACTCGGGATTCAAGCTGTTAATGCCCGCGGGCCCGCTGATCATTGGGATTGGGTTAGGGGCCAACACGCATGACCCAAAGTTTCTGTATCTAGGGTTGCTGCTGACAGTCGTCACCTGGGTTGTCGGGACGGTCTGGACGTACTGGACGACCCGCACAGATTGTTCATCACCCAACGATTCGACTGATCCCACCGTGCCTCACGACTCGGTTATCAAGGTGATCCTGCCTCTGGCTGTATTTTTCCTGCTCCTGATCACCGGCTACGCCATTCCAAAGAACCAGCACTCCATCATCGAGTTCTTCACTACTCCCGCCGGTGCGCTGATCGCCACATCGTTGTTGATTGCGCTTAGCTGCAAACCTGGTGAGGTTCAAGATCTGCTGTCCAAAGCGATGCGTAGAACCAGCCCGTTATTGTTCACCATCGGTTGTGCGTCTGCTTTGGGCCAAGCCCTCGGTTTGGTGCTTCCCAAGGAACTGATTCAGCACGCATTCAGCGCGTCGGGCAGCACCACGCATATTTTGGTTGGGGTGTTCCTGCTGGCTGCGGTATTCAAAACACTGAATGGCTCTTCCCTTGCGACCTTTGCCGCCATCCCTCCTGTTCTCTCTCCAATCCTTGCGTCTGGCGCGGTGGACTTGATGAGCGTCACATTCGCCGTCTGTCTGGGATCGTTCGTCGCCATTCTCCCTAACGACAGCTATTACTGGCTGGTCAAATCGGACGCCTTTCCCGAATACAGCACCGGCAGGTATATGCGTTTGATGACCGCCGGTTCAGTTCTACAAGCATTGATCGGTCTGGCGGTTCTTCTGCTGATATCGCCTTAACTTCGAACGCCTACAAAACCAACGGCGATCTCGAGCCACCGAATCGTCGTGCCTGAACTCAAAGAGAAAGAGAATGGAGTACTTGGTCGCCATGAATTACAACGTGAGGGTCGCTACACCCGCTGATGCCTCTGCCATTCAGGCTATCTATGCGCCGATGGTTTTGAACACAGCCATCTCGTTTGAGCTGACGCCACCAACTGTCGATGAAATGGCAGAGCGGATCGCCGCAACACTGCCGATGTATCCCTATCTGGTAGCCGAGATGAATGGCGATGTCGTTGGATACGCTTATGCAAGCCAGCATCGCGCTAGAGAAGCCTATCGCTGGTCGGTAGATGTCACCGTCTATGTCGACCCTGCCGTACACCGAAAAGGGGTTGGTCGTGCGCTTTATCAGCGGCTTCTACCGCTCCTCGAGAAACAGGGGTTTCATACGGCCTACGCCGGCATCGCCTTACCCAACGCGGGGAGCATTGGTATCCATGAAGCGCTCGGTTTTACCCATATCGGCACGTACCCTGAGGTTGGGTACAAGCACGGTCAATGGCATAGCGTTGGTTATTGGCGCAAACCACTTTGTGCAGTGACACCGCCAATAGAAATTATCCCGTTCAGTGATGTAAAGGGAGAGTAGAGCAGCAAGAGGGCTGCCAGATGCTACTGCGCCAGCTTCGACATTGGTGTCTGCAGCCTCCAGGAGCTGATCGAGAATGCTGAAGCCTTCATGGTTGTGGATCAGGTGATTCACCAGGTCATCCGCATCTGACAAGCTGA
This sequence comes from Pseudomonas sp. PSPC2-3, assembly GCF_049898265.1. NCBI lineage: Bacteria > Pseudomonadati > Pseudomonadota > Gammaproteobacteria > Pseudomonadales > Pseudomonadaceae > Pseudomonas > Pseudomonas sp. PSPC2-3. Next base: position 627,391 of record NZ_JAFCXJ010000001.1, on the reverse strand, counting down.
AGACGGGCGTATTGGTTCCCAGCAAACAACCAAGTAGATTGCGAGCGTTTTAATTCTCTAGATCCACCGCCGGGTCTCCAGGCTCGACCCGGAACGGAAGCCCCCTACAAAAGGACGCGACATTCATGGACACTCCCTTCTGCCCAATCCACGCACGTTTGAACAATCGTCGCTTTACGGTCGCGAACAATGCCCACGGGCTATCCGGTGCCGGCACGGTGTTTCATTACCTTGTCGAAGGGGAGGCCATCTCCGGCTCTTACCAAGGCGGTCGAATCCGCGTGGGCACGCAGGTCGGGCGTGTGACAGGCGCCGATACCATCGAGTTGCTGTATCAATGCCTGACGCTTGAGGGCGAGCTGCTGGCCGGCTGGTCGCGTGGCACGGTGGGTGTGGATCAGGCCGGGCGTACCACCTTGAGCTTCGTTTGGGGATGGTTGTCGGGCGCGACGGGCGGTGGGGAGTCGAGTTACGTGGAGATCAGCGCCTAGCGGTCAGGCGCGTTCGCCCGCTCACGGCACAAACTCCACCCGCAGCGCCCGGCTCGCACTGCGGCCCTGATCGTCACTGACCCGCAAGCGGTACTCCCCCGACTTGCCCGGTCGCCAATTCAGCGTGGATTGCGGCGGGCCTTGGCCGATCAGGGTCTGGTCGGCAAACCAGTACAACGTCGTCGCGTCGCTGGCCGCGTTGGCATTCAGCGCAATGCTTTCCTGCGGTTGGGACAGGCGCAATTGATAGCTCACCTGGGTCAGCGGCGAACGGATCTGCGGGGCTTCGCTCTGGTCGCCGATGCGGTTGGGCTGGCAGTTTTTCATCACCGTAGGCGGCGTGCGTCGCGCCAGGCCGGCGGCGCGGTACAGGCGTTGTACGTCGCTGGGCCAGAACTCGAAGACTTCTTCGCGGGTGTACTGCGGGTCGAACGGCGGGCAGGCGGCTTTGCCGGTGCGGGTGTCGATCAGCACCGGGCGGTGCAGGTTGGACACGCGGATCGGCGAGACGCCGGGGATGTACCAGGTTTTGCGGGTCTGTGGGCACCAGCGGTTGGGCAATTCGCCGGAGGCCGCGCAGACGTCGATACGGATCAGCCCGGGCGGCGGCTTGTCGGGTTTGATCTGCACGTTGGGCAAGGCCAGGGGCAGGGCGTCGGCGATGCGGAAGAACAGCGGCGCGGCGGTTTTGGCGCCGATGAACGCCGGGTTCGGTCGCCCATCGAAGTTACCGACCCACACCACCAGCACGTAGGGGCCGACCAGCCCGGCACTCCATGCATCGTGGAAGCCCCAGGAGGTGCCGGTTTTCCAGGCGGTGCGCCAGTGCCGGCCGGGCAGGCCATCCGGGCGCGGGTTGCGGCGCAGCATGTCGCGCACCATGAAGGCGGCTTGAGGCGTCAGCAGCGCTGGGCCGCTGGCCTGGGGCTGTTCCTGTAAATAGCGCAACGGCCGCAGGTGCCCGTCGCCGGCCAGCATCAGGTACAGCCGCGCCAGCTCTTCGGGCGTCATCTCGCCGCCGCCGAGGGCCAGGGCCAGGCCGTAATGGCTTTCACCGCGCAGGCCCTTGATGCCGGCGCGTTGCAACAAGCCGTATAACGAAGGCGATTTCACCTGGCTGGCGAGCCACACGGCGGGGATATTGCGGCTACGGATCAACGCATCGCGCGCCGTCAGTGGCCCGACAAAACTGCCGTCGAAATTCTCCGGTTGGAAGTAGCCGAAGTTACTGGGTAAATCCTTGAGGATGCTCATGGGGTGGATCACCCCCTGGTCCAGCGCTAATCCATAGAGGAACGGTTTGAGCGTCGACCCCGGCGAACGCCGCGCCAGCACGCCATTGACCTGGCCATGGATGCCTGTGGATAAGTAATCCGCCGAGCCCACCAGTGCCTTGACGCTCTGGTCGCGGCTGTCGATCAGGATCGCCGTGGCGTTTTCCACCCCCGTGCCGCGCCGCTCGGCGATAAAGCCGCTGATCAAGCGTTCGAGCAATTGTTGCAAGGGCAGGTTGAGGGTGCTGTTCAGCTCGTTGCCGGGCTGGGACGCGAGCAACTGTTCGCTCAAGTGCGGCGCCAGAAACGCGATCTGCTGGCGGTTGCGCGCTTCCAGGGGCACGTCCAGCAGGCTGTCGTTGCGCGGGTCCTGTGGATAAGTTGCGCGCCAGTCGTTCATCAAGCGCTGCCGTGCGTTTTGCAACGAGGGCCCGAAGCGCGCGCGTCGCCCCGGCTGCTGGGGGATCACCGCCAGTGCCAGCGCTTCGGACAATGACAACTGCGCCGCCGCCTTGCCGAAGTAAATGCGACTCGCCGCCTCGGCGCCTTCGATATTGCCGCCCATGGGTGCCAGGTTCAGGTAGGCCTCAAGGATGTCGTGCTTGCTGTAACGCGCTTCCAGCCACAAGGCCAAGGCCATCTGTTGCAGCTTGCCCGGCACCTGGCGGGTGTTCAGATCCCACAAGCGCCGCGCCAGTTGCATGCTCAACGTCGAGCCGCCCTGGCGCTGGCCGCCGCTGTAAGTGGCCATGGCCGCACGCAGCAACGCCGGGGGATTGATCCCCGGGTGCCAGTAGAAATTACGGTCTTCCTTGAGCAGCAAGGCCTCGATCAATGACGGAGAAAACCTCTCCAGCGGTAGCCATAAGCGGTATTGCCCGTCATCCGCCAAGGTCATGCGCAACAGCGAGCCGTCATCGGCCAGCACCACCCTTGAGGATGTCACCGCCTGTTCCAGCGGGGCATGCGGCCACAGCCGCAGCCCCGCCAGCAGTACCGCCGCTGCCAGCAGCGGCGTCAGGCGTTTAAGGCTTGGTAATTTCAAGCTGGCCTACTTTGCCGCGCCCTTGCAGGGTGGTTTCGTACATGCCTTCGGCGTAGGCCGGTGGCGTATTGAAGGTACCGGCGTTGGTGGCGCGCACGCGGTACACGAAAGTGCCTACGTCACGCAGTGCGGTGCCGTACAACACCACCCGATCATCGCGCACGTCCACGTAGTCTGGCTGCCAGTTGCTCAGCTCGGTTTCGCCGATCGGCGCTTGCCAGGCGTCAGGCGTTTCGCTGTCTTCTACGTATTCCGCTTCCTCGCCTTCACTGTCATCGGTGCTGGCGGCTTCCGGCTCCGGCGGCAAGTTATACACAGGCTCGACGCCACCGGGCAGCAGGTCGACCACCGCCACTTGCTGCACTTGATCGCGGTCGGTCGCCCTCAGGCGCAGGCGCACCAGGAACTCATCGCCCACCGCGACCTTGCTCACCGGCTCACCGTTGAGGTCGAGGTACTCGTGGATAATCTCCAGGCCGTTGGTGATCGGCTTGAGCTTGGCGCCTTTATCAAAACCGGCTTCGCTGAGCATGTAGAACGCTGCCGGGCCGTCGGATTTTTCCATCAGCAATTTTTGCGTGGCGCTCGGCACTGCGGCGCGCGGCGGTTGGCCGGCCATCTCCAGCAATTGTTGCTGTTTGTCGCCCAACCACGCGCTGGCCTTGAGGGTCATGTCGCTTTGTGCGCGCTGGCCGTAGTTATCCAGGGCGCGCAGTAACAGCGCCGCCGACAGCGAGTTGTAACGTTGCTCGTTAAGGCGCTTGCCGAGTTTATCCAGCAGCGCCGCCGGCACCTCGTCCAGTAGCTCGGGGAAATGCCGTGCCAGCAAGTGCAGGTGTTCGGCGTCATGCACCAACGGGTCGTAATACAGACCGTCGCTGTTCCACTTATCCACAAGCGAACGCCATGGAATCTTACGGAACAGCGTATCCGCCTGGCGATCCTGCTTGAGCAGCTTGTAGCTGGCGGCCAGGTAGGCGGCGCCCAGGTCGTTCTGCCAGGTGTCCTTGAAGTAGCGCTCGTAGCGCTCACGGATATCGCTCAAGGCGCCGCTCACCAGAATCCCCTGACGGCTCAGCAGGTAACTGGCGTAGGCACGGTTGCGCAATTCCGACAGGCCTTCGCTGGGGCCGTTGGCCAGGTCTGTCAGATAGGTATTGGCCCGTACCAGCAGGTCTTCCGGCACCGGCAGCCCGCGTTCCTTGGCTTCGATCAGGAAGTCGGTGGCGTACAGGCTGGCATATGGCGCTACGTCCGGGTTGGCCGCCCACAAACCGAAACCGCCGGCCTGGTTCTGGCGCTGGCGCAACATCCGCACCGCGCTGGCGAAGGCCTGTTCGGCCTCGGGCGCATTACCACCCCAGATCAACGCTGGCATGGCTTTGGACACCAACTGTTCGGTGCAGGCGTAGCCGTAGTCATCCAGGTAATGCTTGAGACCGTTTGCCCACACCAGTGGCGACGCCGCCACACCCAGTTGCACGTCGCGCAGTTGGCTGAACAGTTCGCGGGTGGGCTTGAGCTCTTTGCTGGCGCTGTCGAAACGGCCCAGGCTCAGGGCCACGCGGTGTTCGCTCAGAGGGCGGATCGAGGTGGTTTCCGCCACCTGAATGCGCTTGCCATTCGGCAACACGGCGATAAAGCGCAGATCTGCCGAGCCGAGGGTGTCGCCGACTTTGATCTTGAACTCGGCGGTGCCTTCCTTGCGCGGTTGCAGCGACAAGGTGCTGCCTTTGTCGCCCTGCACGTTGAGGCCGTTGCTGGTCTGCACTTCAAACTTCACATCCGCCGCCGCGTCGAGGTTGCTGAACACCCCGGCGCTCACGTTGAACACATCCCCCGGCGCGACGAAAGCCGGTACGTTTGGCGTGATCACGAGCGGCCCGCGCACCTCGGTAGTGGCCTCGCTGACGCCCACGCTGTCGGCATCCACCGCCACCGCGAACAGGTGCAGCTTGCCGTTGAAACTGTCCGGCACCTGGTAATGCAGCACGCTTTCACCGGCTGGCAAGTCCACCAGCCCGGACCACCAGGCCACAGGCGGCTGGTGTTTACGCTTGAACGGGTTGAGGTGATTAGCCAACGCGCCTTCGGTATCGCCACCGGGCGCGGCCCCACTGAGCAGGCGGCTGAATTCCGGCAGGATCAGGTCAAGAATCTGACTGGTGCCGACTTCCAGCGCACGTTTCTGGAAGAAGAAGCCCAGCGGGTCTGGCGTCTGGTTGCGCGCCACCTGCAGGATGCCTTCGTCCACCGCATACACCACCGCACGGCCCGGGCGGTCGGCGTTGACCTTGATATCCAGAGTCTGCCCCGGTTCGATCTGCGCCGGGCCGTCAACCTTCAATGGCATGCGCCGCGCATCCAGGTTGATGCTGAACGGCACCACGCCGTAGGACAGCGGGCTCATGTAGACCTCGGACGAACCGATGTCGCGCACAAACTGCACGTTGACGTAGGCATTGCCCTCAAGCCCTGCGGGCACGCGGATATGCTGCACACTGTTGGTGCTGTCGGCCTTGAACCACTGCTGGGTGTAGACCTTGTCACGCTCGATGGTGATCAGGCCCGCCCCGGTGTACGGCGCGCGGACACTGATGGCAATCTCATCCCCCGTTGCGTAACTGCGTTTATCCAGGCGCAGTTGCAGCTCGGCGTTGCGCTCCAGGGAGCGCGAGGTGTTGCCGCGCCCGGCCACGCTGTAGTCGATCTGGTTCAGCAGCTTGCCGTTGGCGTCCTTGAGTTGCAGGGTGAAATCGCCAGGGGTGGCGGTGTTCAGGGTTTGCTTGGCGCCGTCCTTGGTCATCACCAGCGGCGAGGCGGGCTGGCTGATGTTCTTGATCCGCGATTCGTATTTGTAGGTGCCGTTGGACTGCTTCACCAGCACCGAGACGTAGCGGTGCTCGACCACTTCGCTGGTCAGCCCGTCCACCGCCAGCGGCGTGAGATCCGGCGCGACGGCCAACCATTGCACCTGGCGCGGGGCGTCCTTGGCGACATACGACAGCGAGTCCTGACTTTTCACACCCACCAGGTAGGGCGCAGACGACACCAGCAACGCACTTTGCGCCGCCACATTGCGCCCGCCTTCGGCCTCGAACACCTGAGTCATTACCTGCAGGCGGTAAGTGCTGTTGGCGAAGCGTTGCAGGTTGAGGTCGAGCACGGCCTGGCCGTTGTCATCGACGGTGGTCTCGGCCAGGTCTTCGGTGCTGGCCTCTTCCAGCGCATCGTTGAGGCGGAAGCGGTAATCGGGGTAACGCTCGAACGCCGCGAGCGTCGGGCTCAGGGACATCTTCGCGGTCACGCGACGGCCGGCCGCCGGGGCGCCGAACAGGTGCATTGCGCTGACTTTGGCCACCACCTGCTCCGGTGGAATCCAGCCCGGCACTGGCGTGTCGTGCAGGCTCAGGCTGACTTTCATACGGTCCGGCTCGAAGTCGCGGACCTTGAAGCTGACACTGCCCAGGTCGGTGCGGGTCTGTTTCGCGCCGATCAGTTGCAAGGTCGCGGTGTAATCCCCGGCCGGGGCCACTTCGCTGCTGGGGAAATCAAAGGTTTCAAAACCGCTGGCGGACAGCTTCAGCGGCTGGCGAATCACTTCCAGGCCGCGAGGGTCGGTGATTTGCAGCTCCACCGGCAAGCCTTGCAGGGCGCCTTTCCAGTTGCCGCTGCGCACGATCATGCCCAGGTGCGCGGTTTCGCCGGGCCGGTACAGGCCACGGTCGGTGAACAGGTAGGCGCTGAGGCGATCGATCGCACCGTCTTCTTGCAAACCGCCTACGTCGAAGCGCGACAGATCCAGCTGTTGGGACTGACGGGCAATCGGCAGGAAGGATTGGTCATTACCGCGACTGACCACATACATCAGTGGCGTTTTCTCACGGCGCAGTTCATCGAGTTTGGCGAAATGCGCGTGGCCTTCGGCGTCGGTGTGGCCGCTGGCGACCGGCAGACCGTTACGGCCGATGATGTCGACTTGCGCGTCGGCCACCGGCGAACCGTTGCCGATGGACTGCACATACACGTCATGGCTGCCGTCGCTGGAGCGCTTGGCGATGATCCCGAGGTCTGTCACCACGATAAAGCGCAGGTCGCTGGTGCTGCTGCGGGAGTAGTCGAATGTGCGTTCGGCCGGGTCATCCTGTGGGCTGAGCTTGAGTACGAAAATACCGCGTCGGCCGCCGTTGGCGGTCAGGTAATGGCTGAGGTCGACGTTGTCGTAGACGGTTTTCGCCGGGTCGTTGGACGACAGCGGAATATCCAGCGACTGACGCTCGACCATGCGATCGAAGTACTCATTACCGAAGTTCGGCCGTGCAAAGCTGCCGCTGCTCTGGTCCACCAAATGCTGCAACTGGTTGGGCAGCAGGCGAGCGATTTCCACATGGGCGCCGGGCACGCCACGGGCCATGAAACCCAGGCGTTTTTCGCCGGTGAGGCTGAGCAAGGCGCCGTCGGAGAGGAACTGCAACGTGCGCGGGTAGGCCGGCATGCTGATCAGCGACGCTGTGGGGTTTTTCGCCAGGTAGCCGCCGATGGCTTCCAGGTTGGCGGGCACGCGCACATACAGCGCACGACCGGCCGGGGCCTTGAACTTGAATGCGTGCAGGGTGTTGAGCGGTTCGACGCTGGGCACGTGGGTCAGGTTGACCTTGGTGCTGCGGGCCAGCAGGGCATCGTCGATGTCGTTGCTGTTATAGGGGCGCGTGTCGTCCTCGGCTTTTTCCGGTAGCAACCAGGCCTGGACCTTACCGGCGATGGTGTCATCGGCTACGGCGCTGGAACTGCTGAACATCAACACCGGCTCGGGTTCGCCGCGTTCGTTGTCGACAAAGCTCACTTCGGCAGCGGTAAACGTCAGGCGATAGCGACCGGGCACGGTGACTTCGGCCACCAATGGCGCGTTGCTGGCGTTGCCGCCGTCCCGGGCCTTGATGCCTTCGTCGAGCTTGGCGCTGACGGGCGTGCTTTCCAGCGGGGTGGCCAGGGCGGCGGAGCGTACATAGGCGTTGAGCTTGGTCTCGTCGAAGCTGATTTCCGGGCGATTGGGTAACTGGGCGTCGCGGTAGGCGAGGCCTTTGCCGAGAATGATCGAAACCCGCTTGCGTAGGCTTTCCTCGTCGACCGGGTGGGAAAAACGGAAAGTCGCCACCAGTTGTTTCAGCGTCGGGTTGGACGGGTCCTGATACAACTCGTTCTGCGAAAGGCTGGCGCGGAACGGTTGAGTGGAGAACTGGCCGCTGTACTGGCTGAGCAACACGCCGTCGGCGAGCAGGTTTTTCTTCGCCAGATCGAAGGTGTAATGGGTGTCGATGGGCCAGTCTTTTTCCGGCGTGAACAGCAATGTGCGGTCATCAGACCAGCGCCAGGCCCCGGCTACAGCGGGTTTAAGGGTAATGCCGGCGGTGACCGGCTTGCCGATCGCCGCCAGGGGCGCGACGGACTCGGCAAAACGCACCTGCAAGTTATCCACAACCGCGGGTTGCTGGGTGTAGTCGGTCAGGTTGGGTTTGTGCAGCGAATAACCCACGGTGTGCGGCTGCGGCAGGTTGGAGTACCACTGCCAGCCGTAGAACCCGGCGGCGGCCAGCAGCACCAGGCCCAACACTCCGCCCCCGGCCCGGCGCGGGTAAGCGCGGGCCTTGCTGCCCAGGTTCAGCACGCCCCGGCCGATGGCGCGTAGCCAGAACGGCGGCTGCCATTGGCCGAACAGGGCACCCACCACAGTTATTAACGCACCGAACAAACGGCGAAAGATCGTTTTTAACGTGTCGAACATGGTGAGCATCCCTGGCTAAGTGCGGCGTATCTTACACGCGTCTTTGCGACAAAAGATGAGGGCGATACGTCACATCAATGCCGAGCGTGCGGGAGCATGCCCGCCCTCATATGTTGATCTTCGTCGGGCTTGAGGGCGGTGTCGGTCAGGTCCACCAGTAGCGCACAAGGTGGAAGAAAATCGGCGCCGCAAAGCACACCGAATCCAGCCGATCGAGCATTCCGCCGTGCCCCTCGATCATATGCCCCCAGTCCTTCACGCCACGGTCGCGTTTGATCGCCGACATCACAATGCCGCCGGCAAACCCCAGCAAGTTGATCAGCAGCGCAATCAGAAACGACTGCCACGGGTTGAACGGCGTGGTCCACCACAGCGCCGCGCCGATCAGCGAGGAGAGCAGGATGCCGCCGACAAAGCCTTCGACGGTTTTCGACGGCGACAAGTTGGGCGCAATCTTGTGTTTGCCGAACAGCTTGCCGCACACGTACTGCAACACGTCCGACAGTTGCACCACGATCACCAGGTAGGCGATCAGCAGCAGGTTGCGGCCTTCATAGCCGGGGATGTCGAGGGTGAGCAGGGCGGGCACGAAGGACACGCAGAACACTGCGATCATCAAGCCCCATTGCACCTTCGAGGCGCGCTCCAGGAAGTGTGTGCTGTCGCCGCCGAGGGAGGCGAGGATCGGCAGCAGCAGGAACACGTACACCGGGATGAAGATCGAGAACAGCCCGTACCAGTCGGCGTAGATCAGCAGGTATTGCAGCGGCAGCGCCAGGTAGAACGCGGCCACCAGCGCCGGGTAGTCGCTGCGCCGGGTCGGGGTGAGGGTGAGAAATTCACGCAGGGCATAGAACGACACGGCATAGAACAGCACGATCACCGCGCCGGTGCCGAGCCAGAAGGCGATGCCGATCATCACCACCATCACCCACCAGGCGTTGATGCGGGCGTTGAGGTTGTCGATCACCGCATTCGGCGTGCCACGGCTGCGCAGCTTGAGGATCAGGCCGATCAGCGAGGCGAGTACCAGGATCGCGCCGATTCCGCCGAACAGCATCAGGGTTTGGCTATCCATCTCAGGAATGCTCCGGGGCGAGGGCGAGCAGGGCGTCGCGGGTGCGGGCTAGGAAGGCGGCTTTGTCTTCGCCTTCTTCCAATTGCAGTGGCGCGCCGAAGCTGGTGGTACACAGCAGAGGCAGCGGCAGGACGCGCCCCTTGGGCATGACGCGGTTGAGGTTGGCAATCCACACGGGGATCAATTCGGCCTGTGGGTAACTTTTTGCCAGGTGATACAGGCCGCTTTTAAACGGCAGCAAGCCGTCTTCCAGATTGCGCGTGCCTTCGGGAAAGATGATCAGCGAGTCGCCGCCTTCCAGTGCGGCGAGCATGGGCTGCAAGGGGTTATCCACAGGGTCTTTGCGCTCGCGGTCGATCAACACGCCGTTGAACACGCGGTGGATGATGTAGCGGCGCAGCGCACTGTTGTTCCAGTAGTCGCTGCCGGCCACCGGGCGCGTGAATTTGCGCAGGTTCTGCGGCAGCGATGCCCACAGCAGCACGAAGTCGCCGTGGCTGCTGTGGTTGGCGAAGTAGATGCGTTGCACCGGCACCGGCGCGCAGCCCAGCCACAGGCTGCGGGCGCCGGTGACGGTGCGGGCCATCGAGGTAATCAGGGTGGCGACCACGGGTTCGAACATGGGAATTCCTTATCCGGCGAAAGGTAGCCAAGGGCTGGCGAGAATCACGCCCAGGGTCAACAGCACTTGCGCGCCCAGCAGCCAGGCTTGCTTGCGCAGCAGTTTGAGGGCGCCGCGACGGCGTTCGGTCCAGGGTCGGCCGGCGCGTTTGGGCGACTGCAGGCCGAGGGTTTGCAGGGCCTGGTCGAGGTCCGGGGTGCGTTCGGTGTTACGGGCGAGCAGGGCGAACAGGTCGGCATCGAAGGCCACGCGCAGCGCCCAGTACTTTTGCAGCAGGCCGAGGATAATCATCCACAGGCTGAGCAGCAGGCAGATCGGCGCGATGCTGGCCATCAGCAGTTGCGCCAGGCCGAACAACACGCCCAGCAGCGTCAGGCCTGTGGATAACTGATCCAGTGAGCGGCCGCGGCGCAGCAGGCTGGCGACGACCTGGAGTTCCATATCAGCAGGCATGGGGCAAGGCCTCCAAAGCATGGCGATGAGCGGGATGCAGGACCACCTGGGTCCGCGCTGTACGAATAATAGCCAGTGCCTGATCCACCGTGGCGGCGCGCCCGCTGTGCAGCAGCCAGGCCGCCACAGCGGTGGCGCTGCGCGAATAGCCAAGGGCGCAGCACACCAGCACCGGGCCGCTGGCGCGCAGGCGTTCGATGGCTTGCGCGGCTTGCAGGCATTCGGCGGGGGTCGGCGCGATCAGGTCGAGGACGGGGACGCTTTGATAGGCACGGCCCTGTGGATTAATCGGCAATTCCGCGCACAGATCGACGATGGCCTTGAATGAACCTTGCTCGCGCACGGTAGGAAGCCGACCGAGCGAGACGTTATCCACAATCAGGTCGGGCTGTGGATGCGTGCGCGTCCACAGCCGTGAATTGAGCCACGCCGCTGCCAGATACGGCGCATACAGCCAGCGCGCCGCGGGGGTCAGTCGACCGTCGGCACGCTTCTGGAAACCTGGCGCGCCGAGGACGACGTAATTCGCCATGATCAGCCCCAGGGACAGCGCCGGCCACAGCAGCCATAGCCACCACCCGCCGTAAGTCAGCGCGAGGAGGAACAGCCCCAGCGCGCCCAGGCCGTAGCGCAACCCCAGGCGCCAGCGCGTGGAATCACGGGTCAGCCGCGCATTCAGCAGCGGGCTCGGATGTTCCAGCGGCCACAGCCACACGCACAGCCAACCCGCCAGGGCACCTGTGGGTAAGTCGATAAAGTGGTGTTGATAAGTGGTCAGCACTGAAACCCCGATCAACCCGAACCAGCCATGCACCAGCCAGCGCCAGGCGCCCTGGGTGTGGCGTTGGTACATGATCCACAGGATCACCAGCAGCGCGATATGCAGCGACGGCGCCTGGTTGAACGGTTTATCGAAACCGGCCAGCACGGCAAACAGCCAGCCGAACACGCCATCCAGCTCCGGCCGTTCGAAGGTGAAGCGCAGCGGCCAGATCAGGAAGCAACTCACGGCGATGAGCTGCGCACTCAGCAGGCGCAGCGCATGTTGCTTCAGTTCATGGCGGCTGTTGGGCAGCAGCAGGGAGAAACCGTAGAGCAGGTCGATGGTCCAGTAGGGCACGATGGTCCAGGCCCAGAACGGCATGTGGGTTTCCCAATCGAACACCAGTGTGCCGACGTCGCTGCGCTGGCTGGTGACCCATGTGGCAAAGCCGTAGGTGCTGAAAAACAGCGGGGCCAACAGCAACAGCCACAGGAACGCGGGCTTTAACAGGCCGGGTTCGCGCATGTTCAGATCTTCTGTGCCAGGGATACGGTAAAGATGCCCCACTCATCCACCCGCTGGGTGATCTTGCGGAAACCGGCGGCTTGCACCAGTTGATCCATTTCCGCCTGACTACGCCGGCGCATCACCCAGGCCTGGCCCTGGCGATGGCTGGTCAATGCGCGGGCGATCAGTTCCAGCTGCGGGTGCCACGGCTGGCCGGTGTAGATCAGGTAACCGCCGGGCTCCACGGCTTCGGCCAGGCCCGCCAGCGAACCGCCGACCATGGCGTTGTCGGCAAACAGTTCATATAACCCGGAGACCACCGCCAGCGTCGGCTTGGGCGCCAGCGCTGCCAGGTCCGCACGGTCGAACGCATCGGCTTTGATGAACTGCGCAATCTCGCCCAGGCCTTTCTCGCGGATCAACGCGCCACCGTCGCGCACGTTGATGTCGCTGTAGTCGCGCAGCAGGATCGATTCCGGCAGCGGCGAAACGCCCTGCAAGGCTTCGAGAATGTAGCGACCGTGGCCGGCGGCGATATCGACGATACGCACTTCGCGATCATCGGTGCGCAGCGTGGCCATGGCCAGGCGCAGCAGCTCTTCGACGTTCAGCTTGCGCTGGCGAATGCCGCGCCAGCCGATGGAGTTGAGGTAATTGGTGTCGATCATCCGCCCCAGCGCGCCTTTGCCGGTGGGCGTGTTGCGGTACACGTAGTCCAAGGTGCTACCGGAGTCGAAACCGGTGTCGAAGCCCAGCTTGACGCCGTCCGACAGGTTCTTGCCCAGGCCCATGCTGGCGCGGGTCAGGCGCCAGTACAGGTCGCGCAGGGAATTGCGCGGCAGCGGCGCGGCGAGGGCTTCGGATTCGGCACAGGTGGCGCCCAGTTTGTCGGCATCGAGCAGCGAGGCGCGGTCCAGCAGGTGCGTGAAATTCTGCAGGATAAAACGCCGGGCGCTGCTCACGGCCACCGCACGGTCGCGCTCGCCGAGGGTGTCGTGGAAGAAGCCGGGGAGGATATGCAGCTCTTTTTTCAGGCTGCCGAGGCGGTCGAAGAACTGTTGTTGGGGTTTACGGTGGACCACGAAGTCGGAGCCGGAGATCAGCAGTTGGGTCGGCACCTGGATCGCCTGGGCATCGGCGACAACCCGGTCGGCCGCTTCGTACAGCCCGAGCAGCACATTCACCGAAATCGCCTTGGTGATCAGCGGGTCGCTGTCGTAGGACGCGACGCGCTCCGGGTCGTGGCTGAGGAACTTGGCCTTGACGTAACTGTTGACGAAAAAGTTGCCGCGAAACCTGCGCATCAGCGCCAGGCCCGGCCGGGCGAAGGGCACGTACAGTTTGACTTTGAACGCCGGGGAGGCGAGCACCAGGGCGCGGATTTTCGGTGCGTAGTCGTGAACCCAGGTGGCTGCGATCACCGCGCCGACGCTTTGGGCGATGACTGCGAGATTTTCCGCCTCGACGCCGTAAGTGGCGCCGATATGTTCGCAGAACGTCTGCACGTCGCGGGCGCTGGTGGCGAAGCTGGGGCTGTCGCCGCGCTCGCCGGGGGATTGGCCGTGGCCACGGGCGTCCCAGGCGAAGAAGTCGAAATGGGGCAGGTTCAGTTCATCTACCAGATGGGCAATGCGCCCCGAATGCTCATGGCCGCGATGGAACAGCAGGATCGCCTTGCGCGGCTCGCCGCCTGCCGGGGCGGTGGCGGGCCAGTGCCGGTAGAAAAGCTCGACGCCATCATGGGTACTGAAGGTGTGTTCTCGCTGTTCGCGCATCGCAAAATCCTTATGCAGAAGGGGAAATGTGTTGTTCTTCTTTGAGGCCCTGGCGCACTCGGTTGACCACGGTGTAGGCGAGCAGGGCGGCGACCAGCCACATCACCGTGTCGACCCAGCCGGCACCGAGCCAGCCCAGCGCCACGCCGCTGGCCAGCACGCCGAGGACGAAGGCCCGATCACTCTTGCCCATCGGCCCGTCGTAGCGCCGCGACGCGCCGACCATCGGCCCGAGCACCCCGGCGTATTCGCTGAACACTGCCAGCAAGGTCACCAGCAGCACCGGCGCCAGGCTGACGCCGGGGATCAACGCAAAGGGCAGGATCAGCGCGCTGTCGGCGATCACGTCGCACAGTTCATTGAGGTAGGCGCCCAGGCGCGACTGCTGGCCGAATTCGCGGGCGAGCATGCCGTCGATTGCATTGAGGGCCATGCGCAGGATCATCCACAGCGGGATCAGCGCGAACAGCCAGAGGTGTTGGGCGAAGCCGGCGATCAGCAGGCCGACCAGCAGGGAGATGACCCCGGCCAGCACGGTGATCTGGTTGGCGGTGGTGCCGTTGTCGTAGAGGCGCTGCACGAGGGGGCGCAGCAGGTTTTGAAAACGCGGTTTGAGCTGATAGATCGAAATCATGGGAGTGACGTTTCCTTGTCCGTAAGCCCGCGAAAAACTGGCCTGAAGTGTGCCGATTAATCGTGGCCTGCACCAGTGATGGCACGTGTTTATGGGGGGTTAGTCACGTTCCGGAGCGCGATGCAGAACAAATGTGGGAGGGGGCTTGCCCGCGATGGCGGCGGCCCCACCAACCCATGTATCACCCGACCCTCCGCCATCGCGAGCAAGCCCGCTCCCACAGTGGGTCTGTGTTGCAGGTGAATACGGTGTTTAACGAACAAAAATTTCACGCCATGTGTTATATCGTAACGAATTATGTGTGAACGGGCATGAGTGGATGCAAGTGGATCTAGAAGCTGACGGCGCTTCGGTTGAAGGACTGCCGCGTTTTCAGCAAGGGCTGTTCCATGCCCGTCGATTGAGGCAAGCCGGTATCAGCCTGACTGCGGTGGCTATCAGCGGCTGGGTGCTGGCGTTGTTCGTCGCGCTGTTTGCCCCGTTGTCGATCTGGCCGGTGGCGTTGATCAATTGTGCGTCTGCGTTGCTGGTGCTGGTGGCGGGGTTGCAGTCGGCGTGGTGGGTGGCCGATTGGCGTGCCCAGGCGCTGGAAGCGTCGGCACCTGAGTTACTCGAA
This sequence comes from Pseudomonas sp. PSPC2-3, assembly GCF_049898265.1. Lineage (NCBI taxonomy): Bacteria > Pseudomonadati > Pseudomonadota > Gammaproteobacteria > Pseudomonadales > Pseudomonadaceae > Pseudomonas > Pseudomonas sp. PSPC2-3. Next base: position 612,351 of record NZ_JAFCXJ010000001.1, on the reverse strand, counting down.
GCAGAGGGTGAACCCACTGGCTGGCAGGCGCGCCTGGTAGGGCGTTTCGGCAGAGGGTTGCTGGCCCAGATCGGCGCACCGGTGTTGTGGCTCGGCGGTTGGTCGTTGTTCGCGCTGGTCAGCATTGTCGAGTTCTGGAACCTGGGCTTGCCCGCGGCAGCGGTCGGCCAAGGCGCAAGTATCGGCGCTGCGCTGGCCTTGGCATTGGCCTTTGGCCTGCTGGTGTTCGAGCGGCGCCTGGCCCAGGAAACCGCCGCGCAATGGCCGGAAGCCGCGCAGTTGGCGCAACTGAGCCGGGTGGCGATTGCGTGCCTGGTGATCAGCGCGATTTGCCTGCTGTTTGCCAGTGCCGGGTCGGTGTGGCCGCTGCGCCTGGCGACGCTGGTCGGGCTGTTGCCGGCGCTGGTCGCGCTGGAGTTTCTGTTACGGGCCGCGCTGTCACTGTTCAGCCCGCGCCAACCGCGCCTCGAACCACGCCTGATGGCGCAGAGTTTTGTCGCCGGGCTGCTGCGCTGGCCGCCGCAACCGCTGCAGGCCTTGCAGCACGAATTGCACAACCGCTTCGGCATCGATCTGCGCCAGATCTGGGCGTTTACCTACATGCGTCGGGCATTCCTGCCGGTGCTGCTGGTAGTACTGGCCGTCGGCTGGGCGCTGACGGGGGTGCATGAAGTGCCCCTGCAAGGCCGTGGGATTTATGAGCGCTTTGGTAAACCGGTGCAAGTCTTCGGCCCTGGCCTGCATGCCGGGTTGCCGTGGCCGCTGGGCCGCGTGCTGAACGTGGAAAACGGCGTGGTGCATGAGCTGGCGACCAGCGTCAGCGAAACCGCCAGCCCGGAACTCGCGGCGGCCGAAGGCCCGGCGCCGCTGATCGCCAACCGGTTGTGGGACGCCAGCCATGTGAACGACAAGTCCCAGGTGATCGCCAGCAGCCGTGGCGACAAGCAGAGCTTCCAGATCGTCAATATGGATGTGCGCTTCGTCTACCGTATCGGTCTGACCGACCAGGCTGCACTGGCCGCCACCTATAACAGCGCGGATGTGCCGACCCTGATCCGCAGCACCGCCAGCCGCATCCTCGTGCATGACTTTGCCTCGCGTACCCTCGACGAATTGCTCGGCGAACAACGCACCGGCCTGGCCGACGAGATCGGCCGCGCCGTGCAAGCGGACCTGCATACACTCGACAGCGGCGTGGAGATTCTCGCCACGGTGGTCGAAGCCATCCACCCGCCGTCCGGTGCCGCCAACGCCTACCACGGCGTGCAAGCGGCGCAGATCGGCGCCCAGGCGCTGATCTCCCGCGAACGCGGCGCCGCCAGCGAACAAACCAACCAGGCCCTGCTGCAAGCCAGCACCGTCCGCGACCAGGCCCAGGCCACCGCGCACGAGGTCAATGCCGGGGCCCGGGCGGCGGACCTGCGTTTTGCCGCCGAACAAAAAGCCTACGCCAGCGCGGGCAAGGCCTTCGTGCTGGAGCAGTACCTCGGCCAGCTGACCCAGGGCCTGGCCCACGCCAAGCTGTTGATTCTGGATCATCGCCTGGGCGCCGACAGTGCGCCGACGATCGATCTGCGTTCTTTTACCTTGCCGGCCGATCCTTCGGTGCCGCGTAAAGCCGTTCAATAAGGAGTCTGTCTGTTGAGCGCTCATTCTCACGATCATGGTCACCACCACCACGGCCACCATCATCACCACCATGGTGACGAACAGCCCGCCGGCCCATTCCCTTGGCGGCGCATGGCCTGGGCTGTGTTGCTGGTGTTGTTTGCGGTAGCGGCCGCCAGCCTGGTGCAAGTGCGCTCCGGCGAAGCCACGGTGATTACCCGTTTCGGCAACCCGTCGCGGGTGCTGCTGGAACCGGGCCTGGGCTGGCGCTGGCCGGCGCCGTTCGAAGCGGCGATCCCGGTGGACCTGCGCCTGCGCACCACCTCCAGCGGTTTGCAGGATGTCGGTACCCGCGATGGCCTGCGCATCATCGTGCAGGCTTATGTGGCGTGGCAGGTGCAGGGCGATGCCGACAATGTGCAGCGCTTCATGCGTGCGGTGCAGAACCAGCCGGATGAAGCGGCGCGGCAGATTCGGACGTTTGTCGGTTCGGCGCTGGAAACCACGGCGGCCAGCTTCGACCTGTCCAGCCTGATCAATACCGACGCCAGCCAGGTACGCATCAGCGATTTCGAAGCGCAGTTGCGCCAGCAGATCGATCAACAATTGCTCACCACCTATGGCGTGCGCGTGGCGCAGGTGGGCATCGAGCGGCTGACCTTGCCGTCGGTGACGCTCACCGCCACCGTCGACCGCATGCGCGCCGAGCGCGAAACCATCGCCACCGAACGCACCGCTGTGGGCAAGCGTGAGGCGGCGCAGATCCGTTCCGCCGCCGAGCGCGATGCGCGCATCGTGCAGGCCGATGCCACGGTGAAAGCCGCCGACATCGAAGCGCAATCGCGGGTCGAAGCGGCGCAGATCTATGGTCGCGCCTACGCCGGCAATCCCCAGCTGTACAACCTGCTGCGTTCCCTCGATACCCTGGGCACCGTGGTCACCCCGGGCACCAAGATCATCCTGCGCACCGACGCCGCGCCGTTCCGCGCGCTGGTGGACGGGCCGAAGGACGTCCAGCCATGATCGAGCGTGACAGCCCGGACAGCCCGTGGATTCAGGCCGGGCGCCTGACGTTCATGGCGCTGTACGCGGTGACGGTGTTGGCCGCCCTGGCCTGGGCGTTTTCCAATGTGCGGCAGATCGACCCGCAGAATCGCGCCGTGGTGCTGCACTTCGGCGCACTCGATCGGGTTCAGAATGCTGGGCTGTTGCTGGCGTGGCCGCAGCCGTTCGAGCAAGTCGTGCTGTTGCCGGCGGCAGACCGGGTGATCGAGCGGCGGGTCGGCAACCTGCTGCGTTCCGATGCCGCGGTGCAGGCCGATCGCGTGGCCAGCTTCGCCACGCCGTTGAGCGATGCTCTGGCCGGGTCCGGCTACCTGCTGACCGGCGATGCCGGCGTGGTGCAGCTGGATGTGCGGGTGTTCTACAAAGTCACCGAACCTTATGCGTTTGTGCTGCAGGGCGAGCACGTGCTGCCGGCGCTGGATCGCCTGGTGACGCGCAGCGCCGTGGCCCTGACGGCGGCGCGGGATCTGGACACCATCCTGGTGGCGCGCCCCGAATTGATCGGCAGCGACAACGGCGCCGCCGAGCGCCGTGAACGGCTGCGCGGCGACCTGGTGCAAGGCATCAACAAGCGCCTGGCGGAGTTGACCGCCAGCGGCTTGGGGGTGGGCATCGAAGTCACCCGCGTCGATGTGCAATCGAGCCTGCCGAGCCCGGCGGTGAACGCCTTCAATGCGGTGCTCACCGCCAGCCAGCAAGCCGACAAAGCGGTGGCGAATGCGCGCACCGACGCGGAAAAGCTCACCCAGACCGCCAACCAGCAGGCTGACCGCCTGGTGCAAGTCGCCCACGCCCAGGCCAGCGAACGCCTGGCCAACGCGCAGGCGCAAACCGCCACCGTCGCCAGCCTGGCCCAGGTCAAAGACCCCGGCTTGCTGTTGCGCCTATACCGCGAGCGCTTGCCGAAGATTCTCGGCCAGGCCGGTTCCGTGACCACGGTCGATCCCAAAGACGACTCCCGCTTGATCATTCAGGGAGCCGAACAATGAGCGCACCCATGCTGACATCCGCCGAGCAGCGCAGCGCCGCCCGGCAATTGACCCTGGCCATGCTCGCTCTGGGCTTGCTGGTGCTGGGCCTGGTGTGGCGCTGGCTGGCGCCGGACCAGAGCGGCGTCAGCCAGTTGCTGCTCGGCGTGGCCTCGCTGCTGGTGGCCGTGCCGGTGATGCGCTCGGCCTGGTACAGCCTGCGTTTTCCCAGCCTGCATGGCATCACCGACCAGCTCATCGCCCTGGCGATGCTCGGCGCGTGGGCCACGGGTGATCTGCTGACCGCCGCGTTGCTGCCGATCATCATGATCTTCGGCCATGTGCTCGAAGAGCGCAGCGTGATCGGCTCCCAGGAAGCGATCCACGCCCTCGGCAAACTGACCCGCAGCCACGCACGCCTGGTGCAGGCGGACGGCAGCATCAGCGAAGTCGACAACGGCACGCTGAACAGCGGCGACATCGTCGAAGTGCGCGCCGGCGACCGCGTGCCTGCCGATGGTGTGGTGCTGTCCGGCCAGGCCAGCCTCGACACGGCGCCGATCACCGGCGAGTCGGTGCCGCTGGAAGCCAGTGTCGGCGTGCAAGTGTTCGGCGGTGCGATCAACCTCGACGGGTTGTTGCGCCTGGAAGTGACGCGTACCGGCAACGAGTCGACCCTGGGCAAGGTCATCGCCCTGATGCAGAACGCCGAGCGCTCCAAGCCGCCGATCACGCGGCTGCTGGAGCGTTACGCTGGCAGCTATATGGTGTTGGTGCTGTTGCTGGCGGCGGTGACCTGGTTTGTCACCAATGACGCCCAGGCGATGCTCGCGGTGCTGGTCGCAGCGTGCCCATGCGCCCTGGTGCTGTCGGCCCCGGCCACGGCGATTGCCGGGATTGCCGTGGCGGCGCGGCATGGGATTCTGATCCGCAGCTCGGCGTTCCTCGAAGAGTTGGCGGACCTGACCTCGCTGGTGGTCGACAAGACCGGCACCCTGACCTTCGGCACTCTGCGCCTGCAGTCCATCCAAACCACCGCGCCGGACCGCCAAGGGTTGTTGAACCTGGCGGCCAGCCTCGGTTCGGCCAGCAGCCACCCGGTCAGCCGCGCGTTGGCCGGGTTGGCGAGCCAGGAACAGCTGTTGGTGCTCACCGACATCCGCGAACGCCAAGGCCTCGGCGTGGTGGCCCAGACTGCGCAGGGCGAAGCGGCCTTGGGGCGGCCGGAGTTGTTCGAGCAGTTGGGCATCGTCACTACCCGCGTCCCCGACCATGATGGCCCGATTGCCGGGCTGGCGTTGAACGGTGCGTTCCTCGCCTGGCTGTTGCTGGCCGACAGCGTCAAACCGGAAGCCCGCCAGGCCCTGCAAGAGCTGCGCGACCTGGGCCTGGGGCGGCAACTGCTGCTGACTGGCGACCGCCAAAGCGTGGCCGACAGCCTGGCCCTCGACGTGGGCATCAGCGATGTCGAAGCCCAGGCATTGCCGGAAGACAAGCTCAACCGCGTGTTGGGCGAAATCAGCAGCGGTTTCCGGCCGATGGTGGTGGGCGACGGCATCAACGACTCCCTGGCGCTCAAAGCCGGCGTGGTCGGCGTGGCCATGGGCGCGGGCGGTGCGGACATTGCGCTGGCCTCGGCGGATGTGGTGTTGATTGGCAGCGACTTGCGCCGCCTGGGCACCTGTGTGCGCTTGAGCCGACGGTGCCGGCAGACGTTGCAGGTCAACGTGATCATCGGCCTGGGCTGGACGCTGGCGATCGTGGTGTTCGCTGCGTTTGGCTGGTTGGGCGCCGCCGGCGCAATGATCGCGGCGGTGTTGCACAACCTCAGCACCTTGCTGGTGCTGGGCAATGCCGGGCGGTTGCTGCGGTTTCAGGAGCCGCTGTCGAAGCTGGAGGAATAAATTCCAGGTTTTTTTCGATGGCGCTGTAACGGCAAGGGGGCACCTCACTCTAGTGCTATGTCGCGACTGAGCATTCCGCTCAGCCGACCTAACCACGATTTATGAGGATGACCCCATGACCATCAAAAACGTCGTTTCCGGTGCTGCCCTGGCTTTCGCTGCCGCCGCCTTGTTTGCCGGTGTCACCACCCAGGTCCAGGCCGCCGACGCTCCGGTTCATTGCTACGGCGTAACCTCCTGCAAAGGCATGAATGACTGCAAGACCGCTGAAAACGCCTGCAAGGGCCAGGCGGTCTGCAAGGGTCATGGCTTCAAGGCCATGACCAAGGCCGCGTGCGACGCGGCCGGTGGCAAAGTCGGCGCGTAATCGGCCCCGCGTACCCCGCAGCGGTCGCCGTCACCGCTGCGGACACTTTTGCCCAGGAGTGCCTGATGTCTACATCCCTTCCGAGCCTGGGTTACGGCCTGGGTCTACGCAGTGAGTACTACCAGCAGATCCTTGAACAATCGCCGGCCGTGGATTGGTTCGAAGTGATCTCCGAGAATTACCTGGTGCAGGGCGGTAAAGCCTTGTACTACCTGGACGCGATCGCCGAGCGCTACCCGTTGGTGATGCACGGCGTGTCCCTGTCCATCGGCGGGCCCCATCCGCTCGATACCGATTACCTCAAGCAGCTCCAGCAACTCGCCGCGCGCATCCAGCCGGCGTGGATCTCCGATCACCTGTGCTGGAGCCGCGGCAGCGCGCACCAATTGCATGACTTGCTGCCCCTGCCGTACACCGAAGAAAGTTTGTATCACGTGGCCAGTCGCGTGCTTCAGGTACAGGATGTGTTGCAGCGCCCGCTGGTGCTGGAAAACGTCTCCAGCTATGTGCGCGCCAAGGCGGATGAATTCACCGAGTGGGAATTCCTCAACGCGCTGACCCACTTGACCGGGTGCCAGTTGCTGCTGGACGTCAACAATGTGTACGTCAGCTCGCGCAATCATGGCTTCGATGCCTGGACGTTCATTCACAACCTGCCGCCGCAGAGCATCCGCCAGCTGCATCTGGCGGGGCATATGGACTACGGCGATTACGTGGTCGATACCCATGACCACCCGGTGTGTGATCCGGTGTGGGCGCTGTATCAACAGACCCTGGAGCACCTGGGCCCGGTCTCGACGTTGCTCGAGCGTGACGACCATTTCCCGCCGTTCGAAGACTTGCTCAGCGAGTTGGACAAGGCCCGGTCGCTGGGGGCTAGCGCCTTGCTCAGGAGAACGCTATGCGCCTGACGGATTGGCAACGGGCTTTCGAAGAGCATTTATTAGCCGAAACGCCCGTGGCCGGTACTGGCTTTGCCGCCACCTTGCTGGGTGGTCCTACGCTGGATGTGGAAACCGGCCTGGCGATTTATCACAACGCCTACCTGTCGCGCTTGCAGGACGTATTACGGCAGGACTTCGGCGCCCTCTGGTATTGGCTGGGCGATGACGAATTCGCCTCGCTGACCGAGGCCTACGTGCGTCGCTATCCGTCCGCCCATTACAGCCTGCGCTGGCTGGGCGAGCGGTTTGCGGGGTTTATCCAGGAGCACCTGGTGGCTGAACAAAGCGCGCCGTTGGCCGAGCTGGCACGGCTGGAGTGGGCGTTTACCCTGGCGTTCGATGCGCCGCCGGGCACGCCGCTGACCCTGGACGACATGGCGCGACTGCCGCCGCCCGACTGGCCGGGCTTGCAGGTCAACCTGGCGCCGACCGTTCAGCAGATATTCTGCCGCTTCAATACCGTCGAAACCTGGCGTGCCGCCAAGGCTAAATCGGCCTTGCACGCCGGCCAGCCTCTGGACGCGCCGCAGGTCTGCCTGGTGTGGCGCGATCAGCAGATATGCCGCTACCGCAGCCTGGAACCCGCGCAAACCTGCGCCCTGGCGGGCATGGTGAGCACCGGCTGGTGTTTTTCAGAACTGTGCGAACGGTTGGCGGTCAGTCATGGAGAGGGTGCGCCCCTGCAAGCAGTCTCATGGCTGAAACAGTGGGTTCAGGACGGTTTGCTCGAACGCCGGATTCCATAAGCGCAGGTTATCAGATCGATAGCTTCCTACCCGGTCGTCGGATGGTCTACCCTCTTTCCAGACGTCTGAAACAAGGGGGGACTACTCATGCTCGCGCAACTTCCACCGGCCTTACAGAATCTTCAGCTACCGCTGCGTCTTCGACTCTGGGACGGCCATGAATTCAACTTGGGCCCTGAGCCCAGTGTGACCATCGTGGTGAAGGACCCCACGATTGTGTCCAAGCTTTCCCATCCCACGCTCGATTCATTGGGCGAAGCCTTCGTCGAGGGCAAACTGGAGCTGGAAGGCTCCATCTCCGAGGTGATCCGGGTGTGTGACGAGTTGAGTCACGCCCTGGTCGATGACGATGGGGGCAATCGTCCGGTGCGCTCGTTCCACGACAAGGCCACTGACGCAGCGGCGATTTCCTACCATTACGACCTGTCCAACGAGTTCTACCAGCTGTGGCTCGACCAGGACATGGCGTATTCCTGCGGTTATTTCGAAACCGGCAGCGAATCCATCGATCAGGCCCAACAAGACAAATTCCGCCACCTGTGCCGCAAGTTGCGCTTGCAGCCGGGGGAGTATTTGCTCGATGTCGGCTGCGGTTGGGGCGGGCTGGCGCGGTATGCGGCGCGGGAGTTCGGGGTAAAGGTGTTCGGCATCACCCTGAGCAAGGAGCAACTGGCCCTGGCCAAGGCACGCGTGAAAGCCGAGGGCCTGGACGATCAGGTGGACCTGCAACTGCTCGATTACCGTGACCTGCCCCAGGACGGTCGTTTCGACAAAGTGGTGAGCGTGGGCATGTTCGAACACGTCGGCCACGCCAACCTGGCGCAATACTGCAAAACCCTGTTTGGCGCGGTGCGCGAAGGCGGGCTGGTGATGAACCATGGCATCACCGCCAAGCACACCGACGGACGCCCCGTGGGCCGCGGCGCCGGGGATTTCATCGAGCGCTACGTTTTCCCCAACGGCGAACTGCCGCACCTGGCGATGATGACCGCCGAACTCAGCGAAGCCGGGCTCGAAGTGGTGGACGTGGAAAGCCTGCGCCTGCACTACGCACGCACCCTGGACCACTGGAGCGAACGCCTGGAAGACAACCTGGAAGCGGCGGCGAAGATGGTGCCGGCGCAGGCGTTGCGCATCTGGCGGTTGTACCTGGCCGGTTGCGCCTACGCGTTTGCGCGGGGCTGGATTAACCTGCACCAGATCCTGGCGGTAAAACCCCACGCCGATGGCAGCCATGAACTGCCGTGGACACGGGAAGATATCTACCGCTGAAGCATTTTCCCACAGCCCTGCAGATCCAAATGTGGGAGGGGGCAAGCCCCCTCCCACATTTTTACCGCAGCGTCTGTTGGTGAAGCGGTGAAACACGCCGTGGGATCCGCATACTGGCGGTAAAACCCTTCGCCGATGGCAGCCATGAACTGCCGTGGACGCGGGAAGATATCTACCGCTGAAGCATTTTTCCACAGCCCCGCAGATCCAAATGTGGGAGGGGGCTTGCCCCCGATTGCGGTGTGTCAGCTGGCGGATTGGGCACTGATTCACCGCTATCGGGGGCAAGCCCCCTCCCACATTTTTACCGCAGCGTCTGTTGGTGCAGCGGTGAAACACGCCGTGGGATCCGCATACTGGCGGTAAAACCCCACGCCGATGGCGGCCATGAACTGCCGTGGACGCGGGAAGATATCTACCGCTGAAGCATTTTCCCACAGCCCCGCAGATCCAAATGTGGGAGGGGGCTTGCCCCCGATAGCGGTGTGTCAGCTGGCGGATTGGGCACTGATTCACCGCTATCGGGGGCAAGCCCCCTCCCACTTTTTACCGCAGCGTCTGTTAGAGAATCGGTGAGATAAGCCGCGCGACCCGCATGCCCAGTTGTTGCAGGCGGCGGGTTTCGCGGCTTTCTTCCTGGCTGACTTCATGGGCCTGGGCGAAGTCATCGAGCAGCATGTGTTCCACTTGCTGGGCGAAGGCTTCATCGACGGTCAGCAACATCACCTCGAAATTCAGGCGGAACGAACGGTTGTCCATGTTCGCACTGCCGATGGCGCTGATTTCGCTGTCGACCAACACCACTTTCTGGTGCAGAAACCCCGGCGTATAGCGGAACACCCGCACCCCGGCGCGCACCGCTTCGATCGCGTAAAGGCTGGAGGCGGCATACACGATGCGGTGGTCGGGCCGCGACGGCAGCAGCAGGCGCACGTCGACCCCGCGCAGCACCGCCAGGCGCAGGGCGGCAAACACCGCTTCATCCGGGATGAAATACGGGCTGGTGATCCACACCCGCTCGGTCGCGGCGTGGATCGCTTCGACAAAAAACAGCGAGCAGGTTTCATAAGGGTCGGCCGGGCCGCTGGCGAGCAATTGGCAGAGCACGCCGTTTTCGGGGTAGGTGTCCGGCAGGATCAGCGGCGGCAGTTCCCGCGCCGCCCAGAACCAGTCTTCGGCAAACGATTCCTGCAGGCACGCCACCACCGGGCCGGTGACCTGCACATGGGTATCGCGCCACGGTGCCAGCGGCGGCTTTTTGCCCAAGTATTCATCGCCGACGTTATGCCCGCCGACAAACCCGGTGATGCCATCCACCACCACGATCTTGCGGTGGTTGCGGAAGTTGACCTGGAAGCGATTGAGCCAGCCGCTGCGGGTGGCGAACGCCTTGACCTGCACCCCGGCGTCGCGCAGCGTTTGTGCATAGTGAGAGGGCAGGGCGTGGCTGCCGATGCGGTCGTAGAGCACGTAGACGGCGACGCCTTGGGCGGCTTTTTCCTTCAGCAAGGCATGCAACTGCCGACCGAGCTCGTCGTCATGAATGATGAAGAACTGGAACAGCACGGCGGTTTTGGCGCGGCGAATTGCCTCGAAGATCGCACTGAAGGTGGCGTCACCATTGATCAGCAAACGCACTTCATTATTCGCCAGGCACGGCATGCGGCCCAGCTTCGGCATCGCCCGCAAGGAGGCGTAGGCGCTGGAGTTGCGCGCGGCCAGGGCTTCCTCGACCCACGGGCGCCAGTTCAGCTCGTTGATCGCAGTGTGCATTTCCTGGTTGGCCTGGCGCCGCGCCTGGATGTACGCATCGAAGGTGCTGCGGCCGAAGATCAGGTACGGGATCAGTGTGAGGTAGGGTATGAACATCAGCGACAACGCCCAGGCAATCGAGCCTTGGGCGGTCCTGACGGTCAGCACTGCATGGATCGCGGCGAGCGTCCCGAGAAAATGCAGCGTGGCGATGAAGTAGGCGAGCAGGTGCGGGCCAAAAAAATCCATGGACGATGGTACTCCAGGCAATCCAGTGCCTAACAGACCATGTTCGGTCAGGAATGTCGCTATTTTATTTGCCGTGCAACACTGGCGCTTTTGTGGCGTCTAATGCCCACAATTATCCAGGAGTTACTCGATGAATGCTCGTCTGCTAGGTTTGGCCATGGTTATTGGTTTGTCGCTGCCCGTGGCGGCCCAGGCGCAGATGCTGGCGCCTGGTTTGTGGGAATTGACCACGAGCAACATGAAAGTGGATAACCAGGACCTGCCGGATTTGTCATTGATCCTCGGTCAGCTCAAGCAACAAATGACCCCCGAACAGCGCGCCATGTTGGAAAAACAAGGCATCACCATGGCCGGTAAAGGCGTGCAGGTGTGCCTCACCCCCGCCCAGGTCGCCTCCGACGCGATCCCGCTGACCGATCCGCAGTCGGGCTGCAAACAGCAAGTGACCGACAAGAGCGGCAACCAGTGGAAATTCCGTTTCAGCTGCCCGAAAGCCCAGGGCACCGGCGTGGCCACCTTCCAGAGCCAGAAGGAATTCACCACCACGGTCAACGGCACCTTCAATGCCACCGGCATTCAGCAGAAGGGCAGCCTGGACAGTCACGCCCAGTGGCTGGGGGAAAACTGCGGCAGCGTCAAACCACGCGCTTAACGCTGAAAGTGCAGGGGCAGGCCCTGGCAGCTGTCGACCACCTGGCCGTTGTGCCAGGCCAACTGGCCCGACACCAGAGTGGTGCTGACGCTGTGGCGAAAGCGGCGCTCGGCGAACGGTGTCCAGCCGCAGCGCGCCAGGATCGGCTGGCTGCGGACCGGCTTGCCTTCGGGTTCGGGTTTGATCAGCACCAGGTCGGCCCAATAGCCTTCACGCAGGTAGCCACGGTCCGGGATCGCGAACAGGTCGGCGACACGATGACTGGTTTTCGCCACCAGGGTGGTCAGCGGCAGCAGCCCATCGGCCACCAACTCCAGTAACGCCGGCAACGCATGTTGCACCAGGGGCAAACCCGACGGCGCCTCACCATACGCCAACTGCTTTTGCGCCCAGGTATGCGGTGCATGGTCGGTGCCGATCACATCCAGCCGCTCGCCGAGCAGGGCCAGGCGCAAGGCGTCGCGGTCGGCGCGGGTCTTGATCGCCGGGTTGCATTTGATCTGGTGGCCCAGGCGGTGATAGTCGCGGTCGTCGAACAACAGGTGATGGACGCAGACCTCGGCGGTGATGCGTTTCTGCGCCAGCGGCTGGTCTTCGAACAACGCCAACTCACGGGCGCTGCTCAGGTGCAACACATGCAGGCGCGTGCCGTGGCGCTTGGCCAGTTCCACCGCCAGTGAAGACGAGCGATAACAGGCTTCGGCATCGCGGATCAGCGGGTGGGCGGCGGCAGGGAGGTTGTCGCCGAAACGCTCGCGCAAGCGCTGTTCGTTGGCCTGGATACTCGGCGTGTGTTCGCAGTGGGCCAGCAGGATCGTCGGCACATCGGCGAACAGGCGCTCCAGAATCCGTGGATCGTCCACCAGCATGTTGCCGGTGGACGCGCCCATGAACACTTTGACCCCGGCCACTTGCCGCGGGTCGAGCGCGGCGACGGTGTCGAGGTTGTCGTTGCTGACGCCGAAGTGAAAACCGTAGTTGGCCACCGAGTGCTGGACGGCGCGGCGTTTTTTGTCGGCCAGCGCTTCCAGGGTGAGGGTGGCCGGCCGGGTGTTGGGCATGTCCATGAAACTGGTGATGCCGCCGGCCACCGCTGCACGGGATTCGCTGTAGAAACCGCCTTTGTCCGGCGCGCCGGGTTCGCGAAAGTGAACCTGGTCATCGATCATCCCCGGCAGCAGCCATTGACCGTGGGCGTCGATTTCCACAGGCGCCGTGTGCCCCGTGATGCTGCTGGCGATCTTCTCGATACGGCCATGGGCGACCAGCACGTCGGCGTCGAATACCTGGCCTTCATTCACCAGTCGGGCGTTGCGGATCAACAGGCGGCTCATGCTTCAGAACTCGTTTTGCAGGGCTTTGTAACCCTGCACCAGATCGACGTTGGTACGCGCTACGTCCTCGGAAAACTCCGACGCGCTGACGCTCACCGGCGGGAATTGCGACAGGTCGGTGTTGGGCCCGATGCGGGTGGTCGAAGGCACGTAGAACGCGGCGGGCAAGTCGCGGCCGTCGACCACCGAGTTGTGGCGCACCACGCAGCCGTCGCCGACGGCGCAGTTGAACAACACGCTGTTGAAGCCGATGAACACGCGGTCGCCGACGCTGCAGGGGCCGTGGACGATGGAGCGGTGGGCGATGGAAGTGAACTCGCCGATGGTCACCGCCGCGCCGGATTTGGAGTGGATCACCACGCCGTCCTGGATATTGGAGTTGGCGCCGATGGTGATCGGGTCCATGTCGCCGCTGGCGTCGACTTCGTCCGCGCGGATCACGGCGTAGGGGCCGACGAATACGTTCTCACCGATGATGACCTTGCCGCAGATGATCGCGGTTTTATCGACGTAGGCCGATTCGGCAATCACCGGCAGATCACCGGATGGGTTCTTGCGGATCATGGTTTGCCCAACGCGGCGCACAGGGTGTTGAGGTTGTATTCGAACAGCCCGATAAAGGTGCTGGCCGGGCCTTCTGCGGCGAGGGCGTCGGAATACAGCGTGCCGCCGATCTGCGCGCCGCTTTCGCTGGCGATCTGTTTGAGCAGGCGCGAGTCCTTGATGTTTTCAATGAACACGGCTTTGACCTTGTCCTTGCGGATCTGAGTGATCAGCGCGGCGACTTCGGCGGCGGAAGGCTCACGCTCGGTGGACAAACCCTGAGGCGCGAGGAACTGGATGCCATAGGCCTGGCCCAGGTAGCCGAACGCGTCATGGGAGGTGACGATGCGGCGGTTGCCCGCTGGCAGTGCGCCGAACTTGGCCTTGGCCTCGGCGAGCAAACGGTAGATGTCTTTCAGGTACGCCTGGCTGTTGCGCAGGTAGTCGGCCTGGTTGGCTGGGTCGGCGGCCACCAGCGCCTTGGTGATGTTGTTCACATAGATTTCGGCGTTGGCCAGGTTATGCCAGGCGTGCGGGTCCGGGATGGTTTCGCCGTCTTCTTCCATGGTGTGGGAAATCACGCCTTTACTGGCGGTAACCACGGTGGCGCGGGTTTCGGTGCTGGTCACCAGGCGGTCCAGCCACGGCTCGAAGCCAAGGCCATTTTTGATGATCAGCTTGGCCTTGAGCAGCGCCTTGGCGTCGTCCGGGGTCGGCTCGTAGGTATGAGCGTCGGCGTCGGGGCCGACCATGTTGCTGATCTGGATGTGTTCGCCACCGATCTGGTGGGTAATGTCGTCGAGAATACTGAAGCTGGTCACCACCTGGAGTTTGTCGGCGGCCTGGGCCATGGACAACGGCAGTAGCAGACTGAACAACACGAGTAGAGCACGCATCGGGAGACACCTCATTGGGATGACAGCAAGGGCGGGCGGCGCAGCAAGCCATGCACCGGACCGAAGATCACGGACAGCAGGTACCCACCGCCAGCCACCAGCACAATCGCCGGGCCGCTGGGCAGTGAGTAGTAGAACGACAGCAACAAGCCAAGCCACACCGACAGGCATCCCAGCACTGCCGATACCGCAATCAGCACCGGCAAGCGCCGGCTCCAGAAGCGGGACGCGATGGCCGGCAACATCATCAAACCCACCACCATCAGCGCGCCGATGGCCTGGAAACCGATCACCAGGTTCAGCACCACCAGGGTCAAAAACAGCCCGTGGGCCAACGGGCCGAGGCGGCTGACGGTTTGCAGGAACAGCGGGTCGAGGGTGTCCAGCAGCAGCGGTTTGTAGATCAGCACCATGGCGACCAGGCTGAAACCGGAGACCCAGAGCATGCCGGTCAAGGTGGTTTCGTCGACGGCCAGGGCCGAGCCGAACAGCAGGTGCAGCAGGTCCAGGCGCTTGCCGGCAAGGCCGAGGATCAGCACACCGGCGGCGAGGGAGATGGGGTAGATGGCGGCCAGGCTGGCGTCTTCGCGCAGGCCGGTGCGACGGGTGATCCACGCGGCCAACCCCGCCATGCTCAGGCCGGCGCCGAGGCCGCCGATGGTCAGCGCGGGCAGGCTCAGGCCGGCGAACCAGAAACCCAGGGCGGCACCGGGCAGGATGCCGTGGGCGACGGCGTCACCGATCAGGCTCATGCGCCGCAGGATCAGGAACACCCCCAGCGGCGCGGTGCTGCAAGCGAGCACCAGGCCGCCGATCAAGGCGCGGCGCATGAACACGAAGTCGAGAAACGGCATCCACAGGTGGGCGGTGAAGTGCATCAGGCCACCTGCATGTGCAGTTGCGGGCGGATCAGTTCTTTGCTCGGCCCGAACCGGCAGCCCGTGCTTTTGATCTGCACCACTTGCTGGGTGTGTTGACGCACGGAGGCCAAGTCATGACAGACCACGACCACCGTGCGGCCCTCGTCATGCCAGGCGTGGATATGTTTCCAGCACAGGGCCTGGCCGTCTTCGTCGAGGGCGGCGTGGGGTTCGTCGAGCAGCAACACCGGCGCTTCGGCCAGGCTCATGCGGGCGAGCAGGGCGCGTTGCAGTTCGCCGCCGGACAAGGCCATCAACGGGCGCTGTTCCAGGCCGCTGAGGCACCAGTCTTCCAACACGGCGTGCAGGCGTTCGCTGCGTTGTTGCGGGGTGAGTCGGGTGCCCCAGAAACCGGCGGCGACCAGCTCTTGCAAGCTGATGGGGAACTGCCGATCGAGGTGTTGTTGCTGGGGCAGGAAGGACACGCCGCCGCGACGCGGCACATCCACGCGGATTTTGCCCGCCAGCGGTTTTTGCAGGCCGGCGATGACTTTGAGCAGGCTGCTTTTACCGCAGCCGTTGGGGCCGATCACACCAGTAAGGCTGCCGGTTTCCAGGGTGAAGTCCACGGCGGGTGTCAGGGGTTGGCCGGGGGCACCCCAGCGCAAAGCGGTGCAGGTGATCATGCTGAGTGTCTCGTCCAACGGCTTTCAGCCACGGCATCGTGCGCGTGCAGGCTTTCGGCGTGGATCACTTTGAGGTGGAAGGCTTGGACGGCATCCGAGCGTTTCAAGGCGAGGTTCAAGCGGCGGGCGGCGTCTTCGCAGAACATCAGGTTCTGCCCGTTGGCCAGGGCGAAGGCTTGTTCGTCCGCACGTTTCACCGCGGTTTGCACGGCGGTGCCGAGGGCGGCTTCGGCGGTATTGATCAACTCGGTCAGCGCCAGCTGCTCGCCGCGCAACTGGACGCGCAGTTGCGCGCTGCTGCGCTGGCTGTGGGGCGTGGCGACGATGCCGTTGGCGCTGCCGAGCCAGGTCAGCACATCGGCGTGCTGCAACGGCGTGTTGCCGAAATCTTCGAGAAATTGCTGCTGAATCAACTGCCTGGCGAGGGCCGCCGAGCACGGGCAGGTTGAGGAATAAGTCACCTCAATGTTTAGTTCCACGTGGAACATCTGGTTTTCCACGCGCGCTTCGATACTCACCGGGTAGCCCTTCCAGCCAGCCAGTGGGCTGACCAATGCCGGGCGCTTGAGCAGCAGATCGGTGTGGATACGCAGGTAGGCGTTATTAGATAAACCTTCATGACTGTCGAGAAAACGCTGCAGTACCTTACGCAGAAGTGCCGGAGTCAGTGGCTGCTGGTCGAGCATCTCCAGCGCCAGGTACAGGCGCGACATATGAATGCCACGGGCGGCACCGTCGTCCAGGCTGACGCCGGCATCGGCCGTGGCGGCGAGGCGTTGGTCGTCGATCAAAATAGGCAAGGCGATGCCGCACATGCCCACCCAATCGAGCGGCAAGGCTTGGCGTGAAGCCTGCGCGGCGATATCCGGCAGAGTCAGCGCATTCATGAGCAGGTCCATCGTTGGCGATAAAAAAGACATGTTATATTATAACGATTGAGTCGACGATGAATTTTCTGCTCCGGCCTTTTTTCAGTCATGTCGAGTAAGGACGCTCCTTTATTTGCGGTATTTGTCATGCACAGACGTCAGCTCCTCAACCTGCTCCTGGTCAGCCCGCTGTTCACCTTGCCCTTCACCGCGTCGGCCACGCAGATTCGCAACGCCCGCCTGTGGCGCTCGGACGACAAGCTGCGGCTGGTGTTCGACCTCAGTGGCCCGGTGAACTACAAGACTTTTTCCCTGACCGCGCCGGAGCGCCTGATCATCGACCTGAGCGGCGCCGGGCTCAGTGGCGACTTCTCTCAGTTGGTCTTGAAAAACAGCGGGATCACCTCGATTCGCTCCGGGCACTTCGGCAAGGCGGATACGCGCATCGTGCTGGACCTCGCCACGCCGATGCAGCTCACCAGCTTTTTGTTGCCGCCCCAGGATGGGCAAGGGCACCGCCTGGTGCTTGATCTCACCAGCGCTACCCAGGTGCCTCACCCGATAGCGGCCGCACCCCGGCCACTGGTCGACAGGGCGCACCCCAAGCGCGACATCATCGTGGTGGTCGACCCCGGCCACGGCGGCAAGGACCCCGGCGCTATTGGTTCCAAGGGCCAGCGCGAAAAAGACGTGGTGCTGTCCATTGCCCAATTGCTGGCCAAACGCTTGAAGCGCGAGAAAGGGTTCGATGTGAAGCTGGTGCGCAACGATGACTTCTTCGTGCCGCTGCGCAAGCGCGTGGAGATCGCCCACAAACACAACGCCGACATGTTTATCTCGGTGCATGCGGATGCGGCACCACGGATCACCGCGTCGGGGGCTTCGGTGTATGCCTTGTCCGAAGGCGGTGCCACCTCGGCCACGGCGCGGTTCATGGCGCAACGGGAAAACGGCGCCGACCTGCTGGGCGCCACCAGTCTGCTGAACCTCAAGGACAAGGACCCGATGCTGGCCGGGGTAATTCTCGACATGTCGATGAACGCCACCATCGCTTCCAGCCTGCAACTGGGCAGCTCGATCCTGGGCAGCCTGGAAGGCATCACCTCGTTGCATCAGAAGCGTGTGGAACAGGCCGGGTTCGCGGTGCTCAAGTCACCGGATGTACCGTCGATCCTGGTGGAGACCGGGTTTATCTCCAATGCGCGGGACAGTGCGCGGCTGGTCACGGCGCGGCATCAACAGGCGGTGGCGGAGGGTTTGTTCCTCGGCCTGCAGCGCTATTTCCAGAAGAACCCGCCGGTGAACAGCTACATGGCTTGGGTCCAGGAACAGAAACACAACCAGGCCTAACAGCCGGTCACACGGCTGCAGGTGAACGTGGCGCTGGCGCCACCGGAGCTGGAAAACCGGTTGATTGTGGTCCAGCCCACACGCCGCGTGTAGCCGACCCACGCTTCACCGTCCGAGGCCAAGCCGGTGAAGAACGTCAGTTGCCCGTAGCGGCTGTTGGTTTGCGCCCAATAGCGCCTGCCGATCGCCTCGAAACCGCGCAGATACGTGGTGCTGCCAACCGTCGCCACGCTGTAGGCATTGCCCAGCGGATCGACGCAGGCCAGCAGGTTGGCGCTGCGCGTGCAATTGGCCGACAGGCGCGGCACTTGGGCGCAGGCCTGGGTCGTGATGAGCAACAGCAGGCTACAGAGTAGATATTTCATAGGGTTTCTCGACGTAGACAAGCGCCAGCATTGCTCCGTTGGTCATGATGAGCAAGCGGGGGATTGGCTTATTTGTATTGTTATAATATAACATTAAGTACAGCCCGGCTTGAACGGGCGGCCTGATGAGAATGACCTGATGCCCAATCGTCTCCCCGTTACCGTGTTGTCCGGCTTTCTCGGCGCCGGTAAAAGTACGCTGCTCAACTATGTCCTGCGCAACCGCGACAACCTGCGGGTGGCGGTGATCGTCAACGACATGAGCGAAATCAACATCGACGGCGGTGAGGTGCAGCGCGACGTCACCCTCAACCGCGCCGAAGAAAAACTGGTAGAGATGAGCAACGGCTGCATCTGCTGCACCTTGCGTGAAGACCTGCTCGAAGAGGTCGGAAAACTCGCCAGGGACGGCCGCTTCGATTACCTGTTGATCGAATCCACCGGCATCTCCGAGCCGTTGCCCGTGGCCGAAACCTTCACCTTTCGCGATGAAAACGAGCAGAGCCTGGCCGATATTGCGCGCCTGGACACCATGGTCACCGTGGTCGACGGCATGAACTTCCTGCTCGACTACCAGGCCGCCGAAAGCCTCGCATCGCGGGGCGAAACCCTTGGCGAAGAAGACGAACGCTCGATCACCGACCTGTTGATCGAGCAGATCGAATTTGCCGACGTCATCCTGATCAGCAAAATCGACCTGATCGGCCGCCACGAGCGTGAGGAACTGATGGCCATCCTCGAACGCCTGAATGCCCAGGCCGAGATCATTCCGATGGTCATGGGCGAAGTGCCGCTGAACAAAATCCTCAACACCGGCCGCTTCGACTTCGAACGTGCCGCCCAGGCCCCCGGCTGGCTGCAGGAACTGCGCGGCGAGCATGTGCCGGAAACCGAAGAGTACGGCATCGCCTCCACGGCTTACCGCGCGCGCCGTCCGTTCCATCCGCAGCGCTTTTTCGAGTTTATCGATCGCCCTTGGGTGAACGGCAAACTCCTGCGCTCCAAGGGCTTTTTCTGGCTGGCCAGCAAGCCGCAGGACGCCGGCAGTTGGTCCCAGGCCGGCGGCCTGATGCGCCATGGCTTTGCCGGACGTTGGTGGCGTTTTGTGCCGAAAAGCCAGTGGCCGCAGGACGAAGAAAGCGTCGCCGCGATCATGGGCCACTGGCAAGCAAGCACCGGCGATTGCCGTCAGGAACTGGTGTTCATCGGGCAGAACATCGACTTCGCGCAGATGCGTGCCGAACTGGACGCCTGCCTGCTGACCGATGAAGAAATGGCCCTGGGCGTCGACGCATGGCGCTTGCTGGCCGATCCTTTTGGCCCTTGGTATGAAGAGGCGGCCGCCTGATGCTGGCACCGCTCATCCCCCTGCGCCCGGTGATCCGCCAGACCTGCGGCGACACCCCGCTGGCGCTGTCCGAGATTCTCGAAGACGGCGTCAACCTGGCGCTGTGGCAGCGCCAATTGCCGTTGCACATCGCCGAGTTCGGCGCCTTGCTGGTGGCGCTCGACGAGCCGTTGGCCGAGTCGCTGGTCATCGAGTTGGCCAGCGACGACGCGGTGCCGAACGTGCAGGGATTAGCCGCCTGCTGCCGCGATCTTGAGGGTTACGAAGGGTTTATCGCCGATGTGTCGTGGCTGATCGGCGCGTTTGCCTGCCTGCTTGGCGCCCGTCGGATCGGCGTGCGTTTGCGCCTGTTGGACAAAGCCATGTGCCCGCGCTTTCACGTCGACCATGTGCCCGCGCTTTCACGTCGACCATGTGCCCGTGCGCCTGATCACCACGTATGCCGGCATCGGCAGCCAATGGTTGCGCGAAGGTGTGATGGACCGCCGCCAGTTGGGCCAGGCGAATGCCGAGCCCAGCGAGCGTATCGAGCAGATTCACTGCGGCGAAGTGGCGTTGCTCAAAGGGACGAAGTGGCATGGCAACGAAGCTCACGGCCTGATTCACCGCTCGCCGCAGCTTAAAGCCGATGAGCGACGGTTAATTCTGACGCTGGATTGGCTGGCATAACCGCGTAGGATCAAACGCTCTACACGGCTTGAATGATGCCCTCTATGCTGCAGAACATTCCTACTCATGTGATTGCCGGGCCCCTGGGCGCCGGCAAGACCAGCCTGATCAAACACCTGCTCGCCCAACGCCCGGCCAACGAGCGCTGGGCGGTGTTGATCAACGAATTCGGGCAGATCGGTCTGGATGCGGCCTTGCTGACCCAGGCCGACGACGGCATTGCCCTGGGCGAAGTGGCGGGTGGCTGCTTGTGCTGTGTGAATGGTGCGCCGTTCCAGGTCGGACTGGGTCGCTTGCTGCGTAAGGCCAAGCCGGACCGCCTGTTTATCGAGCCTTCGGGGCTCGGGCACCCGGTGCAGGTGCTCAAGCAATTGCGCGAGGCGCCATGGCAGGATGTGCTCGCGGTTCAGCCCTGCGTGCTGGTGCTGGATGCGCAAGCCCTGGCGGCGGGCAAACCATTGCCGGAGGCGCAGCGCGAAGCACTCGCCAGCGCCGGCCTGTTGGTCCTGAACAAGGATGAGACGTTGGACGCCGCACAGCGCGAGGCGATCGAACGACAGTTAGTCGAGGTTCCGTTTTACTGGACGCGTCAGGCGCAATTGCCACTGCAGCTTTTGCCAGGCCTGAACGCACAGGCTGCAGCGGCTGTGGATAACTTCGTGGCGCCCAAGGGCGTGGCGCAAATGCCGGCGGTGTGGAGCGATCCTGCGTTGCCGATCTGCTTGAGCCAGGCCCAGGAGGGCGGCTGGAGCATCGGTTGGCGCTGGCATCCGAGCCAGTCATTCGATCACCAGCGCCTGGCGCAATGGCTGACACACCTGGATTGGCGCCGCGCCAAACTGGTTATCCACAGCACCGACGGCTGGATCTCCGGCAACGCTGTGGATAACAGCCCACTCGTCTGGCAACCCAGCGAATGGCGGCGTGATTCGCGTATCGAACTGATTTTCAGCGCGCCACAGGACGTGGCCGCGCTACAGCAGGCGCTGGCGGCCTGCCGTCATTGACGGTGCTTGGCGTGGTCCTGGCGCCACTGGCTGAGTTCGATCACGTCGGCGCTGGGTAGCGGCGTCTTGATTTCGAACGGGTAGGGCGCCAGTTCGATCTGCGCGCTGTGGGCGCCGAACTGGGTGATGGTCCCGGGGTGGCGGGTTTCGCCGGTCACGGTGAATTCGAAATTGTAGATGCGCGCCAGGCGTCGCCGTCCTTTGGCATCCTTCACAAAACCGATGCGTTTCAGGGCCACGGCACCGTCGAGCAACTCGATATCGAGCTTGGCGCAATGCTGCTTGACCCGCTCCAACGCGCGCTCGCGCAGGCCGTGGTTGTGCCATACCCAGGCGGCGCCGGTCGCCAGCAGCATCAACACGAAGATGTTTCCCAGGGTCAGCATGCGAAAAAAACTCCAACGAAGTGAGAGCAGCTTAACTGTGTCGTTAGCCTGTCGTACAGGCTGTGTTTGGTCGCATACTGCGCGACCAGAATTTCAATGGTTTTACGGAAATCCCCTGCATGAAACGCACACCTCATCTGCTTGCGATCCAGTCTCATGTGGTCTTTGGCCACGCCGGAAACAGCGCCGCCGTGTTCCCCATGCAGCGGGTCGGGGTGAACGTGTGGCCGCTCAACACGGTGCAATTCTCCAACCACACCCAGTATGGCCAGTGGACGGGCGAAGTGTTAGCGCCGCAGCAGATTCCAGCGCTGGTGGAGGGCATTGCGGCCATCGGTGAATTGGGCAACTGCGACGCCATACTCTCCGGCTACCTCGGCAGCGCGGCCCAGGGCCGGGCGATCCTCACCGGCGTGGCGCGGATCAAGGCGATCAACCCCAAGGCCCTGTACCTGTGCGACCCGGTGATGGGCCACCCGGAAAAGGGCTGCATTGTGCCGCAGGAAGTCAGTGATTTTCTGTTGGACGAAGCCGCTGCCATGGCCGACTTCCTGTGCCCCAACCAGCTGGAACTGGACAGCTTTTCCGGGCGCAAGCCGCAATCGCTGTTCGACTGCCTGGGCATGGCCAAAGCCCTGCTGGCACGCGGGCCCAAGGCCGTGCTGGTCAAGCACCTGGATTACCCGGGCAAATTGCCGGAAGGCTTTGAGATGCTGCTGGTGACAGCCGAAGGCAGCTGGCACCTGCGTCGGCCGCTGCTGGCGTTTCCCCGCCAGCCGGTGGGCGTGGGCGACCTGACCTCAGGGTTGTTCCTGGCGCGGGTATTGTTGGGCGACAGCCTGGTGGCCGCTTTCGAGTTCACCGCGGCGGCGGTGCATGAAGTGCTGCTGGAAACCCAGGCCTGCGCCAGTTATGAGCTGGAGCTGGTACGTGCCCAGGATCGCATCGCCCATCCCCGCGTGCGTTTCGAGGCCACGCCGATCGGCCTGTAACTACACAAAACCCAACGTGGGAGGGAGCAAGCCCCCTCCCACATTTTGCTTGGGTATACAGCCTGGTGCTTACAGCGCGTCGGCTTTGATTTCCTGGTAGCGCTTTTCTAACTCCTGGCGGATCTGCCGGCGTTGCTGCGCCTGCGCAAACCGGCGGCGGTCTTCGCTGTTGTGCGGTTGCAGTTGCGGCACGGCGGCGGGTTTGCGCTGGTCGTCCACGGCGACCATGGTGAAGAAGCAACTGTTGGTATGGCGCACAGAGCGCTCGCGGATGTTTTCGGTCACCACCTTGATGCCCACCTCCATCGAGGTGTGGCCGGTGTAGTTGACCGATGCGAGGAAGGTCACCAATTCGCCGACGTGGATCGGTTCGCGAAAAATCACTTGGTCCACCGACAAGGTCACGACATAACGCCCGGCATAACGGCTCGCGCAGGCGTAGGCCACTTCGTCGAGGTACTTGAGCAGGGTGCCGCCATGGACATTGCCTGAGAAGTTGGCCATATCAGGGGTCATCAGTACCGTCATCGACAGCTGGGCGTTTCCGGGTTCCATAGCACACTCACGGGTTAGGCATTGGTGGGGAGGCACCTCTGTGGATGCTCGAGTCATTGCAGCGCCATCTCTTACGGGACGCCGGTAGGCGGCTTGCCGTCACGCCTGCAGCGATCTGTTTCCATATATTGCACCGGCTTTTCGGCGGAAGTCGCGGTGTTAACCTTCAAAAGCCTTTCTAAGGGCATTTCTTACGATCAAGGCAGACTTTTCCTTCCGCTCTTTACGAAGTTTCAAAGGCGCGGTGGACGTGGGAAAAGCGCCAGTACCCTCAAGGAGCCCCTCGCCATGCACGCCATCAGCTTTATCCAGGATCTGGCCGTGATCATGTTGGTGGCTGGGGTCGTGACTATCCTGTTTCATCGCCTCAAGCAGCCGGTGGTGCTCGGTTACATCGTCGCCGGGTTCATCATTGGCCCCCACACGCCGCCGTTCGGCCTGATCCACGATGAAGACACCATCAAGACCCTCGCCGAACTGGGGGTGATCTTCCTGATGTTCTGCCTGGGCCTGGAGTTCAGCCTGCGCAAGCTGTTCAAGGTGGGAGCCACGGCGTTTATCGCGGCCTTCCTGGAAATCGTGCTGATGATCTGGATCGGCTACGAGATCGGCCGCTGGTTCGGCTGGAACACCATGGACTCGCTGTTCCTCGGCGCGATCCTGGCGATTTCCTCGACCACCATCATCGTCAAGGCGCTCAACGACCTGAAGATGAAAGACCAGCGCTTCGCCCAACTGATTTTCGGCGTGCTGATCGTCGAGGACATCCTCGGCATCGGCATCATCGCCTTGCTGTCGAGCATCGCCGTCAGTGGCACGGTCAGCTCCGGTGAGGTGTTTTCCACGGTCGGTAAGCTCTCGCTGTTCATGATCGTCGCGCTGGTCATCGGGATTTTGCTGGTGCCGCGCTTGCTGGCCTACGTGGCCAGGTTCGACAGCAATGAAATGCTGCTGATCACCGTGCTGGGCCTGTGTTTCGGTTTTTGCCTGCTGGTGGTCAAGCTGGAATACAGCATGGTGCTGGGGGCGTTCCTGATCGGCGCGATCATGGCCGAATCCCGCCAGTTGATTAAGATCGAGCGCCTGATCGAGCCGGTTCGCGACATGTTCAGCGCAATCTTCTTTGTCGCCATTGGCTTGATGATCGACCCGCAGATCCTGCTGCAATATGCCTGGCCGATTGCCGTGATCAGCGTGGCCGTGGTGCTGGGCAAGATGTTGTCCTGCGGCATGGGCGCATTTATCGCCGGCAATGACGGCCGCACGTCGTTGCGCGTTGGGATGGGGCTGTCACAAATTGGTGAGTTTTCCTTCATCATCGCGGCGCTCGGCATGACCTTGCAGGTGACCAGTGACTTCCTCTACCCGGTGGCGGTCGCGGTGTCGGCGATCACCACATTGCTCACCCCATACCTGATTCGCGGCGCCGACCCATTGTCGCTGAAGATTGCCGCCGTGATGCCCAAGCGCATGAGCCGGGTATTTGGCCTCTATGGCGAATGGCTGCGCAGCATTCAGCCCCACGGCGAGGGGGCGCTGCTGGCGTCGATGATCCGCAAAATCGTGCTGCAAGTGGGGGTGAACCTGGCGCTGGTGGTGGCGATCTTCTTTACCGGCAGTTATTTCGCGCTGCGTATCGGCGGGTATCTGGAGGGCTGGATCAGTGATCCAAGCTGGCAGAAGGCGTTGATCTGGGGCGCGGCGTTGCTGTTGTCGCTGCCGTTCCTGATTGCGGCGTACCGCAAGCTCAAGGCGCTGTCGATGCTGCTGGCGGAGATGAGCGTCAAGCCGGAAATGGCCGGGCGGCATACCCAGCGCGTGCGTCGGGTGATCGCCGAGGTGATCCCGATTTTGTCGCTGCTGGTGATCTTCCTGCTATTGGCGGCGTTGTCGGCGAGTATTCTGCCGACCAACAAGTTGCTGGTGCTGATCGTCGTGGTCGCGGCGGCGGTGGCGGCCGTGCTCTGGCGGTGGTTCATCCGCGTGCATACGCGGATGCAGGTCGCTTTGCTGGAGACTCTGGATAACCACAAGGATACGCCGGAACACTGAGGAGGCTGGGCCGCCCCGCGCGCGAGCCGCAGGTGTCAGCTTTCCAGCCAGACGTCCCGTGCCCAGTGCCACACCGACTCCCAGGTTTCTTCGGTGACGAGTTCTTCTTCGGCGCACCACAGCACCACGGTGCCGTCTTCTTCGACGCAGTAGTAGTCGTCGCCGTCCTGGCAGATCGGGATCATGCTGCGGTCAACACCGGCATCCCAGGCGTTGGCCGCCACATCCGGCAGGTAGGTGTGGGACTGCGGGTCGGTGACGGTCACCGGTTCCAGGCTGCCGTACACCACGTCGCTGACAGTTAGCAGGAATTCGCGGAAGACAAACGGGATGTCGATGAACAGCTGTTCCTCGATTTCCACCAGTTGGTCTTCATCAGGCAGTTCCAGAGGAACCGGAACCGGTTCGTTGGCTTCACGCAATTGTTCGATGACTTCTTCCACGGCCGGGATCCTCTTGCTAGATGGCGCGGTTTACAGGGGCGTTTTATACAGTAGCTCGCTATAAGTGCAACCGTGAAATAGAAAACCCCGGAACATGTCCGGGGTTTTGCTTACGGCTTGTTCAAGCGTGTGGCTATCAGCCGTTCTGGCGGATACCGGCGACCAGCCAAGGCTGGTTGTCGCCTTGGGCGCGTTCCATGTTCCAGCTTTCGCTGAACACTTCGCCCTGGTCGAAACGCGAGGTCTTCGACACACCGCTGAACGTCAGGGTGGCGATGGTCTTGTCGGCGCGATCGTCCACACCTTCGAGCTGCACGCGCAGGTCGTCGATGTAGGTCGACTGGAAGCCGTCGCCCAGGTCGGCGCGTTCGCGCTTGAGGAACTCGAGCAGTTGCGGGGTCACGAACTCGGAGATTTTATCCATTTCGTTGGCGTCCCAGTGCTGCTGCAGGGACTGGAAGTGGCTGCGGGCCGCTTCGACGAAACGTTCTTCGTTGAACCAGGCCGGCGCATTGATCACCGGGCGGGCAGCAGCAGGTGCGGCCGAACCACCGAAGATCGAACCCATGGCTGGCTTCTGCTCGAACACTTCACGCTGCATCGGCGCGCCGGCTGGAGCCATGTGCTCCTGCTGCTTGCGACGACGGGCGGCGATGAAGCGGAAGATCAGGAAGGCGATGACCGCCATGATCAGGATGTCGAAGATCTGCATGCCCTGGAAGCCGCCGCCCATGAACATGGATGCGAGCAGGCCACCGGCGGCGATACCGGCCAGAGGGCCCAACCAGCGCGAAGCACCGCCGGCCTTGGCGGCTGCGCCAGCGGCACCGGCCGCGCCGGCAGTGGCGGCAGCACCGCCGACGCCGGCGGACGGAGCCATTTGGCTGGTCTGGTGAGTTGGTGCCGAGCCTATGCTTTTGCCGCCACCGAAGCGTTTGGCGTTGGCATCGAGGCTCATCGTCAGGCCAATGCACAGCGCCATGGCGATGCTAAGAAAACGTTTCATAAAGGGAATTCCCATTTGTGGATTGCACGCGCGCCATGTTGCACAGGTGTCGTGACAGTGGCTAGCGACATAATGTTTCGGGCTTTTGCGTAAGACAGAATCCGAAGGGTCTGTAGGACTAGTTACAGATATTGGCCCGCGCGCATCAAAAACAAGGGTGGACGCGAAACCTTCATGCTGAACCGTCCTTCTGTCTGTAGGAGCGAGCTTGCTCGCGAAGATCGCCAACGATAACGCGGGCATCCTGGATGAGACGCGTTGTCTGAGGGTTTTTCGCGAGCAAGCTCGCTCCTACAGGGGGAAGGGGTCAGCGTGTCAGACCGCTTCGAGCTTCGCGTAACCCATCATCAGCCACTTGCTGCCCTCGGCGAAGTTCACCTGCACCCGTGCCTGGGCGCCGGCGCCTTCGAAGTTGAGGATCACCCCTTCGCCGAAGATCGCATGCTTGACCTGCTGGCCAAGGCTGAACGGGGTTTCCGGGATCTCGGAACCGGCAAACAGGCTGCTGGAGTTCTGCTGCTGTCCGCCGCCGAACGGGCGACTGACGCTGTTGGACAGGCGCACTTCCTGGATCAGCCCCTTCGGCACTTCCCGCACGAAGCGCGACACCTTGTTGTAGGTCTCGCTGCCATACAAGCGACGGGTCTCGGCGTAGGTCATCACCAGGTTCTGCATCGCCCGGGTAATGCCCACATAGGCCAGGCGGCGTTCTTCCTCAAGGCGGCCGGGCTCTTCCAGGCTCATCTTGTGGGGGAACAGGCCTTCTTCCATGCCCACCAGGAATACATACGGGAACTCCAGGCCCTTGGCGCTGTGCAAGGTCATCAGCTGGATGCTGTCTTCATGCTCATCGGCCTGGGTATCACCGGCTTCCAGCGACGCATGGCCGAGGAACGCGGCGAGCGGGGTCAGTTCTTCATCGGCCTCGGTGTTTTCAAACGCGCGGGCGGCGCTGACCAGTTCCTCAAGGTTTTCCACCCGGGCCTGGCCTTTCTCGCCTTTTTCCGCTTCGTGATAGGCAATCAGCCCGGACTGCTCGATCACGGTCTGGGTCATCAAATGCAGGGGCATGTCCGCGCACTTGGCCGTCAGGTTCTCGATCAGCTCGACAAACACACCCAACGCCCCGGCAGCACGGCCGGTCAGGCCTTTATTGGCGATCAGCAAGCGCATGGCTTCCCACATCGACACATCGGCGTGGCGCGCATGGTCGCGAATTGCTTCAACGGTTTTTTCGCCGATGCCGCGGGCCGGGATATTGATCACCCGCTCCAGCGCCGCATCGTTGCCGCGACCTTCCAGCAAACGCAGGTAGGCCATGGCGTTCTTGATTTCGGCGCGCTCGAAGAAGCGCTGGCCGCCGTAAATACGGTACGGGATTCGCTCGCGCAGCAAGGCTTCTTCCAGCACCCGCGATTGGGCGTTGGAACGGTACAGAATCGCGATGTCGCTGCGCGCCAGGCCGGTTTTCAATGCGCTTTCGATGGTTTCCACCACGTAGCGCGCTTCGTCGTGCTCGTTGAACGCCGCGTACAGGTTGATCGCTTCGCCTTCGCCGCCGTCGGTCCACAGCTCTTTGCCCAGGCGCCCGGTGTTATTGGCGATCAAGGCGTTGGCGGCCTTGAGGATCCCGGCGGTGGAGCGGTAGTTCTGCTCCAGGCGGATGGTGACCGCGTCCGGGAAGTCTTCGGAATACTGGTAGATGTTCTCGATTTTCGCGCCGCGCCAGCCGTAGATCGACTGGTCGTCGTCGCCCACCACCATCAGGCTGTCGCCGCCCTTGGCCAGCAGGCGCAACCAGGCGTACTGCACGGCGTTGGTGTCCTGGAACTCATCGACCAGGATGTGCCGGAAGCGTTTCTGGTAATGGGCCAGCAGGCCGGGGTTATCGCGCCACAGGTCGAGGGCGCGCAGCAGCAGCTCGGAGAAGTCGATCACGCCGGCGCGCACACAGGCCGCTTCGTAGGCTTCATAAATGCTGCGCATGGTGGCCAGGAACAAATCGCCGCTGGCCTGGATATGTTGCGGGCGTAGGCCTTCGTCTTTCTGGCCATTGATGAACCATTGGGCCTGGCGCGCCGGCCAACGCTGTTCGTCGAGGCCCAGCTCGCGGATCACGCGCTTGACCAGGCGTTGCTGGTCATCGCTGTCGAGGATCTGGAAGGTCTGGGCCAGGCCCGCTTCCTGCCAATGCGCCCGCAGCAGGCGGTGCGCCAGGCCGTGGAAGGTGCCCACCCACATGCCGGCCGGGCTGATGCCCATCAACTGCTCGATGCGGTGGCGCATCTCGGCAGCGGCCTTGTTGGTGAAGGTCACCGACAGGATCGAATGCGGGGACGCGTTCTCGACCTGGATCAACCAGGCGATACGGTGTACCAGCACTCGGGTTTTACCGGAGCCAGCACCGGCCAGGACCAACTGACGGCCAACGGGGGCCGCTACGGCCTGGCGTTGGGCATCGTTGAGGGAATTCAGCAAAAGGGAGAGATCATCGCGCATCGGCGCATTCTATGGCCCGCGGGGGAGTGGGGCAAATCCCATTGGCGGATGGCCGACGGAAAACC
The DNA here is from genome assembly GCF_049898265.1 of Pseudomonas sp. PSPC2-3. Lineage (NCBI taxonomy): Bacteria > Pseudomonadati > Pseudomonadota > Gammaproteobacteria > Pseudomonadales > Pseudomonadaceae > Pseudomonas > Pseudomonas sp. PSPC2-3. The sequence goes on along the minus strand of NZ_JAFCXJ010000001.1, from coordinate 582,899 downwards.
TGCGGCGCGTGCCGGGGCGGGCACGCGTTCCGGCGGGGCTGATGACTGGTTGGTCATGGGCCACAGGCCGCGCCGCGTCTCGCTCAAGCCGTCTGGCCCCGAGGTTTGCGCGGTACGCCTCGCTGGTTTTTATGACGCGCAGCAGTTTGGCCCGAGCGCTTGCTTGTGTATGCTCCGTCGACGTTTCGGGCTCACCATTATAAGAACACTGCCTATGACCCTCAGCACCGACCTGTTTAGCCCCATGGCGGCGCCCGCGCAGGTTATCCGAAAACACTACGCTACCGAGATGGCGGTCGAACGCACGCGCCTGCTCTACCAGGGTTCGCTGCTGCCGACCTTATTGATGCTGGTCAACGGCCTGGTCTGTGCCTGGTTGATCTGGAACCCCAAACATTACCTGCTCGACAGCATCTGGCTGGTCTGGCTGCTGGCGCTGGTCGCGCTGCGCGTGATCCAGGTGGCCGCCTTCGACTCGGCGATGCCCAGCCGCCAGGCGCAACCGATCTGGCGGCGCATGTTCATGCTTGGCTCGGCGGTCAGCGGCCTGACCCTGGCCATCGCCGCCATCGCCCTGGTGCCGGCAGACAGCTTTACGCAGCAAGCCTGGGTGTTCGGCCTGATCGGCGCGGCGACGTTGTCCGCCAGCGTTGCCTATGCGGTGAGCCTGCCGGCGTTCCTGTCATTCGCGCTGCCGTGCCTGGTGCCGGCCATTGTCTATCTCTTCTGGAACGGCGCCGCGCAGCAACAGGGTTGGGGTGTGCTCGGCCTGATCCTGCTGGCGTCCTTGAGTGTGGTGGCGTGGCAGGTCAACCGCCTGATCCAGCACGGGCTGTTGCGGCGCTTTCAGAACCAGGCGCTGATCGAGCATCTGCAACAGGCACAGCAGCGCAGTGAACAGTTGAATCAGGAGCTGGTGCGCGAAGTCGAGCAACGCCGCCAGGTCGAGCAGGAACTGCGCGAAGCGCAAATCGGCCTGCAGGACCGCGTGGCGCAACGCAGCCAGGAACTGGACGCCGCCAGCCTGGCCCTGAATAAAAGCGAAGCGCGCCTGGCGATGGCTCTGCAAGCCAGCGAACTGGGCCTGTGGGACTGGAACCTGCAAACCGACGAAGTCCACCACACCCAGCTCAAGGAACTGTTCGGCCTGGAGCCCGAGTTCGTCACGGCGATGCTCAGCCATCTCAAGCCGCGCCTGCACCCCGACGACTTGCCGCTGCTCAAGCGTGCCCTGGTGGAGCATCTCAAGGGCCGCAGCGAGGACTACCTGGTGGAATACCGGGTGCGCCATGGCGATGGCCACTGGGTGTGGATCGAAGACCGCGGCCGCGCCGTGGAGCGTGCGCCCAGCGGTCGCGTGACGCGCATGCTCGGCACGCGCCGCGACATCAGCGCAAGCAAGGCGCTGGAGGAACAGCAACGCCTGGCCTCGACCGTATTCGAAGCGGCCAGCGAAGGTATTGTGATCCTGGACCCGGACTACGCGCTGCTCGCCGTCAACCAGGCCTTCAGTCGCGTCACCGGCTTTGATATCGACGACATGCTCGGGCGCAATGTGGTGGAGTTGCCGTGCAGCCGCGACGCCCGGCGGCACTTTCCGCTGATCCGCCAGGCGCTGCTCAGTCACGGTACCTGGCAGGGCGAGCTGGTGGAAACGCGCAAGAACGGCGAGCTGTACCCGCAGTGGCTGCAACTGAACGTGGTGCGCGATATTCGAGGAAACGTCAGTCATATCGTAGGCTTCTTCGCCGATCTCTCGGCGCGGCGTGAATCCGAGGAGCGCATGCGCTACCTCACGCACTATGACGAATTGACCGGCCTGGCCAACCGCTCGCTGTTTCGCGAGCGGCTGCGCGAAGCGCATCAGCGGGTGCGCCAGGGCGGGCGCAGCCTGGCGTTGCTGCATATCAACCTGGACCGTTTCAAGTTGCTCAACGACAGCCTGGGCCATGACGTCGCCGACCAATTGCTGCAAAAAATGGCGCGACGTTTGATCAATGCCCTGCCCGAGGCCGACACCATCGCGCGTTTGTCCGGGGATGAGTTCGCCGTGCTTTTCGATGCCTACGGCAACCTCTCAAGCCTGGCGCGGGTGGCCACGCGCCTGCTGGCCAAGTTGCGCGTGCCGGTGACGGTGGAAGGGCATGAATTGGTGGTCAGCGCCTCGATGGGCGTCAGCCTGCTTCCGGATAATGCGCGGGAAATTTCGGCGTTGGTCAGCCAGGCGAACATGGCCATGCAACACGCCAAACACCTGGGCGGGAATAATTTCCAGTTCTACACCGACAGCCTGCAAGCCAGCACCCTGGAGCGTTTGCAGCTGGAAAACCAGCTGCGCAAGGCCATCGACGAGCGCCAGCTGTCGGTGTTCTACCAACCGAAATTGTGCCTGGCCAGCGGCAAACTGAACGCCGCCGAGGCGTTGATTCGTTGGGAGCATCCGCAGTGGGGCACGGTGCCGCCAAGCGACTTCATCGGCCTGGCCGAAGAAACCGGCCTGATCGTGCCGTTGGGCGAATTCGTCCTGCGCCAGGCCTGCTGGCAGGCTTGTGAGTGGCAGCGTCAGGGGCTGGCGCCGATACGTGTGTCGGTGAACCTGTCGGTGCATCAACTGCGTCAAGGCAAGCTGGTCAGCCTGGTGCGCCAGGTGCTGGAAGAAACCGGCCTGGACCCGCAATACCTGGAGCTGGAGCTGACCGAAAGCCAGCTGCTCGACAGTGTCGAGCACATCATCGCCACCTTCCAGCAACTGCGCGATCTGGGGGTGAAGTTGGCCATCGACGATTTTGGCACCGGCTATTCGTCCCTCAGTTACCTCAAGCGCATTCCCGTGGACTACGTGAAGATCGACCAGACCTTCATCCGCGGCCTCGGCCAGGGGCGGGAAGACGCGGCCATTACCCGTGCGATCATCGCCATGGCCCACGGTTTGGCGCTCAAGGTGGTGGCCGAAGGCGTGGAAGATCAGCAGCAGCTGGATTTCCTGCGTCGGGAGCGTTGCGATGAGGTGCAGGGCTACTTGATCAGCCGGCCGATGAAGGCCGAAGGGCTGGCAGATTTGTTACGGAAGAATGCGGATTTTTCCTAGAGACGTGCCTTCAGCCTTTGTGGCTACAACTTGGCTGCCCTTAGATTCAAAGGGCAGCAGGGCGATTTAGTGATGCATCGGACGGGCAAAACGGCAATTCTTGTAGTATAACTACAAGCTTGCTACATCCCTGGCGTCTGCCAATAACAAGAGTCCTGTCCTTTGAACCTGTTGCAACATATCGCCCAGTCGCGCCACCTGTTACGCAAATCGGAACTCAAGGTTGCCGACCACGTGCTGCTTGACCCTGCGGCCGTAATGCACAGTTCCATGGCCGACCTGGCCCACAGCGTGGGCATCAGTGAGCCGACCATCGTGCGCTTCTGCCGTGCCATCGGTTGTTCCGGCTTCCAGGACCTGAAACTCAAGCTGGCCCAAAGCCTGGCCGCCGGCGCGAGCTTCGGGCAGTTTGCGATTCACGAAGACGATTCCGTCGCCGACTACAGCCTCAAGATCTTCGACACCACGCTGCACACCCTGATGGAAGTGCGCGAGAAGCTCGACCCGGTGGCGCTGCAAAAGGCCGTGACGGCGATGTCCCAGGCCCAGCGTGTCGAGTTCTACGGGTTTGGCGCGTCGGGTGCGGTGGCGGCCGATGCCCAGCACAAATTCTTCCGACTGCTGCTTACGGCGGCGGCCTACAGCGACCCGCACATGCAGGCGATGTCGGCCGTGACGTTGAAGCCGACCGACGTGGCCATCTGTATTTCCCAGTCCGGCCGCTCCAAGGACTTGCTGATCACCGCCAACCTGGTACGTGAAAGCGGCGCCACGCTGATCACCCTGTGCCCGAGCCAGACGCCGTTGGCGGAACTGTCCACGGTCAACCTGGCGATCGATGTCCACGAAGACACCGAAATCTACACCCCGTTGACCTCGCGCATCGCCCACCTGGTGGTGATCGACGTGCTGGCGATGGGCGTGGCCATGGCGCGCGGGCCGAGCCTGGTCAACCACCTCAAGAGCGTCAAGCGCAGCCTGCGCAGCCTTCGTCTGTCGCCCAAGTCCGTCAAAGCCCTCGACGACTGAGCGCGATACAGCGATCCAAATGTGGGAGGGGGCTTGCTCCCGATAGCGGTGGTTCAGTCGCAGATGCATCGACTGACACTCTGCCATCGGGAGCAAGCCCCTCCCACATGTGCATGTCTCATCTGTCCAGAAGATTCATCGTCCTGTCATCCCCGCGCCGCCAAACCGTCATCCCTCGCGCCCATCCTGAACTCCCCGCACTCGCATTGGGAGACTCCAAATGGCCCGGCCCTACGAAGATAGCAACAGCTCCGTCAAGACCCGTCGTCAGCAGGAAGACCAGCGCCGCATGGCGTTCCGTCGCGCAATCGAAGACCGCTGTGATCAACGCCAATTGCTGCAAAGCATCACGGACTACCCGGAACTGCACTGGCAGGCACCCGCGGCTGCCCAGCGAAGCGCTCAGCCAGCGCGCTGATCTGCACCCGCTCGCTGCGGATAAAGCCCAGGAACGCATGGGCCACCGGTGACAGGCGCTTGGCCTTGGCCTGCACCAGGCACCAACTGCGGTACAGCGGCAGTTCTTCCACCGGCAGCTCCTTGAGCCCGCCGGTGGCCAGTTCCAGGTTCAGGGCGTGGCGTGTCAACAAGGCCACGCCCAACCCGGCCAACACGCATTCACGCTGCGCCTCGGCCGAGGCGACTTCCACCGTCTGGCTGAAGTGAACGCGTTTTTCCTTGAAGTACTCCTCGCAAGCCAGCCGCGTGCCGGAACCCGGTTCGCGCAGTAACAGCGTGTAAGGCTCCAGGTCGCGCAGGCGCAGCGCTCCTTGCTGGCTCAAGGGGTGGTCGGGCAGCGCCACGGCGACAATCGGGTTGTTGAGGAATGGCAGGAATTCGAGGCCCATGTCCTGGGGCACCATGGACATGATCACCAAGTCATCACGGTTGTCCGACAGCCGGCGGATCACCTGGGCGCGGTTGACCACCGTCAGATGCAATTGCACCTCCGGATGCTGGCGCTTGAACGCGGCAAACAGGTGCGGCACGAAGTACTTGGCGCTGGACTCCACCGCCAGTTTCAGTTGGCCTTGCAGCGAGCCCTGCATGTCCGACAGCTGCATATCGAGGTTTTCCAGGCGCCCGAAAATATCGCGACTGGCCCGTTGCAGCGCTTCGGCCGCCTCGGTCATGTAAAGTTTCTTACCTACGTAGTCGAACAGCGGCTGGCCGATCAGCTCTTCCAGCTGACGAATTTGCAGGCTGACGGCCGGCTGGGTGAGGGACATTTCCTCGGCCGCCCGGCTGTAGGAGCGCAAATCACACACCTCATTGAAGATCTGCAGTTGACGTAATGTCAGCCTCATCAATGACTTACGCATTTTTTAAAGCCTCTTGGCGGCGTCCGGTCCGACAACTATAAGTCTTTACTTATGCATGACCCAATAATTATTGATTTTTGTTAATCCCTCAGCAGGCTTAGTGTGTGCCTCGCGACTGGCTTGAAACATTTAGTCACGCGCCGACCCGAGTCTAGCGGGTCGAAGAACGCAGCAATCGGCTCAAGGGAATTTCCAAGTGATAAAAAAGATCCTGATCGCCAACCGTGGTGAAATTGCCGTGCGAATCGTGCGTGCCTGCGCCGAGATGGGCATTCGCTCGGTCGCGGTCTATTCCGACGCCGACCGCCACGCGTTGCACGTCAAACGTGCCGACGAGGCCCACAGCATCGGCGCCGAACCCCTGGCCGGTTACCTGAACCCGCGCAAGCTGGTGAACCTGGCCGTGGAAACCGGTTGCGATGCGTTGCATCCCGGTTACGGTTTTCTCTCGGAAAACGCGGAACTGGCGGACATTTGCGCCGAACGTGGGATTAAATTCATCGGCCCATCCGCGGAAGTGATCCGCCGCATGGGCGACAAGACCGAAGCGCGCCGCAGCATGATCAAGGCCGGCGTACCGGTCACCCCCGGCACCGAAGGCAACGTCGCCGACATCGCCGAAGCCCTCACCGAAGGCGACCGCATCGGTTACCCGGTGATGCTCAAGGCCACCTCCGGTGGCGGCGGTCGCGGCATTCGTCGTTGCAACAGCCGTGAAGAACTCGAACAAGCCTTCCCCCGCGTGATCTCCGAAGCCACCAAGGCCTTCGGTTCGGCGGAAGTGTTCCTGGAAAAATGCATCGTCAACCCCAAGCACATCGAAGCGCAGATCCTCGGTGACAGCTTTGGCAACGTGGTGCATCTGTTCGAGCGCGATTGCTCGATCCAGCGCCGTAACCAGAAGCTCATCGAAATCGCCCCGAGCCCGCAACTGACCCCTGAACAGCGCGCCTACATCGGCGACCTGTCGGTGCGCGCAGCCAAGGCCGTGGGTTACGAAAACGCCGGCACCGTGGAGTTCCTGCTCGCCGAGGGCGAGGTGTACTTCATGGAGATGAACACCCGGGTGCAGGTGGAACACACGATCACCGAAGAAATCACCGGGATCGACATCGTTCGCGAGCAGATCCGCATCGCCTCGGGCCTGCCGCTCTCGGTGAAGCAGGAAGACATCCAGCACCGTGGTTTTGCGTTGCAGTTCCGGATCAACGCCGAAGACCCGAAGAACAACTTCCTGCCCAGCTTCGGCAAGATCACCCGCTATTACGCGCCCGGCGGCCCCGGCGTGCGTACCGACACGGCGATCTACACCGGCTACACCATCCCGCCGTTCTACGATTCCATGTGCCTGAAACTGGTGGTGTGGGCGTTGACCTGGGAAGAAGCCATGGACCGCGGCCTGCGTGCCCTGGATGACATGCGCCTGCAAGGCGTGAAGACCACCGCCGCCTACTACCAGGAAATCCTGCGCAACCCGGAATTCCGCAGCGGCCAGTTCAACACCAGTTTTGTGGAAAGCCACCCTGAGCTGACCAACTACTCGATCAAGCGCAAACCCGAAGAGCTGGCCCTGGCCATCGCCGCCGCCATCGCCGCCCACGCAGGCCTGTGAGGAATATAACAATGAGCAAGAAGATCTTTGTCACCGACACCATCCTGCGCGACGCTCACCAATCGTTGCTGGCCACCCGCATGCGTACCGACGACATGCTGCCGATCTGCGACAAGCTCGACAAAGTCGGCTACTGGTCCCTGGAAGTCTGGGGCGGCGCGACCTTCGACGCCTGCGTGCGCTTTTTGAAAGAAGACCCGTGGGAGCGTCTGCGCAAATTGCGCGCTGCGTTGCCTAACACCCGCCTGCAAATGCTGCTGCGCGGCCAGAACCTGTTGGGCTATCGCCACTACAGCGACGACGTGGTCAAAGCCTTCGTCGCCAAGGCCGCCGTCAACGGTATCGACGTGTTCCGCATCTTCGACGCGATGAACGACGTGCGTAACCTGCGCGTGGCCATCGAAGCGGTCAAGGCCGCCGGCAAACACGCCCAGGGCACCATCGCCTACACCACCAGCCCGGTACACACCATCGACGCGTTTGTGGCCCAGGCCAAGCAAATGGAGTCCATGGGCTGCGACTCGGTGGCGATCAAGGACATGGCCGGCCTGCTCACGCCATACGCCACCGGCGAGCTGGTCAAGGCACTGAAAGCCGAGCAGAGCCTGCCGGTGTTCATCCACTCGCATGACACGGCGGGTTTGGCTGCGATGTGCCAACTCAAGGCCATCGAAAACGGTGCCGAGCACATCGATACCGCGATCTCCAGCTTCGCCTGGGGCACCAGCCACCCGGGCACCGAGTCGATGGTCGCCGCCCTTAAAGGCAGCGAATTCGACACCGGCCTCGACCTGGAACTGCTGCAGGAAATCGGCCTGTACTTCTACGCGGTGCGTAAGAAGTATCACCAGTTCGAAAGCGAATTCACCGCGGTCGACACGCGCGTGCAAGTCAACCAAGTGCCGGGCGGGATGATTTCCAACCTGGCCAACCAGCTCAAAGAGCAGGGCGCACTCAACCGCATGGGCGAAGTGCTGGCTGAAATTCCGCGGGTGCGTGAAGACTTGGGCTTCCCGCCGCTGGTCACCCCGACCTCGCAGATCGTCGGCACCCAGGCGTTCTTCAACGTGCTGGCCGGCGAGCGCTACAAGACCATCACCAACGAAGTGAAGCTCTACCTGCAAGGCGGCTACGGCAAAGCGCCGGGCACGGTGAACGGGCAACTGCGTCGCCAGGCCATCGGCAGCGAAGACGTGATCGACGTGCGCCCGGCCGACCTGCTCAAGCCGGAAATGAACAAGCTGCGCGGCGAAATCGGTGCGTTGGCCAAATCTGAAGAAGACGTGCTGACCTACGCCATGTTCCCGGACATTGGCCGCAAGTTCCTCGAAGAACGCGACGCCGGCACCCTGACTCCGGAAGTGTTGCTGCCGATCCCGGAAGCCGGCGGCGTGGCCCGTGCGGGTGGCGAAGGCGTACCGACCGAGTTCGTCATCGACGTCCACGGCGAAAGCTACCGCGTCGACATCACCGGTGTTGGCGTGAAAGCTGAAGGCAAGCGTCACTTCTACCTGTCCATCGACGGCATGCCCGAAGAAGTGGTGTTCGAACCGCTCAACGAGTTCGTCGGCGGTGGCGGCAGCAAGCGCAAGCAAGCCACCGAGCCAGGCCATGTGAGCACCACGATGCCGGGCAATATCGTCGACGTGCTGGTCAAGCCAGGCGACGTCGTCAAGGCCGGCCAGGCGGTGCTGATCACCGAAGCGATGAAGATGGAAACCGAAGTGCAGGCCGCGATTGCCGGCAAGGTGACCGCCGTTCATGTAGCCAAGGGCGACCGGGTGAACCCTGGCGAAATCCTGATTGAAATCGAAGGCTGATCCAGCCTTCGACACTACCGTTTAATCCTCGGGGGAGCAGGTGCTCCCCTTTTTTTTCGCCCGTAATTTGGCCGGCGCGCGCAGCGTGGGCTCAGAACCGCATTTGCCATTGGCCCATCAGGCCCTGGTTGCGGCTATGGTTGCCTGTTTCGCTGGCGTAGGTCAGGCCCACGGTGTGTTGCGGCGAGAGCGCGAGGTCCAGGCCGGCTCGGACGTTCAGGCTGTCGCGGTCCAGCGACGTGCCCTGGACAGTGAAGCTGTCAATCAGCCCCGGCGCAGCGCGAAAGGATTGGCTGACCCGGCTGTCGACGTCGCCGTACAGGTGTTTCCAACTGGCGCTGAGGTGGGGGGCCAGGCTCATCTGGTTATCGAACCGATACAGCGACGCCAGGCGAAGACCGAAGGTGCTGCTCAGGTTCTGTTGGTTTTGCGAGCCGACGTTCAGCGCGGTCAGGCCACCCCGCTCCTTGAAGCCGTCGCGGTGATAGCGCTGGTAACCGAGGCCGGCGAAGGGTTCCACGCTCAAATCCGCAGTGCCCAATTGGTAGCCCATTTCGGAGAAGACGGTTTGGCTGTTGGCGTTGTAATTGGCCCTGAGCTGCTCGGTGTAATCGAGCAACTTGACGCTGCGCTTGTTCTGCCCGTCATGGCTGCTGTAGATCGCTCCCAGGCGCAGGGCCAACGGGCCGTCCTGCCGCACGGCATAGCTGCCCAGGTGCCAGCTGTCGAGGTCGGCGGAAAAACGCGCGGCGTCGAGGTGGCTGCTGGATTTGGCGCCCATCACGCCGACACGCCAGGCGTGGTCCAGCGCCCAATCGGCCCCCAGCAACAGGCCTTGGGTACCATGTTTCAGACCGGCGCTGCCGCCTTTTTTGTCGAGCGTGCCGTCGTTGCCCAGGCTTTGCACCCAGAAGTGGCCAGCGTCGTCGGCGGGCAGGGTGCGCAGGATCGACAACAGTTGGCTGCTCAGTTGCTGCGTGGTGTTCTGGGTCGCGGCGGCGAGGTTGGCGTTCTGGCTGGCGGCCAATTGCTCAAGGGCCGCGCCGATGCCGCCGGGCTGCTTGTCCAGCGCGTCGGCGAATTTTTCCAGGGCTTTGATCTGTTCGGAGGTCAGTTCGCCGGACTCCAGCAACTGAACCAGCGCAGGTTCCAGGGCCTTGGCGAGCTGCAGGCCATTGTGCGTGGTGGCGCGCTGAGTGAGGTAACCGTCGATGGGTTCGGCTTTTTCAGACGCTGCGTCGGCCCACTCATTATCAAGCGCCTCATAGGGTTGGAAATGGTACGGCCGGTATTCGATATCGCCCCGCGCCTGGGCATGTTGAAGGCTGGCGGCGCTGATCGCAAGCGCCATGACAAGTGCAAATCGTGGGGGTGTAAAGGGCATGTGATCCCAACCTCTGATGAATGAGGCCGGAAATTTAGCGAGATGGCGGGGCGATAACTGTCAGGCTATCGACCCCTGGTTTGCGGGAGTTGTCTGTAGTGCGGTGCGATTAAAAACGCATCGGGCTTTGTCCGCGACAGGATAAATGGCCATCTCATTTGCATTAAAATGCATTTTTAGATTAATTCTGGCGATACAAATGCATTTTAATGCGTAAATCTGGTCATCTGCTGAGCAGGAAATGCACTATATTGCAGTACGCGTCCCGAACATTGCTTGCCAGGTGCACTTAAATGCAGATGGAAACGACCTACTCTTTGATACTGCAGATTTTCACCGCTGGTCATTGGCGTGACGCTATGCGGTTGGAGTTCTCGGAGCCTGAAAAGGGTTTTGATGGACCTTGCAGGTTTCATTATCGACAGGATTATCTAGTCGATAACCTGGACGCTGTCCGATTGCCTTTTTCCAAATCTGTCAGTGCGCGGTTTCCACTGGAGTGGGATGTTGCGGTTCTCAAGAAAGCGCCTGCTTTTTTGCACGATATTGCACCGGCAGGGGCCGCCAAACGTTCTTTGATGAAACGTATCGGCCATGAGAAGCCGGAGGGCGTCAGTGCCGATTTGTTTCTACTGGGTCGCAGTACGCCGGCCCCCATTGGCCATATGCGGGTCAAGGAATCCGTGCAGGTACTGGACGGTACCGCACCGATTGGTTTCCCTCGTCGGGAAGTGATCAACCGCGATAACAGCTTTCTGGAATATGCCTATGAACAAGGCGCGGCAATCGGCGGGGCAACGGGCGCGGGCGGTGAGGCTCCGAAACTGTTGATGACGCAGAATGCTGATGGTTTGCTGTACCCGGACGCTACCCTGAACGATGCCGAGGTTACCCAACATTGGTTTATCAAGTTCGCACGTAACCAGGCGACCCAGAATGATCAAGACATCCTGAGAAGTGAGTATCACTACTACAGAGCTCTTCAGGCCCTGGGAATAGAGGCGGTGGGTGCCGAAGGGCTAGCATTGGAAGAGGCCACCAAGCCGAGCCTTTGGATGCACCGCTTTGATCGCAAGGTCAGTAACGCCGGTGTCGAACGATTGGCCGTTGAGTCGATTTATTCCTTGGCGGGAGTGACGACGCCTGGCAGTTACATGGATCATCTTGAGGTGATCAGACTGCTGGTGAATCAATGGCGCGCGGTTGGGCAAGAAGAGCAGGTTGCCGATCTGGTTGCGGAGTACCTACGCCGAGACCTGTTGAACAAGGTGTTGGGTAACTCGGATAACCACGGGCGAAATATGTCGATCATCCGAGGTACCGACTCTCTGCGTCTGGCGCCGATTTATGACTTGGCCCCCATGGTGATGGATGCCGAGGGCGTTACCCGAACGACCAAGTGGCCCAAAGCGCTGGAAGTGGCAGGTGATATCAATTGGCGAGGGGTCTGCGATGCACTGGCCGAGATTATTGACCCTGAGCAAAGTTTTGAGCGGCTGCGACAAGACGCCGAACACTTGCGAGCTCTGCCGGACATCTTGGCTGCAGGCGGTTTGCCAGCGGTCACCTTGAACCACCCCAGCGTCCCGTTGGGGAAACTGGACATGCGTCTGAAGCAATGGGGGCTGAAATGACCATTACCCTGGATGCCCGCGCCCTGTTAATCGAACGTGTCGAACAGGGGCTGGCTGACGGTTCCCTTGCAATTGGCGAAGCCGTGCGCCGCCTGCGCACCGAAGTCACTGGCCTGCACCAAAGCCAGTTCGCCAAGATGTGCAAGATTTCCGTGCGTACCCTGGTGCATATCGAACACGGCGAGGGCAATCAAACCCTGAAATCGCTGAACGCCGTGTTCCGCCCCTTTGGCTTACAGATGGGCGTGGTCAAGGTGCGTCGCGAGTGGGATGACTGAGTCCTCACCCCCGTCGCACATACCCCTTGCCGTAATGCCGCTCCATGCGCGCCTGGATCAGTTCCAGGCCGAGGGACATCACCCAGTAGATGATCGCCGCCGTGGTGAGCATTTCGATGTAGCGATAGCTGGAGCGGCCGTAGGATTGCGCGAGGAACATCACTTCCCACACGCCCATCACCGAGATCAGGGAGGAGTCCTTGAGCATCGAGATGAACTGGTTGGTGGCGGGCGGGACGATGGTACGCATGGCCTGGGGCAGGGTGACGTGCCAGAAGATCGAACTGTCGCGCATGCCCAGGGCCAGGGCGGCTTCCCGTTGGCCGTGGGGCACGCCGAGGATGCCGGCGCGGAAGATTTCGCTCAGGTAGGCGCCGTAGTTCAGCGACAGCGCGATGATCCCGGCGACGATGGCCCCCGGCACCAGGCCCAGTTGCGGCAGGCCCAGGTAGATCAGCAGGATCTGGATCAGCAGCGGTGTGCCACGGAAGAATGAGGCATAGAAACTCGCGACGCCAAAGGCCACCGCGCTTTTCGACAGGCGCCCCAGGGCGGTGATAAAGCCCAGTATTGATGACGCCACGATCGAGCACAGGCACAGGAACACCGTCAGCGCCGCGCCTTGCAGAAACCCGTTGGGCGCCAGATGCACGCCGACCAGATTGGGCAGCTTGTCGAGGATGATCGAGAACTTCAGGTCAAAGCTCAGGAAGAAGCTGGCGAACAGGCAGAACAGCGCGGCCCAGGTCAGGTACAGGCGCGTGCGAAAACCGAAGAATCGTTGTAGCCGCGACGCGCTGATCGGTGGTTTGGGTGGGGTGGGGAACGCGGTCATTGGCTGATGTCGGCGCCGATCCATTTTTGCGACAGCTTGCTCAAGGTGCCGTCCTGTTTCAACTGCGCGAAGACTTCACGCACTTTGCTGTCCCACTGCGGGTCGCCTTTTTCGATGGCCACCGAGTTGGGCTCGGCGTACAGCGCTTCGCCGGCCAGCTTGAAGCGTTTGTCCTGGCTCAGGCGCGGTTGGGCGGTGACCAGGTTGGTGAGGATCGCATCCAGGCGCACGCCGGCGCCCAGGCCCAGGTCCTGGAAGGCCACGTTGTCGGTGTCGTAGGGGGCAATCTGCACGTTCTCGAACGGGTACTGCAGCTGGGTGTCTTCGGCGCCTTCGATCACCAGGTTTTTGTTCAGGTAGCTCTCGTAGCTGGAGGCGCTGGTGAGGCCGACTTTCTTGCCGCTCAGGTCCTTGGCGCCGTGGATGCGCTCATCCTTGGCATTGACCACGATCACCGCGGGCGAAGCGTAGTACTCCACGGGGAAGTCGAACACTTCGGCGCGGGCCTTGCTTGGGGTCATCGAGCAGATGCAGATGTCGTAGCGCCCGCTCCAGCGGCCGGCGGCGATCACGTCCCAGGACGGGGTTTCCAGGCGCAGTTTGACCCCGAGTTTTTGCGCGACGGCCTTGGCCACGTCGACGTCGAAACCGTCGAGCTGGTTCTGCTCGTTGAGGAACGAGAAAGGCGGATAGCTTTCCATCAGCACGCCGACCAATTCGTGGTTTTGCTCAACCCGGTCCAGGGTTGCACCGCCGAAGGCTTGGGTGGAGGCAGCCAGCATGGTCAGGCCCAGGGCCAGTAGCGGTTTGAGTTTCAAGAGAGGCACCCGAATAAAAAAGAAGTTGTTATGAAGCGAATTTACCGTATTAAATAGTTATAAGAGCGACTCTCATAGTGAGTTATTTTCATAAGCTTATGAGTAAAAAGCATATGGCCGCAGTACGCACAGTAATTCTCGATGGTGGCATGGGCCGCGAACTGCAACGTCGCGGCGCGCCGTTCCGACAGCCGGAGTGGTCGGCGCTGGCGTTGAGCGAAGCGCCACAGGCGGTGGAAGCGGTACACGCGGCTTACATCCAGGCCGGTGCCGACGTGATCACCAGCAACAGCTATGCCGTCGTACCGTTTCATATCGGCGAAGCGCGGTTTGCCGCCGAGGGCCAGGCCCTGGCGGCGTTGGCCGGTGAATTGGCGCGGCGCGCGGTGGTGGCGTCCGGCCAAGCAGTGCGCGTGGCCGGTTCCCTGCCGCCGCTGTTCGGCTCGTATCGGCCTGACCTGTTCGAGGCCGACCGGGTCAGCGAACTGCTGACGCCCCTGGTGACCGGCCTGGCGCCTTATGTCGACCTGTGGCTGGCGGAAACCCAGAGTTCGATCGTCGAGGCGCGGGCCATTCATGCCGGTCTGCCGGCGGACGGCAAACCGTTCTGGCTGTCGTTTACCTTGAAGGACGAAGACACCGACGAGGTGCCGCGCCTGCGTTCCGGCGAGCCGGTGGCCGAGGCGGCCGAAGCGGCTGCGCAACTGGGCGTGCAGGTGTTGTTGTTCAACTGCAGCCAGCCGGAGGTGATCGGCGCGGCGATTGATGCGGCCCGCCAGACCTTCGAGCGTCTGGGGGTGGCGATCCAGATCGGCGCCTATGCCAACGCCTTCCCGCCACAGCCCAAGGAGGCCACGGCCAACGACGGCCTCGACCCGTTGCGCGACGACCTCGACCCGCCGGGCTACCTGCAATGGGCTGCCGATTGGCAGAAGCGCGGCGCCAGCCATTTGGGCGGTTGCTGCGGGATCGGACCGGAGCATATTGCGGTGTTGGCCGAGCAGCTTGCCGACTGACACCCAGTGCGGATTGCACTGACGATCGAGTGTGGGAGGGAGCTTGCTCCCGTGGCGGCCTGTGGGCCGACCCTTCGCTCGGGTTGGAATGAGTACATATCCATTATTCAGATGACGGCCGCTATGGGTTCCGCCCTTACGGCGGCTCACTTTTGAAAAGCGCAAAAGTAAGCAAAACGCTCTTGCCCCCACCACTCGGTGCCTCGCTTAGGCTCGGCATGCCCGAACGCAGGCTTGAATCCGTGGGCCGCCGTCATGGGCCATCCCTGGCCCAGGACGGCTAACCCGGCGTCCTGCCGGGTTGCCCACGGATTCAAGCCTGCGTTCGGCCAGCGTGGTTAACGGGGCGCCTAAGATCAAAATCAAAAACAGAGCAAAAGCAGAGCAACAGCAAAGCAACAGCTCGCGATACGACCGGGGTTTTCAGCGTCATCGGATGTGTAGATACCCACGCCGCGATAGCGGTAGACCAGTCGAAAATCAATCTCGACTGACCCACCGCCTCGCGGGCAAGCCCGCTCTCATATTCTGGTGCTGCGCTGTCTGTGGGATTTAGGCGCGGCACTCCGCCAGGCTTTTCAATTGGCCTGAACCTGCCTGATTGGCTTCCGACAGCCAGTGCTCAAACCCTGCCCCGATCGGCGGCCATTCCGAGTCCAGAATCGAATACCACGCCGTGTCCCGGTTCTGCCCCTTGACCACCATGTGCTGGCGGAACACCCCTTCAAAACTGAACCCCAGGCGCTCGGCGGCGTATTTGGAGCGGGCATTGCCGTTATTGCATTTCCACTCCAGGCGGCGGTAGCCCAGTTCGAAAGCATGCTTGGCCAACAGATACACGGCCTCGGTGCTTTTCGGCGAGCGCTGCATCGGCGCGCCGAAGGTGACGTGGCCGATTTCGATGCGCCCGTGGGCCGGGACGATGGACATCAGGCTGAGGATGCCCTGCACATCGCCGCTGGCGCGGTCGATCACGCTGAAGAAATACGGCTCGTTGTGCTGGGCATGGTTGTTCAGCCAGGCATCGAACGCGGTGCGGTCGCTGAACGGGCCATACGGCAAATAGTCCCACAGCTTGGGGTCGGCGCCGGGGCCTTCGAGGGCTTGCCACAGACCGTCGGCGTGGCGCGCCGGGTCGAGTTTTTCCAGGCGGATGAAACGCCCTTCGAGCAGTTGGACCGTGGGCGCCGGGGCACCTTGCCAGTCGGCGAGAGAGGTGGACATGCTGCGCTCCTTAAAGACCTTTGCGAAATTGGATGAAGCCAGGGCGTTCGGCGATGCGTTCGTACAGTTGGATCGCGGTGGCATTGGTCTCGTGGGTCAGCCAATGGACCTTGCAGCAGCCGTCGGCTTTGGCCGTGGCATAGACGTGTTCGATCAATTTGCGGCCCACGCCGCCGCCACGCTGGGCCGGCGCCACCAGCAGGTCTTGCAGGTAGCAGGAGTTTTCAATGCTCCAGTTGGAGCGATGGTAGATGAAGTTGACCATGCCTACCGCTTTGCCGTCCTGCCAGGCGAGCGCGGAGTGGGTCGGCTCATGGGCGTCGATCAGGCGTTGCCAGGTGCTCTGGGTGACGGCGTCTGGCAGTTCGGTGTTGTAGAACTGCAAGTACGCGTGCCACAGCGCGAGCCAGGCGGCGTGGTCGGCGGCGGTGACGGGGCGGATGTCGATCGGGCTCATTCTGGGGCTCCTTGGGGAATGAAACGGGCGAGGGTCTGGTCGCGCACGTCGAGGCTGGTGGCCAGCCCCTCGCGCACGCCCTGGATGTCGGCGGCACTGCGGTTCTGGCTGAGTTTGCGTTTGCCGATCAGACGTTCGATGGGCAAGGCGAAACCGACGATGGCCTTGAGCATGCCTTCAATGTAGTCGGCCGGGGCGTCGCTGACCTTCCAGGGCTGGGCGCGGCGGCCTTCGTGGCGGTCGGTGAGGGCGCTGACCACGCCGCGCAGGCGCTCGGCGTCGGTAAACACGTCGGCCGTGCCGTAGGCATGCACGGCCAGGTAGTTCCAGGTGGGCACCACTTTGCCGTGCTCGGCCTTGCTCGGGTAAAACGCCGGGCTGACATAGGCGTCGGCCCCGGCAAAGATCACCAGCGCTTCGCCGCCGTTCTGCAGGTCGTGCCACTGCGGGTTGGCCTTGGCCATGTGGCCGTAGAGCGTACCGTTCGGGCCTTCGTTGGGGTTGAGCAGCAGTGGCAGGTGGCTGGCTAGCAGGCCGTGTTCACCCACGGTCACCACCTGCGCCAGACGCGTGTGCTGGATCAGTTGCTGCAGTTCGGGCAAATCGTCGAGGGCAAAGGCGCGTGGTGTGTACATAAAAGTATTCCTTGGCGAATGCCTGCATCCTAGGCAGGCTAATGGTTCGTTGTAAGAGCCATCTATGACCCATTTCATGGGTCCAATTCCGGAGCCTGCCCAATGTCGTCCCTTGCGCCGCCGTTGTCGTTCAACCCTGCGGGAATCGAGCTGGATCGTCGTCAGGGGCTGACCCGCCAGCTGTACGAAGCCTTGCGCCAACGCGTGCTGGACGGGCGACTGGCCGGCGGCACGCGTTTGCCCGCCACGCGCGACCTGGCGGCGGCGTTGTCGATTTCGCGCAACAGCGTGGTGCGTGCCTACGATCAGCTGTATGCCGAGGGCTTTACGCAAAGCCGGGTCGGCGACGGGACGTATGTCGCCCAACTGCCCAGTTCAAAAAAACTATCCACAAAACTGTCCACAGGGTTTTCAACAGGCTTATCCCCAGCCTTATCCACAATCGAGCTGAAAAACGCCGATATTTCGAGCGAAAAAGTTATCCACAGCGCGGCGCTGGAGCGCCTCGAAAACAACCATTTGCCCTTGCCGCCCACGGGGCCTCCACGGGCATTTCGGGTGGGGGTTCCGGCCTTCGACCTGTTCCCTTTTGACGTCTGGGCCAAGCTGAATGCGGCTTTTTGGCGCAAGCCGGACCTCAAGCTACTGTGCTATGGCAACCCGGCCGGGGACGAGCGCTTGCGCAGCCTGATCGCCGCCTACCTGCGCAGCTCGCGGGGCATGCAGTGTACGGCTGAGCAAATTGTGATCACCAGTGGCGCGCAGCAGGCAATCAGCCTTTGTGCACAGTTGCTGGTGAGCCCAGGTGATGGCGTGGCGATTGAAAATCCCGGCTACCGCGCCGCCGGTCATGCCTTCGCCCTGGCCGGTGCGCAGTTGCAAGGTGTGGCGGTGGACAGCGAGGGGATCGACTGCAGCGTGTTGAACGGCCTCGACAACTGCCGCCTGGCCTATGTCACGCCGTCCCATCAGTACCCATTGGGCGTGGTCATGAGCCTGGCCCGGCGCCTGGAGTTGCTGGCCTGGGCCGAACGCAGCGGTGGCTGGGTCGTCGAGGATGACTACGACGGCGAGTACCGTTACAGCGGCGCGCCGCTGGCCCCGCTGGCGGCCCTGGATCGCAGCGGGCGGGTGTTGTATGTGGGGACGTTCGGCAAAGTCGCGTTCCCGGCGCTGCGCCTGGGTTACCTGGTGTTGCCGCCGACGCTGGTCGACGCATTCGCCCAGCGCCGCGCCGTGGACGTGCGGCACTCGGAGGTCAGCACCCAGGCGGTGATGGCGGAGTTCATGGCGGCGGGGCACTTTCAGCGGCATATCCGGCGCATGCGCCGCGCTGCGCTCAGTCGGCGCAACGTCCTGTTGAACGGCTGGCCGGACGAGCTGCCGGGGGTCGGCAGCCTGCCGAACAGTGCCGCGGGCCTGCACCTCACCGTGCGGGTGGACAGCCTTGCCCGCGAACAACAACTGGTGGCGCAGGCCCGCGCGGTGGGCGTGGAGGTTAATGGCCTGAGCAGCTATTGGCTGGCGCAGGCCGGGCCACCGGACGATCAACGCGCCGGCCTGGTGCTGGGCTTCGCCGCAGTGCCCGAGGCGGCGATCCGCCAGGCGCTCGCGCGGTTGCGCCAGGCCTGGACCGGTCAGGCTGAGGGCTGAGGCTTGGCTTTCAGGAACAGCGAGCGGGCCAGATGCAGACCGATTTCACTGCGGTACACGGCGATGTCGCTCAAGGGTTCGAACCGGCCGCCCATCAGGCGCTGTTGGCGGTTTTTCAGGTGGGCGGCGGTGTAGGCTTCTTCCGGCCCGGTGAGGGTGGGGTAGTGAAAGTGTGCGTACCACAACGGACGGTTCGTGTTGACGTCCACCACCGCATACTCCTGCAGGAAACCCTTGTCGCGCCCCCTGAGTCGGGTGCGGGCGCCGACAGGCGGGTCTACCGTGACGGCGCCCTCGCGCAACAGCAATTCGACGTGCGCCGCCTCCGGTGGTCGGCGCTTGAGCACCTCGAGCTTGATCCGTTTGCCTTCCCGGTAAAGCTGGGTGATCGCCTCATCAAGGCGGCGGTTAGTCAACGCAGCTGACGGCGAGGCGCTTTCGGTCTGGTTGCTGGAGGTCAACGCCTCTTCGATATCCTGGTTGGCCCGTTGCAGTTTTTTGGCGTGCTGGTGGAAGCGCTCTTCGATTTCCACCGGCAGTTGCCGGGTTTCCTTCGCCCAGGCTTCCTTGTTGGCGATAAAGGCTTCGACCCCATCGACCAGCGCCTGACCGTCGCTGATGCTGTTTGCCAGGTTACGCGCCTGGCTGCGGGAAGCGGGCTTGGGCGTCAGCTCGCGTTCGACCCAAACCCCCGGCTCCTTCTCATGGAAGGTTGCAATCACTTTGCCGGTCAGGGGTTCCTTTACGTCGACCAGCGTCTTGCCGTCTTCGTCGGGGCTCTCACGCTCTTCGCCGACCACCATCCCCTTGAAGCGCGTCTTGATGTATTTTTTCTTCGCCCTGGGGACGGTGCGCGACGGGCCCGCGGTGGGCTCCATGGCTCTGCGTTCGCGAAGCAGGGTTGTCAGTTGTTTCTCTGCGAGCCGAGCGAACTCGTCCACTTGCTTGCGCAGGTTTTCCAGGTCGGGCTTGTTGAGGTCATTGGGAAACTCGGCCGGCAGATCCACCAGGTTCTGGTCAACCCTGGAAAACTGATCCATCAGGCTGTCCAGGGTTTCGATCAACTGCTCCGGCGGCACCATGTTGCGCGGTTGTGCGGCCTCTCTGAAACTTTGGACCGCCAGCTCCGCCACATCGACGATACGGCGCAAGGCTTCCCTGGCGTCGGCGCGTGTGGCCGATGCGCCTTCGGCCACGCACAGGAAGTGGCCCAGGGTAATCTTGAACGCCTTGAGATCATCAAGGGCATAAGCGGGCAGGTGCGGCTCATGCTGCTGGATCAGCCTGACCCCGCGCGCACCCAGGGCACGAGCCTCCTTGAAGCGTGCCTGAAGGTAGCCCAGGCGCTCCGCCATGGCGTGTGTCGCGGTATACATGTTGCGGTAGTGAACGGTGGGCAAGGCTTCTTCTTCAACGCCCTCGATGTCGAGGTGGCCCTGTATGGCTTCCAGTCGTTCGCGAAACGGGATCTGTTGTTCGCTGATGGCGGAGCGCGCCAGAAACAGCTGATGTTCCAGGTAGCCGACCATGGCGTCCTGATAGTTGGGCACCGTGTCGAGAATATTCAGGGATTTGAGCTGGGAAATCGGTACGTCGAATTCTTTGAGACGCGTATCCACCTGTTCGAGAAAGGTGGTTCTGGCCGCGGCTTTGGCGTCACCCGCCGTGCGGTCGATGGCGCCTTGCAAGGCTTCAAGACCGTGCTGGCGCTGGGCTTGCTCGCTGTCGAAGGTTGCCAGTTGCCGGCGTAAATCGGTGATTTTCGGCGGCCTGAGGGCTTCGCCTTTTTTGCGCCGGCTGCGCAGGCCGCCTGCGCGTAGGCGCAAGCGCGTGTCGACGAACCATTGCCCCAGGCGATTGGCGATCAGCGGCGGGCCGCGCCGGCCTGGTTGGCGCGGATCGATGATCAACACGGTGTCGTTTTCGTCGACCGTCACTTCAAACCATCGTGTACCCACCGGGGCGTACCAGTGTGAGGCTTTGGCATAGAGATGCTGATGAGGGCCTTCCACGGTCTGTTGCGTACCCAATTGATCGGGCTTGGCCTGCGCAAAGCTGTCGAGAAACGTGCCCAGGTTCTGCGCGCTGCGGTTCAGGGCACCACTGATGTGCAGGGTGTGTTCGTGGTCGACGGGCAGCTCTGCCGTCGCGATATCCGGCTTTTGGACGACCTCTACCTTGACCTCCGGCGGCGGCAATTCGGGCGGCTTGGCGGGCTTCCCGATGGACGACTCGGGCCGATGCGCCGTGGCGACATGCGTCGTTAACACCATGCCGAGCGTCAGCAAGATATCCACCAGCGCCGAGAGCCCGGCGGAACGGTCACCGACCTCATTGGTGTCGACCATCTGTTGCAGGTCATCCATCAATTGCCAGATCCAGGTCGCGGCGCCCGCGGCGCGGCCCATGAACGGCAGCACGGTATTGAACATCAGCCACCCGGCGTGCTTGAAACTCTCCCAGCGCGCCTCGGCATTGGACACCGATTGGCGGTCGGCCAGGGTGACCAGCGCGTCGGCGTTGGCTCGGAACAGTGTGGCGAAGTCGTCGTTTGGCAGCACTTCCCGCCCCAGTTCGACGGGCCCGGTCATCACCAGTGCATTCAGCGGGTCGCTCAGCACACTGGTAAATACCCACGGCGAGGGCAGGCTGCCGGGAAACACAAATTGCGCGTAAGCCGTTCGCACCTTATCGGGCAGCCAAGCCAGGACCGATTGGCGCAATGGCGTGTCTTGTTTGATCGCGTACAGCAGATTGGTCGGTGACGGGAACTGCATCAACGGTTGGTTGGACAGCGGGCGATAGAGCAGGCAAGGACCTTTTTTCGGGTCTTGAGGGCCAATGACGAACATGTTGCCGACGACGTCGACGGCCGAGCCCAGACGGCGTTTGGGGAGCAGGGACAAGCGGCGGATGACCACCGCCGCGCCGTCGACCACACGGGCTGCGCTGTCTGGATGCATCGCCGCGCAGACATAGCGATAGCCCTGTTCGCTCAGGTCGTGGACACCTCGTACTTTGTACTGCAACGCCAGTAGCGGCAGTTGCAGGCGTAATTGAGCGGTGTAGAGACGTTGCCTTCGCAGGGACTCGGCAGCGTCGTCAAGCAGCGTGCGTTTGACCAGGGCCGGGTAGTGCATGCCGACGTTCGCCTGGGTAATCAAGTGCTCCAGGTAGGCCGCCGTCATCCAGGCGGGCACCGCGCTGCCGTTTTCATAACCGACGGTTTTGTTGCCCAAGGGCAGGGCTATCAGGTTTTCCAGGGCCAACTCGGCGAGGGTAAAGGTTTGGGTCTGGGTGTTTCCCGGCACGATCAGGGTGCCCCAGGCTTGCACGCTGGTGACGCTGATCCGCACGCTGTCCAGCGTCGTGCGGGCCACGCCGGGGTGGTCCTTGACCATCAGGGTGTGGATCGCATCCAGGGCAAAATCGCCGATGTGCTTGATCCCATCATCAAAGGCTTTACCCGCGTGCCGCAGGTGCAGGGCCGCGAGGTCCATCATGTAGCGCCCGTAGGTTGCCTGATCCGACGAGGACGCGGTGAGTATCCAGTCGGGCAAGGCACGATGTACCCAGCCGATTCTGTCTTGATCCAGCGGGGCGCGGGGGGCGATTTCGCTGCCTGGCTTGTCGTGCGCCATGGTCGGGATCAGCTCACCGCTGTTGAACGCGATTGCGCCGATTGCCTGAATCTGCAGGGAAATAAACGCACAGGCCTGCTGCTCGAAAAAGTCCCCTGAGGGTTGGAAGAGTCGCCAGTGGAGCTTGGTCGCCTGTGGAGTGGCCACTTGAATGCTCAGGGCGTCGCCAAGCGCTTGCAGGCTCTTGAAGGCGGCGTAACCGTCGGCGATCGAATAGCTGAGGATGATGTCGCGCTCGCCGAGGCGCCCGACCAGTACCGCCAATGCCGACAGGTTGAGGTGTTTGACCTGTGTGGCGTATTCCAAGTCGACGTCGATCAGATAAGCCTTGGTCGCGTATTTGTCCTGGGGCAAGCGCTGGGCGTAATCCGGCGTGTGAAAAACCGCCCTGGCAACGTTGCATTCATCCTCGTCCCAACCCTCCACGCTGTCGACATTCCAGATCGCGCGCAAGGCGTTGGCAAAGGTGCGCCAGCGTGGGCCGTTCGGGTGGTTGCTGGCATTCCAGAACGCGAGTTGCTGCTCTTGGTACGCGACGCACAGCAACGGTGCCAGCTCATTGATCAGGCGGCCGACGGAGTCCACCTTGACCGGCAGATGCACGTTCGGCCCGGTGGCGGATTGATAGATCAGGTAGTGCTCGCTGTCGAGCCAGGTGACAGGTGCGCCGGATGTTGCACTGCGGCACAACGCGCCGGTCAGTGTTTGAAATCGCGGGGCTCCGGGCAGGATCGCCTCGGCGGTGATCTGCCAGTGCGGCGTCACCAGAAGGGTCAGATCGGGGTCGATGTCGAGATCCGGGTACAGCTCGCGCAAGCTCGAGCGCAGGGTGGCGGCCGCGACTTCGCGCAAGGAGGGGCCGGTGGTCAGTTGAGTCAACAGGTCGTTGGCACTGGGAGGCGATGAGGGCAAGGGCGGGCTCCTGACGGGCGAGGTGAGGCGGGTTGCCGACGGCAACCCAGGACCTCGACCACGTTAGGGCGCGTGCCCGTCCGGAGGTGGTAGTTAGATAGCGGGCGGCCCCTATGTCCCCGACTTGATCTTGGTCCACGCCCGCGTCCGGGCGCGCTCGGCGTCGCGGCCCAGGGGTTTGAGGGTATACAGCGTGGCCATCGCCGCCTCGGTGGGGTACAGGTTGGGGTTGTGGCGGATCGCTGGGTCAACCAGTTCCGTCGCGTCTTTGTTCGGGTTGGGGTAACCGACGAAGTCGCTGATCGGCGCGATCACCTGCGGTTGCAGCAGGTAGTTGATGAAGGTGTAGGCGTCCTGCGGGTTTTTCGCGCCTTTGGGCAGGGCGAGCATGTCGAACCAGATCGGCGCGCCTTCCTTGGGCAGGCGCATGTCCACGATCACGCCGTTCTTGGCTTCCTTGGCGCGGTTGGCGGCCTGGGAGAAGCTGCCGGAATAACCGACGGCCACGCAGATGTCACCGTTGGCGATATCGGCCATGTACTTGGAGGAGTGGAAGTAGGTGATGTACGGGCGGACTTTCATCAGCAGCGCTTCGGCTTTTTCATAGTCCTTGGGGTTGCTGCTGTTGGGGTCCAGGCCCAGGTGCTGCAGGGCCAGCGGCAGGATCTCGGACGGCGAATCGAGCAGCGCGACGCCACACTGCTTGAGCTTGCTGATGTTTTCTTCCTTGAAGATCAGGTCCCAACTGTCCACCGGCGCATCGGCACCCAGCGCGGCCTTGACCTTGTCGGGGTTGAAGCCGATCAGGATGGTGCCGTACATGTAGGGCACGGCGAACTTATTGCCGGGGTCGTTGGCCTCGAGCAGCTTCATCAGCTTGGGATCGAGGTGGTTCCAGTTCGGCAGTCGGCTGCGGTCCAGGGGCTGGAATACTCCGGCTTCGATCTGCTTGGCGAGGAACACGTTGGACGGCACCACCACGTCATACCCGGAGTTGCCGGTGAGCAGCTTGGCTTCCAGGGCTTCGTTGGTGTCGAAGATGTCGTACACCAGTTTGACGTCGGGGTTCTGCGCCTTGAAGTCTTCCAGCGCCTTGGGCGTGATGTAGTCGAACCAGTTGTAGACCCGCAGGGTTTTCTCTTCGGCATGGGCCGCGCCACCGAGAACGGCGGCGCAGAGGACGAGCGACTTGAGCATGTTCATTGGAGGGACCCCTCAAAACCTTCTAGAACGTTGACGGCGTTGATGCCGATTTCTGCCACGGCGTAGCCGCCTTCCATCACAAACAGCGTGGGTTTGCCCAGGCGCGCGATGCGTGCGCCCATGGCCAGGTAATCCGGGCTGTCGAGCTTGAACTGCGAGATCGGGTCGTCCTTGAACGTGTCCACACCCAGCGACACGACGATGATGTCGGCGTCATAGCGCTCGATTTCCCTGCACGCCTCGTCAAGCGCCGCGCTCCAGCGCGCCCACCCGGAACCGGCCGGCAACGGGTAGTTGAAGTTGAAGCCTTCCCCGGCGCCTTCTCCCTGCTCATCGGCGTAGCCCAGGAAAAACGGGAACTCCGCCTCCGGATGCCCATGGATCGAGGTAAAGAGCACGTCGTTGCGTGCGTAGAAGATCGATTGAGTGCCGTTGCCGTGGTGGTAGTCCACGTCGAGGATCGCCACCTTGCGATGGCCCTGGTCGAGAAACGCCTGGGCGGCGATGGCGGCGTTGTTGAGGTAGCAATAACCGCCCATCAAGTCGCTGGCGGCGTGGTGCCCCGGCGGGCGACACAGCGCGAACGCACAGTGGGCGCCGCGCTGGATCGCTTGCTGTGCGGTCAACGCGACCTGGGCGGCGCTGTAGGCCGCTTGCCAGGTGCCGGCGGTAATCGGTGCGCCGCCGTCGAAGCTGTAGTAACCGAGCTGGCCGTGCAGGCTGGTGGGCAGCACGCGGCGCAAGGTGCGGGCGGGCCAGGTGTAGGGCAACAGGTCGCCGTCCTCGCCGAATGCGGTCCAGCGTTGCCAGGCACCTTTGAAGAAGTCCAGGTAGTCGCGGCTATGGACACGTTGCAGCGGCGCGAGGCCAAAGTCCTGCGGGGCAAGGACCGGGCCCAGCCCACGGGCTTTGACCCGTTGCAGTACGTGGTCGGCGCGCGAGGGCATTTCGAAGCAGGGCATCAGTTGCCCGTCCATCAGTTCACAGCGGCCGTGGTGCAGGTGGTGATCGTCCGAGTAGATCGTCAGCATTTTGTTGTTCTCCGCAGGCGGTATCGGTGCCTGCAGTCTTGCGGGCGGGGCGCTTTATGAGAACGGCAGGAGCGGCCAAAAGGGGATAAATCGGGCCAAATTGTGTGTCCGCAATTCGCCCATCAATGGGGCGTCATGCACGAAATTGGCTCGGCGCCACGCCGCTCCAGCGCACAAAGGCATGCCGGAAGCTGGCGGTTTCGCTGAAACCCAGTTGCTCGGCGATGCGGTAGATCGGCAGTTCATCCGCCGCCAGCCATTGCTTGGCGCGCTCGAAGCGCAGTTCGTCGAGCAGTTCCTGATAACTGCACCCCAGGTCGTGCAAGTGGCGGCGCAGGGTGCGCGGCGAGCAGTTCATCTGTGCGGCCAGGCCTTCGATCCCCGGCGCGGCGCCGAGTTGGCTGGTGAGCAACTGGCGGATTCTGCCCAGCCACGCCTGGCGGCCGGTGAACTCCAGGTTCTGTTTGCGGCATCGCTCGGCCATGGCCTGGTGCGTGACGGCGTCGGCCAGGGGCAGGGGCTGGTCCAGCCAGCGCTTGTCGAAGGCGAAGGCGTTGGTGCCGGCGTCGAACTGCAGCGGGCAGGCGAAACACTCGCTGTAGCGCGCGCGATAATCCGGCGCGCTGTATTCAAAGCGTGCGCCAAGCAGCGCCAGCGGCTGGCCGAGCAGGTCGTCGCAGATCACCTTCAGCGAGGCCAGGCACAGTTCGACGTTGAACATCTGCATGGCCAGGGTTTCGCGATAGTCCGCGGCGGTAAACCAGATGCGCTCGCCGTCCGCCTCCAGGCTCAGCTTGAAAAGTGTTCCCAGCAGCGCCGGATAACGCAGCGCCAGGCGCAAAGCGTCACCGAAGGTGGCACTCGTCAGCAGCGCGTAACCGAGCATGCCGTAGGCCGACACATGCATCTGGCGGCCCAGCACCAGGCCGACATCCCGGCGCAGGGCCACGGCATTGGCGCATACGCGCATTTCCTGATTGGTGGTAATGCGCGTGTCGGCGCGGCTCAAGTCCGCCGCGCAGATGCCGCTGCCCGCGAGCAAGGCCTCGCTGGGCAGCCCTTGGGCCTTGAAGGTGTCGAGCACCAGCGACACCGCGTTGAGGGTGGTGAGATGAGCGTGCAGCATCGACGGCTCCAACGTGTCAGGTACGGTGAAAGAGCAAGTTGTGTGCCGTCGGCCGTGTGTCAGGCGAGGTTGAAAAACAGCGTACTGGCCTGACTCTCGTTGATCTCGCTGCGGTGGAATGCCACGCGTTGTGCGCTGCTCAGGCCTTTGGTGGTGTCGGCTGCCGCGCCCAGGCTGTGTTCCTGCGGTGTCTTGAGGCGCGCGCTGATAAACGCCCTGGGTGTGGTCCAGTCGGTCGAGTAGTGGAAGTGTGCATACCACAGCACCTTATGGGTGCTGCGGTCGGTGATGGTGTATTCGTCCAGGTAATCCGGCCGGGCGGACTTGATGCGTCGGCGGCTGATGGTTTTTTTGATGCTTATCGCGTTGCGGGCCTTCAACCATTGCACGCCGGAGGGTGTCGGCGGGTGCTGTTGGGTCATCCTCAACACATTGTCTACGGATTGTTGATAGAGGGCTGTGGTGGCGTCGCTGAGGGTCTTTTTGACGGTGCTGGCCAGGGCCACGTCGCCTTGCGCGAGGTTCTTCTGGCTCAGGGCTTGCTCGATACTGCGCGTGGCTTGCTCCAGGCGCTGGGCGTGTTGATGGTACAAGTATTCGATGCCGATGGGCGTGCGTTGGGCTTGGCTGGCCAGGCCGGTGATCCGTTGTTTGAAGTCCGGTAGGCCGTCGAGCAGGTTCTGGCCGGCGTCCACGCTGGTTTGCAGGTCGATGGGCGTGTTCACCGTTTGTTCGCTCCTGGCCCGTTGCACCCAAAAGCCGTCCGGTTTCTCGTGAAACGTGGCCACCACGGTGTTGGACAGGGGCGAGCGAACATCCACCAGCCCGGTGTCCAGGCCTGTGGCGGACAATTGCGGCTCACCGACGACCATGCCGTGGTAACGGGTGCGGATGAATTTTTTCTGCGGGTGTGGCGGGACGGGCGGCGGGCTGGGGGTGGCTCTCAGTGAGGTGCGTCGGTCGGCCATTTGCGCAAGATGGGTGCTGGCGCGTTTGGTGTACTCGCCGAGTTGCTCGCGCAGGCGGGTCAACGGTTCCGTCAGGGAGACGCTGGGGAATTCCGTGGGAAAGTCCTGCAGGCGCTCGCCCAGCACCGTGAACTGTTCGATCAGGCTGCTCAGGGTTTCGATCTGTTCGTCGATGCGCTTGTCACTGCGCTCGCGCAGGGTGTCGCGCAGGGCCTGGATGGCGATGTCGCAGGCGTCGACAATATGGTCGATGGCCGCCCATGCCAGTGGTGCGCTGAGGGTGGTGGTTTCGCGCAGGCACAGGTTGCGGGCCAAGGTGACTTGCAACGCCTTGAGGTCGCCGCTGCTGTAGGCAGGCAGCAGGCTTTTGGTGTTCTTGATCAGGCGCAGGCCTTCGCCGGGCAGGTCACGCAGTTCGTTGAACCGCGTTTCGAAGTAGTCCAGGCGCTCGATCATGCCGTGCAGTATTGCGTTCATTTGCAGTGCGTCGGGGATGTTGCGCGCGCGTGCGTCGGCGGCCTGCTTCGCGATGTGGTCGAGGATTGTACGGAGTTTGGGTGTAAAGGCTTTGAGCACTTCGTTGAGCCCGGCCCAGCTCAGGCTCAACTGAGCCTTGAGATACCCCACGGCGCTGTGCAGGTAGTCCGGCGTTGGGGCAAGTACATTCAACTCTTTCAGGTTTTTCAGGGCGGTCTCGTAGTCTGTGCGTTGGGCCTCCAGTTGATCGAGGTAAGCCCTTTGCGCGGCCTGGGCCGAGGTGGGCGGTGCGTCGACCAGTGCCTGATAAGTCTTTTCCAGGGTGTCCTGGGCGGTCTTTTTCTGTTGCTCGAAGGCGGTGATCTGCCTGCGCAGTTGGCTGGCCTGACGTTCGGCTTGCGCCCGGGCTTTGCGCTCCCGGCTTCTTGAACCGCCGCCACGCAGGCGCAGCCGGGTGTCGATGAACCACTCGCCCTTGAGATTGCCGATCAGAAAGGGACCGTTGCGCGCGGGTTGTTGGGGATCGGTGATCTGCACTTCGTCATTCTCATCCACCGTCACTTCGAACCAGCGTTCGCCGACCTGTGCGTACCATTTATCGAGCAGCGGATAGAGGTGGCGATGAGGGCCGATGCGCGATGAGGCCTTGTTGCGCACCTTCGGCTTTTCGACCTTGAAACTGTCCAGCAGGCTGCCCAGGTCGCTGGGGCTGCGGTTGATCGCGGCCAGGGTGTGCAGTGCATGCGGGTGATTGCCTGGCAGCTCAACTGCCGAAAGGTTGGCCAATTGTTTGACTGTCACGGGCTTGGCGATCACCTCGGGCCTGGCGGCAGGTTTCGGTGCCGGCTCGTCCTTGCTCAAGGCGGGGGCTGGCGGCGCGTCGCGGCTGGCGATGTGCAGGGTCAACACCATGCCCAGGTTGAGCAACAGCCCGGCCAGGGCGGACCATTGGGCCGGTTTGTCCTTTTGCTGTTGCGCGTCGACGACCGCTTGCACCTGATCCAGTATCTGCCAGATCCAGGCGGCGGTGTTCACGGTGCGGCCCAGGAACGGCAGGGCTGCGTTGAATATCAGCCAGCCCGCCTGCTTGAGCGAGGCCCAGCGACTTTCGGCATTCGACGCCGACTGACGGTCGGCCAGCGTGATCAGCGCGTTGGCGTTGGCCTTGAACAGCTCGCCGGGCAGATCACCGCTGAGCACTTGCGTGCCCAGGTCCATGGGCCCGCTCATCATCACGAGTTTGACCGGGTCCGCCAGCAACGTCACGACTGCCCAGGGCGAGGGCAGTTCGCCAGGGAATGCGTAGCGTGCGTAGTCGTCGCGCACGTTGTCCGGCAGCCAGGCCAGGACCGAGTCGCGCAGGTGGCGTGATTGGCGGATCGCATACAGCAGGTCGGCCGGTGACGGATATTGCAGCAGTTGTAATTCCGCCATCGGGCGATACAACAGGCAGGGCCCGGCGTTCGTGTCCTGGGGGCCAATCACAAACATGTTGCTCACCACGTCTTGCGTGTCGGCGCTGCGGTTTTTCGGCAGGAAGGCCAGGGGACGAAGAACGATGGCTTGCCCGTCGACCTGACGGTCCGCTGCCTCTGGCGCCAGCACGGCAGCGACGTAGCGATACCCCAGTTCGTCGATCCCGGCGTGTCGGCTCATCTTGTATTGCAAGGCTTGCAGCGGCAGTTGGATGCGCAAATGGCTGCTGTACAGGGCGCGTCGGCGGCTGGATTCGAGCGGGTTGTCGAGCAACTTGCTTTTGGCCAGGGCCGGGTAGTGTTGGCCGACGTCCACCTTGCGGATCAGCGTTTCGATGTATGCCATGGTCAGCCACGCCGGCACGGTGCTGCTGTTGCGCAAGCGCACGCTTTTGTCGCCGAGGGGCAGGCCGATCAGGTTTTGCAGGGCCAGGTCGGCCAGGCTGAAGGTGGTGGTGTCGACCTTGCCCGGCAGGGTGAAACTGCCCCACACAATCGGGCTGCGTACCTGAATCTCGATGTTCTCCAGGCGCAGGTTCGCCGCGTCGGTGTGGTCCTTGAGCATTTCGGCGCGCAGTCTGTCGAGCGCGTAGGTCTGGATGTGCGGGATGTCATCGTCGTAGGACTTGCCCGCGTTGAGGCTGTGCAGCGCGGCGAGGTCTTTCAGGTAGCGTGCGTAGAGACTCAGGTCGCTGGTGGAGGCGGACGTCAGCCAGGACGGGAGTGCGTCGAGGTAGGGTTTGAGGTCGGGTTGCTTTTCGCCGACCAGCTCTTGGGTGGCCGGTGGCAGGTTGAGTGAGGATTCGCTGGGGGCGGTGCGCCGCAGTTGCTGAGTGTCGAGCTGCCCGATGAACGCAAGCTGTTGGGCAATCAGCGTGCAAGCCTGGTGATCGAAAAAATGCCCGGTGGGTTCGAACAGTCGCCATTGGATGTCAGTGGGTGCATGGCGACCTACGTAGCCGGGCAAGCTCTGGCCCAGTTGCTCCAGCGTGGCGAATTTCTCGTAGCCGTTGAACAGGGAGTACGTGAGGATAAGCGTCTCGCCGTCGTGGTTGCCGATCAGCACGGCAATCGACAGCAGGCCCAGGTGGGTGACGGTTGCGCCATCGACCTGATCGACGTCCACCAGGTAGGCGCGGCAGGCGAATGCATCGTCGCTCTGGCGGCGTGTCAGTTCCGGCGCGGCGTACAGCGTGCGGGCCATGGCGCAGTCCTGCTCGTCCCAGCCGTCGACGCGGGTCACGTTCCACACCGAGCGCAGCGTGCTGGACAAGGCTTGCCAATGGGGGCCGGAGGTGCCGTTGCTGGAGTTCCAGAACGCCACTTGTTGTTCCTGGTAGGCGGTGAGCATCACCGGTGCCAGCAGGTTGATCAGGGTGGCGATCTGCGTGATGCGTACCGGCAGGTGCGCGGTGGGTTGCTGGTTTTTCGGCTGGATAAGGTAGTGCGCGCCTTCGATGTAGAGCGCGGGTTCACCTGAGATGGCCTGATTGGTGAGGATGTCGGTGAGGGTTTGGTGCGCGGTGGGGCCGGCGACGATTTCATCGTCGACAATGCCCCATGTCGGCGTGCCGACCATGGCGATGTCCGGGTCGATGCCCAGGTCCGGGTAGAGTTCTTGCAACGAGCGGCGTAACAGCGTGCTGGCGGCTTCCCGGAAGGCGGGGCCGACGCAGAGTTGGGTGACCAGCGTATCGGAGGGGTTGTAACGAAGGGTGGAGGTTTGTTGGCTCATGGGTTCCTGCCTTGCCATTTCATGGACGCTGCCGGAAGAACAGCTTCGGCATGCTAGAAAGCGGCAAGGCAGGGAGGAGGCTAACTATATAGTTGGCCGAGGGTTTTTACGCGGGTTCGGCTGTACGATTCAGGCCAGTTCACCGCACAGATCGAGTTCCACCAGGTGCCGGATGGTCTGGGTGTCGAGCCCGGCGCCGAGCAGCGCGTTGAGTTTGCCGAACGCCGCTTCACGGGTCATGCCGCCACCGGACAGCACGCCCACTGCACGCAAACGGCTGCCGGCTTCGTACACGTCCAGTTCCACGCCGCCCTCATGGCATTGGGTGATCGCGACCACGACCACGCCTTGCGCCTGCGCGCGCTGGAGGCTGGCGAGGAACTCGGGGTCGTCGCTGGGCCCGGTGCCGCTGCCGAAGCATTCCAGGATCAGCGCCTGCAGGCCGCTGCCGATCAAACCGTCCAGTTGGGGCGCGCCGATACCCGGCACCAACGGCAGCACGCCGACATTGGCCAGGGCCTTGGGCTGACGGTAGTCCAGCGCTGCAGGAATCGACGCGGCGCGGGCCACGCCGCCCTGGCGTTGCAACGCGGCGAACGGGTGACGCCCGAAGCTGCGGACTTTCGCGCAGCGTGTCGGCGCCATCAGCGTGCCGTGGAAGTACAACTGCACACCCGGCGCCAGGCCTTGGCCCAGGGCCAGCAGCGCACCGCTGACGTTTTCCCAGGCATCGCTGTCGGGTACGCCGGCCGGGAGCATGGAACCGGTGAACAGCACCGGCGCCGGCAGGCCCAGCAGTTGGAAGCTCATGGCGGCCGCGCTGTAGGCCAAGGTGTCGGTGCCGTGCAGGATCAGCACCGCGTCGCAACCGTCGTCCACGGCTTCGACCACGGCAGTGCGCAGGCGCTGCCAGTAGGCCGGGGTCATGTTGGCGCTGTCGATCAGCGGCGACATTTCCCGGAAGCGCCATGTAGGCACCGGCTGGTTGGCGAGCTGTTCGCGCATGCGGGCTTCGAAACCGGATGCGGGGGTCAGGCCGTTGGCACTGGCTTGCATGCCGATGGTGCCGCCGGTGTAGAGCACCATGACGTTGTTAGCTGCTTGCATCGAAAATCTCCTGAACGAAAAACGCCGCCAAGCCCAGAGCATGCCCAAGGCCAGGCGGCGTGTCATCTGCGCTTAGCGTTGCGACAGTGCGATCGATTCAGCAGGCGCTTTAGCGGCAGGCTCCGGTTTCACCGGGTTGGCCGGCCAGGCCTTGTGGTCCAGGTCCAGGTCGGGGAACTGGCTGGAGTCGAACACCGGGGTCTTGATCCCCGCCGCGCGCTGGTTGTCGTAGTCATTCAGGATACGCATGGCGATCTTGAACAGGAACGCCAGGGCGAACAGGTTGACGAACGCGAGCATCGTCATGGTGATGTCGGCGAAGGCGAACACGGTGCTCAGGTTCTCGATCGAACCCCAGAAAATCAGCACCAGCACCAACGCGCGGTAGCCCATCAGCACCTTGCGGTTGTTGCCGACCAGGAAGCGCAGGTTGCTCTCGCCGAGGTAGTAGTTGTACATGATCGAGGTGAACACGAACAACGCCAGGGCCACCGAGATGAACATCCGGCCCCAGTCGCCGACCACGGCTGCCAGGGAGTTCTGGGTCAGGGCAATGCCGTCGCCTTCAAAGCCCGGGGTGTAGAAACCGGAGAGCAGGATCAGCAAGGCGGTGCAGGTGCAGATCACGAAAGTATCGAGGAACACGCTGAACGCTTGCACCACGCCTTGGGCGATCGGATGTTCCACCGACGCGACCGCCGCCACGTTAGGCGCACTGCCCAAACCGGCTTCGTTGGCGAATACGCCGCGCTTCACACCCATGATGATCGCACTGCCCACCAGGCCGCCGAAGGCCTGGTCGAGGCCGAACGCGCTCTTGACGATGGTCGCGAGCATGGCCGGCACGTGGTCGAATTGCAGCACGATCACGTAGAGGGTCACGGCGATGTAGACCAGGGTCTTGACCGGCACCAGCAGGTCGGCGATCGAGGCGATCCGCTTGATCCCGCCGATGAACACCAGGCCCAGCAATGCCGCCAGGGCCAGGCCGGTGTAGGTGGTGTCGAGGCCGAAGGCGTTGTTCAGCGAATGCGTCACGGCATGCGCTTGCAGGCCGTTGAACGCAAAGCCGAAGGTCACCAGCAGCAGGAACGCCATCACCATGCCCAGCCAGCGTTTGTGCAGGCCGTGCTGGATGTAATAAGCCGGGCCGCCGCGGAAGGTGCCTTCGGCGTCGGTGCGCTTGTACAACTGGCCGAGGGAGCACTCGATAAAGCTCGAGGACATGCCCACCAACGCGGTGACCCACATCCAGAACACGGCACCGGGGCCGCCCAGGGTCACGGCAATGCCGACACCGGCGATGTTACCGGCACCGACGCGGCCGGCCAGGCTGAGCATCAGCGCCTGGAACGAACTGAGCTGGTCGGAGCTGTTTTTCAGGCTGTCGCGAAACACCGAAAACATGTGGAAAAAGTGACGCAACTGAACGAAACGCGAGCGGATCGTGAAATAACCGCCGAGCCCGACAATGAGCACGATCAGTACTTTCCCTGAGAGGAAGTCGTTGATGACTTCGAGCATGGAGTGTTCCTCGCTGATTTTTCTAATGGCAAACGCAGGACGGTTCGACGCTGTCACTTGGCACCAGGCAGTGCGCGACGGTTCGACCCGATCCTTTTGCGGGTGTTGTTATTCATGCGTTTTCGCGTGTGTCCGGGCCTCGTTACCGATGGCCGCTGGCGCGAAGAGGGGCGGCACTATACCTAGGCGAACGTGATCCGTCTGCCTGGGCTGATTAAAGGTTTCAGCCAGGGCGTGGCGGGCAGGGGCGATATTGGAATTTTTATGGGCGTCATTTCACAACCTTGAGGCAAAAAAAAGGGCCTGAAGAACGAGCCTTCAGGCCCTCAAAAGGTGAGAGGTGTCTAGTCCCTCAACCTGGTGAGCGGTGCAACAAACGCTTAGGCCTTCAGCGGGACCAAACGTGGAGCAATCATGTTTTCGGGGCGCAGGATGTCGTCGAGCATGGCGTCGTCGAGCAAGCCTTCTTCGCGCACCAGTTCCAGCACGCCGCGGCCGCTTT
This sequence comes from Pseudomonas sp. PSPC2-3, assembly GCF_049898265.1. Taxonomy (NCBI): domain Bacteria; kingdom Pseudomonadati; phylum Pseudomonadota; class Gammaproteobacteria; order Pseudomonadales; family Pseudomonadaceae; genus Pseudomonas; species Pseudomonas sp. PSPC2-3. Next base: position 548,393 of record NZ_JAFCXJ010000001.1, on the reverse strand, counting down.
CGAGGGCGATACGCGCGATGCGGGTGGCGTTTTCATAGCCGATGTACGGGTTCAGCGCGGTGACCAGGCCGATGGAGTGCTCCACCAACTCGCGGCAGCGGGCTTCGTTGGCGGTGATGCCGACGATGCAGTGCTCGCGCAGCATGTCCATGGCCCGTTGCAGCAGGCGGATCGAGTCGAAGATCTTGAAGGCGATCAACGGTTCCATCACGTTCAACTGCAGTTGGCCGCCTTCGGCTGCCATGGTCAGGGCCAGGTCGTTGCCGATCACTTGGAAGGCCACTTGGTTGACGGCTTCCGGGATCACCGGGTTGACCTTGCCAGGCATGATCGAGCTGCCAGGCTGGCGGGCCGGCAGGTTGATCTCGTTGATGCCGGTACGTGGGCCGCTGGACAGCAGGCGCAGGTCGTTGCAGATCTTCGACAGCTTCACCGCGGTACGCTTGAGCATGCCGGAGAACAATACGAAGGCGCCCATGTCGGAGGTGGCTTCGATCAAGTCCGCCGCCGGCACCAGTGGCTGGCCGCTGATGGTGGCCAGGCGTTGTACGGCCAGGGCCTGGTAGCGCGGGTCGGCGTTGATGCCGGTGCCGATGGCGGTGCCGCCCAGGTTCACTTCGGTCAACAGCTCCGGCGCCAGGGTTTTCAGGCGGGCCAGGTCTTCGTTGAGGGTGGTGGCAAAGGCGCGGAATTCCTGGCCGAGGGTCATCGGCACGGCGTCTTGCAACTGGGTGCGGCCCATTTTCAGTACATGGTTGAACTCGACACCCTTGGCGGCGAACGCCTGGATCAGGCTGTCGAGGCTGGCCAGCAGCGCGTCATGGCCCAACAGCAGACCCAGGCGGATCGCGGTCGGGTAGGCGTCGTTGGTCGACTGCGCCATGTTCACGTCGTTGTTCGGGTGCAGGTACTGGTACTCGCCCTTGTTGTGGCCCATGGCCTCCAACGCGATGTTGGCGATGACTTCGTTGGCATTCATGTTGGTTGAAGTGCCAGCGCCGCCTTGAATCATGTCCACCACGAATTCTTCGTGGAAGTCGCCGCGGATCAGGCGGGCACAGGCTTCGCTGATCGCAGCGTGCTTGGCTTCGCTGAGCTGGCCCAACTCGCGGTTGGCGTCAGCGGCGGCTTGCTTGACCATTGCCAGGCCGACCACCAATTTCGGGTAATGCGAAATCGGAACGCCCGAGAGGCGGAAGTTATTCACCGCTCGCAGGGTCTGGATGCCGTAATACGCTTGAGCAGGTACTTCGAGTACGCCAAGCAGGTCTTTTTCTGTGCGGAATGATGCAGCGGAGGACATGACGGAAATCATCTCGATATGGACCCGGAACTGGCCGGAACGCTGTGAATGCTAGGCTTGTGGAAGTTTTTGGGCCAATGCTGTTAAACACTGGCCTATGCACAAACGGCATAATAGGCGTGTGACCCGGCTATCATGGCGGGCGTGTGTGCCAAAATGGTGCATACCCGTGGGAGGAACTGATGAACCTTGAGAGCAAATGGCTGGAAGACTTCAGCGCCCTGGCGGCGACGCGCAGCTTTTCCCAGGCTGCTGAGCGGCGCTTTGTCACCCAGCCGGCGTTCAGTCGACGTATCCGCAGCCTCGAAGCCGCGCTGGGCCTGACCCTGGTCAACCGCTCGCGCACGCCGGTGGAATTGACGGCGGCGGGGCAGTTGTTTCTGGTGACCGCGCGCACGGTGGTCGAGCAGCTCGGTGAAGTACTGCGCCATTTGCACCATCTGGAAGGCGGGCAGGGCGAAGTCATGCAAGTGGCGGCGGCCCACTCCCTGGCGCTGGGCTTCTTCCCGCGCTGGATCGCGCAGTTGCGCAACGAAGGCCTGAACATTGCCACCCGGCTGGTCGCCACCAACGTCGGTGATGCCGTGCATGCCCTGCGCGAAGGCGGCTGCGATTTGATGCTGGCGTTCTACGACCCCGACGCGGCAATGCAGATGGACCCGGAGATCTTCCCGTCACTGCACCTGGGCAATACCGAAATGCTCCCGGTGTGCGCCGCCGATGCCGAGGGCAAGCCACTGTTCGACCTGGAAGGTGAAGGCAGTGTGCCGCTGCTGGCCTACAGCGCCGGGGCATTTCTGGGGCGTTCGGTGAACCTGCTGTTGCGCCAACGTGCCCTGCGCTTCACCACGGTTTACGAAACCGCGATGGCCGACAGCCTCAAAAGCATGGCCCTGGAAGGCCTGGGCATCGCCTGGGTGCCGCAACTGAGCGTGCGTGCCGAGTTGGCCCGGGGTGAGCTGGTGGTCTGCGGCGGTCCGCAGTGGCATGTGCCGTTGGAGATTCGTTTGTACCGCTGTGCCTTGGTGCGTAAGGCAAACGTGCGGTTGTTGTGGCGCAAGCTGGAAGGTGGAGCCGCGCAGAATACGTGAGTCCAGCACCGCTTAACTGTGGGAGGGGTTTTGTGGGGTTTTCGCTGACTCTTAAGTCAATAAAACCGCCGGTTTGCGCCGCTAGACAGATGGTCATTCCAGGGGCTGTTTATCTGCGTTATTACGGTATACTGCGCGGCCTTCGGCCGGTCCAACCGGCCAAATTTCGTACACCAAGCCACGCCGGATTTCCCGCGTGGCTTGTTGTTTTTTGACGCGCCTGCGGGCGCCCAGAGAGAAGAGGCACGACGATGAGTGCATTGGTTGGCGTGATCATGGGCTCCAAGTCCGATTGGTCCACCCTTAGCCACACCGCCGATATGCTGGAAAAACTCGGCATTCCGTATGAAGTGAAAGTGGTCTCTGCCCACCGCACCCCGGATTTGCTGTTCCAGTATGCCGATGAAGCAGAATCCCGTGGCATCGAGGTGATCATCGCCGGTGCCGGCGGTGCAGCGCACCTGCCAGGCATGTGTGCGGCCAAGACCCACCTGCCGGTACTCGGCGTGCCGGTGCAGTCGTCGATGCTCTCGGGCGTGGATTCGCTGTTGTCCATCGTGCAGATGCCGGCCGGTATCCCGGTGGCGACCCTGGCGATCGGCAAGGCCGGCGCAATCAACGCCGCCTTGCTGTCCGCCAGCATCCTGGGCGCCAAGCACCCGCAGTTCCACGCGATGCTGAAAAAATTCCGTGCTGAGCAGACAGACAGCGTGCTGGACAATCCAGACCCACGTATCGCCTGAGGTTGTTGACGATGAAAATCGGTGTAATCGGTGGCGGCCAACTGGGTCGCATGCTGGCCCTGGCGGGAACGCCGCTGGGGATGAACTTCGCTTTCCTGGACCCGGCGCCGGATGCCTGTGCGGCCGCGTTGGGTGAACACCTGCGCGCTGACTACAGCGACCCGGACCACCTGCGCCAACTGGCCGAAGAAGTCGACCTGGTGACCTTCGAGTTCGAAAGCGTCCCGGCCGAAACCGTGGCCTTCCTCTCGCAGTTCGTGCCGGTCTACCCGAGCGCCGAAGCCTTGCGCATCGCCCGTGACCGCTGGTTCGAGAAGAGCATGTTCAAGGACCTGGGCATTCCGACCCCGGCCTTCGCCGATATCCAGTCCCAGGCGGACCTGGACGCCGCCGTCGCCAGCATCGGCCTGCCGGCCGTGCTGAAAACCCGTACCCTGGGTTACGACGGCAAGGGCCAGAAAGTCCTGCGCACCGCCGCCGATGTGGTCGGCACCTTCGCCGAACTGGGCAGCGTGGCCTGCCTGTTGGAAGGCTTCGTGCCGTTCACCGGCGAAGTTTCGCTGATCGCCGTGCGTGCCCGCGATGGCGAGACCCGCTTCTACCCGTTGGTCCACAACACCCACGACAACGGCATTCTCAAACTGTCCGTGGCCAGCACCGACCATCCGTTGCAGGCCCTGGCCGAAGACTATTCCAGCCGTGTGCTCAAGCAGCTGGAATATGTCGGCGTGATGGCGTTCGAGTTCTTTGAAGTCGACGGTGGCCTGAAGGCCAACGAAATCGCCCCGCGTGTGCACAACTCCGGGCACTGGACCACCGAAGGCGCCGAGTGCAGCCAGTTCGAGAACCACCTGCGCGCGGTGGCAGGCTTGCCGCTGGGCTCCACAGCCAAGGTGGGCGAGAGCGCCATGCTCAACTTCATCGGCGTGGTCCCGCCGGTTGAAAAAGTCATCGCCATCGACGACTGCCACCTGCATCACTACGGCAAGGCTTTCAAGACCGGGCGCAAGGTCGGCCACGCCAACCTGCGTTGCCAGGACCGCGCGACGCTGCAAGCGCAGATCCTCAAGGTCGAAGCGTTGATCGCCGAGCAATAATCCCGGGTGCGGCGGGAACCATTGGTGGCCGCCGTCTCTCTGATTGCAGGATGATAAAGCCTGGCTAGGCTTTTTCATGACTCACATTCAATCAGAGGGAAATGCCATGGGTATCATCGGAACCATCTTTATCGGCCTGATCGTCGGCCTGCTGGCGCGTTTCCTCAAGCCCGGCGAAGACAGCATGGGCTGGATCATGACCATCCTGCTGGGTATCGCCGGCTCCCTTGCCGCCACCTACGGCGGTCAGGCACTGGGTATCTACCAGGCAGGCCAGGGCGCGGGTTTCATCGGCGCATTGGTAGGTGCCATTGTGCTGCTGGTGATCTACGGCCTGATCAAAAAGAACTAATCGAGCGACAAAGTCCTCTGCGCTGCGCAGGCGCAGAGGGCTAGAATGCCGGCACTGTTTACCTTGTCGAGCTCCTCCATGCGCCGTCTCCTCTTGATGTTTCTCCTGCTGGGCCCAGGCCTGGCTCATGCTGGCGAACTGCCGGAAACCGACTGGCTCGACCTGATGCCGCTGTCGGACCAGAAAGCCCTCGAACAAATGCCGGAAATCGACCACAACTCTCCCGAAGCCCAGGGCACCTTTACCGACAAAGGTGGCTTGAAGCAGAGCAAAGGGTTGCCGGCGGTGATGTATTCCACCAAGACCGTGGCCGCCATGAACGGCAAGAACATCCGCATCGGCGGTTACCCGGTGCCCTTGGAAACCGACGCCAAGGGCCGCAGCACCCTGTTTTTCCTGGTGCCGTACCCAGGCGCGTGCATCCACGTGCCGCCACCGCCGCCGAACCAATTGGTGCTGGTGCGTTACCCCAAGGGGTTGAAGCTGGATGATATCTACACGCCGCTGTGGGTCACGGGCACGTTGAAGGTGGAGACGGTCAATAACGACCTGGCCGATGCGGCGTATGCGCTGGATGCGGGCAAGGTGCGGGCGGTGAAGGAGTCGGATCTCTAAACCACAACACCGACCAATGTGGGAGGGAGCTTGCTCCCACATTTTGATTGGGTTTACAAAGCGCTACTGGTGATGCTCACGCCCAAGGTGTGGCTTTCGCCCGGCGCCAGCGTCACCACGTCATCCAGCACATTCGCCGTCTCGATGCACAGCATGCCCTGCCAGCCGTTGTCGGCCATGTCGTCGAAGGCTTTGGCACGTTCGGTCCAGGGGTTCCAGATCACGGTCGAGTGGGAGCCTTCGCTGCTGAGCCGGACGCGCCGCTGCCAGTCGTTATCGACGATGTGCAACTGCGCGGGGGTGTCGAGGTAGATGCGGTCGGTCTCGGCGCCGAAGTGCAGCGGCCCAGCCTGTTGCCGGGTGGCCCAGCCGTCGGCGGTATCGATATACGCAAGCCCGTCCAGGCCCTCGACCTGCACGTTGCGCACATCGCTCACGGCGAAGTAGGTGTGCAACGCCTGGCTGAGGGTCACGGTGTCGGTGCCACGGTTATGACTGGTCAGGCCGATGTGCAGGTGATCGTCCAGGCGCAGGCTCAGCTTCAGGTCGACCTGATGCGGCCAGCCGGGGAAGCCGCCCGCGGGCACGGGGAGCACCAGGTCGACGCGCAGGGTGTCACCTTCGAGTTCGGTGGCGGCCAATTCCCAGAGTGCAGTACGCACGAAACCGTGGGCGCCCGCGGGCTGGTCGCTCTGGCGCATGGCCTGCACGCTGTGCGGGTTTCGATCGAACACGCCGAACCACGGCCAGCACACCGGTACGCCGGTGCGGATGCCTTTGCCAGCCTTGAAGACGGCTGCCTTGTTCGGCCAGATCAGCGGCTGTTCGCCTGCGCGTTGGTAACTGAAGAGGTGCGCGCCCTGTTGGGCCACCATCAGCTCGGCGCCGTTGTGGCGGATGCGCCAGCAGTCCAGCTCGTCGATTTTCACGGATTCAACGTGGGGCGTCGGCATAAAAAAGCACTCTTAATAGCAGGCAATGGGGCAATTGACCGTCAAAACCCGGCGAGGTTTAACGCGCTCGCGACGGTACCGAACGGGTGCGGCCGCTGCCATCGATGGCGACGAACACGAACACCGCCTCGGTGACCTTGCGCCATTCGCTGGACAGCGGGTCGTCGCTCCACACTTCGACCATCATCTGGATCGAGCTGCGGCCGATTTCCAGGGCCTGGGTATAGAAGGACAATTGCGCGCCCACGGCCACCGGCACCAGGAACGCCATGCGATCAATGGCCACGGTGGCGACACGCCCGCCTGCGACCTTGCTGGCCATGGCCGTACCGGCCAGGTCCATCTGCGAGACCAGCCAGCCGCCGAAGATATCGCCGAAACCGTTGGTTTCGCGCGGAAGCGCGGTGATTTGCAGGGCGAGATCGCCTTGTGGGATGGGATCTTCTTGTTCGAGTTCGATCATGCCGAGGGTGCCTCTGAGCCGTGACGCTTCATGGGTGTTTCAAATGGATAGCCGTCTTGTAGAAAAACATTTCAGCACCAACGCACGACGCGAGCTGTGTTTCTCGTAAGGCGTACTAAAGGGAAACTCTGCCAAACCGGCTGGATGGCACCCAACGGCGTTTTGGCACAGCAGCCCCTCAAGACTGCGGGTCTGGCGCTTGCAAGGGCCGAGTATATCGAGACGCTGGCGTCGCGACGACCTCTCGGCGCTCATTTGGTCGGTAAATAGACGCTGTAACGGAGCTTTTTCCGGCAACTGTTCTCCTGCCCTGGTTGACCGACTCCCTGCGCCGTGAATAGTTCACCGCGCTGCGCTATCAACCGTTCGACGCTGTGCTTTTTCCGGCGATTTGCTATCTTGCCAGACCGCCGCAAGTCCAGGGCGTGCCGTCTTTATTACGCTGATTACTATAAGAGAAGCCTTGCCATGTCCTCCGTGCCCGCAAGCAGTGCGCAACCGTCGCGCCCGCTGACCCGCAACGACTACAAAACCCTGTCGCTGTCTGCCTTGGGCGGGGCGCTGGAGTTCTACGACTTCATCATCTTCGTGTTTTTCGCCACCGTGGTCGGAAAACTGTTCTTCCCCGCCGACATGCCCGAGTGGCTGCGCATGATGCAGACCTTCGGCATCTTCGCCGCCGGTTACCTGGCGCGGCCCCTGGGCGGCATCATCATGGCGCACTTCGGTGACCTGCTGGGGCGCAAGAAAATGTTCACCCTGAGCATCTTCATGATGGCCGTGCCGACCCTGATCATGGGCCTGCTGCCGACCTACGCGCAGATCGGCCTGTGGGCGCCGATCCTGTTGCTGTTGATGCGCGTGATCCAGGGCGCGGCGATCGGCGGCGAAGTCCCGGGCGCCTGGGTGTTCGTCTCCGAACACGTTCCGCCACGCCACATCGGCTACGCCTGCGGCACCCTGACCAGCGGCCTCACCGCCGGCATCCTGTTGGGTTCGCTGGTGGCCACCGCCATCAACACGCTCTACAGCCCGGAGCAGGTCTCCGATTACGCCTGGCGTATCCCGTTCCTGCTCGGCGGTGTGTTCGGCCTGCTGTCGGTGTACTTGCGCCGCTGGCTGCATGAAACGCCGATCTTCGCCGAGATGCAGCAACGCAAGGCTCTGGCCGCCGAACTGCCGCTGCGCGCGGTGCTGCGCGACCACCGTGGCGCCATCGTGCTGTCGATGCTGCTGACCTGGCTGCTGTCGGCCGGCGTGGTAGTCGTCATCCTGATGACCCCGACCGTGCTGCAGACCCTCTACCACTTCAGCCCGACCGTTGCGCTGCAAGCCAACAGCCTGGCCATCGTGACCCTGAGCCTGGGCTGCATTGCCTCCGGCGCCCTGGCCGACCGCTTCGGTGCCGGCCGCATACTGGTGGTCGGTTGCGCACTGTTGCTGGCGACCTCCTGGACGCTGTATCACAGCCTGCTGGACCACCCTGACTGGCTGTTCCCGCTGTACGCCCTGACCGGCCTGTTTGTCGGCACCATCGGCGTGGTGCCCTACGTGATGGTGAAAGCCTTCCCACCGGTGGTGCGCTTCAGCGGGTTGTCGTTCTCCTACAACGTGGCCTACGCCGTGTTCGGCGGGCTGACGCCGTTGGCGGTGTCGCTGCTGATGAAAGAAAGCCCGATGGGCCCGGCCTACTACGTTGCCGTCCTGTGCGTGATGGGGATTGGGGTGGGTGGGTATCTGTGGAAGCGCGGCAGGTAATCAGCTATCTGAAGATCGTTCCTACGCAGTTGCGTAGGAGCGATCATAAATTACAGAGTGTTTCCGAATCATCGTTTCAACCGCCCCGACGTCCTCGCCACCCCCGTTTTTTCGGCACTTGCCGCTTCTGGCCGCTTTTTCCCCCAATACTGGCCTTTCATCTAATTGTCATATTCCAGACATAGAGTGTTCACACGGCCTATCAATACTTGGCCCCGATCCAACTATCCCTATCTGCTAGGAGTAAGGCATGAAACTGAAGCGTTTGATGGCGGCAATGACTTTTGTCGCTGCTGGCGTTGCGACTGCCCACGCGGTGGCCGCTGGTGTTGACCCGGCTATTCCGGCTTACGTGAAGACCACTGGTGTGTCGGGCAACTTGTCCAGCGTCGGTTCCGATACCCTGGCTAACCTGATGACCCTGTGGGCCGAGGGTTACAAAAAGGAATACCCGAACGTCAACATCCAGATTCAAGCTGCTGGTTCTGCCACTGCGCCACCTGCGCTGACTGAAGGCACCTCCAACCTGGGCCCGATGAGCCGCAAGATGAAGGACACCGAACTGGCGGCCTTCGAGCAGAAGTACGGCTACAAGCCAACCGCTATCCCGGTTGCCGTGGATGCCCTGGCTGTGTTCGTGCACAAGGACAACCCGATCAAGCACCTGACCATGGAACAAGTCGACGCGATCTTCTCCTCGACTCGCCTGTGCGGTGCCAAAGCCGACGTCAAAACCTGGGGCGACCTGGGTGTGACCGGCGACCTGGCCAACAAGCCAGTGCAACTGTTCGGTCGTAACTCGGTATCCGGCACCTACGGCTACTTCAAAGAAGAAGCCCTGTGCAAAGGCGACTACAAGCCTAACGTGAACGAACAACCAGGCTCGGCTTCGGTCGTGCAGTCGATCAGCTCCTCGCTGAACGGCATCGGTTACTCGGGCATCGGCTACAAGACCGCCAGCGTGAAGACCGTGGCCCTGGCCAAGAAAGGCAGCACTGACTTCATCGAAGACAGCGAAGAAAACGCCCTGAACGGCAAATACCCGCTGTCGCGTTTCCTCTACGTTTACGTCAACAAAGCCCCGAACAAGCCGCTGGCGCCGCTGGAAGCCGAGTTCGTGAAGCTGGTTCTGTCCAAGCAGGGCCAGGAAGTTGTGGTCAAGGACGGCTACATCCCACTGCCAGCCAAAGTTGCCGCCAAGGCACTGGCTGACCTGGGTCTGAAAGAAGGCAACTAAGTTGCTGGGCCGGGTAAAACCGGCCGTTCTGTAGGAGCGGGCTTGCTCGCGAAAGATGATAGAGCACTGCGTTTATTCAGAAGCAGCGCGTTATCGTTAACGCTCTTCGCGAGCAAGCTCGCTCCTACAGAAACTCCTAATTTTTAGTCCGCTGCCGGCTCTGCCATGCGGCGGATTTCTTGCGTCACTGCATTGTCATCTTTCTGTCATACAGGACCGCTAGGGTGTGCGCATGAATGATCTGGCCAATTCCACTATGACGACGACTTCTCCCCCCAAGCGTATTGACTTCAATACGCCTGAGTTGCAACGCAAGCGCCGCATTCGCGCGCTCAAGGATCGCCTGACCCGTTGGTACGTGCTGATCGGCGGCCTCGCCGTCCTCGGCGCTATCACTCTGATCTTCTTCTTCCTGGCCTACGTGGTCGCGCCCTTGTTCCAGGGCGCCTCGTTGACCAAGGAAGCCGCGCTGACACCGGCGTGGATACAAGACGCGGGCAAGCCGTTGATGATCTCGTTGGAAGAACAGAACCAAGTCGCCATGCGGGTTTCCGACAAAGGCCAGGCGCTGTTCTTCGACGTGAGCACCGGCGCCGAACTCAAGCGCATCGACCTGCCGCTGGCGGCCGGCGTCAGCGTCGTGTCGATTGGTAAAGACCAGCCGGGCAGCCCGCTGGTGATCCTCGGTTTGTCCAATGGCCAGTCCCTGGTGTTCCGCCACACCTACAAGGTGTCCTACCCGGACGGCAAGAAGACCATCAGCCCGGCCATCGAATACCCTTACGGCGAAACGCCGATCGTGCTGGATGACGCCGGTCGCCCGCTGGAACATGTCGCGCTGAACGTCACCGACACCTCGTTGGTGGTGGCCGGTTCGGCCGGTTCGCACTTGAACGTGCTGTCCCTGAGCCGTGAAGAAAACATGATGACCGGCGAAGTCACCAGCGAGCAGAAGCGTATCGAGCTGCCGCAGATGACCGAGCCGGTGAAGGCGATCTTCATCGACCCACGCCAGCAATGGCTGTACGTGATCAACGGCCGTGCCCTGGCCGATGTGTTCAGCCTGCGCGACAAGAGCCTCAACGGTCGCTATAAACTGCTGGAAGACGGCGACGCCGAAATCACCGCCAGCACCCAACTGGTGGGTGGTATCTCGCTGATCGTCGGTAACTCCAAGGGCGGCCTGGCCCAGTGGTTCATGGCCCGTGACCCGGATGGCGAACAGCGCCTGAAGCAGATCCGCACCTTCGAGATGGGCACTGCGCCCATCGTTGAAATCACCGCCGAAGAGCGTCGCAAAGGCTTCACCGCCCTCGACGCTTCTGGCAAGTTCGGCGTGTTCCACAGCACCGCCCACCGCACCCTGCTGGTGGACCCGGTGGTCGATGGCCAGGGCGTGTTCGGCCTGTCGCCACGGGCCAACCGTGTGATCGTCGAAGCCGGCGGCAAGCTGCAACCGTTGCTGCTGGACAACCCGCACCCGGAAGTGTCGTGGAGCGCGCTGTGGAGCAAGGTCTGGTACGAAAACTACGACGAGCCTAAATACGTCTGGCAATCGACCGCCGCCAACACCGATTTCGAACCCAAGATGAGCCTCGCGCCGCTGACCTTCGGTACGCTGAAGGCCGCGTTCTACGCCATGTTGCTGGCCGCGCCGCTGGCTGTTGCCGCAGCGATCTACACTGCGTACTTCATGGCGCCGGGCCTGCGCCGCAAGGTCAAGCCGGTGATCGAGCTGATGGAAGCGATGCCGACGGTGATCCTCGGCTTCTTCGCCGGCCTGTTCCTCGCGCCGTATGTCGAAGGGCATCTACCGGGGATTTTCAGCCTGCTGATGCTGGTGCCGATTGGCATCCTGGTGGCCGGTTTTATCTTCAGCCGCCTGCCTGAGTCCATTCGCCTGCGGGTTCCCGATGGCTGGGAAAGCGCGATCCTGATCCCGGTGATCCTGTTTGTGGGCTGGCTCTCGCTGTACATGAGCCCGTACCTGGAAACCTGGTTCTTCGGCGGCGACATGCGGATGTGGATCTCCCATGACCTGGGCATCACCTATGACCAGCGCAACGCCCTGGTCGTCGGCCTGGCGATGGGGTTCGCGGTGATCCCGAACATCTACTCCATCGCCGAAGACGCCGTGTTCAGCGTGCCGCGCGGCCTGACCCTGGGCTCTTTGGCCCTGGGCGCCACGCCGTGGCAGACCATGACCCGCGTGGTCATCCTGACCGCCAGCCCGGGGATTTTCTCGGCGCTGATGATCGGCATGGGCCGCGCCGTGGGCGAGACCATGATCGTGCTGATGGCCACCGGTAACACCCCGGTGATGGAGATGAACCTGTTCGAAGGCCTGCGCACCCTGGCGGCCAACGTCGCGGTGGAAATGCCCGAGTCGGAAGTGGGCGGCAGTCACTACCGCGTGCTGTTCCTCTCGGCACTGGTGCTGCTGTTGTTCACCTTCATCATGAACACCCTCGCCGAGCTGATTCGTCAGCGTCTGCGCAAGAAATACTCGTCGCTTTAAGAAAGGTAGAAGTCTGTGAAACAGAACTCCCTGAATGGATGGTTCAAGAGCGGCGCCCCCGGCGTCTGGATCAGCGGTGGCGCGGTGTCCATCGCGGTCATCATGACCCTTGGTTTGCTGGCTGTGATTGCGGTGCGTGGTTTGGGCCACTTCTGGCCGGCTGACCTGATCCAGGCCAACTACGATGTCCCGGGCCAAGAAAACCATATCGTCATCGGCGAAGTGGTACAGAAAGAAGAAGTGCCGCGCGAGCGCCTGAAAAGCGCTGGCCTGCCCGTGCCCGACGTGGGCCCGGAATTCATGACTCGCGAGTTGATCAAAGTCGGTAACCGCGATCTGAACGGCAACGACTTCACATGGATCGTCGGCGAATGGCTGAAGAACCAGACCAAACCGCTGGAATTGATGACCATCGAGCGCCGTGAGTGGGGCAACTTCTACGGCACCCTGGTCAACGTCAAGCAGGATGGCAAGGTCATCGCCGAAGGCCAGGCTGCGTGGCCGGAGCTGCAGGCTCGGGTCGACCGCGTGAACAAGCTGGCGGTCCAGCTCAAGACCCTTGAGAAGTCCGATATCGGCGCGATCAACGCCGGTCTTGAACGTATCCGTCTGCACGGTCGCAAGCTGGAACTGGAAGGCAAGCTCGACGCCGCCGCCCAGGCCGACATGGACTCGGGCCGCGCCGAACTGAATGCCCGTTACCAGGACATCGAAGCGCGCCTGGCCGACCTGCACGCCCAATTCAACCGCGACGCCTTGACTGCCCGCGATGCGAACGGCAAGGAAGTCGAAATCGGCATCGGCAAAGTGGTCCACGCCTATCAGCCGAACGCCATGGGCACGATGACCAAGGTCGGCTTCTACTTCAGCAAGGTCTGGGAGTTCCTCAGCGACGACCCACGGGAAGCCAACACCGAAGGCGGGATCTTCCCGGCCATCTTCGGCACCGTGATGATGACCCTGATCATGGCGATGATCGTGACCCCGTTCGGCGTGCTGGCGGCGGTGTACCTGCGTGAATACGCCAAGCAGAACACCCTGACGCGGATCATCCGCATTGCCGTGAACAACCTGGCGGGCGTACCGGCCATCGTTTACGGCGTGTTCGGCCTGGGCTTCTTCGTGTATGTATTGGGTGGCTCGGTTGACCGCCTGTTTTTCGCCGAAGCCCTGCCGGCCCCGACCTTCGGCACGCCGGGCCTGTTGTGGGCGTCGCTGACCCTGGCGCTGCTGGCGGTGCCGGTGGTGATCGTGGCTACCGAAGAAGGCCTGGCGCGGATTCCTCGCACCGTGCGCGAAGGCTCGCTGGCACTCGGCGCGACCAAGGCGGAAACGCTGTGGAAGATCGTGCTGCCGATGGCCAGCCCGGCGATGATGACCGGCATGATCCTCGCCGTGGCGCGTGCCGCCGGTGAAGTAGCGCCGCTGATGCTGGTGGGTGTGGTCAAGCTGGCCCCGTCGCTGCCGCTGGACGGCAACTACCCTTACTTGCACCTTGACCAGAAGATCATGCACCTGGGCTTCCATATTTATGACGTCGGCTTCCAGAGCCCCAACGTCGAGGCCGCAAGGCCGCTGGTATATGCCACCGCGCTGTTGCTGGTGCTGGTGATCGCCACGCTCAACTTGTCGGCGGTGTGGATCCGTAACCACCTGCGCGAAAAATATAAAGCGTTGGATAGCTAATTGAAGTGACGCGGACTCAATGTGGGAGGGGGCTTGCCCCCGATAGCGGCGTATCAGAAACACATATGCTGGCTGACACACTGCTATCGGGGGCAAGCCCCCTCCCACACTAGACCACGATATACGCAGAATTTGAGTAAACCGCCCCCGGCGGTTCAACAACACGAATTGGTAGCACAGGGAGCATCCCATGCAACAAGAAACCCATTCCCATGGCATCAACATGTCTGCCCTGGGTCGTGACAAGCAGAGCCTGAGCCTGGCCCAGGAAACCGTGGCCATCGAAGTGCCGGGCCTGAGCCTGTACTACGGCGAAAAACAGGCGCTGTTCGACGTCAGCATGAACATCCCCAAGCAGCGCGTGACCGCCTTCATCGGCCCGTCGGGCTGCGGCAAGTCCACGCTGCTGCGCACCTTCAACCGCATGAACGACCTGGTCGACGGTTGCCGCGTGGACGGTGCGATCAACCTCTACGGCAGCAACATCTACCGCAAGGGTGAAGACGTGGCCGAGCTGCGTCGCCGGGTGGGCATGGTGTTCCAGAAGCCCAACCCGTTCCCCAAGACCATCTACGAAAACGTGGTCTACGGCTTGCGCATCCAGGGCATCAACAAGAAGCGCATCCTCGACGAAGCGGTCGAATGGGCGCTTAAAGGCGCCGCGCTGTGGGACGAGGTCAAGGACCGCCTGCACGACTCCGCACTCGGCCTGTCCGGCGGCCAGCAACAACGCCTGGTGATCGCGCGTACCATCGCCGTGGAACCGGAAGTGCTGCTGCTCGACGAACCTTGCTCGGCACTCGACCCGATCTCGACGTTGAAAGTCGAAGAACTGATCTACGAGCTCAAGTCCAAGTTCACCATCGTTATCGTGACTCACAACATGCAACAGGCGGCGCGGGTTTCCGACTACACCGCGTTCATGTACATGGGCAAGCTGGTGGAGTTCGGCGATACCGATACCCTGTTCACCAATCCGGCGAAGAAACAGACCGAAGACTACATCACCGGTCGCTACGGCTAGGAAGCTGTGGTTCAGATTGCATTGACGCTGCGGTTCTCCGCACCTTTCCGGACGCTCCAAGGACGCCAACATGATTAGCAAAGAAGGCCTTACCCACCACATCTCCGCGCAGTTCAACGCCGAGCTTGAGGAAGTGCGCAGCCACCTCCTGGCGATGGGCGGGCTGGTGGAGAAGCAAGTCAACGATGCGGTCACCGCGCTGATCGAGGCCGACTCGGGCCTGGCCCAGCAAGTGCGCGAGATCGATGACCAGATCAACCAGATGGAACGCAATATCGACGAAGAATGCCTGCGCATTCTCGCCCGTCGCCAGCCGGCGGCTTCCGACCTGCGCTTGATCATCAGTATTTCCAAGTCGGTGATCGACCTTGAGCGTATCGGCGATGAATCCACCAAGATCGCCCGCCGCGCCATCCAACTGTGCGAAGAAGGCGAAGCGCCGCGCGGTTATGTGGAAGTGCGGCATATCGGTGACCAGGTGCGCAACATGGTGCGCGATGCCCTGGACGCGTTTGCCCGTTTCGACGCCGAACTGGCGTTGTCGGTGGCCCAGTACGACAAGATCATCGACCGTGAGTACAAGACCGCCCTGCGCGAGCTGGCCACCTACATGATGGAAGACCCGCGCTCTATCACACGGGTCTTGAGCATTATCTGGGTGCTGCGTTCGCTGGAGCGGATCGGCGACCACGCGCGCAATATCTCGGAGTTGGTGATCTATCTGGTGCGTGGCACCGACGTGCGGCACATGGGCCTCAAGCGCATGAAAGCCGAAGTTGAAGGATCTACCGATCAAATCCCTAATGTTCCGGGCGAATCTGACGATAAGTAAGGTTGCCCGAGATATTAACGCCCGGCCTTTGGTCGGGCGTTTTCGTTTGTGGGCGCTGATTTTTTTGTGCGTGGGGTGAAAGAAAGTCCCAACACAACTACAGAGTTTTGGCAAAATGCCATCAGTCAGGCGTTCTGCGTGCCGCGTTTTTATAGGATAAAGGGTCGATGAGTAAAGTCAGTGTATTGGTGGTGGATGACGCCTCGTTTATTCGCGACCTGGTGAAGAAGTGCCTGCGCAATTACTTCCCCGGGATCAAGATTGAAGATGCGGTGAACGGCAAAAAGGCCCAGGCCATCCTGATGCGCGAAACCTTCGATCTGGTGTTGTGCGACTGGGAAATGCCCGAGATGTCCGGCCTGGAGCTGTTGACCTGGTGCCGTGAGCAACCGCAGCTCAAAGCCATGCCGTTCGTGATGGTGACCAGCCGCGGCGACAAAGAGAACGTGGTGCAGGCGATCCAGGCCGGGGTTTCCGGCTACGTCAGCAAACCGTTCACCAACGAACAGCTGTTGACCAAGGTCAAGCACGCTCTGCACAAGGTCGGGCGCCTCGACGCCCTGGTCGCCAGCGCACCGACCAAGATGAACTCAGCGTTCGGCAACGACTCCCTGAGCGCCCTGACCGGTGGCAAGCCCGAAGCGGTCAAGGTCGCTCCTGTCGCGGCGGCTGCACCGAGCAAAGGCCTGCTCAACAGCCCGCCCGTGAAGACGGCTGCCGCCGCTGCGCCCGCCAGTGGTCGCGGGCAGGGTCAGTTGCGGCTGTCCAGCGGCACCCAGCAATGCGTGATCAAGGGCCTGAGCATCAAGGAAGCGCTGCTGGTGGTCCGTCGCAGTGAGGTCCTGCCCCAGGTACTGGAAAGCGCGGTGCTCGACCTTGAGCAAGGCGACAACGCCGAAGTCGCGCGCCTCAACGGCTACCTGCACGCCGTCGTCGCCTTCGAGCCCAAGCCCGACAGCGACTGGCTGCAACTGACTTTCCGCTTTATCGACCAGGATGCGCAGAAACTGGACTACATCTCGCGGCTGATCGCGCGGGGTACGGCGCAGAAGCATTTTGTGCCGGGTGCCTGATTCACAGAACGCCACCTGTCCTCTGTGGAAGGGGGCGTGCTCCCGATGGTCTTTCATTCAACATCTTCGTTGGCTGAACTACCGCAATCGCGAGCAAGCCCGCTCCTACATGTGAAGTTCGTTGTTTTCAGTATCGGGTAAATCTCACACGGTCTTGTCATCAAGCCTTGCTAGCCTGCCATTCAGTCCCCCCGGCAGGTTCGCGTCATGCTCATTCGCCTACTGCTGCTCTGCGTATTGGCCACGGTTGCCACGTCGACCCCGGCCATGACCCTCTACAAATCCACCGACGCCAATGGCGAGGTGTTTTTCAGCGACCGGCAAACCCCCGGCGCCCAGGCGTTTGTGATCCGGGAGCGGGGGGCCGTGCGCGTGCAACGGCCGGTGCTCGACCGGCCAAGGCCCGGTTATCCCCAGCAGGCCTACCGCTACCCCTTGCCCTGGCGCGGCGGGCCGTTTCGCCTGAGCCAAGGCCCCAACGGCAGCTTCAGCCATACCGACGCCAAAAGCCGCTACGCCATGGACATTGCCATGCCCGAAGGCACGCCGATCATTGCGGCGCGCAGCGGCAGGGTGGTGAAGATCGAGAATGACCAGGCCGGGCGCGGCAACGATGCGTCAGGGAATTTCGTGCGGGTGCTGCACGATGACGGCACCCAGGGCGTGTACCTGCACCTCAAGCAAGGGTCGGTCAGCGTCAGGCCGGGGCAGCGGGTGGCGGTGGGCAGTGCGCTGGGGTTGTCGGGCAACACCGGCAACAGCAGCGGGCCGCACCTGCACTTTGTGGTGCAGCAGCGGACCGAGGCGGGGCTGGTATCGATCCCGTATGAGTTCAACCAGCCCGTGGGGGTATTGCCCAATTTTGCCTTGGGCAATTGACGGTCAGTCCAGCAGCAGGACCTTGGCCAGCACGATTTTCGGCCCTTTCATCTTCTTGATGATGATCCGCAGGCCTTCAACCTCGAGGACTTCTTCCTCTTCCGGCACCCGCTTGAGGGTGTCGTAGACCAGCCCGGCCAGGGTTTCCGCTTCGATGTGGTCGAGGTCGACGCCAAGCAGGCGTTCCACCTTGAACAGTGGCGTATCGCCGCGTACCAGCAGTTTGCCCGGCTGGTAGGCGAGGATGCCGCGCTCGGCCTTACGGTGTTCGTCCTGGATATCGCCCACCAGCACTTCGAGCACGTCTTCCATGGTCAGGTAGCCGATGACCTTGCCGTCGGCTTCTTCCACCAGGGCGAAGTGCGCGCCGCCTTTGCGGAACTGCTCCAGCAACTGCGACAGCGGCATGTGCCGCGACACGCGCTCCAGCGGGCGGGTCAGTTCGGCCAGGTTGAACGACTCGGGGAGATGGTCCAGGTTCGCCAGTTCCAGCAGCAGGTCCTTGATGTGCAGCAGGCCGACAAACTCGTTGCGCTGCGCGTCATACACCGGGTAACGGCTGAATTTGTGGCGACGGAACAGCGCAAGGATTTCCTTGAGCGGGGCGTTGAAGTCCAGGGTCACCAGGTCTTCCCGCGAGTTGGCCCAGTCGACCACTTCCAGTTCGCCCATTTCCACGGCCGAGGCCAAGACGCGCATGCCTTGGTCGCTGGGGTCCTGGCCACGGCTGGAGTGCAGGATCAGCTTGAGTTCTTCGCGGCTGTACTGGTGCTCATGGTGCGGGCCGGGTTCGCCTTGCCCGGCGATCCGCAGGATGGCATTGGCGCTGGCGTTGAGCAGGTAGATTGCCGGGTACATGGCCCAGTAGAACAGGTACAGCGGCACGGCCGTCCACAGCGACAGCAGTTCCGGCTTGCGAATGGCCCAGGACTTGGGCGCCAGTTCACCGACCACGATGTGCAGGTAGGAAATCAGGAAGAAGGCGGAAAAGAACGACACGCCTTTGATCACTTCCGGCGACTCGACGCCAGCGGCGCCCAGCAGCGGCTCGAGGATATGCGCAAACGCCGGCTCGCCGACCCAGCCCAGGCCCAGGGAGGCGAGGGTGATACCCAGCTGGCAGGCCGACAGGTAGGCGTCGAGCTGGCGGTGGACGGTGCGCAGGATCTGCCCGCGCCAACCGTTGGTGTGGGCGATGGCCTCGACCCGCGTGGAGCGCAGTTTGACCATGGCAAACTCCGCCGCAACGAAGAACGCGTTGAGCAGTACCAGGATCAGTGCAAAAAGAATCATGCCGAAATCGGCGAAGAGTGTGGCGAGGGTGATACCTGGGGAAGGGTCCATGATGGGGTTTTGCGGGTTCCGTATGTTCAATAGGGGTGACAGGAGCGCCTGAAAGGCGGACACAAGTCGGCCAATGTAGCGGCTGGCGCGGCGCTTGCCTAGTGGTTGCTGCCTGGTGGAGCCAGGAATACCTGCTTTGGAACAATGCAATTCCAAATGTGGGAGGGGGCTTGCTCCCACATTTAGCGTTGTATTGTGTCCGGGCTATTCATCATTCACGACCATCCGCGAACGGGTTACCTGGGGCGGCGGAAAATGGCAGGTAAAGGTGCTGCCGTGGCCGAGCACACTGCTGATTTCCAGGCGTGCGCGGTGGCGCAGCAGCACGTGCTTGACGATCGCCAGGCCCAGCCCGGTGCCGCCGGTGTTGGAGTTGCGGCTGGAGTCGACGCGGTAGAAGCGCTCGGTCAGGCGCGGCAGGTGCTTGGCGTCGATGCCGATGCCGGAGTCTTGCACGCTCAGGTGCGCGCCCTGGGCGTCGGCCCACCAGCGGATGCGGATATTGCCCTTGTCCGGTGTGTACTTCACGGCGTTGAACACCAGGTTGGAAAACGCGCTGCGCAATTCGCCTTCGCTGCCTTTGAGCAGTACCGACGGGTCGGCTTCCAGGGTGATCTGTTGCCCGCGTTGGCCGGAGAGGGCCTGGGCGTCGTTCTTGATGGTCTGCAACAGGCTTTGCACCGCCACCGGGTGGTTATCCGACGGGTAATCGGTCGCCTCCAGCTTGGCCAGCAACAGCAGGTCATTGAGCAGGGTTTGCATGCGCGAGCCTTGCTGCTGCATCTGCTGCAGGGCGCGGCTCCAGCGCGGGTTGATCTCGTCGACGTTGTCCAGCAGCGTCTCCAGGTAGCCGCAGATCACCGTCAACGGGGTGCGCAGCTCGTGGGAGACGTTGGCAACGAAGTCCTTGCGCATCTGTTCCAACTGGTGGATGCGGGTTACGTCGCGCACCAGCATCAAGTGTTCGTTGTTGCCGTAGCGCGTCAGGTACAGCTGGATGCGTACGCGGTCGTTGGTGGGCGAGGGAATTTCCAGGGCTTCTTCGTAGTTTTCCTGCTCGAAGTATTCCTTGAAGCGCGGGTGGCGGACCAGGTTGGTCACCGGTTGGCCGCTGTCCTGGGGCGTCTTGAGGCCCAGCAGGGTCTCGGCGGCGCGGTTCCACCATTCGAGGTTGCCGTCGCTGTCGAGCATGATCACTGCGTCTTTCAGCGCGGCGGTGGACTCCTGCACCCGGTCGATCACCGCTTGCAGGCGCCCGCGTACCCGTTGGTCGCGGCGTTGCAGGTGATAGATGCTGTCGAACACCTCGCCCCACAGGCCGTAGCCGTCGGGTGGTGCTTCATCGGGTTTGTGTTGGCGCAGCCATTCATGCAGGCGCAGCAATTGCTTGAGGGTCCAGCCCAGATACAGACCAATGCCGACGGCCAGGCTCCAGCCGTATTGGCCGCTGATCAGGCCTACCAGCAAGCAGCCGGTGATCAACAGCAGCAGGTGGCGGATCAGCGTGCCATGCCAGTTTTGGTTCACTTGAACATGCGTCCTTGTCAGCTGTTAAGTCAGGCTCTTGCGTTCAGAAACCGGCTGGCTCAGCCCTTGGTGGAAAACCGATAGCCGGTGCCGCGCACGGTTTGTACCAGATTCTCGTAGGCATCGCCCAGGGCTTTGCGCAGGCGACGGATATGCACGTCCACGGTGCGCTCTTCCACGTACACATTGCCGCCCCACACTTGGTCCAGCAACTGGCCGCGGGTGTAGGCGCGTTCCTGGTGGGTCATGAAGAACTGCAGCAGACGGTATTCGGTCGGGCCCATCTCGGCGGGCTTGCCGTCGATGGTCACGCGGTGGCTGATCGGGTCCAGCAACAGGCCGCCGACTTCGATCGGTGCTTCGCCATCGGTCGGGCCGGCGCGGCGCAGTACGGCTTTCAGGCGTGCGACCAGTTCCCGTGGGGAAAACGGCTTGGTGATGTAGTCATCGGCGCCGACTTCCAGGCCCTGGATCTTGTTGTCTTCTTCGCCCTTGGCCGTGAGCATGATGATCGGGATGTCGCCGGTCAGCTCGTCACGCTTGAGACGCCGCGCCAGTTCGATGCCGGAGGTGCCGGGCAGCATCCAGTCGAGCAGAATCAGGTCCGGTTTGCGGTCGACGATAATGGCATGGGCCTGCTGCGAGTTCTCCGCTTCCAGGCAGTCATAGCCGGCCATTTCCAACGCGACGGCGATCATCTCGCGAATGGGCGCTTCGTCGTCGACGATCAGAATGCTCCTGCCAACCATGCCTAAAATCCTCTTGTCATTTAACTGTCTTGCGCCGCATTAGATAACGGAATTATTGCAGTCGTGTGACAGTAATTTAGCTGCTCGCGCAATTCCCGCCTGCGTGGACTACGCTTTGGGTCCGAATCCTGACAACCACAAAAGGAAGGTTCCGATGACTTACAGTACTTTTTCCTGGAAGGCCCTGCTGGTCACGGCGGCGTTGACGCTGCCGACCCTGGCATTCGCGGCGGACCCCGCGACGACCAAAGACGGGATACTGGTCGATCACAACGGCATGACGCTCTATACCTTCGCCAAGGACGCCAATGGCAAATCCATGTGCAACGATAAGTGCGCCGCCAACTGGCCGCCATTGACGGCGGCGTCCACCGACAAGCCCATGGGCAAATGGACCGTGATCACCCGTGACGACCAGAAGAGTCAGTGGGCCTACAGCGGCAAGCCGCTCTACACCTTCGTCATGGACAAGAAGGCCGGCGACATGACCGGTGAAGGCAAGATGGACGGGGCCTGGAAAGTCGCCAAGCCTTAGTTGGGCCCTCGCGATGAGGGGCCTGGCCCCTCATCGAAACCCGTAATCCGCGACAATCCCGACAAAGATCGCCAACCCGGCCCAGTGGTTGTGCAAAAACGCCTTGAAGCACTTCATCCGGTCCCTGTCCCGGGTGTACCAGAATTCCCAGGCAAAACAGCCCGCCGCCGCCAGCAACCCCAGGTGGAACCAGCCGCCCAGCTCGAACCGCGCGCCGGCCAGCAACAGGCACGCCAGCGCCAGGCCTTGCAGGGTCAGAATGATCGCCCGGTCGGCGTCGCCAAACAGGATGGCGGTGGATTTCACGCCGATCTTCAAATCGTCGTCGCGGTCGGTCATGGCGTAATAGGTGTCGTAGCCCACCGTCCACAGCACATTGGCGATGTACAGCAGCCACGCGGCGGCAGGCAGGTTGCCGGTTTCGGCGGTGAACGCCATCGGCATGCCCCAGGAAAACGCCGCGCCCAGCACCACTTGCGGGTAATAGGTGTAGCGCTTCATGAACGGATAGCTCGCCGCCAGCGCCAGGCCGCCGAGGGACAGCAGGATGGTCGTCGCGTTGGTCAGCAGCACCAGCAGGAAGCTGATGCCCATCAGCAGCGCGAAAAACACCAGCGCCTCTTTCGAGCTGATCTTGCCGCTGACCAGTGGGCGTTGCTCGGTGCGCTTCACGTGGCCGTCGACCTTGCGGTCGGCCCAGTCGTTGATCACGCAGCCGCCGGCGCGAGTGAGCACCACGCCGAGCACGAAAATCAGGATATTGATCAAGGACGGCGAGCCCTTGCCGGCGATCCACAGCGCCCACAGCGTCGGCCACAGCAGCAGGTAGATGCCGATGGGTTTGTCCATGCGCGTCAACTGAATGAAATCCCAGGCCCTGGGGTTCAGACGGTTCAAGGATTTGAGCAGGCGTTGATACATCAGCGGTTCTCCGGGTGGTCATGCACCGCGTGCCACAGGCTCGGCAGGAAGATTTCGGCGACCAGCACGCTCAGCGCCCCGCGATCGAACCGCGAGCGGCGCGCCCACAGCCCGTCGAGCTGATCCGCGGGGGGCAGCCATGGGCGCGGGTAATGGCAGACCTCGATCGCCCGGCGCGTGAAGGCGCGGTCGCAGAACAGCAGCTCGCCCAGGGAGCGGCTCCCCAGCTCGTCCATATGCAACCCGTCGCCTTGCAACGCACTGCGCGACGCCACGCTGCGGGCAAACACCCACGGCTGGCCATGCCCGCGCAAATACACCTCGCGCACCCAACCGATGCTGGCCTGGGGCAGGTCAAGCGCCGCGCACTCATCGTTGCGCAACGGCTGCCAGCCTTCGCACAGCGGCGTCACGCTGAAACTGTCGCTGGACAGCCCCGTCAGGCGCCGCGTCAGCGAGCCCTCGTCGAACAGCCAGTCAAGGGTCAACGGCGCGGGCAGGGGGCTCAGAAGGCTCTGGGTCAGCCATTGGCAAGCATCGGGAAGGGCGATTGAGTGCGGCACGGTGCGTCAATATTGGCAGCAAAAGAGGCGGCGAGCTTACCATGGCGTCCGGCTCTTTTGCCGGGCTGAACCGGTGCCTTGTGTCGATCGTACTTGCATCTGCAGGCCCCGATCAGTACAAAACGCGCTGAGCCGCACGGCAACGCGGGATCTATCGACCGTCGGCCAACCTGCCTGGACCCTGAGGAAGCAAGTAAATGAAGAAGTGGCAATGCATAGTCTGCGGCCTGATCTATGACGAGAAAGACGGCTGGCCGGACGACGGAATCGCTCCGGGTACCCTGTGGGAGGACGTTCCGGAAGACTGGCTGTGCCCGGACTGCGGCGTGGGCAAAGTGGATTTCGAAATGATTGAAATCGCGTAATCGCGAATTTAAGAAACGTACTACAAGGAGAAAGGAATGAACGCACCTGTCGTGATCATCGGCACAGGGCTCGCCGGTTACAACGTGGCCCGCGAGTTTCGCAAGCTCGACAGCGATACCCCGTTGTTGCTGATCACCGCGGATGATGGGCGCTCCTACTCCAAGCCCATGCTCTCCACCGGCTTTGCCAAGAACAAGGAAGCCGATGGCCTGAGCATGGCTGAACCCGGTGCCATGGCCGAGCAACTCAAGGCCGAGGTACGCACTCATACCCGTATCACCGGTATTGACCCGGGCCACAAGCGCTTGTGGATCGGCGAAGAAGCGGTGACTTACCGCGACCTGGTCCTGGCCTGGGGCGCGGAAACCGTGCGCGTGCCGGTCGAAGGCGACGCCGCGGAGCTGATTTTCCCGATCAACGATCTTGAAGACTACGCCCGCTTTCGCGCGGCAGCCGTCGGTAAACGCCGCGTGCTGCTGCTTGGCGCCGGCCTGATCGGCTGCGAATTCGCCAACGACCTGATCCTCGGCGGCTACGAAATCGACCTGGTGGCACCGTGCGAGCAAGTCATGCCGACCCTGCTGCACCCAGCGGCGGCCGCAGCGGTACAAGCCGGGCTGGAAGGCCTTGGGGCGCGCTTCCACCTGGGCCCGGTGCTCAACCGCCTGCAACGCAGCGCCGAAGGTCTGGAAGCGCACCTGTCGGACGGTGAAGTGATCCAGTGCGACCTGGTGGTCTCGGCCATCGGCCTGCGCCCGCGTGTCGACCTGGCCGCGGCTGCCGGCTTGCAGGTCAACCGTGGGATCGTGGTCGACCGCCACCTCAAGACCTCCCACGCCAACATCTATGCCCTGGGCGACTGCGCCGAAGTCGATGGCCTGAACCTGCTGTACGTCATGCCGCTGATGAGCTGCGCCCGCACCTTGGCCCAGACGCTGGCGGGCAATGCCACGGCCGTCAGCTACGGGCCGATGCCGGTCACCGTGAAAACCCCGGTCTGCCCGCTGGTGGTTTCGCCACCGCCACGGGGCACCGAAGGCGTGTGGAGTGTCGAAGGGCAGGGCGCCGACATCAAGGCCCTGTGCCGCGATGCCAGCGGCCGCCTGCTGGGCTACGCGCTGACCGGCAGCGCCGTGATGGAAAAACTGGCGTTGAACAAAGAACTTCCGCCGCTGCTGGCGTAAATACTGGTCGTTCTGTCGGAATAACCCTATTTTTCACCCTAGAAAGGTCGCCACGAGACTGGCGCGGCGTCCGAGGGCATGCCATCCTCACTCCCGTCTGCCGCAGAGTAGAGCCTGCGGCGCCTTGGGCGCTGCTCCATTAGAGAGCAGCACGGACATAACAACAAAAAACCGTCAAAGAGGCTTCACTTATGCGTAAACCAGAACTCGCAGCCGCCATCGCTGAAAAAGCGGACCTCACCAAAGAACAGGCGAATCGCGTCCTCAACGCCGTTCTCGAAGAAATCACCGGCGCCCTGCACCGCAAGGACAGCGTCACCCTGGTTGGCTTCGGCACCTTCCTGCAACGCCACCGCGGCGCCCGCACCGGCAAAAACCCGCAAACCGGTGAGCCTGTGAAAATCAAGGCCAGCAATACCGTTGCGTTCAAGCCGGGCAAGTCGCTCAAAGACAGCGTCAACCCGTAATAGCGGTATCGTCTCGAAGGGGGCGGGGAGGTAGAAAAAGTGGGCACGCCGACTGGGTCGGGTGCCCATTTTTTGTGCGTGTGGAAAAGCAATCGAGGCGCAAGGAGGGGGCTCACGGCTTATACAGTTATTAATATTAGCGGGGCAGAGTTTTTTATTGTTTGTAAAGGACGATTACTTACGCACTGGAACTTAATGGGTATGAGGCGCCACCTATTAGTCGAGATTGCAGGGACGCGCTCAAGACTATTTTAAAGAGGTGTCTCAATGAAACTCACTGATCTAACTTATATTCCTCCAATTACTCCATCACCTCAGCCAACTGTGCCAGGAAACTCAGTTCCGTTGACGTCGGGTAATGGGCAGCAAACGGCTGACTCCTCGAAGATTGTATATGGTTCGAATGCGGGTAACGGAGGGGGTATTGAATATCCCACGGCGAGTAATGAGAAAATAGGTGCTTCTGAGTTAAGTGGCGCTACTAAGGCTGGCGGAGGACGCAGGGGGGGAGGGTCAAGTGGACATGGAGGTTCCGGAAGTGGATCGAATCCAGGTTCGAATCCAGGATCGAATCCAGGATCGAATCCAGGATCGAATCCAGGATCGAATCCAGGTTCGAATCCAGGATCGAATCCAGGATCGAATCCAGGATCGAATCCAGGTTCGAATCCAGGATCGAATCCAGGTTCGAATCCAGGTTCGAATCCTCTGCCAAATGGGCAAGGAGGTCCGAATCCTCAGGCAAATGGATCAGGGGGCTCCAATCCTCGGTCAAATAAACAAGGAGGCTCCCATCCTCTGCCAAACCCCAAAGCCGCGTCACCTGGTATTAAGGATTCTTTAAAGACCACGCAAAATATTAACGATCTACACGATAAAAATGGGTTCTCGCCGCTCTCTTCTGAACTGGCGTCCAGCGCGCGCAACTCACTTATCAGTGGGGGGGTAAATTCACTGGTGAATATCCCCTTGAATGTGGGGGAACATTTGGCTTCCAAAGCCATCATCGATAGAATCGAAGCGCAAGCTGCAATGCCAGGCGCGGCAAAAAAGAACGCGGACGGCACGACCACGACCGTAGACCCGGCAGCAACAGAAAAGCAAAAAATAGACGCGCGCCTCGAAGACAGTGAAATAAAAACAGAGTTGATGGTCAACCAGATCCTTTCCATTAACGAAGGATCTGAGGCTAATGCGGTTAGTAAAAAATCGGATGCACCAAAAGACACAGCCGGGCGCTTGACCAATCAAGAAAAAACCATGGATGGCATAGAAGCCCAGTTGCAAGACCTGGGTACACGATACGACCTTGTTTATAAACCGTATGAAGCGCCGAAGTCGTCGGATGCACCGACTGACAAGTCTCGTATGGATGCGATTGAGCTGCGCCACAGGCACATGAACAGAATGATTAAAAGATTGATAACGCTTGTAGAATCGGATGTAACGTAGTTTTGATAGAATCTTGATTCAAGAGTGGAGAGTGGCGGATTTGTTTAGGCAAGTCCGCCCTTTAACTTTGAAGTGTTTTTCATACTGTGCAACTGAACCGCCATGTGGGTACGTAGCCTCATGGGCAGATTTTCTGACAAGCTGCATTGTTGTATTGCCGGATTTTGCGTCGAAGTCATCAACCTGGTGCCAGGTATAGTGTTTCTTGGCGCTTCTAGGAATACCTGCTTTTTTGTAGGCTTGAGTAAAGTCGCGCGATCTAGAGCCTTGCATCTTGATCGTCACGATATTTCTGTGTGAGCCTTTTATCGGATACAGGTCACTGCTGCCAGTAAAGTCCACCCCTGCATACGCCCAGCCCCATGGATCGGCCCATCCAATTGGGTTTGGCGCGTATTGGTAAAGATTGAGGCCACCTTCCAACCCAATCGGATCCGGCGTAGTAAACCACCCCACATCCGGATCATAAAACCTAAACGTATTGAAATGCAGCCCCGTCTCCCGGTCCAGATACTGCCCCTGAAACCGCAAATTCTGCTCTTCAATGTAATAAGGCTCGCGCACCTCTATCTAGCGTGTTACCCAATATCTGATATGTTACCTGCCAGGCCCTGTGTCTGGGGTCAACTTCCCAGCACCGCGCTTCACTTCAAATATATGTGGTTTGCCGTGGCTGTCTTTGGCAACAAACGGAAAATTTCCGCTGCTGCGCCTCCAATTCAAAAGTCTCATCGTAGATCTGGCGACGTGCGATTTTAATTGAGCCAATAGGATGGGTTCCTGCCATATATCAATATAGAACCTTGCTGTTAGTCCTGGGTTTATTAAACGGGGTATTTATTTGATCTGTGATTTTAAATAAGTTTGCCTCATGTGATATAGTTGAAGTTCGTCGATGTTTATTCCGGATTCTTAAGTTTGTCCGGAGGCAATTTTCGCACTTCCTTACGTATAGCGTTATAAATGCTATCGATTGGCTCCGACATCTGGATTTTTAATGCATCAAAGACCTCTTTTACACCTTTTTCGTGGTACTCAAGGTATTTTTCATAGCCTGTAGGGTCTTTGTTGATAGGTTGGCTGGGCATTCTCAAGGAGTAGCTCACTGCTTTATTTCTCTTAGATACCTCAGGGCCTGTAACATTTAGGTCCAGTAGCCCAGACACGCTTGAGTCCCTCAGGCTCAGCCAATAATTGTCACCATATTTTTTATCGAACACTTCGGTGTTTATTATCTGGCGTTCGAGTTGTTCTCGAATAATTCGGCTAACATGGTGCGATACATAAAAAACAGCAGCGGGATCTGGGAAAAGTCCGCTTATGGCGATAGGGTATGGGTTGCGCATTATTTATCCTCTCTTATTTGCCACATAGCGATTTAGGGCCTTTATAGCTCTTTTTGTTTCCTTCAGGAATCAGTCCGCCAGTTTTTTGTAATGTGCATCCAATTTGGCAGTTTCGATGGTCTTGGCCGCCTGGGTCGTGCTTATGCCGCTTTCTAGAACGGTACCCTTAATCGTTTTACCAGGATTCAGCCGTTCTAATTTTTCTACTTGTTGGTGAAGTCTGGTCGGGTTGCCGCTGGATTCTGTTACACGGTTCATATCGGCCTTGCCGTACTTGTACAGCTCACCGTCTATTCGAATTTCGTACACACCGAAATTACCTGCAGCGCCGTTGGTGTTGAGATTAAGAAGTCCCCATGGGTCAATCCAAGAGATGGGATTTTGTGCGTATTTGTAGAGGTTGATTCCCCCCGTCAACCCAATCGGATCCGGCGTAGTAAACCGCCCCACATCCGGATCATAAAACCTAAACGTATTGAAATGCAGCCCCGTCTCCCGGTCCATATGCTCCTGCAACAACCGCAGGCCATCCCACATGAACCGGGTCTCGCCCAGCGGATAGCCGTCGCGGCCATGCTCGGTTTTTTCAATGCGCCGGCCCAGCGGGTCATAGGTCATCCTGAGCACGCTGCCGTTTTCATTGCGTACTTCAATCAGCCGGCTTTCGGCGTCGTAGGCAAAGCGCTGCACGCCGCGTTTGGCGCTGCGTTTTTCGATCATGCGGCCAAAGGCGTCGTAGCGGTAACGCTTGTCCTGGTAGGTCAGCAGTTTGTTATGCACCACCAGCCCGGCGCCGGGTTGCGGGCCGTCGAGCAGGTTGGCGGCGGCATGCTCGAACTGCTTTTGTGCCGGTGTAGGCAACGGTGGCGTGAGCGCAGGTACACGCGCGGTTAGTCGTAACAATATTGCTCTGTCAGGTCGCAGAGTGTATGAGGAGCAGCCAGTAATCGGGATGCAAGAGGAATATACCCCGGAATCATTTTTTGCTGTTCATCACCGGATCCGCGAGGTTTGTGTCGCCGTCATTCATGCGCTGCAAAAGTTTGACTGCTCGAGAGAAACCTTGAGCAGCAGAGCGCTCCAACCACTGCCGGGCTTGTTCAAAATTCTGTTCGACTATCCATCCATCAACGTACATTTTACCCAGATCAAACTCTCCATGGGCATCACCGGACTCAGCTCTGGGGAAGTGGAATTTCACCTCTTTAGAGATCGTATCAATTTCCCAATAGTCGCGCTTGTTTGCTTGGAAAAGGCGAATGGTTTGATCGTCCACCCATTCAACAGCGCCTAGCAGTGATTCGAAAAGTCCCAGCGATATGCCAATTCGTGTGGCAGTAAAAAACTCGGTTGGTGTGTTTTTGGGGCCTTGCACCAAGACGCCGATATTAATGTATCGATCCGTGCGCCAGGCGGCTGACGCCGTGAGCGTTTTAGCTGGGTTTTTCAGTGAGCGGCCTGAAGTACCGGAAAACTGATAGCCACGTTTGACAATCGCTGCATGAAGTTTATGTATTGGGTCGGTATCCCAACCTTTGAGAGTTGCTAATGATAGGAGCGCCTCATTGATATCGTCGATAAAGCACTGGCGAATAACGGCGTCTGTAGCTTCCGTCGGCAGGTCCTGTAAGTGCTTGAAAGGATGAGAGTAGGTGCAAACATTTGTAAGTGTCAGCTCTGCTTCCTCTGGCGCTTGCTGAAGAACCACTTTGGCAACTCCACCAGTAGAAAGCTTGCAAGTGGTCGTTAGAAGATAAATATAGAGTACGGCGGCCTCTCGAACGCTGTGAGCCTGCAGGCGGTCTGTAGTTGGAATAATTTCGAGTGTTGATAAATATTTGCTCATTAGAGTTTCTATCTCGTCGCATTTGGCAGTGAGTTGCCCACAGGATTAATCCCGACTTTTGGAAATGAAGGTGTTTGACCTGCTCGCTGAGCGGCTACTGAGTAGCCATTGACTCTACCTTGTTCAACTTTAAGAGCCTTGGTGCGTGTTACATTTTTTCTGATTATGGCGGACTCGTATTTATCAGAACTCCCCCTGTTAAGTCTGCGTACCTGCGACTGCGCTCGGTAAGATTTCCCATTTTTGGAAATTTTCCCACCGCTGATACCATATTTGTACACCTGCCCAGTCGTTTTGTTACGAATGACGTATACATGATTTACCTTGTTATTTTGTCTGGAATTTCCGTTTGCAGCGCCGCAAGTTTTCCATCCCCATGGATCGATCCATGCAATCGGATTTGATGCGTATTGGTAGAGATTAAGCTCTCCGTCCAACCCAATCGGATCCGGCGTAGTAAACCGCCCCACATCCGGATCATAAAACCTAAACGTATTGAAATGCAGCCCCGTCTCCCGGTCCAGATACTGCCCCTGAAACCGCAAATTCTGCTCTTCAATGTAATAAGGCTCGCGCACCTCCTCCAGTGTGTTGCCCCACACCCGATACGTCGCGCGCCACACCGTTTCTCCATCTGCTTCGGTCAGTTGCTCCGGCAATCCGTTCAGATCGTTGTGGTAGTAGCGGATTTTCTGCAGCGGGCCGATGCCGTCGACTCGGGCCAAGGGTTCGTAGCCTTCGTCTTCATAGACATACAGGCTCGTCTGACTGTGTTTATGCTCCTGCAACAACCGCAGGCCATCCCACATGAACCGGGTTTCGCCCAGCGGATAGCCGTCGCGGCCATGCTCGGTTTTTTCAATACGCCGGCCCAGCGGGTCATAGGTCATCCTGAGCACGCTGCCGTTTTCATTGCGTACTTCAATCAGCCGGCTTTCGGCGTCGTAGGCAAAGCGCTGCACGCCGCGTTTGGCGCTGCGTTTTTCGATCAGTCGGCCAAAGCCGTCGTAGCGGTAACGCTTGTCCTGATAGGTCAGCAATCGGTTATGGCGCACCAAGCCGCCAGAGGTTTGCGGGCCGTCGAGCAGGTTGGCGGCCGCGTCGTAGGCGAAGGTTTCGCGCTGGCCGCGCAGGTTGTCCTGGCTGGCGATGATGCGGCCGGTGGCGTCGTAGTGCAGCAGTTGGCGATGTTGCGCTGCGGGTTGCTGGTCGAGTTTGCCGATCAGGTTGTCGGCGGGGTCGTACTCGAAGTGTTTTTGTGTGGCCGCCGGCATCAACGAGGGCTGGCTGGCGTGGCGGCGCTGGCGTGCGCGCAGGCGGCCGCTGCGGTCGTATTCGCTGCGGGTGCTGAGTTGGCCTTGGGTGCGCAGCACTTCGCGGTGCAGGCGGTCGCGTTCGAAGTCGCTGATGACCTGGCCGTCGAGGTTGAGCTGGTGCAGGTGGCCGCTGCCGTAGTAGAGGCGATTGAGCCAGCGGCCGTCGGGCAGTTGGGTTTGGATCAGGTTACCGAGTTCGTCGTAGTGGTGGTGCAGATTGCCCGCTGAACTCTGTTCGGCAAGCAACTGGCCAAGGGCGTCGTAAGCGAAACCAAGAGCCTGGGTATTGCCCTGCAAGTCGGTGAAGGTGACGGCGGTTAGCTGGTCCACTGCATCGTAGCTGTAGTCGGTGCGGCCATCGTCGGTGGTCTTGGCAATCAACCGGCCAACCGCATCGCGCTCCAGCCGATGAATGATGGGGGTCGGTGGCTCCTCGGGAACTATCGCCAAGCCATTGCCATAAGGCGCCGCAACGGCGGTCACTGCCGTGATGTTATCCAGCCGGTCGTAGGTGTAGCGCTTGGCGCTGCCGTCGAGGTCTTGTTGTTGGGTCAGCCGATCCCCTGCATCCCACGCGAACCGATAGCTTTCGCCGTTCTCGTTGACCAGCGCTTGCAGCCGCCCATAGCTGTCATAGCCGAATTGCACCTGCCGGCCATGGGCGTCGGTGCGCTGGCGTACCTGGCCGCGACGGTTGTGCTGGTAGAGCGTGGTGTGCCCGGCCGGGTCGGTGTAGCCCACCAACTGACCGCTGACATCGCGCTGATAGCGCTCAATGCGTCCGTCCGGCAGTTGGCTGCTGAGCAAACGCCCGTTGGCGTCATAGCTGAATTGAGTGCGTTCGCCGAGGGCGTCGGTGATGACCTGCAAATAGCCTCGCTCGTCATAGCTGAAGCGCGTGGGGTAACCCGAGCAGTCAATGTGCTCGACCAGTTGCCCGAACGAATTCCACCGCAGCTTCTTGCGTTTACCCGTGGCGTCGACGATTTCCACGACCTGTCCATGGGCGTCGTAGCGATAGCGAGTGATATGACCCAGCGGATCGGTTTCGGCGATGCAGTTGCCGCGCGGGTCGTAGCGATACTGCCAGCTGTGGCCGGCGGCGTCGGTTTCCACCAGCGGTAAGGCCCAATGTTCCAGCCACAGCGTCGAATCGCTGCGGCCCAGCGGGTCGGAATCGTCGATCAGGTTGCCGGCCTCGTCGTAACTGTATGCGTAGCGCCCACCCTGTGGATCGGTGGCACTGAGCAATTGGCGTTCGTCGTTCCACTCGAACAACCAGGTCTGGCCGAGGTTGTCGCTGTATTGAATGATCTGATGCTGGGTATTCCAGTGGCGGCTGCTGACGCGTTGCAAGCCGTCGGTAATGCGGGTGAGGCCGGCTTTCAAGTCATAGTCGAACTGGTAGGCGTCACCCTCGTCGGTCCAGTGCCGGACCACGCGCCATTCCAGGTCTTCGACCAGCGCCCATTCATAGAAGCAACGCAACCCGGTGGGCAACTGATGCTCCACCATCCGGCGCCCGGCGTCGTAGGCGAAGCGCCGCTGCACCTGGCCGGTGGTATCGCGTACCTCAGCCAGATTTCCCGCCGTGTCGTAGGTATAGCTGACGAGCACTTCGCGGCGTTGATCGGGATAGATGCGTTCGATATGGGTGACGCGTTCACGCTCGCGCACCAGTTCGACTTGCACCAGATCGAAAGTATCGCGCAGGCGCACCAGGCGCCCGGCGGCGTCATAGTCGACGTGGATACGGTTGTCGTTGCGGTCACCGAGCTGAGTCAGGCGAAGCAAGCCAGCATTGGTCGGGGTCGGTTCGAACAGCCGGTACAGGCCGTCATCACTTTCGATCAGCAACTGCCCGTTGAGGTGGCGCCGCACGGAGAGTCCTTCACCGGCGCTGAACACCGCGCCGCCCAGGGCAATCGAGCCCATGTCGATCGGTCGGCCCTGCTCATCGGTGTAGACCAGCGTATCGCCGCCGTCGGGATGAGGGCGGATCTCGACGCACACCTCATAGGCGACACTCCAGCCCGCGCCGAACAGACTGCCGGGGCGTTCGTCGCGGCTGTTGTAGATGCGTTGCCAGTCGATTGGCAGGATGCCGGGCAGCACGAAATCCAGCTCCTCGACATCGCCCAGCACTTTCGCGCCGGTCGCCGCATGCACCGGGTTGGACGAGCCCATGGCCGCGTTGGCCATCGCGCCCATTGCACTGCTGACCGCCATCGAAGTCGCGCCGCCGATCAGCATGCACGGCAGCTTGCTGAAGAACTTGCCCTTGCCGCCCTTGAGCATCAACAACGCCGTGACTGCGAGCCCGACGCCGGGTGTCTTGCCGCTGCGGATTTCCCGCACCACCACTGAGCCGCCGCCAATCGTCACGTTGGGTGAAATCAGCCCGGAAGACACCACGCTGGCGTCGCACGTACTGCGGTCGCCGCTGCGCACCGCTGGTTGGCCATTGATCGTGACCTTGGACGAACCTTCGGCGAGAAACTGCGGCGGCATCGGTGGATGCTTCATGCACGCGACCAGGTCCAGCGGCTTTGGCACGGCGCCTGGCGCCGGAGTGGCAACCGTGGGGCGCCACATCTGCGAGAAGAAACTCTCGGCCATGTCCAGATAACTGGCCTCGGGTTCCGGCTCGGGTGCTTCCAGTTCGGTGCCTGCCGGCGCCACATGAGAGCTGATCGCCCCGGCGGCCCGGGCGGCAGGGATGTTGTTGGTCAGGGTATCGGTTGAGCCGGTGAGAATATTCGCCTGTACCGTGGGCGGGAAAAGGGCATTGCTGAAGCTATCGCATAAGTTTGTCAGGCCTTTGTCTGCACCGGTCTTGCTCATGGCAAGGCCAACAATCGTGCCCACTACCGCGCCCAACAGGAAGCACCCCAACCCGCCGGTCACGACGGTAATCCCTGTGGCAGCGACAACGGCAGCAGTCGCCACGGCAGTGATCGCGATATTGGCAGCCACCTCCAGCACACCGCCGAGGATGTCGGCCATCATCGAGGTGTGGGCCAGCGCATCGCCCATGCGAGCGGCCCAGAGTGCGTCAGACATACGCGGTGCCCAGGGCCGTGGCGATTTTCTTGAGACCTTCCATAGTCAATCAGTTGCTCCCTCGTCTGGTTACGGCATGCTCATCAAGGCTGTTCGCAGGCGTTTGATCAGCCGCGGATCTTCAAGGCAGTCGACAGGCCGCACATTGTCGAGAGCGGGAACTTTGCGTTCGATCCACCACAGCCCTTCCTTGAGCCCTCGCTTGCCTCGCAGCACAACGGCCACGTCGAGGTCGCCGGCCAATGCTTGCGCCAGGGTGCGCGCGTCTTCGTCCAGATAGTCTTCTTTGTACAGCGCTACCATGCTTTGCCAGTCGGCATCGCCGGGGTATTCATCTTCAAGTGGCATGATCAGAATCCTGCAAATGATATTAAGTTGCTGCCGGTCGGGTTTCGCGCGGATGGGGCAAGAATCCCATCATAGCCATTGGCTTTTGCCCAGCTGCCGATCTGGTGAGTTTCGGTGTATTTGTTACCCGTAATGCTTTTGAGTGATACGCCTAACTGTTTGCGCACGTCGGCGCGCGTTAAGTCCAGCACGTTGTTTAGCTGCACCTTTTTGCTGACCAGTACCCGTGTGGACAGGTCGACATCCCAGTGGGTGACTTCGCCCAATGCGGTCTTTCGCGAGTTGGCGCCATACACGCCACCCAGTCCCCTGGCCGTGTACCGGTGTCGGGACTCCACATTCCACTTGTGTGCCTGCCAGGTCGTACCGATGCGTCCGGGCTCCTCGAATCGATACACCGTGCGATTGACCTTACGCCCCTTGGGTGGGCTTGAGCACTTCATCAGGCCCAGCGGGTCGATCCAGCTCAGGGGGTTGGGTGCGTACTGGTAGAGGTTAAGGCCGCCGGCCAGGCCGATAGGGTCGGGCGTCGTGAAGCGTCCGATCTGCGGATCGTAAAAGCGCAGCGTGTTGTAGTGCAGCCCGGTTTCTCGATCCAGGTACTGGCCCTGAAAGCGCAGGTTCTGTTCTTCGATGTAATAGGGCTCGCGGGTTTCCTCGACGGTATTGCCCCAGACTTCATAACGCGCCTTCCATACCGTATGGCCGTCGCTTTCCGTGAGCTGCTCGGGCAGGCCATTGGGGTCGTTGTGATAGTAGCGAACCTTTTGCAGAGCCCCGAGGCCATCGACGCGTGCGACGGGTTCGTAGCCCTCGTCGGCATAGATATAGAGGCTGGTCCGCTGGTTGCAGCGCTCCTGCAACAACTGCATCGCGTCCCAGGTGAATAGCGTCTGGCTCTGCTGGACACCGTTACGGTCAAACAATGTTTTGGCGATCCGTCGGCCCAGCGGGTCGTAGGTCATTTTGACCGTGGAGCCGTCGTTGTTGTTCACCTGCCCCAGCCGCTGCTCGGCGTCATAGCTGAAGCGTTGGGTGCCGCGCTGGGTGCTGTATTTTTCGACCATGCGGCCGAAACCGTCGTAGCGGTAACGCTTGTCCTGATAGGTCAATAACCGGTTGTGGGCCACATGCCCGAGGCCATCTTGCAAATTGGCGGCCGGGTCGTAGGCGAAGGCTTCACGTTGACCCAGAAGGTTGTCCTGGCTGGCGAGAATGCGACCGGTGGCATCGTAGTGCAGCAGTTGGCGGTGTGTCGTGCCCGGGTGGCTGACAAAGCGCTCGACCAACTGGTCGCTGTCGTCATAGCCAAAGCGTGTTTGCGTTGCTGGCACCAGCAGCGACTGGTCCTGTTGCCGACGCTGACGGGCGCGGAGTCGTCCGCTGCGGTCGTACTCGCTGCGGGTGCTGATACGGCCCTGGGTGCGCAGGACTTCCCGGTGAAACCGATCACGCTCGAAATCACTGATGACCCTGCCATCAAGATTGATCTGGTGCAGATGCCCGCTGCCGTAGCGCAGGCGGTTGAGCCAACGGCCGTCAGGAAGCTGGGTCTGAACCAGATTGCCCAGCTCGTCGTAACGGTGTTCCAAA
The DNA here is from genome assembly GCF_049898265.1 of Pseudomonas sp. PSPC2-3. NCBI lineage: Bacteria > Pseudomonadati > Pseudomonadota > Gammaproteobacteria > Pseudomonadales > Pseudomonadaceae > Pseudomonas > Pseudomonas sp. PSPC2-3. The sequence goes on along the minus strand of NZ_JAFCXJ010000001.1, from coordinate 512,149 downwards.
CTGCCGGCGGCACTGTGTTCGAGAACCAGTTGGCCGAGGACGTCATAACCGAATCCCAGACTCTGTTGGCCGTCACGCCCGGTGAACGTGATGGATGTGACTTGATCCAGCTCGTCATAGCAATATTCGGTGCGCCCATCCAGGGTGTTCTTGGCGACCAGCCGACCTGCGGCATCCCGTTCCAGGTCGTGAATGATGGCTGTCTCGGTGCCGTGTACTGCGATCGTCTCTACCTGCGTGACGTTGTCCAGTGGGTCGTAGGCGTAGCGCTTGAGACTGCCGTCCAGGCGGTGTTCCTGGGTCAACCGGTCGCCGGCGTCCCAGTCGAACCGGTAGCGTTCACCGTTCTCGTTGGTCAGGCTTTGCAGGCGGCCGTAAGCATCATGGTTCAACGTCACGCGGCGGCCATGGGCGTCAATGCGCTGATGTAACTGGCCACTCAGGGCATGCTGGAAGTAGGTAGTGTTGCCAGCGGGGTCGCGATAGCCGATGACCTGACCACAGGCGTCGTGCTCATAGTGTTCGCTGCGGCCGTCGGGCAATTGCTTGCGGGTGAGTCGGCCTTGATCGTCATAGCTGAACACCGTGCGCTCGCCCAGTGCATCGGTGCTGGTCAGCAGCAGGCCGCGCTCGCAGTAGCTCAAGCGAGTGGTCATTCCCGAACAGTCGGTGTGCTCGCTTAACTGGCCGAGCGGCGTCCAGCGCAGGGTTTTGCTCTTGCCACTGGCATCGGTGATTTGCACGACTTGCCCGTGGGCATCATGACGATAGGCCGTGACGTTCCCAGCAGCGTCGGTTTCGCTGACGCAATTGCCGCGCGAGTCGTAACGGTATTGCCAGGTATTGCCTGCGGCGTCGGTTTCTGCCAGCGGTAGTGCCCAATGTTCCAGCCACAAGGTCGATTCGCTGCGTCCCAAGGGGTCGAGCGTCTCGCTCAGGTTACCGGCTTCGTCGTAGCTGAATTGGTAGTGCCCGCCGTTGGGATCGGTGGCGCCCAGCAGTTGGCTTTCATCATTCCATTGGAAGGCCCAGGTACGTCCGAGCACATCGATAGACTCGATGATCTGATGCTGTTGATCCCATCGGCGGATGCTGATTCGCTCCAGCCCGTCGGTGATGCGGGTGATGCCAGCGTCCAGTTCGTAGTGGTAATCGTAGGTGTCCCCGGCGTCTGTCCAGTGCCGGACCACACGCCACTCACGGTCTTCCACCAGGGCCCACTGGTAGAAACAGCGCAAGCCTGTGGGCAATTGATGCTCGACCATACGCTGCCCGGCATCGTAGACAAATCGACGTTTAACCTGGCCGTCGGATTGACGTACACAAGCCAGATCGCCACGGCTGTCGTAGCTGTAATGCATCAGCACTTCGCGGCGCTGGTCGGGGTAAAGCCGCTCGATCTGGCTGACGCGGCGCTGCCAGGTTGCGTCGTATGCCAGTTCAACCTTGACCAGGTCAAAGGTGTCCCGAAGCCGCAGCAGGCGACCGTCGTTGTCATAATCCAGGTAGATACGGTTGTCGTTGCGATCACCTAATTGACTAAGGCGCAGCAAGGTAGCGTTCTGTGGCGCCGGGTCGAACAACCGATACAGACCGTCGGCACTTTCGATCAGCAACTGACCGCCCAGGTGGCGCCTGACGCTGAGCCCCTCGCCAGCACTGAACACGGCGCCGCCCAAGGGGATCGATCCCATGTCGATGCGTCGGCCTTGCTCGTCGACGTACACCAGGTGTTCGCCGCCTTCCGGGTGGCGCAGCAAGTGGACGCTGACCTCATAGGACAGGCTCCAGCCGGCACCGAACAAGCCATCCTGGCGCTCGTCCCGGCTGTTGTAGAAACGTTGCCAGTCGATGGGCATGATGCCAGGCAGGGCAAAATCCAATTCCTCGGAACCGCCGAGTACCTTGGCTCCGGTACTGGCGTGAACAGGGTTAGGCGAGCCCATGGTCGCATTGGCCAGGGCGCCCATGGCCTGGCTGACCACAAACGAATTGACGCCTGCGAGCAGCATACAAGGCAGGTTGCTGAGGAACTTGCCTTTGCCCCCTTTGAGCATCATCAAGGCGGTAACGGCGAGGCCTACACCCGGTGTTTTGCCGCTGCGTATCTCGCGCACCACCACTGAGCCACCGCCGATGGTCACGTTCGGCGAGATCAGCCCCGACGACACCACCGTCGCGTCGCAAGTGCTACGGTCGCCGCTGCGCACGGCGGGCTGACCGTTGATCGTGACTTTTTCCGAGCCCTCGGCGAGAAACTGCGGCGGCATCGGAGGATGCTTCATGCACGTCACCAGGTCCAACGGTTTGGGGACTGCGCCGGGGGCCGGGGTGGCGACGGTAGGGCGCCACATTTGTGAAAAGAACCCCTTGGCCATATCCAGGTAGCTGGGCTCTTCGCTGTGTTCCGGCTTCGACGGTGGTTCTTCGGCTTCGGTGCCGGAGGGGGCGACATGGGATGGCACCGTGCCGGCTGCCCGTGCAGCGGGGGTTGAGTTGATCAGGGTGTCAGTGGAGCCGCTGACAATCGTCGCCATGACGGCGGGAGGGAACAGCGCGTTGCCGATGCCTTCGCACATCGTGCTCAAGCCTTTGTCGGCACCGGTTTTGCTCATGGCGATGCCGACAACCACGCCGACGACGGCACCCAACACGCACGCGCCCAGCCCCCCCGTCGCAACGGTGATACCGGTCGCCGCCACCACCGCAGCCGTGGCCAACGCCGTTATCGCCACGTTAGCCGCGACCTCGAGCACACCGCCAAGGATGTCGGCCATCACTGAGGTATGGGACAAGCCATCCCCCAACCGTGCGGCCCAGAGCAGTGCGTCAGACATTGAGGCGCGTCGTCACTGTGGCATGTCGAAGGACAGCGAGTTTTTGATCAAAGCCCAATGCGCCGCCTCGGCATCCCCCAGCGTGTCTGCCTTGACGTAACTCAAGGCGAGCATCTTGCGCGTCCCTGGCAACACCAACGCCAGTTGATACTGGAACACCTTGTCATTGCCCTTGTTGAACTGGCTGCGCAGCTCGATACCTTCCACCTCTTGGGCGGCGCCCAAGCGCACGGTGACGCTCGGTTGGCAGCGCAAGTCCTGCACCTGTTTTTCCAGGCGCTTGAGTTGGTCGTCGAAATTGCTGTGCAGGGTTTCGCCTTCGGCGAGCAGGCTGCGGCTGACGATCAGGGAAGTGCCCAGTTCGGGGAACTTGAGGATATTGATCGACGCGTCCTGCAGCTCGCCGGCCGGCAGTTGGAACTGGAATTCGTTGATTCGGTACGTCATGGAAGACAGGTCTCGTCAGGAGCTTTTAGGCGCGGGGAACGCGGCTTTGATGTTGGCGTCGATGCTGGCTTTTATGCCTTGGCCATCGGGCGTCGCGCCGGGGCCGCCGCCATTGTTCAGGTGCAGCACGCCGCCGGTGTTGAACTCGGCATCGCCGCTGGCGTAGAAGCTGATTTGCACGCCGGTGAGGTTGATCTGCCCGCTGGCGTTCAACTCCAGGATGCTTTCGCCGCAGACCAGGCGTAGGTTTTCGCCCACTTCGATGACGTAGCTCTGGCTGATGCTGTCGGTCTTCCTCTGGCCCACCGAGAGGATGTCTTCCTGCTTGACGATGCGCAGGCGGTTGTTGCCAATCGTCACCGTCTCGTTGTGCCCAATACTCTTGTTGCGGTCATGCCCCACCGAATGGCTCTCATCCACCTCGACGACGATGTCCTGATTGCGCTCGGCATGGATATACAACTGCTCCACCCCCTTCTTGTCCTCCATGCGGATTTCATTGAAGTTGGCCGGCGTGCCGCCCTTGCTCGAACGACTTTTCATGCCGCTCTGGGTCGCGTTCTCCGGCAAATCGTAGGGCACCGTCTGCTCCGCGTTGTACACCCGCCCAGTAATAATCGGCCGGTCCGGGTCGCCTTCCAGAAAGCTCACAATCACCTCCTGGCCGATCCGTGGGATCTGCATCGAGCCCCAGTTCTTGCCGGCCCAGGATTGCGATACGCGTATCCAGCACGAGCTGTTTTCGTTGGACTGGTCGTGGCGGTCCCAGTAGAAATGCACCTTCACGCGGCCGTACTGGTCGGTCCAGATTTCCTCGCCTTTGGGGCCGACCACCAGCGCGGTCTGCGGGCCTTTGACGATGGGGCGATAGGTGTTGGCCAGCGGGCGGAAGCTTTGTTGGGCATCGATGCAGGTCAGGCTGCTGTCGAACTGCGCCGAGTTGGAGCCGCCGCCGCTTTCCAGGCTTTCCTGAACGATGTAATAGCGGCAGCCGACGATCAGGTATTCGCGGTTCTGGTCCTGGCGGCTGAAGCCGGTGAGGCTGAACAGATGGCCGGAACCGAGGCCGCGGGCGTTGCCGTTGAATTCGATTTGTTCATGCAGGGTTTGCAGGGCTTCGATGCGGGTGCGCGCGTAGTGTTCGCCGTCCGCGCTTTGCACGTAGGTGCCGGGGTAGTCGTACAGCGGGTAGTCGCCGGCGGCGTGCGGGCGCGGCATCGCCGAGCGCACGTCGATGCTCGCGCTGGGGCGCTGGAAGTCGTAGTCGTTGAGCTCCAGCGAGCCCGGCTGCACTTGCTGGGCCAGGTGCCAGTTGTACAGGTGGTCGCGTTCGCGTTGCTGCTCGTCCTTGGGGTAGTACGGAATCGACGCATAGCCCGGCACCGTGGTGTGGGCGCCATAAGCGTCAGCCAGCACCAGCACGTGGCGGTCCTGTTCATGGCGGAAGAAGTAGTAGATGCCTTCCTGTTCCATCAAGCGGCTGACGAAATCGAAGCTGGTCTCGCGGTACTGCACGCAGTATTCCCACTCGCGATACGGTCGGCTCAGGGCGTCTTCAAAGTCGGAAAAGCCGAGGTCGCGGAACACCTGCTTGATGATCTGCGGGATGCTCAGGTTCTGAAAAATCCGGCAGTCCGACGTGCGGCTCAGCAGCCACAGCCACGGGCGCAGTGTCACCTGGTAGCTGGCGAACTGGCCCTGGTCGATGCTCTGGCTGCACTGCGCGACGATGCCGTGAAAGTGCCGCTCGCCGCCGTCCGCCAATTGCACGCCGACGCTCATCGGCTTGCCCAGCAACTGGTTGAGGTCGATGTTGGCGTCCAGGGAGGTCAGTTGCAACTCATAGGCGAACAGCCGCCCCAACTCTTCGCCGCCGCCCATTTGATTGAGCAACAGCACGTCCGGCCCGAGGGGGCTGGTGATCTTGGCCAGGCGTGAGGTTTGGTTGAATAGCATCGGGCGTCTCGAAAATGACTAAATAACTGAAGAAACCGAGTTCAAATGTGGGAGGGGGCTTGCCCCCGATAGCAGTGTGTCAGTTGATGTATCAGGTGACTGATTCACCGCCATCGGGGGCAAGCCCCCTCCCACATTTTTGATTATGTTTCTTCAGGTCAATCGTTGAACTGATAGTGCAATTCATTATCCCGGCTACTGATCCGCACACCCGCCAGCGCCTTGCCTTCGAGCATGCGCGTGAGGAATTCACGGCTCATGTCCGGCAGCAGGCTGTTGGTGAGGATCGTGTCGATCATGCGCCCGCCGCTTTCGGTCTCGGTGCAGCGCGAGACGATCAAATCGACCACCGCGTCGTCGTAATCGAAGGCGACTTTGTGGGTGTTCTGCACACGCTTCTTGATGCGCTCGAGTTGCAGGCGGGTGATCGCCTTGAGCATCTCGTCGCTCAGCGGGTAATACGGGATGGTCACCAGTCGGCCGAGCAGTGCGGGCGGGAAAATTTCCAGCAGCGGCTGGCGCAGGGCTTTGGCAATGTCTTCCGGCGCGGGGATGTTCGCCGGGTCTTTGCAGACCTGGGAAATCAACTCGGTGCCGGCGTTGGTGGTCAGCAGGATCAGCGTGTTCTTGAAGTCGATGACCCGGCCTTCGCCGTCTTCCATCACGCCCTTGTCGAACACCTGGAAGAAGATCTCGTGTACGTCCGGGTGGGCTTTTTCCACCTCGTCCAGCAGCACCACGCTGTAGGGTTTGCGCCGTACCGCTTCGGTCAGCACGCCGCCTTCGCCGTAGCCGATGTAGCCCGGTGGCGCGCCCTTGAGGGTCGACACGGTGTGGGCTTCCTGGAACTCGCTCATGTTGATGGTGATGACGTTCTGCTCGCCGCCGTACATGGCTTCGGCCAGGGCCAGGGCGGTTTCGGTCTTGCCCACGCCGGAGGTGCCGGCCAGCATGAACACGCCGATCGGCTTGCTCGGGTTGTCGAGGCCGGCGCGGGAGGTCTGGATGCGCTTGGCGATCATCTGCAAGGCGTGGTCCTGGCCGATGATGCGTTTCTTCAGGTGCTGGTCGAGGTTGAGCACGGTTTCCAGTTCGTTGCGCGCCATGCGGCCGACCGGGATGCCGGTCCAGTCGGCGACCACCGAGGCCACCGCCTGGTAATCCACGGTCGGCAGGATCAGCGGGGTTTCGCCTTGCAGCGCGGTGAGGCGCTGCTGCAGGTCGACCAATTGCGCACGCAACTCATCGTTGCCGCTGTCGACCACGCCGACTTTTTCACGCAACGTCGCGCGGGTGGCGAGCAACTCATCGACCAGGGTTTTCTCTTCGGCCCAGCGGCTTTCCAGGCTGGCCAGGCGCTCGCGCTCGGCACTCAGCAGGGCTTCGCTGTTGCTCTGGCGTGCCCCGATGGCGATGCCGATCGCATGCTCGCGGGCGATGATCTGCAGCTCGGTTTCCAGGGCTTCGATGCGGCGACGGCTGTCGTCGACTTCGGCCGGCACCGCATGCAGGCTGATGGCGACGCGGGCGCAGGCGGTGTCCAGCAGGCTGACGGATTTATCCGGCAACTGGCGCGCCGGGATGTAGCGGTGGGACAGCTTCACCGAGGCTTCCAGTGCTTCGTCGAGGATCTGCACCTGATGGTGTTTCTCCATGGTCGAGGCCACGCCGCGCATCATCAGCAGCGCCTTGTCTTCCGACGGTTCGGCCACCTGCACTACCTGGAAACGGCGGGTCAGGGCCGGGTCTTTTTCGATGTGTTTCTTGTACTCGGCCCAGGTGGTCGCGGCCACGGTACGCAAGGTGCCGCGGGCCAGGGCCGGTTTGAGCAGGTTGGCTGCGTCACCGGTGCCGGCGGCACCACCGGCACCCACCAGGGTGTGGGCTTCGTCGATGAACAGGATGATCGGCTTCGGCGAGGCCTGGACGTCTTCGATGACCTGGCGCAGGCGCTGTTCGAATTCGCCTTTCATGCTGGCGCCGGCTTGCAGCAGGCCGACGTCGAGGCTGCGCAGTTCCACGTCTTTCAGCGCGGGCGGCACGTCGCCGGCGACGATGCGCAGGGCGAAACCTTCGACCACGGCCGTCTTGCCCACGCCGGCTTCACCGGTGAGGATCGGGTTGTTCTGGCGTCGACGCATGAGGATATCCACCAACTGGCGGATCTCTTCGTCGCGGCCGACGATCGGGTCGAGCTTGCCGCTGCGTGCCTGTTCGGTCAGGTCGACCGTGAAACGCTTGAGTGCTTCCTGCTTGCCCATCGCACTCGGCGCCATCGCACCGCTGGCTTCGCCCGGAACGGCGCCGGCGTTGAAACCGTCGCTGGCCGTCAACGCATTCTCCGGCGAGTCGCCGACGTACTCGTCAAAGCGTTCGCTCAGGGCTTCGGCCTTGACCTTGTCGAACTCCGCCGACAAACCCAACAGCGCATGGCGCAGGCTCGGCGTCTTCAGAATGCCCAGCAGCAGATAACCGGTACGCACCTGGCTTTCGCCGAACATCAGGCTGCCGTAGACCCAGCCGCGCTCTACGGCTTCTTCCACATGGGAGGACAGGTCGGTGATCGAAGTCGAGCCCCGCGGCAGGCGGTCGAGGGCTTCGGTCAGGTCGCGGGCCAGGCGCGCCGGTTCCACGTTGAACTGACGGATGATGCGGTGCAGGTCCGAGTCCTGCAGTTGCAGCAACTGGTGAAACCAGTGGGCCAGTTCCACATACGGATTGCCCCGCAGCTTGCAGAACACCGTGGCGGCTTCGATGGCTTTGTAGGCCACGCTGTTGAGTTTGCCGAACAGTGCGGCGCGACTGATTTCACCCATGCTCTGGATTCCTTGAGGTGGTGGCGTGATCGGCGTAATGCCGGGCCAGGATTAGGTCGTTGGCATCAACCGCAGGGCGGCCGAGCCAGGTGTTGAAGCCCAGGCGGAACCGGCCGTTGAGTTGCAGCGCCGGGACTTCGGGTTGTTGCAGAACCAGGTTCAAGTCCCAGTCCAATTCATGGCCCAGGTACTCGGCCACCCAGGCCACCAGCTCGTTGAACGGCTGGCTGCCGGGCAGCATGCCCATGTAGTCGTCCAGCGCGAGCGGGCCCAGGCGGATGCGGAATTTGTGCTGGCGGTCCCACACATGGCTGCCCAGGCAGAAGTCCACGCCGAGCCGGTTGGCGCTGACCCCGACGCGACTGCGCTCGGGCAGTTCGAGCCATTGGCCGATGTATTCTTCGATCTCTACCGGCAGGCCGAAGTACTCGCCAAGGATCGCCTTCAAGCCATCCGGGTAGCGGGTCTGCGCCGACAGGTGGCCGCTGTAATGCAGCTTTGCCGTGTCGGGGATCAGCCCCTGGTTGAGCAGGCTCGGCATGCCCCGACCGCTCAAGGCGGCGAGGCGCGCCGACCAGTAATCATCGTCCGGGCGGTCGTGGCTGACGGTCGGCCGCGCCTCGGCCCAGGCCCGGTAGAACAGGCTCAACAGGCGATGGTGGAAGATATCCAGGAACTGTTTGCTGGTGCTGTCGGCATTGTTGCGCTGGCGTTCGCGCACGTACTCGGTGATGTGCAGCGGCAGCGGGCCGTTGGGGCCGCCGAGGCCGAAAAAGTACTGCTGCAGCCGCGCCGGCTGGCCGTCGCCAGCGGGGTCGACCGAGGCCAGGGTGGCCGGGGCGAAGGTGCAGTCGGCCTGTTGCCCGAGGCGCAGCGGGTCGTCCGCCAGGCGCAGGGACTGGCCCAGGCGCGGCAGGTCCGGCGATTCGCATTCGATACGCCGCAGCGCCTGGAAGAAATCGTATTCCCAGGGCTCCTGGTGCATCGCATCCAGGGTACTCACAGGGTCGGACGACGTCCGGGCTTGGCTTTCCATCGCATGATCTCGCCGCGTTCGGTGGTACGGATCACCGTCTCGGTAAAACTGTTGATCGACACGTAGCGTGCCAGGAAGCGTTCCAGTACCGCACCGAGCAGGAACACGCCGGTGCCGCGAAACGCGTTTTCATCGAATTCCAAGGTGATTTCCAGGCCGCGCCCAAACACGATCGGGCCGGGCATCGGCAGGCGCCGGGTCACCGCTTTGCTGCTGACTTCGCGCAGGCCTTCGATCTGCAATTGCAGGGCGGCGTCGTTGCTGTCGCCATACAGGCGCAGCAGCTCGCGCAAGGCGCCCGCGCCCTGGCCCTGTTCGCTCAGGGACAAATAGTTGAGCGACAGCTGGCTGATCAGGCGCCAGGCCTTGGCGTCATGGGCATGGCTGGCACGCGGGCGGCTGGGCCCGGCGACGCAGCGCACGGCCAGCACCGGGGCGCTGTCGGCGAGGGTGAAGTCGGTCTTGCCATTGCCCACGCTCATGAACAGCGGCAAATCGCGGTTGGTACACAGCGCGCTCACGCCGAGTTGGCGCAGGTCGTGGCGATAGGGCGCTTGCTGGCTGTCCACCAGGCTGACGAAGGTTTCGCTGCCCACGTAGGTGGAGCGCGGGCCGTTGCGCCGCTGGTCGCTGGACAGCACCCGCGGCTCACGGCGCACGGTGTAGTACGCCTGGTCGCGGCCATAACGCGAGGGATCGCGCACCGCATAGAACGGCAGGAACGGCTGCTCCGGCCCGGTGCCGTGGCCGGTGATGCCGTCGAGGGAGTGAATCTCGAAATCCATCGGCCGCGTGCGGTCGGCGATCACATGGTGTTCGTTGACCCGCTCGGACAAGTGGATACGGTCCACGCGTTTCGGGAACAGGTTGATCGCCGGGGTGCAGAACGGCAGGAACTGCGCGGCACCGACGCTGCCTTCCAGGCTCGGTTCGTGGCGGTCGAACAGCACGATCAGTTCCAGTTCCTGGCCGTCGCAACGCTTGACCGCACGGCTCAGCTCGGCGAACTCGACGAACAGGAAGCGGTGGGGCAGGGCGAAGTATTCCTGCAGCAACCGATAGCCCTGGAACGCCCGCGCCACCACGGGCATGGCCGCGTCGGCGTCGTCGAAACCGCGCGAGCGCAGCGCGTCCTGCGGCAGGCGCTCGACCCAATCGCCCCCCGGCTTGCGCGCAAACACCGCGCAGGCATTGCCCAGTAATTGTTCGTAGAGGCGGAACGGTTGCTCATCCGCACCGCTGAGGTACAGCGGCAGGTTGTCCAGCGCGAGGCTGTTGAACGGCAACTCGGCGCCGGTGCGCAGGGTCAGGCGCAAACCGGCCTTGGCTTTCGGTTCGCTGGCCGCCAGGCGCCCGAGCACGGCGGCGGGGTTGCCGAAGTACTCGGCGTGGCTGACCTGCAACGGCCACAGCGTCACCGGGTGAGCGGTGCGGTACTCGCAGCAGGTCTGGGTTTCGCGGCCCAACGCGGCGCGCAAGACGCTGTCGCGCGGCAACGGGAAACCGCTGGCCAGGGAGCCTTCATCCGGGTCGGTCTGCAGTTGCACCACGGTCATCGACGGGGTCGGCGCCAGGTAGTGCGGGTAGGCGATCTCCAGCAGGTTGTGGGTGAAGGTCGGGTACTCGGCGTCGAGCTTGAGCTGCACGCGGGCCGTGAGGTAGGCAAAGCCTTCGAGCAGACGTTCGACGTAGGGGTCGGCGCAGTCCATGCCGGACAGGCTCAGCCGACTGGCGATCTTCGGGTATTCCTTGGCGAACTCGGCGGCGCTTTCGCGCACGTGGTGCAGTTCCTGGTTGTACAGCTCCAGCAGGCGCGGGTTCATGGGCGTCTCCGCTGGTCGGCGTTGACCACGCGCACGTGGCCCGACTCCAGGTCCAGGTCGGTTTGCAGCAGCAGGCGCAACGGCACCGGCTGCGCCCACAGGTCGCCTTCGATCTCGAAGCTCAGGGCGTTGTGGTTCATCTCGCCATGGCCGACACGGGCTTTGACGCGCAGGGTGTGGCGCAGAATACGTGGCTCAAAGGTGGCGATCGCCTGGTAGATCAGGGCTTCCAGGGCCTTGATGTCGACGCTGGAAACACTGTTGCCCGCCAGCGCCGGCAGGCCGTAATTGACCACCGAGGTGCCGGCCGGGGTGTGCAGGGTGGCATCGGCGTCGAGCAACGACGTGGTGTTGAGCAGCCACGCCAGGTCACGCAGTACCGAGGCCTTCAATTGGGTGAGGGACAGCACGCGCTTGTCGGCGCTTTCCTTCGGGTTGGTTGGGTCGTCGTCGGTCAACCGGTCCAACAGGGACGGTTGCAGACGGTCGCGGGAAGCGATTTCAGTTACCACCAAAGCAGCTCCACGGACGGGTTGCGAGAGGGACAAAGTGCCTGGGGCCGTGGCGCTGGGCCACGGCCGCCAGGGCTATCAGCGCTTGGTGTTGGAACGGATGTTCCAGCCAAACTTGATCGCGCCGCCGTCTTTGGTGCCGTCGGCTTTCTGCGGTTGGTAGTCGACCATCACCTGGGCGAAGTTCAGGGTGACGTTTTCGGTCAGGCGATCATCGGAGCCCGAACCGCCAGTGCTCAGGGACGTGACCAGCACTTCTTCCAGGTTGATCACCATGTACTCGACCTGGCTTTCACCACCGGCCTTGCGCACGGTCAGCTTGACCTTGTCGATGTGCTTGCCGCTGGCGCAGTGCATCATCAGGTTCGGCGAGGCCTTGTCGACGTACTTGGTCAGCGACAGGTCCTGGATGTTCACCTTGCCCGCGCCGCCGCCACCGCCTACGTGCATGTTGCCGGACTGGGACATGCCCCAGCTCCAGTTCAGTACGTCGATTTCGTCCTTGTGGGCTTTGTCCATGGACTCGCCCTTGATGTCGCCGATCTTGATGAAAATATCAACAGCCATGTTTTCTCCCTGTGTGGACTCAGCCACTGTATTTGTTAACGCCGCCGACCCCTGTAGGAGCGAGCTTGCTCGCGAAGGTCGTCAACGGTGACGCGGGCATCCTGGATGAACGCAGCGCCTTCAAGTTTTTCGCGAGCAAGCTCGCTCCTACAGGGAGCGAGCCAGTCCCGATTTTTTACGCGCTTTTCGCCGACGGCAGTTTCGATACCAGGCGCAGCGACACGGTCAGCCCTTCGAGCTGGTAGTGCGGGCGCAGGTAGAACTTGGAGTTGTAGTAACCCGGGTTGCCCTCGACGTCTTCCACGATCACTTCGGCTGCCGCCAGTGGGTGCTGGGCCTTGGTGGTTTCGGTGGAGTGCGCCGGGTCGCCGTCGACGTAGTTGAGGATCCAGTCCTGCAACCAGCGCTGCATTTCGTCCTTCTCTTTGAAGGAACCGATCTTGTCGCGCACGATGCACTTCAAGTAGTGCGCGAAACGGCAGGTGGCGAACAGGTACGGCAGGCGCGCGGCCAGGTTGGCGTTGGCGGTGGCGTCCGGATCGTCGTACTCGGCCGGCTTCTGCAGCGACTGCGCGCCGATGAACGCGGCGAAGTCGGTGTTCTTCTTGTGCAGCAGCGGCATGAAACCGTTCTTCGCCAGCTCCGCTTCACGACGGTCGCTGATGGCGATTTCGGTCGGGCATTTCATGTCCACGCCACCGTCATCGGTAGGGAACGTGTGGGCCGGCAGGTTTTCCACTTCACCGCCGGACTCCACGCCACGGATGCGCGAGCACCAGCCGTAGTGTTTGAACGAACGGTTGATGTTCACCGCCATCGCGTAAGCGGCGTTGGCCCAGGTGTACTTGGAGCTGTCGGCGCCGTCGGTGTTTTCTTCGAAGGCGAAGGCTTCCACCGGGTCGGTCTTGGCGCCATACGGCAGGCGCGCGAGGAAGCGCGGCATGGTCAGGCCGATGTAGCGCGAGTCTTCCGATTCACGCAGCGAGCGCCAGCCGGCGTATTCCGGAGTGGTGAAGATCTTGGTCAGGTCGCGCGGGTTCGACAGTTCCTGCCACGAGCCCATGCCCATCACGGTCGGCGAAGCGGCCGCGATGAACGGGGCGTGCATGGCGGCGCAGACTTTGGACAATTCGCCTAACAGCTCGACATCCGGTGGCGACTGGTCGAAGTAGTAGTCGCCGACCAGGCAACCGTAAGGTTCGCCGCCGAACTGGCCGTATTCTTCTTCGTACATCTTCTTGAAGATCGGGCTCTGGTCCCAGGCGGTGCCCTTGAATTTCTTCAGGGTCTTGTGCAGGTCCGGCTTGGAGATGTTGAGCACGCGGATCTTCAGCTGCTCATCGCTCTCGGTGTTGTTGACCAGGTAGTGCAGGCCACGCCAGGCGCTTTCCAGCTGCTGGAAATCCGGGTGGTGGATGATCTGGTTGACCTGGGCGGTGAGCTTGGCGTCGATGGCGGCGATGATCGATTCGATCGACTTGATCGCGTCGTTGGACACCAGGTCAGTCTGTGCCAGCGCCTGCTCGGCGAGTGTCCGCACGGCGGTTTCCACGGCTTCGCGGGCACGCTCTGTCTTCGGTTTGAACTCTTGCAGCAACAGCGAGGCGAACTCGCTGGTTTCTTCGGTGGCGCCCAGGTTCTGAGCGCTTTCGCGCACGGTATTCTCGGTCATGATTACTGCTCCCCTGCCGGCTTCGGCGCGCTCGCAAGGGCCTGCAGCAATGCCGGGTCCTTGATCGCTTTCATGATGATTTCTTCAGCGCCGGTCTTGCCGTCCATGTAGGTCAGCAGGTTGGCCAACTGGGTACGGGCTTCGAGCAGCTTGTTCAGCGCATCGACCTTGCGGGCCACGGCGGCCGGGCTGAAGTCGTCCATGCTTTCGAAAGTGATGTCCAGGCTCAGGTTGCCTTCGCCGGTCAGCTCGTTGGGTACGTGGAACGCTACGCGCGGTTGCATGGCCTTGAGGCGCGAGTCGAAGTTGTCGACGTCCACTTCAAGGAACTTGCGGTCGGCCACGGGCGCGAGGGGCTCGGCGGGTTTGCCGGCGAGATCGGCCATCACACCCATCACGAAGGGCAGCTGGACCTTTTTCTCGGCGCCGTAGAGCTCGACGTCGTACTCGATCTGCACTCGAGGCGCGCGGTTGCGCGCGATGAATTTCTGAGAACTTTGCTTCGCCACGTTGCTGCTCCTGGTCGCTTGAGCGACGGTGTTGTTACTGCGCAGTCGGGCGGCTTACTCGCCGTCCGGGCCACGCAGGTTTTCAAATTGGGACATGCCGTCGGGAATCAGATTGCGCACGATGGCCGCGAAGTCGGCGTGCACCAGATGCTTTGCGCGGTTCAACAACACCGGCAGCGGGCTCGAAGGCTCGTGACGGGTGTAGTACGCAAGGATCTTGTCGAGGCTGCGCAGCACGTCATCGCGGTTGGCGATGTCGCCGCTGGGGCGCGGTGCGGTGGGGGCGGCGGCGAAGTCGGCCGAGGGGGCATTGTCGTCACTGACGGCCTCGGGTTCGCGGCTGCTGGTCTCACCGTTCGGTACAAATTGGCTGAGGATCTGCAGCGCCTGCTTGAGCGGTTGCTTCAACAGGCTGAGGTCGACGCCCTGGGCCGAGCCGACCTGGTCGCTGACCTGTTGTTCGATGGCTTCGCAGGCGGCACGCGCGGTGCTCAAGGCGTCGCGGGTGGCTTGCAGTTGCTCGGGGTCGCTGTCGAGGAACGCGGCGTTGAGCTGCTGGGCGCCGAGTTGTTCATCGGGAAAACTCATCAGGCCGCTGGCGTTCAGCGCGGCGCGCAGGCTCACGGCGCCGAAGGTGCGCGAGCGCGTGAGGATGCTTTCGCGCAGCAGGCGGATCGTCGCGTCGCCGGTCAAGCCGGACAGCGCGTTGATACGCACGGTGGGGTCGTTATCGTCGTCGGCATCCAGGCGCGGGTGCAGGTCGGCCCAGTATTCGCGCAGCAGCGCGTTGATCAGCGTGAGCGCGTCGGCCAACCCGACCACACCCTGGAGGGCGAGGGCGCTTTGCAGCAGGAAATGGGTGATGCGCAGGTCTTTGCTGCGTTGCAACAGGTCGAGGCTTTGCTGCTGGATGCTGCGCCAGTCCGGCGGTTCGGCAGGCAGGATGGCGTCGCCCATGCTGCGCTCGGGCTGCCCCTTGGCATCACGCTCCAGTTGTAGAAATTGCGCGTCATATTCCATGTCTTCGCCACATGGCGAAGTCGCGGAAACGGCGGCGAGCAGCAACGGCACATCCACTGAAATCGATCTCCCTATCGGCCCGTTAGATGACGGGCAATTCATGCATTAGTTGCGTGATGAACTTTGCATGTTTTCTTGGTCATATACGTGTGGCGCCACTAATGTGCCATCACTGGTATTCAAGAAGTTGTGCATTTTTGGTGTAGTAGTTATGGCTTGTCAAGGTAAGCTATTCGCCCTCTGTGACAGATGTGCGGTACTTAACAACCTGCGCGACTGGTGAGTCGAGTGGTGTTCCACGATAGGGTTTTTGTCATTGAGGCCAGTTAAGATCTGCGATCATGCTGGCAAAAAGCAGATTATGACCGTGGTTTGCGTCGCCTGGCGCGATCTCTCGGGAAAGGCGCTCGCCGGGAATCGATTGCGCGCGAAGTATCAGCAAGGAGGCAAGATGTCGCTGTGTTTGACTATCACTAGTTATCACAAGATTACCCCTGGGCAGTGTGCCGAAAAGTCCTTGAACCAGGGCTCGATGGCTATCGGCCGCAGCTCGGATAATGACTGGGTATTGCCTGATCCTGAGCGTCTGGTGTCCTCGAAACATTGCGTAATTCAATACAAAGATGGTCGTTATTATTTAACCGATAACAGTACAAACGGTGTGGAGTTGGTTAACGCCGGCATCCGTCTGCGCCGGGGTAATAGCGAGCCGTTGCAGGATGGCGAGCTGATCCGCATCGGTGATTACGAAATCCAGGCGCGCATCGATTTCAACGTACAGGCCGTGGATAGCCAGGCGTTTGCCGGGGATTCCCCGAACAGTTTTGAAGCGCTGATGGGCGCCGTCGCCAGCAAGCCGGTAGCCACGCCAGTGATCGCGCCGCAGTTCCAGGGCGCGTCGTCGATGGACACCTTGCCGGACCTCTTCGATTTTCTCAGCCCGACCGCCGTGCCGCCGCCGACCGTGGCCGATCATGTGCCGTCCGAGCAACACGACTTCCGCCCGCCGACCCCGGTGGCCGTGCCGGTGCCGGTGGTCGAGCCGCCTGCCGCGTCGGGCTCGGTCATCCCTGAGGATTGGGACCTGTTTGGCGACACACCGGCGCCGGTGGTCAGCGCACCGCCACCGCCACCGCCTGCGCCGGTGATCGCGCCGCCACCTGTGGTCGAGCCTGTGCTCCCGGTGGCCGCCGCCCAGCAACCCGATCTTTTGCACGCCTTCCTGCGCGGCGCCGGCCTGGACCCATTGCGCCTGGACAGGGCCCAGGCCGAAGCCCAGATGGAAAGCATCGGCCGCAGCTACCGGCTGATGGTCGAAGGCCTGATCGACGTGTTGCGTGCCCGCGCCAGCCTCAAGGGCGAATTCCGCATGCAGCAGACGATGATCCAGCCCGCGGAAAACAATCCGTTGAAATTCGCCCCGAATGCCGACGAAGCGCTACAGCTGCTGCTGCGTCATGGCAACCAAGCGTTTATGGCACCGGACATTGCAGTGCGCGACAGTTTCGACGACCTGCGCGCTCACCAATTGGCGGTGATGGCCGGTGTGGAAGCGGCGATCAAACACCTGCTCAGCCGCTTCGAACCGGCGCAGCTGGAAGAACGCATGGGCAAGCCCGGCGGGCTGTCGAGCCTGTTCAGCGGCTCGCGCCAGGCCCAGTACTGGCAGCAGTTCACCGAGCTCTACAGCAATATTTCCCGCGAGGCCCAGGAAGATTTCCAGGACCTGTTCGGCCGCGAATTCAGCCGAGCCTACGAAGAGCACAGCGCACGCCAGCGTCGCTGAGCCGCAACGCATGGATAAAACGGAAAGCTAAGTACGTCATTGAGGACGAAGGATGATTCCCAGGTTTTTACTCGCAGTGGCCAGCCTGCTGATGCTGGCGGCGTGTACCAAGGATGTCGCCGAACCCCAGGCCAGCGCCGCCGAGGTTGAAGCGAACAGCGCTGCCGTCGAGCTGCACTTTCACGCGATTGCCGGGCTCAACCCCGGCGCCAACGGCCAGGCCGCCCCGGTGCGGGTGCGGATTTTCGAACTGAAAAACGCCGCCACCTTCGGCCGTTCGGATTACTTCGCCCTGGCTGACCGTGCGCAATCCACCCTCGGCCTCGACCTGCTGGACCAGGACGAAGTGATGGTGCAGCCCGGCCAGCAGCTGAGCATCCAGCGCGACCTCGACCCGTCCACCCGCCAGATCGGCCTGTTGGTGGGCTACCGCGAGCTGGACCGCGCGCAATGGCGCACGGTGCTCAACGTGCCGCCGCGCCAATACACCGAATACCAGATCAGCCTCGATGTGCGCGCCGTGCGTGCGGACGTCGTGGTTTCCCCATCCAGCCCAGCCCAATAACAAGCAATCGGAGCCCTCATGTCCTGGAACAATCGCGTGGTCTGGTCGGAAGGCATGTTCATCGGAACGCAGCACTTCCAGCAGCATGACCGTTACCTGGAAAACCTGATCGACGCCCGCAGTCGCCCGTTGTCGGCCGGGGCCTGGGGGTTTTCCGAGCTGCTGATCGATCAGGGCCTGCTGGCCCAGGGCAAGCTGGCGATTGTGTCGGCACGCGGCCTGTTGCCCGACGGCACGCCGTTCAATATCCCCCAGGATGACTTGGCGCCCAGCCCGCTGAATATCGACGATAGCTTGCGTGACGGCCTCGTCTACCTGGCCTTGCCGCTCAAGCGCGCAGGGGCCCGCGACACCGTCGACGACGGCGAAGCGCTTGGCGCCGCCCGCTACGTGAGCCAGGTGCGCGAAGTGCGTGACGACAACGCACCGTTCGAGAACCGCGCCCCGGTGGCCGTCGGCTCCCGTGCGCTGCGCCTGTTGACCGCGCAGGACGGCATCAGCGATTACGCCGCGATCGGCCTGGTGCGTATCAAGGAAAAACGCGCCGACCGTGCGCTGGTCCTCGACGACAGCTACATCCCGCCAGTCCTCGATGTGGCCGCGAGCAAACCGCTGACCGCGTTTCGCAGCGAACTGCTCGGCCTGCTGCACCAGCGCGGCGAAGCCCTGGCCGGGCGTGTGGTCGCCTCGGGCGCGGGCGGCGCGTCGGAGATTGCCGACTTCATGCTGTTGCAACTGGTCAACCGTGCCCAGCCGCTGATCCAGCACCTCAGCCAACTGAGCCCGCTGCACCCGGAGCGGTTGTTCAGCGAACTGGTCAGCCTGGCCGGTGAGTTCGCTACCTTCTCCACCACCGGCCGGCGCCCCCAGGAATACCCGCAGTACCAGCACGACGACCTGGCCTTGAGTTTTGCCCCGGTGATGCAGGCCCTGCGTGAAGCGCTGTCGATGTTGATCGACAGCAAGGCCACGCCGATCCCGATCGTCGAGAAAGCCTACGGCATCCACGTGGCCATGCTCGCCGACAAAACCCTGATCGACAGCGCCAGTTTCATCCTCGTGGTACGCGCCGATGTGCCCGGCGAGACCCTGCGCGCGCGCTTCGGCCAGCAGAGCAAAGTCGGCTCGGTGGAGCACATTCGCGACCTGGTCAACCTGCAACTGCCCGGCATTGGCCTGCTGCCGTTGCCGGTGGCGCCGCGCCAACTGCCGTACCACGCAGGCTCGACCTATTACGAGCTGGACCGGGGCAGCGAGCACTGGCAGCAGTTGAGCAATTCCGGCGGCTTCGCCTTCCATATCGCCGGGCAGTTCCCGGGCTTGAACCTGGCCTTCTGGGCGATCCGAGGATAATCCGCGATGCACCCCAATGATGATGACCGCACCCAGTTCATGCCGCGCCCGGGTGGCCGTGCGCCCGAACCCGCGCGTGCCGAACCGGCGCCGCTGTCGATGCCGGCCGCGCCGATCCTGACCGGCAAAAGCCACGGCCTGAACCCGCTGGAAAGCGCCGCCGGCCCGCTGCTGGCCTTGCTGACACGCCTGCGCAACACCATCGCCCACCCGGCGCCGGCCAGTTTGCGTGCGCAGTTGCTGGCCTATCTGCGCCAGTTCGAAGAGCGCGCCGAAGCTGCTGGCGTGGCGCGCAACGAAGTGCTGCTGGCGCGTTACGCCCTGTGTACCGCACTGGATGAGGCGGTGTTGAGCACGCCGTGGGGCAGCACCAGCGATTGGGGCAAGCAGAGCCTGCTGATCACCGTTCACAACGAAGCCTGGGGCGGCGAAAAGGTCTTCCAGCTACTCGACCATTGCCTGCAAAGCCCACGCGAGCGCTTGTACCTGCTGGAACTGTTGTACCTGTGCATGTGCCTGGGTTTCGAAGGCCGCTACCGCGTGATGAACGATGGTCGCAGCCAGTTGGAAGCCCTGCGTGAACGTACCGCCGCGGCGATTCGCAGCGCCCGGGGCGACCACGAACGCGAGCTGTCGCCGCACTGGCGCGGCGTCACCGTGGCGCGCGATCGCCTGGCGCAGTTCATGCCGCCATGGATCGCCGTGGCCATCGGCCTGGCGCTGCTGCTGGCGTTGCTGTTCGGCCTGCGCCTGAAGCTGGCCGCAGACGCCGAGCCGGTGTTCAAGAATATCCATGCCTTGGGCGAGATCCCGGTGCAGGCCATCGACCGCCCCGTGGCGCAGCCGAAAGTGATCGAGCGCCCGCGCCTGGCCGGTTTTCTGGTGGAAGACATCAAGGCCGGTCGCGTCGCGGTGGAAGACAAGGTCGACCGTTCCGTCGTGACGATCCGCGGTGATGAGCTCTTTGCGTCGGCCAGCTCCAGCATCGTCGACGACTACCAGCCGCTGATGCTGCGCATCGCCGACGCGATCCGCAAAGTCAAGGGCCAGGTGCGCGTCACCGGGCACAGCGACAACCGCCCGATTGCCACGCTGCGCTTCCCGTCCAACTGGGCCTTGTCCGAAGCGCGGGCCAAGTCGGTGCTGGAGATCCTCGCGGCCAAGACCGGCCAGGGCGATCGCTTCAGTGCCGAGGGCAGAAGCGACACCGAGCCGGTGGCGACCAACGCCACCGCCGAAGGCCGAGCCCGCAATCGTCGGGTTGAAATCACCGTACTCGCGGAGGGCGTCGAGTGAAGGCGTTTTTCAGTTTCATGATTCGCTGGGTGATCCCGTTGCTGGGCCTGATCGCCCTGAGCTTGATCATCTGGTTTGTCGGGCCCCTGCTCGACGTGCTGGTGCCCGAAGGGCGGCGCTGGGCGCTGATCGTCCTGCTGTTTGCGGCCTGGCTCGCCTACCGTGTGTTCCGCATCCTCCAGGCCCGTCGCCAGGCCGCCGAAGTGATGCGCAGCCTGGCCGCGCAAACCCCGGCCGACCCCAACAGCGTCGCCACCGCCGAAGAACTCACCAGCCTGCGCCAGCGCATGGACGAAGCCCTGGCCCTGCTGAAAAAAGCCAAGCTCGGCGGGGATGAGCGGCGCAACCTCTACGAGCTGCCGTGGTACGTGATCATCGGCCCGCCGGGTTCGGGCAAGACCACCGCGCTGGTCAATTCCGGGCTGCATTTCCCGCTGGCTGCCCAATTGGGCGCCGGGGCGGTGCGCGGCGTCGGCGGCACGCGCAACTGCGACTGGTGGTTTACCGACCAGGCCGTATTGCTCGATACCGCCGGCCGCTACACCACCCAGGACAGCAACTCCCCGGTGGACAAAGCCGCCTGGCTGGGCTTCCTCGACCTGTTGAAAAAGCAGCGCTCGCGCCGCCCGATCGATGGCGCCTTTATCGCCATCAGCCTGTCGGACCTGCTGCTGGGCAGCGAAGCCGAACGCGCTGCCCACGCGGCGGCGATTCGCCTGCGTATCCAGGAGCTGTACACCCAGCTGGGCGTGCGTTTCCCGATCTACCTGATGCTGACCAAGCTCGACCTGGTGCCGGGTTTCATGGAGTTCTTCGACAACCTGAGTAAGGAAGAACGCGCCCAGGTGTGGGGCATGACCTTTGCCCTGGACGACGGCAAGCACAGCGACAGCCCCCTGGCGCACCTGCAAAGCGAATTCGCCGGCCTCGAACAGCGCCTCAACGAACGCCTGGTCGAACGCCTGCAACAGGAACGCGACCCGGCGCGGCGCGACCTGATCTACGGCTTCCCGCAGCAGTTCGGCGCATTGAAAGATTGCCTGCAAAGCTTCCTCGAAGGCGTGTTCAAACCCAACGCCTTTGAAGAGCGCGTCTTGCTGCGCGGCGTGTACTTCACCAGCGGCACCCAGGAAGGCAGCCCGATCGATCGCTTGATCGGCACCATGGCCCAGAGCATGAACCTGGACCGCCAGCACTTGGCACGCCAGAGCGGCAGCGGGCGCAGTTACTTCATCGAGAAACTGTTCAGCGCGGTCGCCTTTGCCGAGCGCGGGCTGGTGGGCGTCAACCCGCAGGTCGAGCGGCGGCGCAAATGGATCGCACGCGGCGTGCTCGCGGCCACCGTGGCGCTGGTGATCGTGGTCAGCAGCCTGTGGTGGGTCAGTTATCGCGCCAACCAGGCGTATATCGCCCAGGTCGACCAGAAGGTCGCGCCCCTGGGCCAGGCCGTACAGAACCTCAGCCCGGCACAGCGCGAAGTGCTCGCCGTGTTGCCGTTGCTCAACGCGGTGAAACACCTCGCCGGGGATTCGCCAAGTTGGTCCGAGGGCCTGGGCCTGTATCAGGGCGATATGCTCGAAGCCGAATCCGCCAGCGTCTACCGCAAGCTGTTAATCGCCGTCTTCGCGCCGCGCCTGGTGACGCGCATCGAGGAGCAACTGCACGGCGGCGGTAACTCCGACTTCCTCTACGAAGGCCTCAAGGCTTACCTGATGCTCGCCGACACCGAGCATTACGACGCGGACTTCATCAAGGCCTGGATCGCCCTCGACTGGGACCGCAACCTGCCACGCGACCTACCCGCCGATCAGCGCCAGGCGCTGGCCGAACACTTGCAGGCGTTGTTCGAACGTCACCCGCCGAGCGCACGCCTCGATGCGCGCTTGATCGACGACCTGCGTCGGCAGTTGCAACAACTGCCGGTGGCCCAGCGCGTGTATGACCGGGTCAAACGCCAGAAACTGCCCGACGGCATTCCGGACTTCCGCCTCAACGAAGCCGCCGGCCGCGACGCCGCATTGGTGTTCAGCCGCAAAAGCGGCAAGCCGTTGGGCGAGCCGCTGAGTGGTTTCTTCACCGCCAAGGGCTATCGCCAGGCGTTCCTGCTGAGCAGCCTGAACCAGACCGGCACCCTGGCCGAAGAGCAATGGGTGCTCGGCCATGAGCAGGCCGACCAGCAGAACGTGGTCAGCCTGGCCGCCGACGTGCGCCGCCTGTACTTCCAGGACTACCAGCGTCAGTGGGATGCGTTGCTCGCCGACATCGACTTTGTGCCGATCACCAGCGTGGCCCAGGCGGCGGACGTGTTGCGGGTGATTTCCGGGCCGACCTCGCCGCTGAAAAAACTGCTGGTGGCGGTGGCCAGGGAAACCGACTTGCAGGCAGAGGAACGCCAGTTGGCGGCCAAGGGCGTGCCGGTCGAAGGCGGCGTGGACAAGCTCAAGGAACGCCTGGGCAACCTGCTCGGCCAGGCGCAACCGAACGCGGATGCGCCGGCTGCTGCGGACGACCCGGTGACCGCGCACTTCGCCGAGCTCAACAGCATCGTCAGCAAGAACGAAGGCGAGCCGGCGGCCATCGACGGCCTGCTGGCGGATATGAACGCGCTGTACGTGCAAGTCAGCGCCATGGTCGGCGCCAGCGGCGATGCCTTGCTCGGTGAGGCCAAGAACCAGGCGGCAGCGGCGGCCACGCGGGTCAGCCTGAACGCCGAGCGCCAGCCGCCGCTGGTGCAGGGCATGGTCAAGTCGGTGGTCAACTCGACCACCAACAGCATGATGGGCGGCGTGCGCAACCAGCTGAACGCGGCCTGGGTCAGCGAAGTGGTGAACGTGTATCGCCAGTCCCTGGCCGGGCGTTATCCGATGTCGCCGGGCAGCGCCCGTGACGCCACCCTGGATGATTTCGGCCAGTTCTTCGGCGTGGGCGGGGTGATGGATAACTACTTCCGCAAATACCTGCAACCCTACGTCGATACCTCCGCACAGACCTGGCGTTGGCAGCCGGGCGCGGCGCAGAAACTCGGGATTGCGCCGGGTGTGCTGCAAACCTTCCAGCGCGCGGCGACGATCCGCGATGCGTTCTTTCGCTCAGGCGGTACTCAGCCGATCGTGCGTTTCGAGCTCAAGCCGGTGGCGATGGACGCCAGCATCACCCAGTTCCTGCTCGACCTCGACGGCCAGCAATTGAGCTACGACCACGGCCCGAGCCGCCCGGTGGCGATGCAATGGCCGAACCCCGGCAGCATTGGCGTGGTGCGTATTTCGATCATGCCGCCGTCGGCCAGCGGTCGCTCCGGCGTGACCCTGGACGGCCCGTGGGCCTGGTTCCGCCTGCTGGAACAATCGGACCTCACGCCCGGCAATGCGCCGGACCGCTTCAACCTGCGCCTGCGGGTCGACGGTGCGAGCATCGCCTACGAATTGCGTGCCAACAGCGCCTTCAACCCGTTCAAGAGCCGCGTGCTCAGTGGCTTCAGCCTGCCGGAGCGGTTATGACGACGTTGGGCTTCTACGGCAAGTTGGCCAGTCGCGGCGATTTTGTCAGCCGCGCCTTGCCGCAGAGCTTTATCGGCCCGTGGGACAGCTGGCTGGCGGCGGGCCTGCTCGCCAGTCAACACAGCCTCGGCGCCGGTTGGCTCAACGTGTATCTGGTCAGCCCGCTGTGGCGCTTTGTGCTGGCGCCCGGCGTGTGCGGGCCGAACGCGGCGGCGGGCGTGGTGATGCCGAGCATCGACCGGGTCGGGCGGTATTTTCCGCTGGCCGTGGTCGCCTTGCTCGATCACGACACCAATCCGGCGTCCCTGGTGGGCGGCCCGGACCGCTGGTTTGAAGAGGCCGAAGAGCTGTTGCTCGGCACCCTGGATGCCGGTGCCACCTTCGAGAATTTCAACGCCGGCCTCGACTGCCTGGGCTTGCCGGCGACGGAACCGCGCGCGGTGGACAGCCGTTTCGCCGGGCTGCAGCGGGTCGCCGCCACGGAGCCCCATGCGCGCATGACCGCACTCGCCGAACAGGCCTGCGAAGGCGCCAGCCTGTGGTGGGGGCGGGGTTCGCAGACGATTTCCCCTGGTTTATTGCGGTGTCAGGGCCTGCCCGCCACCAGCGATTTTGCGCAGTTTTTGCTCGGACAAGAAGGTGTGATGTAGATGGGGTCGACGTACAAATCCGCGAGCAAAAGCCATGTGGGCATGGTTCGCCAGGTCAATGAAGACGCGTGCCTGGACCTGCCCGAGAATCGCCTGTGGGTGGTGGCCGACGGCATGGGCGGGCACGCCGCGGGGGATTACGTCAGCAGCCTGATCGTCGACAGCCTGCGCAGTGTGCCGCTGGGACGTTCCCTCGAGGAATACTCGGCGGCCTTGCGCAACGACCTGATCCGCATCAACGCGGCCGTGCGTGAAGAAACCGCCAACCGTGGCGTGACCATGATGGGCAGCACCGTGGTGGTGTTCGCCGCACGCGGCTTGCGCGGCGTGTGCCTGTGGGCCGGCGACAGTCGCCTGTATCGCCTGCGCGACGGCGTGCTCGACGGCATTTCGCGCGACCACAGCTACGTGCAAGACCTGCAAGACAGCGGCCTGCTCAGCGAGGCCGATGCCCGTGTGCATCCGCGCGCCAACATCGTCACCCGCGCCATCGGTGTGGAAGCCCAACTGGAACTGGCGGTGGTCGACCTGCTGATCGCCCCCGGCGACAGTTACCTGCTGTGCAGCGATGGCCTGAACAAGACCGTCGAGGACCACGAGATTCGCGAGGTGCTCAGCCATGACGCCCCGGATGAAATCGTGCGCAGCCTGGTCCACCTGGGGTTGAACCGCGGCGCACCGGACAACATCACCGCCATCGTCGTGAAGGTATCGGCATGAACATCGTGATCCCGGGCTACGACATCGAAGGCGAGATCGGCGAAGGCGCCATGGCCAGCGTGTACCTGGCGACCCAGCGCTCGCTGGAACGCAAGGTCGCGCTCAAGGTGATGGCGGCGGCGCTGGCGGCGGACCCGAGTTTCTGCGAGCGCTTCCTGCGCGAAGGCAAGACCCTGGCGCGGCTGTCGCACCCGCACACGGTGACCATCCATGACATCGGCAATGTCGGCGAGCTGTATTACATGGCCATGGAGTACCTGCCCAACGGCACGCTCAAGGAGCGCATCGCCGCCGGCCTCACTCCGGAGCAGGGCCTCACGCTGATCCGCCAGATCGCTTCGGCGCTGGGTTATGCCCATGCGCAGGGGTTGGTCCACCGCGACGTCAAGCCGGCGAACATTCTGTTCCGCGCCGACGGCACCGCCGTGCTGTCGGACTTCGGCATCGCCAAATCCCTGGACGACCGCACCCAGTTCACCCAGGCCGGTTTCGCCGTGGGCACGCCGAGCTACATGAGCCCGGAACAGGCGCGTGGCCAGGAAATCGATGGCCGCGCAGACCTGTATGCGCTGGGCGTGGTGCTCTATGAAATCCTCGTCGGTAAGCTGCCTTATAACGGCACCGACGCGCTCTCCACGGCCTTGGCCCACCTGACCGAGCCGCTGCCGGAACTGCCGCTGCATCACGGGCGTTATCAGGACGTGCTGCGCAAACTGTTGGCCAAGGACCCGAATGAGCGCTTCCCGGATGCGGCGGCGTTGCTGCTGGCGCTGGATCAACTGCCGACCGAGTCGCCGGACGCCACGCAGGTGCGGCCGTTGCCGATTCCGCTGAGTTTCGATCTGGCCGGCATCACTCCGCAATCCATCGAGATCCCGACCGACAAGCCGCAACCGGCGCGCCAGCCGGTGGTGCCGCCAACCCCACGGCACACGGTGTCCGAGCAGCGCCGTGGGCCGGTGTTGGCGTTGGCCGCCGTGGCGGTGGCGGTTGCCTTGGCCATAGGTGGCGCGGGTTACTGGTGGTTGAGCGGCAGTGATCAGCCTGCCAAGCCACCGGCTGCGACAGTGCCCAAGGTGACACCATCAGTGACGCCACCGGTGGCGGTCGCCGAAGTGGACGGCGGTCAACGGCCCTTGCTGATGGCGGGCAAGAAAACCCTGTTCCAGCGCGTGCTCAGCAAACCCGGCGCGAAACTCGCCAGCGCTGCCGGCAGCGCGCCAGGCAAAGCTCTGCCGGCGTTTTCCGTGCTCTATGTGTATCAGCGCAAGGACGTCGACGGCAGCCCATGGCTGCGCGTCGGCGCCGCCACCGATGGGCGCAGCGACGGTTGGTTGCCGGCCGCCCAGGTCAGCGACTGGAAGCAAAGCCTGGTGCTCAAGTTCACCGAACGCTCCGGCCGGGCGCCGGTGATGTTCCTGCGCCAATCCGGCGAAGTGGAAAAGCTGCTGGCCGACCCCGCCGCTGCCAAAGGCGTGCTGGCCAAGGCGCAGAACAACCGCGACGACAACGGTCAGGTGCTGGCCCTGGAGCCGGCCGCCAGCGCGGTGCCGCAGAACCAGTTCTACCTGCTGCCGATCTTCGATTCCAAAGAGAGCTTCGACGACAACGGCCAGCCGGTGCAGTTGCTCAACGTCGCGTCCATCGACCCTGGCAGCAGCGCGGTCACCAAGCCCGCGACCCCGCTGATCAACGCCAATGCCGATGCCTTCCGCACGGCGGTAGTGCTGGTGGTCGACACCACCGTGTCGATGCAGCCGTATATCGACCAGATCCGCGATGTGGTCCACGAGCTGCAAACCCGTATCGCCGAACGCGGCGAGTTGGACAGCGTCAGCTTCGGCCTGGTGGGTTTTCGCAACAGCATCAAGAAAACCCCGGGCCTGGAATACGTGGCCAAGACCCTGATCACCCTCGACCAGGGCCGCGACCCGCAGCGCTTCCTCGACCTGGCGCGCGGGGTCAAGGCGTCGACCGTGTCCAGTCACTCTTTCAACGAGGACGCGTTTGCCGGGGTGATGCAGGCCGTGGAGGGCATGGACTGGTCCGGCTACGGCGGCCGTATCATCCTGCTGGTCACCGACGCTGGCGCGCTGCGCAAGAACGACCCGTTCGCCGCCACCCAGATGAACGAAGCCGAAGTGCGCCAGGCGGCGCTGGGCAAGCAGATCAAGATCTACGCCCTGCACCTGCGCACCGACGCCGGCAAGAAAACCCACGCCGGCGCCGAAAGCCAGTACCGCGTCCTCACTGCCGACGCCAACCCGCAGATCGGCGACCTGTATACGAAGGTGCCGGGTGGCGATGTACGCAAGCTGGGCGAGCGCGTCGATGAGATCGGCACGGTGTTCGCCAACCTGGTGCATCAGGTACGCAATGACACGCCGCAGCCGCAGCCGCTGCCCTTGCTGAGCGCCGCGCCAAGCCTGGCGGATAAATCCGCCGCCATCGGCTACGCCATGCACATGGACTTCCTCGGGCGCAAAGCCGCGAGCCAGGCGCCGCAACTGGTCAGCGCCTGGACCGCCGACCGCGACCTGACCAACCCGGCGCTGCCGGCGTTCCAGGTGTGCGTGATGTTGACCAAATTGCAGCTCAACGACCTGCAGCAGTCGCTGAAACTGATCGTCGACGCCGCCCGCAAAACCCAGACCTCGCCCAAAGACTTCTTCCAGGAAATCGCCAGCGCCTCGGCCTATATGAGCCGCGACCCGCAGGCCCTGCGCAAGGGTGGCAACCTAGCCGATGGCGGCATTCTCGGCGAATACCTGGAAGGCCTGCCGTACCGCAGCAAGTCGCTGAACATGACCCAGGATCTATGGCTGTCGTTGAGCGTGGCCGAGCAGGAAGACTTTATCGACGAGCTGGATTCGAAGATCCGCCTCTATGAAACCTTCCACAATGACCTGGCCAACTGGGTCCGTTTCGGCGCTGCCGAGCCGGGCGATGCGTTGTACCGCGTCCCTTTGTCGACGCTGCCGTAATGCTGAACCTGAACGCGGTACACAAGAGCCGGGGCGTCGGTGCCCAGCGCTATAGCCTGGTGATTCCGGCGTTGCACCTGCGCGCGGGGGAGCAAGTGGCGATTGTCGGGCCGAGCGGGTGCGGCAAAAGCACCTTGCTCGACCTGCTGGCCCTGGTGCTCGCGCCGGATCAGGTGGACCGCTTCGAATTCAATCAGACCGATATCGGCGGGTTGTGGCGCGCTGATCGGCAGACCGCCCTGGCCGAGCTGCGCAGCCGGCACCTCGGTTATGTCCTGCAAACCGGCGGCTTGCTGGGCTTTCTCGATGTGCGCAGCAATATCGCCTTATCCCGGCAACTGCTGGGGTTGAAGGACGATGGCAGCGTGGCGCGCCTGGCCGAGCAATTGGAAATCAGCGATCAACTGGCCAAGAAGCCGGCGGCGCTGTCGGTCGGCCAACGCCAGCGCGTGAGCTGCGCCCGCGCCCTGGCCCATGCGCCGCAATTGGTCTTGGCCGATGAGCCGACCGCGTCCCTCGACCCGCTTAACGCCGAACGGGTGATGCAGGCGCTGTTGGCCCGCGCTCGCGAACACCGCGCCGCTTGCGTGATCGCCACCCATGACGAACCCCTGGCTCGCGCCAGCGGCTTGCAGGTGCGCCGTATCGCTTGCCGTCGCGACACTGATGGCGGCATCACCGCCACCCTCGGGGAGGTGTGCTGATGCGCCTCGGTCTGGTGGCTTCCCTGGCTTGGCAGGATTACCGCAACGATGCGTGGCTGTCGGCCTGCGCGGTGCTGGCGCTGGTCGCCGTCGTCGCGCCGTTGCTGGTGTTGTTCGGCCTGAAGTTCGGGCTGGTCAGCAGTCTGACCGAACGCCTGGAGAACGACCCGGCCACCCGTGAAATTATTCCGTTGGGCGGTGGTCGATTCAGCCGCGCCTTTGTCGAGCAGTTGGGCCAGCGCGGCGATGTGGCGTTCGCCATCCCGCGCACGCGGCAGATCGCGGCGACCGCGCAGGTGGGCACATTGACCCTGGAAATGCTGCCGACCGCGCCGGGCGATCCACTGCTCAACGGTTTGCCAGTGCCCCAGGGCCTGGCGCAGATCGTGCTGAGCCACACCGCCGCCGAGAAGCTCGCGGCGCGGCCCGGGGATTGGCTGGAAACCGGCTTTGCGCGCCAGGTCGCGGGGCGCGTCGAAACCCGGCGCACGCGTTTGCAGGTGCTCGCGGTACTGCCGCTGGAAGCCTTCGCCCGCGACGGCCTGTTTGCTGAATTGAGCCTGCTGGAAGCGGTGGAAGACTACCGCGACGGCCGTGCCGTGCCAGCGCTGGGCTGGGACGGCGACGCGGTCGGCGCGGGTGAGCAGCGGGTGTATCCGGCGTTTCGCCTGTATGCGCGCAACCTCACCGATGTGGAGCCGCTGCGGGTGTTTTTCGCCGGGCAGAATCTGTTGGTGGCGACCCAGGCATTGAGCATCGCCCAGGTGCAGTCGTTGAGCCGCAACCTGTCGATCGTGTTCTGGATCATCGCCGGGTTGGCCTTGGCGGGGGCGTTCGCGGCGATCTTCGCCGGGGCGCTGGCCGCCGTGGCGCGCAAGCGCAGGGAGTTGTCGGTGTTGCGCCTGTTGGGCTTTTCCACCGCCGCGCTGTTGCTGTTTGTGGTGCTGCAGGCGCTCTACAGCGCCGGCTTGGCCGCCGTGTTCAGTGCGGGTCTGTATGGCCTGGCCGAGGCGGGCTTGAATCAATTATTCGTGCAGGTGCCGGGCGAACACGCCAGCCACCTGCTGGCGCGTCATTACGGCCTGGCCCTGGTGGCTGTGCTCGGCGTCAGCGCCGTGGCGGCAGCGTGTGGCGGTTGGCGCGTGGCGCGTATCCAGGCTTCTGAAGGAATCCGAGATGTATAAGTTACTGGGCGCCGCCTTGGCGCTGAGCCTGGCCTCACTGGCGTGGGCCGATGAGGCAAGCGATAAGCTCGACAACCCCAAGCCGTTGCCAGACGACGTCAGCCTGCCGCTGCCGTGCGAAGGCAACATGGTGTTCCGCTACGTCTATGTACTGGCCCAAGGCACGTTGGACGACCGCGAGATCAGCCTCGGCTACCCCTTTGCCGAAGGCGAGGCGGGCTATCAGCAGTCGTTCATTTCCGGCTATCGCCGCGACTTCATCAACGGCCAGTTCAGCCTCAAGGACCTGCCGAAAGACTGGAACAACGTCATCACGCCCTTGATGCCGAAGACCGACGCCAAGACCCCGCTCAAGCCGATGCTCTACTTCATCGGCAAGTACGAAGTGACCGCGCGCCAATACGCCCTGGTGATGTCCCAGGCGCAATCGCTGGCCAGTGGCGAACCGGCGCCCGCGTGCGATGCGCCCAGCGGCATGGCCGGGCGTTTGCCCAAGGTCAAGCTGTCGCGCTTTGAAGCCGAACGCTTCTCGGCGGTGTACAGCGCCTGGCTGATGAAATACCACCGCGAGTTGCTGCCGGTGAGCGGGCGTGGTGCTTCGGCGGACGACGGCGGCCTGGGTTTTGTGCGCCTGCCCACCGAAGTGGAATGGGAGTTCGCCGCACGCGGGGCCCAGGCCGTGAGCCGCCAGGACATGGAAGGGCGCCTGTTCCCGCGGCGCATCGAAGGCAGCGAAAGCGACGGCCCGCTGGCCGATTGGGCGGTGTTCAACCAAGTCGCCGGCGGCACCGGCCAGGCCGCGCGGCTGATGCCCATCGGCACCAAATTGCCCAACCCGATCGGCCTGTTCGATGTGATCGGCAACGCGGCGGAAATGGTCCAGGAATCCTTCCAGCTGGTACACGCCGGGCGTCGCCAGGGCGCCTATGGCGGCTTTGTGGTCAAGGGCGGCAATTACCTGGAGGGCGAAGGCACGCTGTTCACCGGCATGCGCCGCGAGTACCCGTTGTTCGCCACCGACGGCACCGAGCAAAGCAACGAGACCACCGGTTTTCGCGTGGCGATCGGCGCGCTGTCGGCACCGCGTTCGCGCTACAAGGAGCTGTTCGCGCAGTGGCAGAAAGAAGGCCGCCTGGCCTCGCTGACCGATGCCATCGATGACGCCCAGGACCCGACCAAGCGCCTGGACAGCATCATCGCCGCCAGCGTCGACCCACGCCTGCAAGCCGAGCTGGGGCTGGTCAACGAAGAGCTCAAGCGCAACGTCTCGCTGATCGCCCAGCAACGCGAAGAAGCGGCGGGCAACCTGATTCAGTCGGCGGCGTTGGTGGCCGAGACCATCAATAACTACAACATCCGCCTGACCAATCTGCAGAAGAGCCGCCAGCAGGCCGTGGACGCCAAGGACGAGGCCAGCGCGCAGCTGTTTGCCGCAGCCATTGCCAACGGGCGCAGCGCCCTCGACGGCGCAGTGGCGATCTATATCGACAACCTGGCCACCGGCACGCGTTACACCGATGCGGTGATCCAGGCGCAGTTTCAACGGATCAAGGAAGAGTTGGATCGCAAGCCAGTGCTCGGCAAAAGCCTGGTGACGCGCGCGACACTGTTCGTTCGCCATGTCGGCAACTACCGCAAGCAACAGCGGGCCGACCCGGCAACGATCTTGAAGGAATTGCTCGCAGCCAGTGGTCAGCGGTCTTGATCGTTGGCTATAGAGCGAGCTTGGAAGGGACTCAGGCGGCGGTGGGCCGTGCTGGGCAAGTCAAACTTAAAAGAGAACACACCTATGCTTTTTTCCCGTAAGGCGGTTTCCAAGCGTCACTTGCTGCTGATCGCAGCCGGTTTCAGCACCGTGTTGACTGGTTGTGCCACGTCGCCGACGTCCAAAGTCGCGTCGAGCACCAAGGTCGAGTATTACCCGAACTGCTACGAGCCGGTGCAGCACCTGCGCGCGACCGATTCGGACATGACCAAGTCGGTCGTCACCGGCGCGGCCATCGGCGCTGCCGGCGGTGCATTGCTCGGCGCCTTGACCGGCGACTCCGAGAAGCGCGGCCGTAACGCCGCAATCGGTGCCGCGGGCGGCGCCCTGGCTGGCGGCGCGGCGGGTTACTACACCGAGCGTCAGAAGCAGATCGCCGATGACAACCAGCGTATTGGCTCCTACGCAGCCGACGTCAATAAAAGCGCCTCCGACATCGACCGCAGCACCGCCTACGCCAAGGCCTCCCAGCAGTGCTACCAGAGCGCGTTCACCAAGCTGGTGGCCGACCGTAAGGCCAAGACCGTCAACGACACCGAAGGCCGCAAGCGCCTGGCGGAAATCGTCTCCGGCCTGAAGGAATCTAATGACCTGATCGTCGCGGTCAACGGCAAGGCCAGCGAAGACCTGAACAACTACACCCAGGCTTACGAGAAAGACCTGCAACAGGTGGGCGTGCAGCGCAACGACGTGGTCACCGTGGCGACAGCGGATGCCACTCCGGCGGTCGTACCGGCCAAGAAAGGTAAGTTGACCAGCAAAGTCGTGACCAAGCGTCCGCCGCTGCCTGTGGTGCCGAAAGAAGCGGTCGCCACCGAAAGAACCTTCCAGACTGCCCAGACCAAGCAAGATGAAAGCAAGAAGGTCGCCAGCGCCGGTAAAGCACAGATCGAAGGCACTTGCCGCGATCCGAACCTGGCCGACTGGGCGCCGGTACCGTGCCCTAACGTATAAGCAAGTTGTTGCTATAAGCGGTAAACGCCAACCGATCTCCGGCTAAAGCGCGAGATCGGTGGCGTTCTTTCGGCAATTCGTTACACTGCTGCGGCCACTCAATAATTACACCGAGGCCGTGTGCATGAAATTTCGTCTTCTCCTCTGGGTACTGGGCCTGATGATGGGCAAAGCCAGCCGCACCAACCCTGCGTTCCAGCAGCAGTTGGGTGACAAAGACCTGGCGTTCCAGTTGCAGACCCTCGACGGCAAGGTTGCCCGTCACTTCATCGTCAAAGACCAGCGCATCACCAGCCGCTCGGGTGTCCACCCTGCGCCGGCCTTCGCCATTGCCTTTAAAGACGCCGCCTATGGCTTCGCCACGATGCAGGCGAAGAACAAGCAACTGGCGTTCATGACGGGGATTCAGGACAAGTCGATCCAGATCAAGGGCAACCCGGCGCTGGTGATCTGGTTCCAGGGCTTGACCAAGTATTTGAAGCCGAAGAAAAAGCAGTAGACCGAGGTGGATTCATCGGGGGCAAGCCCCCTCCCACACTTGACCGTGTTCGCAGATCAAAATGTGGGAGGGGGCTTGCCCCCGATAGCGATCTAACAAGCTACCGATTCAGCCCTGGCTGAACTGCGAGGCCAATTCGCGCAACAGCACCTCGGCATCCAGCACCTTGGCCACGACTTCTTCAGCCTTGTCACGGCTCAAGCCCAAACGTTCAAGCAGCTCGTCGGGAATGGTTTCGTGCGGCCCGGAGCCGATGCCCCGGCTGCGCAGCAGGCGCACGGCCAGGCACACCAGGTTGGGGTACTCGGCGTATTGGCCGTCGTAGGTTGGGTGACAAAGACCTGGCGTTCATGACGGGGATTCAGGACAAGTCGATCCAGATCAAGGGCAACCCGGCGCTGGTGATCTGGTTCCAGGGCTTGACCAAGTATTTGAAGCCGAAGAAAAAGAAGTAGACCGAGGTGGATTCATCGGGGGCAAGCCCCCTCCTACACTTGACCGTGTTCGCAGATCAAAATGTGGGAGGGGGCTTGCCCCCGATAGCGATCTAACAAGCTACCGATTCAGCCCTGGCTGAACTGCGAGGCCAATTCGCGCAACAGCACCTCGGCATCCAGCACCTTGGCCACGACTTCTTCAGCCTTGTCACGGCTCAAGCCCAGGCGCTCAAGCAGCTCGTCGGGGATGGTTTCGTGCGGCCCGGAGCCGATGCCCCGGCTGCGCAGCAGGCGCACGGCCAGGCACACCAGGTTGGGGTACTCGGCGTATTGGCCGTCGTAGGACGGGTCGTGCTGGAAGCGCAGGGCGGTGGACAGTTCGTCCGGCATGTCCCAGTAGCGCATCAGCCAGGCGCCGATCTGTTCGCGGCTGATACCCAGCAAATGCTGCTCCACATAGCTGTGGCACAGGTGCGGGTTGACCTCCAGGTGTCGGCAGATCAGCGAGAAGTGCGGCGGAAACACGTGGGCCAGCAGCAGGTAACCGAAGTTGTGCAGCAGACCGGCCAGGTAGGTCAGGCCGGCTTCCGGGCGTTGCGCGCGCGGCATGGCGCGGGTCAGGCCTTCGATGACGGCGGCGGTGTAGATCGACTGGTGCCAGTACGGCGTGGCCTGGTGCGGGTGGTCCTTGGGCAGGCTCAGGGTTTTGCCCAGGGCCAGGCCCAGCGCCAGGTTGATCACCAGGTCGAAGCCCAGCACCCGCACGATGGCGTCTTCCACCGAGCGGATCTTGCCCGGCGAGGCGTAATAGGGCGAGGCGGCCCAACTGACCACCTGGGCGGCCAGCGCCGGGTCGGTTTCGACCACGCCGGTGATGTCGTCGATGGTGGCGTTGGGGTCGACGCGCAGTTTGATGATTTTCTGCGCAGTGTCGGCCAGCGGCGGAATCTCGATGGTCGCTTCCAGGCGTTGCTGGATGCGCCGGGCCGTGAACGCCTGCATGGCCTGGGTGATTTCCTCGCGGTCATCATGGGGCCGGTCGAGGTTGGGCCGGATGTTGCTCAGCGGCTCGCCGAATTGAGCGGCGCTGGCCTTGGTCAGCATGGTTTTGAAGTCGACGCTGGCGATCTCCAGCAGCAAACCGGCTTCGCCCGAGTGAACCAGCAGGCTCGACTCATCGAGCAGGCTGCCTTCATACAGGCAAGGTGAACTGGTCAGCGCCGGCAGGCCGGGCAGCAGGCTGAGGTCATGCTTGCCCAGCATGCGTTCGATACGTTCCGGCGACACCGATGTCAGGCGGCGGCCGGTGAGTTCGGTCAGGCGGTTGAGGTCGAGCAACTGGTTCTGCGGGAACAGCACCATGAGCGCGCCCACCGCATCTTCCAGCAGCACCGCCTGGATCTTTCGCGCAGGGTTCAGGCCCGGATGTTCGGCGACTTCCGTGTAGCTGATGGAGAGTTTCGCGAGCAGCGCCCGAATAACCGGCGGGGCGGTCAGTGGTGCGGCGGCGTGGGCAACTTCTGACATGGCCTGATCCAAATTCGTACAGTCTTTGGAGTATAACCAGCTTGATACAAATGTTGGTCGGATAAGTGAAACAGGCGTCACACTTGGCCGTATTGCTGCCCATGCCTGAGCCAGCGATCCAGCAGCGGGCTGACGTGATCCGGCCAACGCTCGAGCAGGGCCTGGGCCGCATCGCGCACTGCCGGCAGCAGGTCGGCGTCGCGCATCAGGTCGGCGACCTTGAATTGCAGCAGGCCGGTCTGGCGGGTGCCGAGCATCTCGCCGGGGCCGCGCAGTTCGAGGTCTTTTTCGGCGATGACAAAACCGTCGTTGGTTTCACGCATGATGCCCAGGCGTTGACGGCCGATCTGCGACAGCGGCGGATGATACAGCAGCACGCAGTGGCTGGCCGCGCTGCCCCGGCCGACGCGGCCACGTAGCTGGTGCAGTTGCGCCAGGCCCAGGCGCTCGGGGTTTTCGATGATCATCAGGCTGGCGTTGGGCACGTCCACCCCGACCTCGATCACCGTGGTGGCCACCAGCAGTTGCAGGTCGCCGGCCTTGAATTGCGCCATCACCGCGGCTTTTTCCGCCGGTTTCATACGCCCGTGGATCAGCCCGACCTTGAGTTCGCCCAAGGCGCTGGTGAGGTCTTCGTAAGTGGTTTCGGCGGCTTGGCAGGTCAGCTCTTCGGACTCTTCGATCAGCGTGCATACCCAATACGCCTGGCGGCCTTCGGCGCAGGCGCCGCGCACGCGCTCGATGACTTCCACGCGCCGGGAGTCGGTGACCAGCACGGTATTGACCGGGGTGCGGCCGGGCGGCAGTTCGTCGAGGATCGAGGTGTCGAGGTCGGCGTAGGCGCTCATGGCCAGGGTGCGCGGGATCGGCGTGGCGGTCATGATCAATTGGTGCGGGCTCATGCGCCCGCCCGCGCCTTTCTGGCGTAGGGCCAGGCGCTGTTGCACGCCGAAGCGATGCTGTTCGTCGATGATCACCAGCGCAAGGTTCTTGAACTGCACTTCGTCCTGGAACAGCGCATGGGTGCCCACCACCATCGGTGCGCCGCTGGCGATCTGCTCCAGCGCGGTTGTGCGGTTTTTGCCTTTGAGTTTGCCCGCCAGCCACGCCACTTCCAGGCCCAGCGGTTCGAGCCAGCGCTTGAAGGTGATGAAGTGCTGCTCGGCGAGAATCTCAGTGGGCGCCATCAACGCCACCTGGTAACCGGCTTCGAGTGCCTGCAGGGCGGCGAGGGCGGCGACCACGGTCTTGCCCGCGCCGACGTCGCCCTGGATCAGGCGCAGCATGGGTTCGGGCTGGCTGAGGTCGTAGGCGATTTCATTGCCCACGCGCTGTTGGGCACCGGTCGGCGCAAAGCCGAGGTTCGCCAGGTACTGCGCGGGCAGGCGCGTGGCCTTGGGCATCGCCGGGGCGCGCAGGGAGCGCATGCTCTCGCGCAGGCGTTGCTGGGACAGTTGGTGGGTCAGCAGTTCTTCGAACGCCAGGCGGTGCTGCGCCCAGTGATGACCGAGGGCCAGTTCGTCCACGTCCGCGTCGGCCGGTGGGTGATGCAGGTAGCGGATCGCATCGTCCAGCGGCGCCAGTTGATAGTCGCGGGCCAGCTCCACGGGCAGCCAATCGGGCAGGCTTTTCGGGCCGAGCATCGTCAGGGTCTGCTGGCACAGTTGGCGCAGGCGTTGTTGGGTGAGGCCTTCGGTCAGCGGGTAGATCGGCGTCAGGGTGGTGTCGACCGGCGGCGGCTCGTCGCCCGTAATGGCGCGGTATTCCGGATGGTAGATCTCCAGGCCCGAGGCGCCGGGGCGTGCTTCGCCGTAACAGCGCACGCGGGTGCCGCGCTTGAGGCCTTCCTTCTGCGCGTTGCTGAAATGGTAGAAGCGCAGGCTCAGGCCGCCGGTGCCATCCTGCAGGCGCACCACCAGGCTGCGGCGCTTGCCCATCACCACGTCGGCGCCGCTGACGGTGCCTTCGATCACCGCGTCCTGCCCAGGGCGCAAATGACCGATGGGCACCACGCGGGTGCGGTCCTGATAGCGCAGAGGCAGGTGGAACAGCACGTCCTGAAGGTTCTCCAGGCCGACCTTGGCCAACTTCTCAGCCATGGCTTCGCCGACACCCTTGAGTGCCGTCACCGACACCTGCGACAGCTCAGTCATACAGTGGCTCAGCTCGCAGCAGGCGGTTTGGCCACCGAACACAGGCGGATCGAGTCGGCCAGGATCTCAATGGCTTTGGGCCGCGGGAAGCTGGCGCGCCAGGCGATCGCCACGGTGCGGAACGGCACCGGCGGCGTGAGCGGGCGCACGGCGATCACGCCCGGGGCGTAGTGATGGCTGTCCACCGCCGACAGCGGCAGGATCGAAATGCCCAGGCCGGAGGCGACCATGTGGCGAATGGTTTCCAGGGAGCTGGATTCCACGGTGGTGTGTTTGGCGCCGTCGTGGCCCTTGGTCAGGGTCGGGCAGGCTTCCAGCACCTGGTCGCGGAAGCAGTGGCCTTCACCGAGCAGCAGCAGGCTCTTGTCGTTGAGCAGGCCGGCGTCGATGCTGTCTTTCTGCGTCCACGGGTGCGAGGCCGGCATCAGCACGTAGAACGGCTCGTCGTAGAGCGGCAGGGTCAGGACGTCAGCCTCGTTGAACGGCAGGGCGATGATGATCGCGTCCAACTCGCCGTTGCGCAGTTTGTCGCGCAGCACGTGGGTGAAGTTTTCTTCGATATACAGCGGCATCTGCGGCGCGACGCGGTGCAGTTGCGGAATCAGGTGCGGGAACAGGTACGGGCCGACGGTGTAGATGGCGCCGACTTTCAGCGGCGCGGTCAGCTGGTTTTTGCCGGCCTGGGCCAGTTCGCGAATGCTTTGGGCTTGCTCCAGGACCTTTTGGGCCTGGGCAACGATGCCTTCACCAACCGGGGTCAGGCGCACGGCGCTTTTACTGCGCTCGAAAATCAGCACACCGAGTTCGTCTTCAAGCTTTTTCACGCCCACCGACAGCGTCGGCTGGCTGACGTGGCAACGCTCGGCCGCGTGGCCGAAGTGTTGTTCTTGGGCGAGGGTCACGATGTAGCGTAATTCTGTAAGAGTCATAGCGGGCGTCCATGAGGTTGCGAGCCAAGCATACCGGCTGCAATCGATAGACACACGTTATCAGAACTTTGATAAGGATTGAGCGGGGAATGTGCGAGATTTTGCTGAAGCGATAAAACCCGATGTGGGAAGGGGCTTGCTCCCGATGGCGATGGGTCAGTCGAGAACGTGTCGACTGATGTACCGTCATCGGGAGCAAGCCCCCTCTCACATAGCCCTGCGCGTGCCTTTAGCGGCGACGCTTCTCGATGTTGTAAACGAACGGCGCGACGATCTCGATGCTGCCGCTTTTCACCATGTCGGCCGGTGGCTTGGGCAATGGCTGGGCGCGACGGATCATGTCCAGGGTGGCGCGGTCCAGGTCGGCGTTGCCGGAGCGGCCCACCAACTCGTAGGACAGCACATTGCCTTCGGCATCGACCACGAAGCGCAAGCGATTCATGCCTTCCTTGCCACTGTTCTGCGCGCTTTGCGGGTACTTTTTGTATTTCTGCAAGTGCGCCAGCAGGGCGCCTTCCCAGGAGGCTTTGGCGGCGACCTGTTGCGGCGACGGGCCCGGTGCGGGCTGGGCCGATTTTTCCGCCGGTGTATTGGTCGGCGGCGTGTCGCTTGGTGGCGTCTCGGAAGGTTTCTCCTTGGGCGGCTCGGGCTTTTTCTCCTCCGGCTTGGGCGGCTGGGGTTTCGGCTTGGGCTTGACCGGCTTGGGCACCTGGATCGTCGGCTTGGGCGCCTCGGCCAGTTTCGGCAGCGGCAGCTCTTCCACCGGGGCGGGCGGCTGCGGCGGCGTGACCACCTTGGGCGGTGCCGGCGGCGGCGGTGCGGGCATCGGCGCCAGGTCGATGACCATGGCCGCCGGTGGCAGCTGGACCGTGCGCGGCGCCGACCAGTGGAGCGCGATGGCAATCGCGATGGCATGCACGCCCAGCACGACGGCGAGGCTGGTGCCATAACGCGTCAGTTTGTGGCGCGTCGTGATCATTTTTTGGCTGCCGTCTCAAGTCCGACCAGGCCGACCTTGAGGTAGCCGGCTGCCCGCAGGGCATCCATCACGCTCATCAGGTCGCCGTAGTCCACGCCTTTGTCGGCCTGGAAGAAGATCGTCGTGTCTTTCTTGCCTTGGGTCTTGGCGTCGAGCGCCGGCCCCAGGGTTTCGGCTTTGACTTCTTCTTCGCCCAGGAACAGGCGCTGGTCCGCCTTGACGCTGAGGAAAATCGGTTTCTCCGGCCGCGGCGCGGGTTTGGCGCTGGAGGCGGGCAGGTCGACCTTGATATCCACGGTGGCCAAGGGGGCCGCCACCATGAAGATGATCAGCAGCACCAGCATCACGTCGATAAACGGCGTGACGTTGATTTCGTGGTTCTCGACGAGTTCGTCGTCGCCTTGATTCAAATGCAGGCCCATGGCCGATTACCCCACTTTCACCATGTGCGGTTGCGAGCTGCGCTCGGAAGGCAGGTGATCGAGGTCGCGGCTGACCAGCAGCAGGACTTCTGCCGACGCGTCCGATACCTGGGCCTTGTAGCCGGCAATCGAACGGGCGAAGACGTTGTAGATCACCACTGCGGGAATCGCGGCAACCAGGCCCAGGGCGGTTGCCAGCAAGGCTTCGGCGATGCCGGGAGCGACGACGGCAAGGTTGGTGGTCTGGGTTTTGGCGATGCCGATGAAGCTGTTCATGATGCCCCACACGGTGCCGAACAGACCGACGAACGGCGCGGTGGAACCGATGGTCGCCAGCACGCCGGTGCCGTTGCTCATGTTACGACCGCAGGCTGCCACCAGGCGCTCGAGACGGAACGCCACGCGCTCCTTGATGCCCTCTTTTTCGCGGGTGTTGGCCGACAGGCGCATTTCTTCCAGCGCGTCGTGTACCAGCGTATTGGCCAGGGTGCCCTTCTTGGTCGCCGTTTCGCTGGCTTCCTTGAGGGTGGTGGCCTTTTTCAGGTGGACGATCTCGCTGCGCAGGCGGCGCTTGGCGCCCAGCAGTTCGAAGCCTTTGGCGATCCAGATGGTCCAAGTGATGATCGAGGCGATGGCCAGGCCGATCATCACGGCTTTTACCACCACGTCAGCGTTTTGGTACATGCCCCATGGCGACAGGTCGTGGGCCATGCCAAGGGTGTTGTTTTCTTCCAGCACCACGCCGGGTTCGTCGGCGGTGGCCGGCGCTGCAGCCTGGGCTGGGTCTGTGGCGGCCGGCACCGCAGGGGCGGCGGTGGCATTCTGTTCAGCGGCAGCAGGAGCCGCCGGCGCGGTGGCATCAGCGAATGCGGCGGTCGGTGCCAGCAGTACGCTGAACAGCAGCGCAGCAATCGCACGCCAGGCGCGGGATGGACTGTGAAGTTTGGTTGGCGAAGCGGGGTGTGTATTACGTGTCATGCTGGCCGGACCTGAGAGAAAAAAATGAGTGATCGTCCTTCCAGACCCTGCGAGGTCGAGGACAAATGGGTCGTTATTATTGCAAGTAATTCTTGTTAACAGAAGTAATACAGTAACTTTATTTGTCCTTTTTCTGGCCGCTGGTCTCCTGCGACGGCTAATCTAGACCTTTCAGTACGGAGTTTTGTGATGTCTGCGCCTTCTGTTGTGATTGCCGGTTGTGGCGATGTGGGGAGTCGGCTGGCCAGCCAATTGCTCGCCTCGGAATGGGAGGTTCATGGCCTGCGGCGCGATATTTCGCGCCTGCCCGATGGCGTGATCGGCATTGCCGGTGACCTGTTCAATAAGGATTGCCCTGACACCTGGCCGATCGGCGGGGTGGATTACCTGGTGTATTGCGCGGCGGCGACGGATCACGACGAAGCCGGTTATCGCGCCGCTTATGTGCAAGGGTTGCAGCATGTGTTGGAGTGGTTGAAGGATTACGGCCAGGAGCCCAAGCATCTGCTGTTTGTGTCCAGCAGCAGCGTGTATGGGCAGCAGCAGGGCGAATGGGTCGACGAAACGTCCGAGACCCAGGCAAAGGGCTATTCCGGGCAGGTGATGCTGGAAGCCGAGCAAATCGCGCTGAACAGCGGCATTGCGGCGAGCATCGTGCGCTTGACCGGGATTTACGGGCCGGGCCGCGAGTGGCTGCTGACGCAGGTGCGCCAGGGTTATCGCGTGGCGATCGATCCGCCTTTATATGGCAACCGGATCCACGTCGATGATGCGGCTGGCCTGCTGGCGTTTTTGTTGCGGCATGTGGAGCAGGGCGGTTCGCTGGATCGCATCTATATCGGTGTCGATGACGCACCGGCGCCGTTGGCCGAGGTGGTGGCCTGGTTGCGTGAGTATCTGGGAGTGACGCAATGGTCCGATGACGCCAGTGTGCGCCGCGCCGGGAGCAAGCAATGCAGCAACGCCCGGGCCAAGGCGTTGGGCTGGGTGCCGACGTATCCGAGTTATCGCGAAGGCTACGCGGCCATCCTGAAGGGCTGAGCCGCGGTCAGAAAAGGTGGGAGGGGGTTTGCTTTGTCAGCCACGGTTGTAGTGGCTGATGCACCGCGATCGGGAGCAAGTCGAATCGTCGCAGCGCCCCTCCCACATTCAGGTCTGTGGGATGACGGTTATTGTTTTTCAAGCAGCCACTGGCGTGGCCCCGGTGTAAACGAGGGCACTTCGTCGGCCTGCGAGGTATTGATCGCCTGGAAGATTTCCAGCTGCTTGCCCTTGCGGGCAAAGATCCACGCATTGCCCACGCCGTTGCGCTGCAACCACATGCTGTCGTAGCCGCCGCTCATGGAGGCGCAATCACCCGCCAGGCATAACGAATATCGATCGGCGCCCGGCAGGCCGGCCACTTGGCCGTTGGCCTGGAACTGCACGGTGGCGCCTTCGCCATTGCCGTTGGCGATTTTCCAGTCGCCGCCCATATAAGCGGCGTACAGCGCGCGCTCGAAGTTGGCGCCCAATGGCGCGCCTTCCGGTGCAGGTTCCTTGGCGCGGGCAAACAGCTGTTCGGGCTCGTTGTCGTTGGCCACTTGCAGCAGTTGCCGACCTTTGCGCTTGAGATCGGTGGCGGCGCTGCCGTAGAAGTCGACGCTCCAGGCACCGGGCTTCTCACCGAGCAACTTGCCTTCCGCTACTTCAAAACCGTTGTAGTAGCGGGCCTGCAGGGCCTTGGTGTTGACGTCCCACTCGAGGTTCGGGCCAAAGCTCTGCAGTGCTTCACGCAAAGGGCCGCCCTTGGCTGCCGCGTCGATGGCAACCTGGTTGATCCAGGTGCCGCTCACATCCAGGTCGGCGGGGTTGCTGGCACAGCCGCCGAGCAACAGGGCGAGCAACGAAGAGGCTACAAGCGCTTTGCGCATCATGAAATCCTTTTAAAACGAAGTCGGCGCAGCCTGTGGAGGCTGCGCCGGGTGTTTTACTCGATGACCAGAATCGCGTCCATCTCAACCTGTGCGCCCTTTGGCAGGGCAGCAACGCCGATAGCGGCGCGGGCTGGGTAAGGCTGTTCGAAGTACTTGCCCATGATCTCGTTGACCTTGGCGAAGTGGCTCAGGTCGGTGAGGAAGATGTTCAGCTTGACGATGTCCTTGAACGAACCGCCAGCGGCTTCGGCGACCGACTTGAGGTTTTCGAAGACCTGTACGGTTTGTGCTTCGAAGCCTTCAACCAGTTCCATGGTCTTTGGGTCCAGTGGGATCTGGCCGGACATGTAGACGGTGTTGCCCGCCTTGATCGCCTGGGAGTAGGTGCCGATGGCGGCTGGGGCTTTGTCGCTGGTGATAACAGTCTTGGTCATGAATGACTCCTTGTAAGAGGTGGGCTATGCACGCATGCGGGTGATGCGGATCACACCGGTCAAGGCGCGCAGTTTCTTGATCACGCGGGCCAGGTGTACGCGGTCGTGTACGCTGACCACCAGTTGGACCACGCTGATGCGACCATCGCGCTCGTCCATGCTGATTTTCTCGATATTGCCGTCGGCCGCGTTGACGCTGCTGGCCAGCAGGGCGATCAGGCCGCGCTGGTGCTCCAGCTCGACCCGCAGCTCGACGTTGAATTCGCCGGTGACATCCTTGGCCCACGAGAGCTGGATGCATTTTTCCGGGTTGTGGCGGATTTCGCTGATATTGCGGCAGTTGTCCAGGTGGACCACCATGCCTTTGCCCGCCGACAGGTGCCCGACAATCGGGTCGCCCGGGATCGGCGTGCAGCACTTGGCGTAGCTGAGCACCAGGCCCTCGGTGCCGCGAATCGCCAGCGGACCTTCCGGGCTTGGCAATTGCTCGCCTTCGCCGAGCAGGCGACGGGCGACCACATAGGCCATGCGGTTGCCCAGGCCGATGTCTTCCAGCAGGTCTTCGATGGTTTCCTGGCGATACTCGCTGAGCATCGCTTGCACGCGCTCGCCGGGGATTTTCTCGAGGGCGCTGTCGAAGCCGTTGAGCACCTTGTTCAGCAAACGTTCGCCCAGGCTGATGGACTCGGAGCGGCGCTGCAGTTTCAGGGCGTGGCGAATATGGGTGCGCGCCTTGCCGGTGACCACGAAGTTGAGCCACGCCGGGTTCGGCCGGGCGCCCGGTGCGCTGACGATCTCCACGGTGGAGCCGCTTTGCAGCGGTTCCGACAGCGGGGCCAGGCGCCGGTTGATGCGGCAAGCGATGCAGCTGTTGCCGACATCGGTGTGTACGGCGTAGGCAAAGTCGACGGCCGTGGAGCCTTTGGGCAGCTCCATGATCCGGCCCTTGGGCGTGAACACGTAGACCTCGTCCGGGAACAGGTCGATCTTCACGCTCTCGATGAATTCCAGGGAGTTGCCTGCACGTTGCTGCATTTCCAGCACGCCTTTGACCCACTGGCGCGCGCGGGCGTGGGTGCCTTTGGGCTGCTCGTCGCCGCTGGATTTGTACAGCCAATGGGCGGCGATGCCGTTGTTGGCCATCTCTTCCATTTCCCGGGTGCGGATCTGGATCTCGATCGGCACCCCATGCATACCGAACAGCGTGGTATGCAGCGACTGATAGCCGTTGGCCTTG
The DNA here is from genome assembly GCF_049898265.1 of Pseudomonas sp. PSPC2-3. NCBI lineage: Bacteria > Pseudomonadati > Pseudomonadota > Gammaproteobacteria > Pseudomonadales > Pseudomonadaceae > Pseudomonas > Pseudomonas sp. PSPC2-3. The sequence goes on along the minus strand of NZ_JAFCXJ010000001.1, from coordinate 467,985 downwards.
GGAATGGCGATGTAGTCCTTGAAGCGCCCCGGCAGGGGTTTGTACAAATTATGTACAGCGCCCAATACGCGGTAGCAGGTGTCGACCTTGTCGACGATGATCCGGAACGCATACACGTCCATGATCTCGTTGAAGGCCCGGCGCTTGCCGCGCATCTTCTTGTAGATGCCGTAGATGTGCTTCTGCCGCCCGCTGACCTCGCCCTCGATCTCGTCGATCGCCAGGCAATGGCTCAGCGACTCTTCGATCTTGTTGACGATTTCCTTGCGGTTGCCCCGGGCGCGCTTGACTGCCTGGTAAATGCGCGCCGAACGCATCGGGTGCATGGCCTTGAAGCCGAGGTCTTCGAATTCGATACGAATGGCGTGCATGCCCAGCCGGTTGGCGATGGGCGCGTAGATTTCCAGGGTTTCCTTGGCGATGCGCCGGCGTTTTTCGCCGGACAGCACTTCCAGTGTCCGCATGTTGTGCAGCCGGTCGGCCAGCTTGACCAGGATCACACGGATATCCCGGGCCATGGCCATCGCCATCTTCTGGAAGTTTTCCGCCTGGGCTTCGGCCTTGGTCTCGAAGTTCATCTGGGTCAGTTTGCTGACCCCATCGACCAGTTCGGCCACGGTTTCGCCAAATTGCGCGCTGAGCGCTTCCTTGGCGATGCCGGTGTCTTCGATCACGTCATGCAGCATCGCGGCCATCAGGCTCTGATGGTCCATGTGCATGTCGGCGAGAATATTGGCCACCGCAAGAGGATGGGTGACATACGCCTCGCCGCTGCGGCGGCGTTGGCCATCGTGGGCTTGTTCGGCGTAGAAATACGCTCGGCGGACCAGGTTGACCTGGTCTGGGCCGAGGTAGGTCGATAAGCGATCGGCGAGGGCGTCTATGCTCGGCAAAGGATGGACTCCTGCCGCGTGCGTTGACACCGCGCCGTGCTACGTCGACCAGGCATAGGCTTAGACGGCCTCGTTGGACTCGTCCTCGAACGCTGCAAACAGCGGTTCGTCTTCAACGATCTCGGCGTTGGCGATGAACTCGTAGCTCATCAGGCCTTCAGCGATTTCGCGCAGAGCGACAACGGTAGGCTTGTCGTTTTCCCACTGGACCAAGGGCTCTTTGCCGCCAGTGGCCAGTTGACGGGCACGCTTGGTAGAGAGCATGACCAGCTCAAAGCGGTTATCCACGTGTTCTAGGCAGTCTTCAACGGTTACGCGGGCCATGGTATTCCTCGGAGCGAATGCAAGATGCGCGCTGCCCGGTTGGGCGAGCGGACTAAACAGTTTAAAAAATCACCAGCGTTTAGGGAAGCGCTGATTTTTCCCAGGCTCTCGCAAAACCGCTGCAAGTGCCAATGTAAGGCCCTCGCAGCGGTTTTGGGAAGAGCTGATCAACCGAGCAGTTCGGCCAATAACTTGCCGAAACGCTGTTGTTGGCGTTTTTGCTGGAGCTGATTGGCGCGGAAAATCGCCTTCAAATCGTCCAGGGCGTGGGCAAAATCGTCATTGATGATCAGGTAATCGTAGTCGACGTAGTGGCTCATTTCGCTGACGGCTTCACGCATGCGGCCTTCGATGATCGCGTCGCTGTCCTGGCCGCGGTTGGTCAGGCGCTGGTGCAAGGCTTCCAGGGACGGCGGCAGGATGAAGATCGACCGCGCCTTGGGCATCAGCTGGCGCACTTGCTCGGCGCCCTGCCAGTCGATTTCCAGGATCAGGTCGTGGCCTTCGTCCAGGGTCTGTTGCAGGTGGCTTTGCGAGGTGCCGTAGAGGTTGCCGAACACTTCGGCGCGCTCAAGGAAGGCGCCGTGCTCGATCATCTTGACGAACTCGGTGCGCTCGACGAAGTGATAGTGAACGCCGTTCACCTCGCCCGGGCGCATGGCGCGGGTGGTGTGGGACACCGAGATGCGGATCTGTTCGTCAGCGTCGGTCAAGGCCTTGACCAGGCTGCTCTTGCCCGCGCCCGAGGGGGCGGAAATGATGTAAAGGGTGCCGGTGCTGTGGGTCATGGAAGTTGCCTTACTCAATATTCTGTACTTGTTCGCGCATTTGCTCGATCAACACTTTGAGGTTGACCGCCGCCGTGGTGCTGCGCGGATCGAACGCCTTGGAGCCCAGTGTATTGGCTTCGCGGTTGAGTTCCTGCATCAGGAAATCCAGGCGCCGACCGGCGGCGCCGCCGGACTTGAGCACGCGGCGTACTTCAAGGATGTGGGTGCTCAGGCGATCGAGTTCTTCGGCGACGTCGCTCTTCTGCGCCAACAGGACCATTTCCTGCTCCAGGCGTACCGGATCGAGGTCGGCCTTCATGTCGGCGAAGCGGTCGAGGACCTTCTGGCGCTGGGTCGCGAGCATCTGCGGCACCAGCTCGCGCAAGGTGACCACGTCGGCTTCGATCGCGCTCAGGCGCTCGCTGATCAGGCGGGCCAGCTCGGCGCCTTCGCGCTCGCGGCCGGCCTTGAGTTCCTTCAAACCCTGGGTGAACAAGGCGAGGGCTTCGGCGTTGAGGGCTTGCGGGTCGCTGGCGTCGGCCACCAGCACGCCGGGCCAGGCCAGCACCTCCAGCGGGTTCAGCGCGGCCGGCTGCTTGATCAGGCCGGCGATGGTTTCGGCGGCGGCGACCAGTTGCGCGGCGCGCTCGCGGTCGACCTGCAGCGGTTTGCCGGTGGTTTCCTCGGTAAAGCGCAGGGTGCATTCCAGCTTGCCGCGGGAAATGCCCTGGCGCAGCGCTTCACGTACCGCGCCTTCGAGGTCGCGGAACGATTCCGGCAGGCGCAGGTGCGGCTCCAGGTAGCGGCTGTTGACCGAGCGCAGTTCCCAGCTCAGGGTGCCTTGCGCGCCGGCTTTTTCGACGCGGGCGAAGGCGGTCATGCTGTGCACCATGGAGGTACCTCGCGTTGCAGTCCCGCGATGGCGGGCTGATGGGTAAATTGAAGCCGACAGGCTGCGAAGGCGCAGGAGTGTAGCGCAGTGGGGCGATTGGCCCCAAACCCTGGCACTGACAAAGCACCGCCAGTCGACGATTCGTAACCGAATTTTTTAGACGTGCCCCGAATCGGCTCGCGGCTCTATAATGCTCGGCAGTTTTTCGTCCTCCGTACAGGTATCCCCTATGAAACGTCCAAGTGGTCGCGCTGCCGATCAGCTCCGCTCGATCCGCATCACCCGCAACTACACCAAACACGCCGAGGGATCTGTACTGGTCGAGTTTGGCGATACCAAGGTGATCTGCACCGTCAGCGTCGAAAACGGCGTGCCGCGTTTCCTCAAGGGCCAGGGCCAGGGTTGGTTGACCGCCGAATACGGCATGCTGCCGCGCGCCACCGGCGAGCGTAACCAGCGTGAAGCCAGCCGTGGCAAGCAAGGCGGCCGTACCCTGGAAATCCAGCGCCTGATCGGCCGTTCGCTGCGTGCTGCCCTGGACATGTCCAAGCTGGGCGACGTGACCCTGTACGTCGACTGCGACGTGATCCAGGCCGACGGCGGCACGCGCACTGCCTCCATCACCGGTGCCATGGTTGCGCTGGTCGACGCGTTGAAAGTGATCAAGAAGCGTGGCGGCCTGAAAGCCGGCGACCCGCTCAAGCAGATGATCGCCGCTGTGTCGGTGGGCATGTACCAGGGCGAGCCAGTGCTGGACCTGGATTACCTGGAAGACTCGGCCGCCGAGACCGACCTGAACGTGGTGATGACCAGCACCGGTGGTTTCATCGAAGTGCAGGGCACCGCCGAAGGTGCGCCATTCCAGCCGTCTGAGCTGAATGCCATGCTGGCGCTGGCGCAGAAAGGCATGACCGAGATTTTCGAGCTGCAGAACGCCGCGCTGGCCGACTGAACCGGCTTCAAGGAGAAACGCCATGAGTGACAGTCAATTGCCGGTTCCGGCACCGTCCAAGGAAGTCCGCCAATGGGCGATGTTGTGTCACTTCGCGGCGTTTCTGGGCCTGGTGTTCCCTTTCGGCAGCCTGTTGGGGCCGCTGATCCTGTGGCAGATCAAGAAGGACATGGACCCGCTGATCGATGATCAGGGCAAGGAAGCCCTGAATTTCCAGATCACCGTGGCCATTGCCTGGCTGGTCTGCATGGTGCTGGGGTTCGTGGTGATCGGCTTCCTGTTGATGTTGATCCTGGTGGTCGCGGCGCTGGTGCTGACGATCATTGGCGGGATCAAGGCCAACAACGGCACGGCCTACCGCTACCCGTGGACCTGGCGGCTGATCAAGTAACCAGGCGCGCACAAAAAAACCGACAGCGATGTCGGTTTTTTTTGTGCCTGGGCAAAGACCTCAGATGGTCAGTGTCCAGTCGTAGTCCACGATCAGCGGCGCGTGCTGTGAGAAGCGCGGCTGGCGTGGCAGGCGTGCGCTGCGCACAAAGCGACGCAGGCCCGGGGTCAGCAGCTGGTAGTCGAAACGCCAGCCCAGGTTGAGCATCTCAGCCTGTTCGTTGTCTGGCCACCAGCTGTACTGGTCGCCTTCGCGGCTGACTTCGCGCAGGGCATCGACATAGCCCATGTTGCCGACAATCTCGTCCATCCAGGCCCGTTCCGGCGCCAGGAAACCCGGGGATTGCTGGCTGTCGCGCCAGTTCTTGATATCCAGCTTCTGTTGCGCCACGTACAGCGAGCCACAATAAATGTACTCGCGACGTTTGCGTCGCTGTTTATCCAGATAACGGGCGAAGTCGTCCATTAGCTTGAACTTCTGGTTCAAGTCTTCATCGCCGTTCTGCCCCGAAGGAAGCAGCAAGGTCGCGATGCTGACCTTGTCGAAATCGGCTTGCAGGTAGCGCCCGTAGCGGTCGGCTGTCTCGAAGCCGAGGCCGCTGATGACCGCCTTGGGTTGCAACCGCGAGTACAAAGCCACGCCACCTTGGGTGGGCACTTCGGCATCGCAGGCATAAAGGAAGTAGCCATCCAGTTGGAAGGCTGGATCGTCCAGTTCAAAGGCGGAGGCGCGGGTGTCCTGCAGGCAGATGACGTCGGCATTCTGGGCTTGCAGCCAACTGAGCAAACCACGCTCGACTGCAGCCTGAATACCATTAACGTTCACACTGATGATCCGCATAAATGGCCCCAAAAATCGCGTGCGTGTATGATACACGCCGTCTACCTAATTAGCTAAATCCGTGGTATCTGAGGCTTTTTTCATGCAGGCGTATCAACGCGATTTCATTCGTTTTGCCATCGATCGCGGGGTTTTGCGCTTCGGTGAGTTCACCCTCAAGTCCGGGCGCACCAGCCCGTATTTCTTCAATGCTGGCTTGTTCAACTCGGGTTCGGCCCTGGCTCAGCTGGGGCGTTTCTACGCGGCTGCCATCGTTGAAAGCGGTATTTCCTTCGACGTTCTGTTCGGTCCGGCCTACAAGGGCATCCCCCTGGCCGCCGCGACGGCCGTGGCGTTGGCCGAACACCATGGGCGCGATCTGCCGTGGTGCTTCAACCGCAAGGAAGCCAAGGCCCATGGCGAAGGCGGCAGCCTGGTGGGCGCGCCGCTCACCGGCAACGTGCTGATCATCGACGACGTGATCACCGCCGGCACCGCCATCCGTGAAGTGATGCAGATCATCGCCTCCCAGGAGGGTGCCAAGGCCGCAGGCGTTTTGATCGCCTTGAACCGTCAGGAGCGTGGCAATGGTGAGTTGTCGGCGATCCAGGAAGTGGAACGCGATTTCGGCATCCCGGTGGTGAGTATCGTGTCGTTGAACCAGGTGTTGCAGTTCCTGGAAGATGATCCGCAGCTCAAGCAGCACTTGCCGGCAGTACGGGCGTACCGCGAGCAATTCGGCGTCCAGTAAACGCCGCACAACAAAAAGCCCCACCCCCTGTAGGAGCGAGCTTGCTCGCGAAGAACGCCAACGATGACGCGTTTATTCTGGATGAACGCGGCGTCTTTACGTTTTTCGCGAGCAAGCTCGCTCCTACAGGGGGTGGGGCTTTTTGTGTTTAAGGACGCTTGCGGTTGCTGATCAGCGTACCCACACCGGTGTCGGTGAAGATTTCCAGCAGGATCGCATTCGGCACGCGGCCATCAAGGATCAGCGAGCTGCCGACGCCGCCCTGTACCGCTTCCAGCGCACAACGGATCTTCGGCAGCATGCCGCCGTAGATGGTGCCGTCGGCGATCAGCTCGTCCACTTGTTGGGTGGTCAGGCCGGTCAGCACCTTGCCTTGCTTGTCCATCAGGCCGGCGATGTTGGTCAGCAGCATCAGCTTTTCAGCCTTCAGCGCTTCGGCCACTTTGCCTGCAACCAGGTCGGCGTTGATGTTGTAGGACTCGCCGTTGGCGCCCACGCCGATCGGCGCGATGACCGGGATGAAATCACCTTTGACCAGCAGGTTCAGCAAGTCGGTGTTGATACCGATCACTTCGCCCACCTGGCCGATGTCGATGATTTCCGGTTGGGTCATTTCCGGCGTCTGACGGGTTACGGTCAGTTTTTTCGCGCGGATCAGCTCCGCATCCTTGCCGGTCAGGCCAATCGCGCTGCCGCCGTGGCGGTTGATCAGGTTGACGATGTCTTTGTTCACCTGGCCGCCGAGGACCATCTCCACCACGTCCATGGTCTGCGCGTCAGTGACTCGCATGCCATCGATGAAGTGGCTTTCGATCGACAGGCGCTTGAGCAGGTCGCCGATCTGCGGGCCGCCGCCGTGGACCACCACCGGGTTGATCCCCACGGCTTTCATCAACACGATATCGCGGGCAAAGCCGGTTTTCAGCTCGTCGCTTTCCATGGCATTGCCGCCGTATTTGATCACCAGCGTCTTGCCGACGTAGCGTCGAATGTAGGGCAACGCTTCGGACAGGACCTTGGCGGTGTTGGCAGCGGCTTCGCGTTCGAGGGTCATTCAGGGCTCCGGTGCAAAAAAATCAGAACGGTAATTGGAGATCAGGGGCAACACGTTTCAACTGGACGTGGAACACGTCCTTGATGCGCTGCAACTCAGCCTCGGTATCCGCCTCGAAACGCAGCACCAGCACCGGTGTGGTGTTGGACGCGCGAACCAGGCCCCAGCCTTTGGCGTAATCGACTCGCACACCATCAATGGAGGTCAGGTTGGCGCCTTCGCCCCATTGCGCATCGTGCAATGCGTCAATGATGCTGAATTTGCTCTCTTCGGTCACATGGATATTGATCTCTGGCGTAGAAATATCATTCGGGAAGGTCTGAAACAGCTCCTGTGCCGTGGATTTTTCCTTGCTGAGGATCTCCAGCAGACGAGCGGCGCTGTAAATGCCGTCGTCAAACCCGAACCAACGCTCCTTGAAGAACACGTGGCCGCTCATTTCGCCGGCCAGCAGCGCGCCGGTTTCCTTCATTTTCTTTTTGATCAACGAGTGACCGGTCTTCCACATCAGCGGGCGACCGCCATATTCCTTGATCAGCGGCGTCAGGCGACGGGTGCATTTTACGTCGAAGATGATTTCGGCATTCGGGTTGCGCGCCACCACATCACGGGCGAACAGCATCAGCAGGCGGTCGGCGAACACGTTTTCGCCGGTGTTGGTCACCACGCCCACGCGGTCACCGTCGCCGTCAAAGGCCAGGCCGACGTCGGCCCCGGTTTCCTTGACCTTGGCGATCAGGTCCACCAGGTTTTCAGGCTTGCCCGGGTCTGGATGGTGGTTGGGGAAGTTGCCGTCGACGTCGCAGAACAACGGCACCACTTCGCAGTTCAGGGCTTCGAGCAGTTGCGGGGCGATCACGCCGGCCGCGCCGTTGCCGCAGTCCACCACCACTTTCAGGCGGCGCGCGAGTTTGACGTCGCCGGTGATTTCGTCGGAGTAGCGCTGAAGAATGTCGACCTTGGTGATGCTGCCTTTGCCGCTGGTCAGGTCGTTGGTTTTCAGGCGTGTGTGCAGGGCCTGGATCTGTTCGTTGGCCAGGGTGTCGCCGGCGATGACGATCTTGAAGCCGTTGTAGTCCGACGGGTTGTGGCTGCCGGTGAGCATCACCCCGGATTTGCCGGCCAGCACGTTGGCGGCGTAGTACAGCGCCGGGGTCGGCACCAGGCCGACGTCGCTGACATGGCAACCGCTGTCGGCCAGGCCCTGGATCAATTGCTCCACCAGCTCGGGACCGGACAGGCGACCGTCACGGCCGACCGAAACGTTCGGTTCGTCCTGGGCCAGGCTTTGGGCGCCGATGGCGCGGCCAATCCAGTAGGCGGTTTCGGCGGTCAGGGTCTTGGGCACCACGCCACGGATGTCATAGGCGCGGAAGATGCTGTCGGGGAAGGTCGGGGCTACTCGGGCGGCGGTACTCATCGCGGGGGGAAACTCCATCTGAAAGAGACAAGGCTGGCCTTAATGTGGCTGACCGGCAGGCTTAAACTGAAGGGTATGACGGCGTTTTCGGTGCAGAGTTCGTGGTGCAAACAGGCCATCGGAGCATCCGCTCCGCGCTTATGTCTGCGTAATGCATTGATTTTACTTGGAAAATGTCGCTCGTCAGGTCCGCGCATTCTTCATCCTGAAAGGCCATGCGGTGGCATCTAACCGGGCCGGACGGTAGCGTCCGCCCCGGTTTGGTGTGGTCAGTGACTGCCGGAATGCCCAAAACCGCCTGCGCCGCGTTGGGTTGCGTCGAATTCCTGTACCAGTTCGAAGTGCGCCTGCACCACCGGCACCAGCACCAGCTGCGCGATGCGCTCGCCGACGACGATGTTGAAGGCGGTCTGGCCGCGGTTCCAGCACGACACCATCAGCTCGCCCTGGTAGTCCGAGTCGATCAGGCCGACCAGGTTGCCCAGCACGATGCCGTGCTTATGGCCGAGGCCCGAGCGCGGCAGAATCAGCGCCGCCAGGCCCGGGTCGCCGACATAGATCGACAGGCCGGTCGGAATCAGCAGGGTCTGGCCCGGTTCGAGGACGGTGTCTTCCTTGAGCATGGCGCGCAGGTCCAGGCCGGCGGAGCCCGGTGTGGCATAGGCCGGCAGGGGGAAGTCGGTGCCGATGCGGGGGTCGAGGATCTTGGCTTGCAAAGCGTGCATGTAAATTAAACCTGGTTCAGCCGTTGGGCGATAAAAGAGATCAGTTGGCGGGCAATCTTGCCCTTGCTGGTCTGGGCGAAAAGGGTGGCGTGCAGGTCGCGATCGATCACGCTGCAGGCGTTTTCCTCACTGTTGAAGCCGATGCTTGGGTTGGCGACATCATTGGCAACGATCAGGTCGAGGTTTTTGTCTTTCAATTTGCGTGCGGCGTAGTCCAGCAGGTGCTCGGTCTCGGCGGCGAAACCGACGCTGAACGGACGGTCCGGGCGGCTGGCGATGGTGGCCAGGATGTCCGGGTTACGCACCATTTGCAGGAGCAGGCCGTCGCCGCTGGTAGGGTCTTTCTTGAGCTTTTGCGGGGCGACGACTTCCGGGCGGTAATCCGCAACCGCTGCCGAGGCGATAAACAGGTCGCAGGGAATGGCCGCCTCACAGGCCGCCAACATGTCCCGGGCGCTGACCACGTCGATCCGGGTGACGCGATCGGGCGTCGGCAAATGCACCGGGCCGGTGATGAGGGTCACGCGCGCGCCTGCCTCGACCGCCGCTTCAGCCAGGGCAAAGCCCATTTTTCCTGAGCTATGGTTGGTGATGTAGCGCACCGGGTCGATGTTTTCCTGGGTCGGGCCGGCGGTGATCAACACGTGCTTGCCAGTCAGGGCCAGGTGCTGGAAGCACTCGGCGGCGCACAGTGCCAGGTCGGTGGCTTCGAGCATGCGGCCCATGCCGACGTCGCCGCAGGCCTGGCTGCCGGAGGCCGGGCCGAACACCTTGAGGCCACGGCTTTGCAGGAGCTGCGTGTTGGCTTGGGTGGCCGGGTCGCGCCACATGGCCTGGTTCATGGCCGGGGCGATGGCGACAGTGGCGTCGGTGGCCAGGACCAGCGTGGTCAGCAAGTCATCGGCGATGCCTTGCGCCAGGCGGGCGATCAGGTCGGCGGTGGCCGGGGCGATCAGCACCAGGTCGGCCCATTTGGCCAGTTCGATATGGCCCATGGCGGCTTCGGCGGCCGGGTCCAGCAGGTCCAGGTGAACCGGGTGGCCGGACAAGGCCTGCATGGTCAGCGGGGTGATGAACTCACTGCCGCCGCGGGTCATGACCACGCGCACTTCGGCGCCCTGGTCGAGAAGCCTGCGAACCAGCTCTGCGCTCTTGTAGGCGGCAATGCCGCCGCCGACGCCGAGAACGATGCGTTTCCGATACAGACGCTGCATTGGTTTGCCTTTCCAGTTCAGTGAAGCCAGTTCAGTGACGCCTGCGATGCCCCCTCCCCAGGTGAAATCGCATGCAAAAAAGAGGGCCTACGATAACACAGCGTCCGCCAGGCAACAGCGGCGCACATGCACAGGGAGGCGGGATGAGTATTCGTGATTGGCCGGTGGCCGAGCGGCCGCGGGAGAAGCTTTTGGAATGGGGGGCCGCAACGCTGTCCGACGCCGAACTGTTGGCTATCTTCCTGCGCACCGGCGTGGCCGGGCGGAGTGCGGTGGACCTGGCGCGGCATCTGTTGGCGCAGTTCGGTGGCTTGCGCCCGCTGCTGAAGGCCAGCCAGGTGCTGTTCAGCCAGCAGTTGGGGCTGGGGCCGGCGAAGTTTGCGCAGCTGCAGGCGGTACTGGAAATGTCCCGGCGCCACTTGGCCGAACAGCTGCGCAGCGACTCGGTGCTGGAAAGCCCGGTCGCTGTGCGGGACTACCTCAAGGCGCTGTTGCGCCATGAGCCTCACGAGATTTTCGGCTGCCTGTTTCTCGATTCAAAGCATCGGGTGCTGGGGTTCGAGGCGTTGTTCCAGGGCACCATCGACGCCACCGTGGTTTACCCGCGGCAAGTGGTCAAGCGCGCCCTGGCGTATAACGCGGCGGCGTTGATCCTGTGCCACAACCATCCCTCGGGGAGCGTGGAGCCGAGTGCGGCTGATCGGAAATTGACCAAAATCCTGCAAAAAGCCTTGGAGATGGTGGATGTGCGGGTGCTGGATCACATCATCGTGGGCGATGGTGATCCATTGTCGATGGCGGAATACGGGTGGATGTAGGAGGGGCAGCAGTTGCAAGGTTGCAGCTGCAAGCCTCAAGGGGGCTTGCAGCTTGCAGCTCAGGGCTTGGCGCTGACTTTCGAAAAGTCCTGCCGCCCAAACGGGCTCACCTGGTACCCCTCGACATTCTTGCGGGTCAGGGCGAACGCCATCGGGTGCGCCAGCGGCAGCCACAGGGCCTGCTGTTGGATCTGCGCCTGGGCCTGTTGATACAGCTTGCTGCGCACCCCTTGCTCGCTGGTGGTCTTGCCGGCGCTGATGAGCTTGTCCAGGGCCGGGTCGCAATAGCGGGCGAAGTTGGTGCCGGATTTCACTGCCGCGCAGGAGAACTGCGGAGTCAGGAAGTTATCCGGGTCGCCGTTGTCGCCGGCCCAACCCATGAACAGCAGGTCGTGTTCGCCGGCCTTGGCGCGGCGGATCAACTCGCCCCATTCGATCACGCGGATCTCGGCCTGGATGCCGACCTCGGCCAGGTCCGCCTGCAGCAGTTGCGCGCCGAGGTTGGGGTTGGGGTTCAGCAGGCTGCCGGTGGGGCGTGTCCAGATCGTGGTCTTGAAGCCGTCCTTGAGCCCGGCGCGCTCCAGCAGCAGCTTGGCCTTGGCGATGTCCTGTGGATAACCCGGCAACTCCTTGGCATAGCTCCAGGTGTTGGGCGGGTAGGGGCCGTTGGCGGCTTCGGCGGTGCCTTCGAACACGGCTTTGAGGTAGCTGTCCTTGTCGAAGGCCAGGTTGATCGCCTGGCGCACTTCGGGCTTGTCCAGCGGTGGGTGCTGGCTGTTGATTGCGACGAATGCAGTCATGAATGCTGCGGTTTTTTCTATTTTGAGTGCGGGATCTTTCTCGGCTTCGCCCACATCCAGGGGTTTGGGCGACAGTGCGATCTGGCATTCGTCGCGGTGCAGTTTCTGCAGGCGCACGTTCGCATCCGGGGTGATGGCGAAGATCAAGTTATCCACAGCCGGTTTGCCGGCGAAATAATCCGGGTTGGCTTTGTAGCGCACCACGGCGTCTTTCTGGAATCGCGTGAAAATGAACGGGCCGGTGCCGATGGGCTGGCTGTTGAGCTTCTCCGGGGTGCCGGCCTTGAGCAGCTTGTCGGCGTACTCGGCCGGGTAGATCGAGGCAAAACCCATGCTCAACGCGGCGAGGAAGGTCGAGTCGGGGTGGTCGAGGGTGAAGCGCACGGTCAGCGGGTCAAGGGCGTCGATCTTCTTGATCAGTGCGGGCAATTGCAGCGACTGGGCATGGGGGAAGCCGCTCTGGGCGATCTTGTGCCATGGGTTGGCCGGATCGAGCATGCGCTCGAAGCTGAAGCGGACATCCTCGGCGGTCAGGGTGCGGCTCGGGGTGAAATAGTCGGTGCGGTGGAATTTTACGTTGGGGTGCAACTGGAAGGTGTAGGTCAGGCCGTCCGGCGACACTTCCCAGCTGTCCGCCAGGCTTGGCACCAGCTTGCCGCTGGCTGCGTCATAGTTCACCAGGCTGTTCATCAGCACGTCGGCCGAGGCGTTGGTGGTGGTCAGCGAGTTGTACTGCACTACGTCGAACCCTTCGGGACTGGCTTCGGTACACACGCTCAGATTGGTGGCCGCCAAGGCCTGCGGCGCGATAAACAGAGGGGCTAGCAAAAGCGGTAGGGCAGCGAGGCGCATGTTCGGTTTCCTGTGCAGATCGAAGGCCCATCTGCGAGTGCAGTCTGGAAAAGTCCTACCGTAGTGGTCTGATTGATAAATGACTAGTCCATTTTTGCCTGTGCTTTTGGCTCAAATGCTGTTTTGATGGCGCCTCAGCGCGTTTCGCCTTGTACTTTTTGGTACTTGCGGGCGTTGTAAATCATTCTGTGCGACGAGCGGTCGGCTATTGCAGCGGCCCCTCCTGGCAACGGTTCGGCCATCTGTCGCCGAGATTTACGCCGGTAAAAACACACGGGCTGTTGTTGCACTTGGGTCTTTCTGGTATAAAGCAGCGCTCTTTTCTAGGGGCCCGGTTCCTTCGCTTGTAGGTGTAGCCGGTAAGACCCTAAAGAAACGCGGCGCCTGGCGCCAAATGACTGAGAGATTAAGCGGCCAACCCATGCCGGGTTGGGCATGTGGTTTTAGAGGGCTGAGGCATGTCGAGAGTCTGTCAAGTTACCGGTAAGGGTCCGGTGACTGGGAATAACATTTCCCACGCAAATAACAAAACCCGTCGTCGTTTCCTGCCGAACCTGCAGCATCACCGCTTCTGGGTTGAAGAAGAGAAACGTTTTGTGCGTCTGCGCGTATCTGCCAAAGGCATGCGCATTATCGACAAGCGTGGCATCACTGTCGTGCTGGCCGAAATCCGCGCCGCTGGCAAGATCTAAGGAGCTCTATCATGCGTGAATTGATTCGAATGATCTCTAGCGCCGGTACTGGTCACTTCTACACTACCGACAAGAACAAGCGTACTACCCCGGACAAGCTCGAAAAGAAAATGTTCGACCCGCGCGTTCGCAAGCACGTGATCTACAAAGAAGGCAAAATCAAGTAATTGATTTTCTTCCTTGTGAAAAAAAGCCCGTTTCTCACGATTCGGGCTTTTTTTTGCGCAGGATTTGCTGATCAGGCCTTCTGTTCGAACACCACATAGATCTTGCGGCAGGGTTCGAGCACTTCCCAGGTGCCGCTGAAGCCGGCCGGGATCACGAAGCGGTCGCCGGCGCGCAAGGTCTTGGCGTTGCCCTCGGCATCGCGCAGTACGGAAACCCCCTGCACAATCTCGCAGTACTCATGTTCGGTGTAGTTGACCTTCCACTGCCCGACGTCGCCTTCCCAGACGCCGGCGCTCATCTGGCCGCACGGGCTGTTGTAGTGGTTGTAGATCGTTTGCTCGGGATTGCCCTTGAGGATTTTTTCCGGGGCAGGGAGGTAGCGATCGGGGGCGGTGTTGGCTTGGCTGAAGTCGACGATGTCCTGGATGCTCATGTGCGTGTCCCGTCTGGCCTGCGGTTGGAGAGCCCAAAGTCTATGTTTATTAAAATGAACATCGCAAGGGCGTTTACCGGCGTTATGTCAAATATATTGATACATCCCCAGCCGCTGGTTTAGGGTGGCAGTTGCCTTGAGCCGAACAACTGGCTGGCGGGGCAAGCATTCTTTGAGGCTGCCGGGGCACATCGCCTGGCCCTTGTATTCAATAAGAGGAGGACACTCGCATGACCACCCTGACCCGTGCCGACTGGGAGCAACGCGCCAAGGATCTGAAGATCGAAGGCCGCGCCTATATCAATGGCGAGTACACCGCCGCCGTTTCCGGCGACACGTTCGAATGCATCAGCCCCGTCGATGGCCGCCTGCTGACCAGCGTTGCCAGCTGTGACGTCGCCGACGCCCAGCGCGCCGTGGAAAATGCCCGCGCCACGTTCAATTCCGGTGTCTGGTCGCGCCTGGCGCCGGCCAAGCGCAAGGCCACCATGATCCGTTTCGCCGCGTTGCTCAAGGCCAATGCCGAAGAGCTGGCGCTGCTGGAAACCCTGGACATGGGCAAGCCGATCAGCGACGCCCTGAATATCGACGTACCCGGCGCGGCGAATGCCCTGAGCTGGAGCGGCGAGGCCATCGACAAGATTTACGATGAAGTCGCTTCCACCCCTCACGATCAGCTGGGTCTGGTGACCCGTGAGCCGGTCGGTGTGGTTGCCGCCATCGTGCCGTGGAATTTCCCGCTGATGATGGCTTGCTGGAAACTCGGGCCGGCGCTGTCGACCGGTAACTCCGTGATCCTCAAACCGTCCGAAAAATCCCCGCTGACCGCCATCCGCATCGCGGCCCTGGCCGTTGAGGCCGGTATTCCAAAAGGCGTGTTCAACGTGCTGCCGGGCTACGGCCACACCGTGGGTAACGCGCTCGCGCTGCACATGGATGTCGACACCCTGGTGTTCACTGGCTCCACCAAAATCGCCAAACAGCTGTTGATCCGCTCCGGCGAATCGAACATGAAACGTGTATGGCTGGAAGCGGGCGGCAAGAGCCCGAACATCGTGTTCGCCGATGCCCCGGACCTGCAAGCCGCCGCCGAATCCGCCGCCGGCGCGATTGCCTTCAACCAGGGCGAGGTCTGCACCGCCGGTTCGCGCCTGCTGGTGGAGCGTTCCATCAAGGATAAATTCCTACCGCTGGTGATCGCCGCGCTGAAGGGCTGGAAGCCAGGCAACCCGCTGGACCCGGCCACGAACGTTGGCGCGCTGGTAGACACTCAACAGATGAACACCGTGCTGTCCTACATCGAAGCTGGTCATGCCGACGGTGCCAAGCTGGTGGCGGGCGGCAAGCGCACGCTGGAAGAGACCGGTGGCACTTACGTCGAGCCGACGATTTTCGACGGAGTGACCAACGCGATGAAGATCGCCCGCGAAGAAATCTTCGGCCCGGTCCTCTCGGTGCTCACTTTTGACAGCGCCGAAGAAGCCGTCGCCATCGCCAACGACACCCAATACGGCCTGGCCGCGGCGGTGTGGACGGCGGATATCTCCAAGGCGCACCTCACCGCCAAGGCACTGCGCGCCGGTAGCGTGTGGGTCAACCAGTACGACGGCGGTGACATGACCGCGCCGTTTGGTGGCTTCAAGCAGTCGGGCAACGGTCGCGACAAGTCGCTGCATGCGTTCGACAAGTACACCGAGCTGAAGGCGACCTGGATCAAGCTCTAAGCAACACCGCAGGTCCCCTGTAGGAGCGAGCTTGCTCGCGAAGAATTCAAAGACACCGCGTTCAACCAGACAGCACGCGTTATCGTTGGCGTTCTTCGCGAGCAAGCGCGCTCCTACCGTTCGTTTACAGCCCTGAAAAAACTATCCACAGGAGCGTGGAAATGCGTTGGGCGACTTATTTCGCCGTGCTGGCCTCGGTGCTCAGCGTTGGTCTGGCGTTGGGCGTCAGCATGCCGCTGGTGTCCCTGCGTCTGGAAGGCTGGGGCTACGGCAGCTTCGCCATTGGAGTGATGGCTGCGATGCCGGCCTTCGGCGTGCTGTTGGGGGCGAAGGTTTCCAGTCGGCTGGCGTCCTGGCTGGGCACTGCGCATCTGATGCGCCTGTGCCTGTGGGCGGGGGCGGTGTCCATCGGCCTGTTGGCGATCCTGCCGAGCTACCCGGTGTGGCTGGTGCTGCGGCTGATGATCGGGGTGATCCTGACCATCGTGTTCATTCTTGGCGAAAGCTGGATCAACCAGTTGGTGGTGGAGCAATGGCGCGGCCGGCTGGTGGCGCTGTATGGCTGCACCTATGCGCTGAGCCAGCTGTCGGGGCCGCTGCTGTTGGGCGTGCTGGGCACCGATCATGACTATGGGTTCTGGGTGGGCGTGGGCCTGTTGACGCTGGCGCCGTTGCTGTTGCTGGGGCGTTCCGGGGCGCCGACCGCCGAGTCCTTCAGCGTGACGTTTGCCGAGCTGTGGCGCTTCTGTCGGAGCCTGCCGGCGATTGCCTGGGCGGTGGCGTTATTCGCGGCGTTCGAGGCGATGATCCTGACGCTGCTGCCGGTGTATTGCCTGCAGCAAGGCTTCACGGCCGAGATCGCCCTGGCGATGGTCAGCACGGTGGTGGTGGGCGATGCGTTGCTGCAGCTGCCCATCGGCGCACTGGCCGACTACCTGCCGCGGCGCACGCTGTTCTTGAGCTGCGCGCTGCTGTTGCTGGGGGCGAGCCTGGCAGTCCCGTTGTTGATGCACACGCTGCTGATCTGGCCGGTGTGGGTGCTGTTCGGCGCGAGTGCGGGTGGTTTGTTCACCTTGTCGTTGATCCTGATCGGCGAGCGTTACCGCGACGATGCGCTGGTGCGCGCCAATGCCCACGTGGCGCAGCTCTGGGGCATCGGTTGCCTGATCGGGCCGCTGGTGGCCGGTGCGGGCAGCCAGTGGATCAGCGGGCATGCATTGCCGTGGCTGATGGCTGCCGGGGCGCTGGGGTTGGTGGTGCTGTTGTTGCGCCAGGGGGCGTTTGGCGCCGCGCAGCCCGCTTAGGCGCGAGGGGATGAAGGCGTTAGCGATGACGGGTACGGTCTGGTTAAGTGTGGTGTTCTTGCGTTCTTCGCGAGCAAGCTCGCTCCTACAGCATGCGTTCCAGGCCGACGGAGGTGGCGAACCAGGCATTGAAGTGGCGCCACCAGCTGCCCGGCTCGCGGGTCAGGGTGTGCGGTTGCCCGTTATCCTCGGTGGTCCACACCACCTGGCCATCCTGTAATTTCGCCTCGTAGCTCAATGCTGGCGCCATGCCTTGCAGCGCCAGATTGCGCAGGTGTTCGGCCAGCTCAGGGCTGTCCACCAGCACGCCGACTTCGGTATTCCACAGCACCGAACGCGGGTCGAAGTTGAACGAGCCGATAAACGATTTCTGCCGATCAAAAATCATCGCCTTGCTGTGCAGGCTGGAGTCCGAGCCGAGGAACAGGCCGCGACGAAACAGGTGGGGCCCGCTGCCTGTGCGGGGTGCGCCGGGTTGGCGGCGCAACTCATAGAGTTTCACGCCGTGCTCCAGCAGCGCCTTGCGATAGGGCGCGTAGCCGCCGTGTACGGCCGGTACGTCGGTGGCTTCGAGGGAGTTGGTCAGCAGGCTCACCGAGACGCCCGCGTCCGCGCGACCGGTCAGGTACACCAGGCCCGGCTGCCCCGGCACGAAATACGCCGAAATCATCATCAACTCATGGTTGACGCCTTCGAGTTCCGGTTCCAGTTGGGTGGTCAGCAGCAGGCGCGGGTCCGGATCATTCTTGGCGAGTACCTTGCTCGGGGCGTCCCACAACGCCTGGTTCCAGGCCCAGATCAGCTCGCGCCGCCAGATGTCCAGGCGCGGTTCGGTCTTGTAGGTGCGCAGGCGGTTGTACAAGGCGTGGTTCTGTTGGCGCGACTGGGCCAGGGATTCTTCCAGGCGTAGGCGTGCGCTGGCCAGGTCGCCTTTGGACGGCAGGTTGGAGATGAATTCATTGATGGGCTTGCTCAGGGCGCTGTTCCAGTACTGGTCGAAACTGTGGCCGAGTTGCTCGGCCACCGGGCCCACGCTGAGCATGTCGATGTCGGTGAAATTCAGGTTGGGTTCGGCGTCGAAATATTCGTCGCCCAGGTTGCGCCCGCCGACGATGGCCGCGCTGTTGTCCGCCAGCCACAGTTTGTTGTGCATGCGCCGATGTTGCAGCGACAGGTTGAGCAGGCGCCCCATGGCGCGCGTCACGCCGGTGCTGCGCCCCAGGTGCAGCGGGTTGAACAGGCGAATCTGGATGTTGGGGTGGGCGGCGAGGGTGGCGATGACCTGATCGAGGCCGTCGCTGGTGGTGTCGTCCAGCAGGATACGCACACGCACGCCACGGTCGGCGGCCTTGAGCAGTTCATCCACGAGCAGGCGGGTGCTGATGCCGTCGTGGACGATGTAGTACTGCAGGTCGAGGCTGGTCTGGGCGTTGCGGATCAGTTCGGCGCGGGCCATGAACGCCTCGCTGCTGTTGGGCAGCAGGCGAAAGCCGGAGCGGCCCTGATGCGGCGCGGCCTGGGCCTGGATCGAACGGCCGAACGACGACTGCGTCGCCGGCAGGGCATCGCTGGGGATGCGCGGCACATTCACCGTGGCGCAGCCGCCCAGGGCCAGGGCGCCCAACAGGAAAAACGCTAAAAGCCGTCGAGTCATCAAGGGCACCGTTTCCAGATCAGGGCGGTTGTCGACATAGGACGGCTATTTTCCCGGAAAGGTCAGTCGGCGGCCTCGGCCAGCATCTTGCTCGCGACGGCGCCGACTTTGCGCACCGCCTCTTCAATCTGCGGCGTAGGTTTGGCAGCGTAGTTCATGCGCAGGCAATTCCTGTACTTGCCGGACGCGGAAAAGATACTGCCCACGGCGATTTGTACGCCTTGTTCCACCAACACCCGGTTGAGCTTGAGGGTGTCGAAACCTTCCGGCAGCTCGATCCACAGCATGAAGCTGCCTTGAGGTCGGCTGGCGCGGGTGCCGGCGGGGAAATAACGGCTGACCCAGTCGAGCATCATGTCGCGATTACGTTGGTATTGAGTACGCATCCGCCGCAAATGCGGTTCGAAATGGCCGCCCTTGAGAAATTCGGCGATGGCGATCTGCGGCTGGGTCGCGGTGGAGCCGGTGCTGATGTATTTCATGTGCAACACCCGCTCCAGGTAGCGGCCCGGCGCGACCCAGCCAATCCGCAGGCCTGGCGCCAGGGTTTTCGAGAACGAGCTGCAGAGCAATACGCGGCCATCTTCGTCGAAGGATTTGATGGTGCGCGGGCGCGGGTAGCTGTAGGCCAGTTCGCCATACACATCGTCTTCGATGATCGCCACGTCAAAGCGCTGGGCCAGGGTCAACAGCGCCCGCTTGCGTGCCTCCGGCATGATGTAGCCCAAAGGATTGTTGCAGTTGGGGGTCAGTTGAATGACTTTGATCGGCCACTGTTCCAGCGCCAGTTCCAGGGCTTCGAGGCTGATGCCGGTGAGCGGGTCCGTGGGGATTTCCAGGGCTTTCATGCCCAGGCCCTTGAGGGTCTGCATGGCGCCGTGGAAGCTCGGCGAGTCCACCGCAACGATATCCCCCGGCTCGCAGATGGAGCGGATGCTGGCAGACAGCGCTTCATGGCAGCCGGTGGTGATCACGATGTCTTCGGCGGTCAACTGGCAGCCGGAATCCAATGACAGTCGGGCGATTTGTTCGCGCAACTCCATACAGCCGAGGATATTGTCGTAATACAGCCCCGGCAGGTCCTGGCGCCGGCTGACGCGGGCCAGGCTGCGCAGCAGCGGCTTGAGGGTGGGCGACAACACATCCGGCATGCCGCGGCCCAGCTGTACGACATCTTTACGCGGTACCGCGCGGATCAACTCGAGCACTTGGTCCCACTGGGAAATTTCCACCGGGCGCTGGGCCGGGCGGCCGACTTCGGGCAAGGCCGGCAGCTCACGGCCGACGGGCACGAAGTAACCGGACTTGGGCTTCGGCATCGCCAGGCCGTTGTCTTCCAGCATGCGATACGCTTGCTGCACGGTGCTCAAACTGACCCCGTGCTCGACACTCAAGGCCCTTACGGAAGGCAGCCGGTCACCGGGGCGGTAGAAGCCCTGTTCGATGCGGGTGCCCAACAATTCGGCGAGGTTGACGTAAAGGGTCACGGTGATCACTCCCAGGGGACCAGTACAGATTCTGGGAAAATACAGGATTCAGCCACTCGTGGGCAGTATCTGTATGGATTTAATAAAAATTGGTTGAATCTGTAATGGTTTTGTCCACTCGCTCATTCTAGTCACTCATGGCAACCAGCAAATGAGGACGACAAAATGAACGGCATGAGCGATGTGCGGCTGACGTTACACGGCCAGGAACTGGAAGCGGGGCAGGCGCGGGCGATGTCGGCCCCGACCCGCAACCGCTGGAGCCTGTTCTGGCACCGTCGCCACACGCGCAAGGTGCTGCTGGAGCTGACTGCCGAGCAACTGCGGGATATCGGGTTGACCGCCGAGCAGGCGCGCCAGGAAGGCTTGAAGCCGTTCTGGCGCAGTTGAGTCACACCAGTTCTTTCAACCGGTGCCAGAGCATCCCCAGCGCCAACAGCGGCGAGCGCAAGTGCTTGCCGCCGGGGAAGGTGATGTGCGGCACCTGGGCGAACAGATCGAAACGTCCCTGCTGCTGGCCGCTGATGGCTTCGCCCAGCAGCTTGCCCGCCAGGTGTGTCGCGTTGAGGCCATGACCGGCGTAGGCCTGGGCGTAATACACGTTGGGTTGATCTGCCAATCGGCCGATCTGCGGCAAGCGGTTGGCACCGATGCCGATCATGCCACCCCATTGATAGTCGATCTTCACGTCGGCCAGTTGGGGGAACACCTGCACCATCTTCGGCCGCATGTAGGCGCCGATGTCCTTGGGGTCGCGCCCGGAATAGTGGCAGGCGCCGCCGAACAGCAGACGACGGTCGGCAGACAGTCGGAAGTAGTCCACCGTCACCCGCTGATCACACACCGCCATGTTTTGCGGCAGCAATTGGGTCGCCTGGGCGGCGCTTAACGGCTCGGTGGCGACGATATAGCTGCCGGCCGGCAGCACTTTGCCGCTCAGCAGTGGGTTGAGCCCCTTCAGATAGGCGTTGCAGGCCAGCACCAGGGTCTTGGCGCGCACATTGCCGCGGGCGGTGTGTACGTTGACCTCGGGGCCGTAGTCGATGCGCGTCACTTCGGAGTGTTCGAACAGTTGCACGCCGAGTTTTTGGGCGGCAGCTGCCTCGCCGAGGGCCAGGTTCAGCGGGTGCAGATGGCCCGAGCCCATGTCGATCATGCCGCCCACGTAGCGCTCGGAACCGATCACGCTGCCCATTTCGCTGGCTTGCAGCAGGCGTACTTCGTGGCGATAGCCCAGGCTGCGCAATTCTTCGGCGTCTTCGGCGAGGCCGAGCAGGTCGCGGGGTTTGTTGGCCAGGTCGCAGTAGCCCCAGGTCAGGTCGCAGGCGATCTGGAAACGCTCGACGCGCTCGCGCACGATTTCTACCGCCTCCAGGCCCATCAGTTTCATCTGGCGCACGCCGTCGGTGCCGATCACGTTGGTGAATTGCTCCAGGCCATGGCCAACGCCGCGGATCAACTGGCCGCCATTGCGCCCGCTGGCGCCCCAGGCGATCTTGCGCGCTTCCAGCAGCACCACGCTGAACCCGCGTTCGGCCAGTTCCAGCGCGGTGTTGAGCCCGGAAAAACCGCCGCCGATCACGCACACGTCGGCCACCGTTTCGCCGGCCAACGCTGGATAGTCGGGTTGCGGCAGGCTGCTGGCGGCGTAGTAGGAAGCGGTGTGCCGGGCGCAGGCAGTCATGGGAACATCCCCGTTTGGAAAATTTGACGCAGGATACAGCGGTCGGACGAAGCTGTCTCACCGCGGGGTTTTGCGGCAGAATCCACGCCTATTCGCCGTTCGGTACGTGTTTCGATGAGTTGCAACAGTCAGAAAATCAGCGCATTGCGCCGACAGATCCCCTCGTTTGAGTGCGTCCCCGGTTGCCACGATTGCTGTGGGCCGGTGACGACTTCCCCCGAGGAAATGTCGCGCCTGCCGCGTAAGACCGCTGCCGAACAGGAAGCCGCCATGGACGAGTTGAACTGCGTACACCTGGGGCCCAATGGCTGCACGGTGTATGACGAGCGCCCGCTGATCTGTAGGCTTTTCGGCACCACAAAGACCTTGCCGTGCCCCAATGGACGGCGGCCGGTGGAGCTGATTCACCCGCGGGTGGAGAAGCAGATCCACGAATACATGGCGAGTACCCGGCAGGTGCTGGTCTAAATGTGGGAGTAAGCAAGCCCCCTCCCACATTGACCCGGTTGTGTCAGTCAGTCGGGGATGGGCAGATTGAGGCTCTCTTTCACCTCTTCCATCACGATATAGCTCTTGGACTCCCGCACATGGGGCAGTTTGAGCAGGATGTCGCCGAGCAGTTTGCGGTACGAGGCCATCTCGGAGATCCGCGCTTTCACCAGGTAGTCGAAGTCCCCCGAGACCAAGTGGCACTCCAGCACATGGGGCAATTTCAGCACGGCGCGGCGGAATTCTTCGAAGGTGTCGCCGGATTTGTAGTCGAGGCTGATCTCGACAAATACCAGCAAACTCGCCTTCAAATGCTGGGGGTTGAGGCGTGCGTTGTAGCCCATGATGATCCCTTCACGCTCAAGGCGGCGCACGCGCTCGGTGCAGGGGGTGGTCGATAGTCCGACCTTTTCCCCCAGCTCCGTGAACGAAATGCGCCCGTCGGCTTGTAGGATGCGCAAGATGTTCCGGTCGATCTTGTCCAGCTCCCGTTTGGTCTGGGTGTTGGTACGCATAGGGGATACGCCTCTGTGAAAAGGGTTGTTGCCAAGAATTGTCGCCAAATATAGGCATTTATATAGTGAAATGCACTGGTGATTGCTTTTTATACTGCTCACATCATTGCTCGAACAACACACGTCGGCGGTCAAGCCGCGATGAGGATATAAAAATGCGCGTTCTGGTCTTGGGTAGCGGCGTCATTGGTGTGACCAGTGCCTACTATTTGGCGCGAGCCGGTTTTGAGGTGGTCGTGGTCGACCGCCAGCCAGCCGCGGCCATGGAAACCAGTTTCGCCAACGCCGGCCAGGTCTCTCCAGGCTACGCCTCGCCATGGGCCGCGCCGGGTGTGCCGCTCAAGGCCATCAAGTGGCTGCTGCAACGCCACGCGCCGCTGGCGATCAAGGCCACCGCCGATATCAATCAATACCTGTGGATGGCGCAGATGCTGCGCAACTGCACCGCCAGCCGGTATGCGGTGAACAAGGAGCGCATGGTCCGCCTGTCCGAGTACAGCCGCGATTGCCTCGACGAACTGCGCGCTGAAACCGGCATTGCCTACGAAGGCCGCAGCCTCGGTACGACCCAACTGTTCCGCACCCAGGCGCAGCTCGATGGCGCAGCCAAAGATATCGCCGTGTTGAAAGAGTCCGGCGTGCCGTTCGAATTGCTTGACCGTGCCGGCATCGCCCGCGTCGAACCGGCCCTGGCCAGTGTCACCGACATCCTCGCCGGTGCCCTGCGCCTGCCGAACGACCAGACCGGCGACTGCCAGATGTTCACCACGCGCCTGGCCGACATGTGCAAGCAGTTGGGCGTGGAATTCCGTTTCGAACAGGACATCCAGCGCCTCGACCACGCCGGTGATCGCATCAACGGTGTGTGGATCGACGGCAAGCTGGAAACCGCCGACCGCTACGTCCTGGCCCTCGGCAGTTATTCGCCGCAGTTGCTCAAGCCGCTGGGGATCAAGGCGCCGGTGTACCCGCTCAAGGGCTATTCGCTGACCGTGCCGATCACCAACCCGGCGATGGCGCCGACGTCGACCATTCTCGACGAGACCTACAAGGTCGCGATCACCCGTTTCGACAACCGCATCCGTGTCGGCGGCATGGCTGAAATCGCCGGTTTTGACCTGTCGCTGAACCCACGTCGGCGTGAAACCCTGGAGATGATCGTCAACGACCTTTATCCTCAGGGCGGCAATCTGACCGAAGCGATCTTTTGGACCGGCCTGCGTCCGACCACACCGGACGGTACGCCGATTGTCGGTGCCACCCCGTTCAAGAATCTGTTCCTGAACACCGGCCACGGCACCCTCGGTTGGACCATGGCGTGCGGCTCCGGTCGTTTGCTGGCTGACCTGATGGCCAAGAAAACGCCGCAGATCAGTGCCGAAGGCCTCGATATTTCCCGTTATGGCAACCACCAGGAGTCTGCAAAACATGTCAATCCAGCGCCAGCTCACCAATGAGCGCATGAGCCAGATCGTTGCCCACGGCGGCACCGTGTACCTGGCAGGGCAAGTCGGCGACGACCTGAGTGCCGGGATTGAACAACAGACCCGTGAAACCCTGGCCAATATCGAGCGCTTGCTGGACTTGGCCGGCACTGACAAAAGCAAGCTGCTGTCGGTGACGATCTACCTCAAAGACATCGACGCCGACTTCGCCGGCATGAACGCGGTGTGGGACGCATGGCTGCCCAAAGGCGTCGCCCCGGCCCGCGCCACGGTTGAAGCGAAACTGTGCGAGCCGCAAATCCTGGTGGAGCTGTCCGTCGTGGCCGCCCTGCCTTAAGCAACGATCCCTCTCCCGGTACCGATGCGGTTGGTCGGTGCCGGTTTTTTTTCACTCTGCCGCCTAGAAGCCTGCCGCCATGCGTCCTGCCCGTGCCCTGATCGACCTCCAAGCCCTGCGCCACAATTACCAATTGGCCCGTGAAGTCACGGGGGCCAAGGCCCTCGCTGTGATCAAGGCCGATGCCTACGGCCATGGCGCGGTGCGCGTGGCCCAGGCGCTGGAAGCCGAGGCCGATGGTTTTGCCGTGGCCTGTATCGAGGAAGCACTGGAGCTGCGGGCTGCCGGTATCCGCGCGCCGGTATTGCTGCTGGAAGGGTTTTTCGAAGCCGACGAGCTGCCGCTGATCGTCGAGCATGATTTCTGGTGCGTGGTGCATTCGCTGTGGCAACTGGAGGCCATCGAGCAGGCGGCCTTGCGCAAGCCCCTCACCGTGTGGCTCAAACTGGACTCGGGCATGCACCGCGTCGGCCTGCATCCCAAGGACTACCACGAGGCGTACCAGCGCCTGCTCGCCAGCGGTAAGGTGGCGAAGATCGTATTGATGAGCCACTTCGCTCGCGCCGATGAGCTCGATTGCGTGCGCAGCAATGAACAAGTGGCGGTGTTCGAAGCGGCGCGCCAGGGGCTGTCAGCCGAGGTCAGCCTGCGCAATTCGCCGGCGGTGATGGGCTGGCCGAAGGTGCCCAGCGACTGGGTACGCCCCGGCATCATGTTGTACGGCACGACGCCGTTTGGTGAAGACCAGGCCACCGCCGCGCGCTTGCAGCCGGTAATGACCCTGGAATCGAAAGTCATCTGCGTGCGCGAACTGCCGGCCGGCGAGCCGGTGGGCTACGGTGCCAAATTCATCACGCCGAAACCGATGCGGGTCGGCGTGGTTGCCATGGGCTATGCCGACGGTTATCCACGTCACGCCCCCACCGGCACGCCGGTGCTGGTGGCGGGGCAGCGCAGCCAATTGCTCGGCCGCGTGTCCATGGACATGCTGTGCGTCGACCTCACCGACGTGCCCCAGGCCGGCCTCGGTTCCACCGTGGAGCTGTGGGGCAAGAACATCCTCGCCAGTGACGTCGCGGCCGCCGCCGAGACCATCCCCTACCAGATCTTCTGCAACCTGCGCCGCGTGCCAAGGCTCTATTCCGGGGCTTGATCGGCCTCTACGAACGGTGCGGGGGAGGATTTAGGCCCAAGTGTTGTAAATACTGAACGCTGTCGCCATGATAACGCTCAATTACAACAAAGCCTGAATCCTAGGAGGCTCCCGCATTGGACGTCGGCGAACGACTGCAATCCATCCGTAAACTGAAGGGTCTTTCCCAGCGCGAGCTCGCCAAGCGTGCGGGTGTCACCAACAGCACCATTTCGATGATCGAAAAAAACAGTGTCAGCCCTTCCATCAGTTCCTTGCGCAAGGTGCTGGGCGGCATTCCCATGTCGATGGTCGAGTTCTTTTCCGAGGAAATCCTCCAGGAAATACCGACCCAGGTCGTCTATAAAGCCAACGAGCTGATTGATATCTCCGACGGCGCCGTCACCATGAAACTGGTGGGTCGCGCACATCCGAGCCGGGCGATCACGTTTCTCAACGAAATTTACCCGCCTGGCGCCGATACTGGCGAAGAAATGCTCACCCACGAAGGCGAAGAAACCGGGATTCTGGTGGAAGGTCGCCTGGAATTGGTCGTCGGTCTTGAAACTTTTGTGCTCGAAGCTGGCGATAGCTACTACTTTGAAAGCACCAAGCCCCATCGTTTTCGTAATCCGTTCGATGTGCCGGCGCGACTAATCAGCGCAGCCACGCCCGCGAACTTTTGACAGAAGAGGCGTCCTGCCAGCATTGCAGAGACTCCCGCAGCGTATTCCGTGAGACTGAATCTCCCTTTGCTTAATAGGGTTGTTTCAGCCAGACGGGCTAACCGTTATACTTTCGCCGCCTGCGAAACCGTGGCCGCAGGCGTGAATAGCCACCATTGAGGGTGAACGCGTGAACCTAATTATGAAAATGCTGGCTGCACCAGCAACCGTACTGGCCCTATGGGCTGTCAGCGCTCAAGCTGCGACCAATGATGACATTGCCAAGCGCTTGGAGCCTGTTGGCCAAGTGTGTGTGCAGGGGCAGGAGTGCAAGGGGATGGAAGTCGCCGCAACAGCGGGCGGCGGCGGCGGTGCGAAAACACCGGATGAGATCATTGCCAAGCACTGCAATGCATGCCACGGAACCGGCCTGTTGGGTGCTCCGAAAATCGGCGACACCGCCGCCTGGAAAGACCGCGCCGACCACCAGGGCGGCCTCGACGGCATCCTGGCCAAGGCGATCACGGGTATCAATGCCATGCCGCCAAAAGGCACCTGTGCTGATTGCACGGATGCTGATCTGAAAGGCGCGATCAAGAAGATGTCCGGGTTGTAATCCAGCGATCTTCGTCAAAAATGCCGCTTACGAGCGGCTTTTTTGTGCCTGCGATCGGGGGTTGAGGCTGTTCTTTGCAACCAAGACGGGCCACTCTCTATCCAACCCCTAATCATCAAATGTTCAGGAGGGTCGGATGGTGCAGTTATGTTCAATCGAGCAAGCCGTTGACGACGTACTCGCGCGCTTGCCAGCGCATATCCACATGGGCCTGCCCCTGGGCCTGGGCAAGCCCAATCTGTTCGTCAACGCGCTGTACCGACGTATCGCCAAGCTGCCGGAGCGGGCGCTGACGATCTATACCGCCTTGAGCCTGGGTCGCCCGGCGTTGGGCGATGGCTTGCAGAAGCGCTTCCTGGAACCGTTTACCGAGCGGGTGTTTGGCGATTATCCCGAGCTGGATTATCTCGCCGATCTGCACAAGGACAGCCTGCCGGCGAATATCCACGTCCAGCAATTTTTCATGCAGCCCGGCAGCCTGCTTCATAGCCAATCCGCGCAACAGGACTACGTCAGCAGCAACTACAGCCATGCCGCGCGCGATATCTACGCCGCCGGCCTGAACCTGGTGGCGCAGTTGGTGGCCAGCAGCGCCGAGCACCCCGACCGGCTGAGCCTGAGCTGCAACCCCGATGTCACCCTCGACCTGCTGCCGATGATCGCCAAGCGTCGCGCCGCTGGGGAAACCGTGCTGATGGTCGGCCAGGTCCACACCGATTTGCCCTACATGCCTGGGGATTCGGAGTTGGGCATGGATGCGTTCGACTACCTGCTCGATGAAAAGGACAGCAGCACGCTGTTCTCCACACCGAATATGCCGGTGGGTTTCCAGGACCATTTTATCGGCCTGCATGCCAGCACCCTGGTGCGCGATGGCGGCACCTTGCAGATCGGTATCGGTTCGATGGGCGATGCGCTGACCGCCGCCTTGCTTGCGCGCCAGGCCGATAACGAAGCCTATCGGCTGCTGCTGACCGACCTCGATGTGTACCGCTGGGCGGCGCTGATCAGCCGTGAAGGGGGCGTCGAGCCGTTTGCCAAAGGCCTTTATGGTTGCAGCGAAATGTTCGTCAACGGCCTGCTGGTGCTGGCGGATGCGGGGATTGTGCGGCGCAAGGTCTACCCGGATGTGGCGACGCAGGAACAGGCAAATGCCGGCCTGCTCGATGATGCGGCCCAGCCCGACGGCATTTCGATCCATGGCGGTTTTTTCGTTGGCCCGCGTAGTTTTTACCAACGCTTGCAGGACATGACCCTCGCCAAGCGTCAGGCGTTCAACATGACGCGCATCAGCTACATCAACGAGCTGTACGGACAGGAAGAACTCAAGCGTTTGCAGCGTCTGGATGCGCGGTTCATCAACAGCGCGATCGTGGTGACCTTGCTCGGCGCCGGGGTTGCCGACCAACTGGAAGGTGGCCACGTGCTCAGTGGCGTGGGCGGGCAGTACAATTTTGTTGCCCAGGCCCACGCGCTGGAAGGCGCGCGCGCGATCCTGATGTTGCGCAGCTGGCGCGAAGCGGCGGGGGAGGTCAGTTCCAATATCGTGTGGGAATACGGCCATTGCACGATCCCACGGCACCTGCGGGACATTGTCATCACCGAATACGGAATTGCCGACTTGCGCGGTCAGACCGATGCCAAGGTAATTGAGGCGTTGCTCAACATCACCGACTCCAGGTTCCAGGGCGACTTGATCGAGCAGGCGCAAGAGGCCGGCAAGCTACCCCGGGATTTCCAGCTGGACCCGCGCTTTACCGACAACACTCCGCAGCGGCTCCAGAGCCTTCAGGCCCGGCATCGCCGGTTGTTTCCGGAGTATCCGCTGGGCACCGACTTCACGGATGTCGAACGGGACCTGTTGCGGGGGTTGAACTGGCTCAAGAGCAAATTCAAGCTGAGCGAGATTTTCGACCTGGGCAAGGCGGCGCTGGATGCACCGGAGCCGGAGGCGTTTCCCGAGCATCTGAAGCGGATGGGGTTGGACCAGCCGGAAGGGCTAAAAGAGGACGTGTATCAGCGGCTGTTGCTCGCCGGCCTCCAGGCCACCGCGCACTAAATGTAGGAGGGGGCTTGCCCCCGATAGCAGTGGATCAGCCAACACATTTGGTGACTGATACACCGCTATCGGGGGCAAGTCGAATCGTCGCACCGCCCCTCCCACAGTTTTAACCGGGTTCCGTCAGCGATTACTCGATGAAGGTGACGACACCACCGCTCAGCGACTTCACGCGCGCCAGCGATTCAACCCGATAACCCTGCGCATCCAGCTCGGCACGCCCGCCCTGGAACGACTTCTCGATCACGATCCCCAGGCCGGCAACGGTGGCGCCGGCCTGCTTGATGATCGAGATCAGCGCCTGGGACGCCTTCCCGTTGGCCAGGAAGTCATCGATGATCAGCACGCGGTCGTTGCTGGTCAGGTGGCGCGGCGAGATCGCTACGGTGCTTTCGACTTTCTTGGTGAAGGAATACACCGTTGCCGACAGCAGGTTTTCGGTCAGGGTCAGGGACTGTTGCTTACGGGCGAAGATCACCGGCACGCCGAGGTTCAGGCCGGTCATGATTGCCGGGGCGATCCCCGAGGCTTCGATGGTGACGATCTTGGTGATCCCCGAATCCTTGAACAGCGCGGCGAATTCGTCGCCGATCAGTTTCATCAGTGCCGGGTCGATCTGATGGTTCAGAAAGGCGTCGACTTTGAGTACCTGATCGGAAAGCACGACGCCTTCTTCGCGAATTTTCTTGTGCAGTGCTTCCACGGAACGCTTCCTCTAATGGCGCACGGTGCGCCGAAAGTAGATTAAAAAATAGTCGATTCTAGCGCTTTAACATCGCGCGAATATCCGCCAGGGCGGTGTTGCCGCGAACGGCCTTGACCTCGGTCGGGGTGTCATCGTTGCCTTCCCAGGCCAGGTCGTCCGGCGGCAGTTCGTCGAGGAACCGGCTGGGGGCGCAATCGATGATTTCGCCGTATTGCTTGCGCTTGGCGGCAAAGGTGAAGGCCAATGTCTGGCGCGCGCGGGTAATGCCCACGTAGGCCAGGCGCCGTTCTTCCTCGATGGTGTCGGCTTCGATGCTGGAGCGGTGCGGGAGGATTTCCTCTTCCATGCCCATGATGAACACGTAGGGAAATTCCAGGCCCTTGGACGCATGCAAGGTCATCATCTGTACACCTTCGGCGCCGTCTTCCTCTTCTTGCTGGCGCTCGAGCATGTCGCGCAGCACCAGCTTGCCGATGGCGTCTTCGACGGTCATTTCGCCGTCTTCGTCTTTTTCCAGGGTGTTCTTCAACGCTTCGATCAGGAACCAGACGTTGCCCATGCGGTAGTCCGCGGCCTTGTCGCTGGAGCTGTTGGTGCGCAGCCAGTTTTCATAGTCGATGTCCATGACCATGCTGCGCAGGGCGCTGATCGGGTCTTCGCCGGCGCATTGCTCGCGCACTTTGTCCATGAAGCGCTTGAAGCGCGACAGGCGATCGGTGAAGCGCGTGTCCAGGTGTTCGCCCAGGCCGATTTCGTCGGTGGCGGCGTACATCGAGATCTTGCGTTCGGTGGCGTAGTTGCCGAGTTTTTCCAGGGTGGTCGAACCGATTTCCCGACGCGGTACGTTGATCACGCGCAGGAAGGCGTTGTCGTCGTCCGGGTTGACGATCAGGCGGAAGTAGGCCATCAGGTCTTTGACTTCCTGGCGTCCGAAAAAGCTGTTGCCGCCGGACAGACGATACGGCACCTGATGGTGCTGCAGTTTCAGCTCGATCAGCTTGGCCTGGTAGTTGCCGCGATAGAGGATCGCGAAGTCGCTGTAGGGCCGGTCGGTGCGCAAGTGCAGGCTGAGGATTTCCACGGCCACGCGCTCGGCTTCGGCGTCTTCGTTGCGGCAGCGGATCACGCGGATCTCGTCGCCATGGCCCATCTCGCTCCACAGTTGTTTTTCAAACTCGTGGGGGTTGTTCGAGATCAGCACGTTGGCGCAGCGCAGGATGCGGCTGGTGGAGCGGTAGTTCTGTTCCAGCATCACCACTTTCAGGGACGGATAGTCGTCCTTGAGCAGCATCAGGTTTTCCGGGCGGGCGCCGCGCCAGGCGTAGATCGACTGGTCATCGTCGCCCACCACGGTGAACTGGTTGCGCTTGCCGATCAGCAACTTCACCAGCAGGTATTGGCTGGCGTTGGTGTCCTGGTATTCGTCCACCAGCAGGTAACGTACCTTGTTCTGCCACTTCTCGAGGATGTCGGCGTGTTCCTGGAACAGCTTCACCGGCAGCAGGATCAGGTCGTCGAAGTCCACCGCGTTGAACGCCTTGAGCGTGCGCTGGTAGTGGGTGTAGACGATGGCGGCGGTCTGTTCCTTGGGGTTGCGCGCGTTTTCCAGGGCTTCGGGCGGCAGGACCAGGTCGTTTTTCCAGGCGCCGATCATGTTCTTGATCTCGTCGACGCCGTCGTCGCCCGCGTATTCCTTCTGCATGATGTCGGTCATCAGGGCTTTGACGTCGGTCTCGTCGAAGATCGAGAAACCCGGCTTGTAGCCCAGCCGCACATGCTCCTTGCGGATGATGTTCAGCCCCAGGTTGTGGAACGTACACACCGTGAGGCCGCGGCCTTCGCCACCCTTGAGCAGGGTGCCGACCCGCTCTTTCATTTCCCGCGCCGCCTTGTTGGTAAAGGTCATGGCGACGATGTACTGGGCGCGGATGCCGCAGTTCTGGATCAGGTGCGCGATCTTGCGGGTGATCACGCTGGTCTTGCCGGAGCCAGCACCGGCGAGCACCAATAGAGGGCCGCCGACGTAGTTCACGGCTTCTTGCTGCCGGGGATTGAGTCGGGACATACAGAGTTCAGGGAGTCGTTGTTCAAAAGGGCGGGCATTTTAACAGGCTGGTGAGATTCTGCTGCCTTGGATCGACGGTGTGACGTACCACTCGATCTAAATTTGCCGCTTTTGCTACTTTGCCGCAGGATGTGGGGGTATTTGCGACTTTTGTGCGTACTGCTCGTATTTGATAACTTTTATCATTTGTGAATGCTCGACCTGACGTCATAATACTTGCCGCCAACGAAATCTTGCAGAGTCTAGGGAGCTAGCTTGTCCACGCCTGTCGAACCCTTGCGTTTGCTGCTACTGGCCGATACGCCTGAGTGGGCAGCATTGTTGCGCGAGTGCCTGGTGCCGATGGGCGACGGGGCTGTGCTGATCAGCGCGCCCAACTGGGACTCGGTGAGTCGTCTGTTCGATGACGACCACAGCGCCGTGCTGTTGACCACGCCCAACCTGCAACCCGGCCCGGGCCGTTGCAGCTTGCCGTGCGTGTTGTTGCTGGAACAGGAGCCGTTGGTGGCGCCCCTGGGAGTCAGTGACTGGCTGATCCGTCTTGCCATGGACGCCGACACCCTGCGCCGCTGCCTGCGCCATGTGCGCGAACGTGGCGTGCTGGAAAACACCTTGCAGCGCCTGGCCGAACAAGACCCGCTGACCGGTATCGCCAACCGCCAGGGCTTCCAGACCCTGTTGGCCGCACGCCTGGCAGACAACGAAGGGCGCGGCCTGGCCCTGGGCCACCTGGACCTCGACAACTTCCGCCACGCCAACGATGCCCTCGGCCACCAGGCCGGCGACCGGCTGATCCTGCAAGTGGTTTCGCGGCTCAAGAGCCAGCTCGAAGCCGGCGACCAACTGGCGCGCCTGGGCAGCGATGAGTTTGCCTTGCTGATCGACACCCGCCGCGCGCCCCAGCGTGCCGAATGGATGGCCGAGCGCATCACCGAAGCCATGGCCGAACCGTATTGGGTGGATGGCGAGAGCCTGCTGATCGGTTGCAGCCTGGGCGTCGCGCATGCCCGCGCGCGTGCCGGCGCCGACCCGTTGATGTGGCATGCCCATATCGCCATGCAGCAAGCCAAAAGCACCCAGGGCTGCACCTTTCATATCTTCAACGAACGTATCAACCGCAACGCCCGCAGCCTGGCCGACCTGGAAAGCGAATTGCGCCGCGCGCTGCGTCGCGACGAACTGGAACTGCACTACCAGCCGCGCCTCGACCTGGACGACGGCCATATCGTCGGCCTCGAAGCCCTGGTGCGCTGGCGCCATGGCGAGCGCGGCCTGTTGCCGCCCAGCGAATTCGTGCCGCTGGCCGAACAGAGTGGGTTGATCGTACCGCTGGGTTACTGGGTGATCTCCCGGGCCCTGCGCGACATGCAGGACCTGCGCGAACGCGGCCTGCCGCCGCTGCATATGGCGGTCAACCTGTCGTTTCGCCAGTTCCAGGACAGCCAACTGCTCTCGACCCTCAGCCGGCTGATTGTCGAGCGCGGGGTGGATGCGCAGTGGCTGGAATTCGAGCTGACCGAAACCGCCGTGATGCGCCGCAGTGACCTGGTCAAGCAGACCATGGACGCCCTCGGTCGCCTCGGTGTGCGCTTTTCCCTCGACGACTTCGGCACCGGCTTCTCATCGTTCGTCCACCTCAACAGCCTGCCGATTGCCTTGTTGAAGATCGACAAGAGTTTCGTCGGCGGCATGGAAGAGCGTGAAGAAAACCGCAAGCTGGTCCACGCCATGATCAACCTGGCCCACAACCTCAACCTGGAAGTGGTGGCCGAAGGCGTGGAAACCGCGGAACAACTGGCGCTGTTACGTTTGTTCGGTTGCGACCAGGCCCAGGGTTACCTGATCAGCAAACCGCTGCCATTGCCGGAGTTGGTGGACTACCTGACGTTCGGCAAGGACCAGCAGGCTTTGTTGGGCTAGCTCATCCTTTTCTTGCCAACCCGCCCCCACATTTCAACCGCGCAAGACTTCTAGTCGGTCTGCGCGGCATGGAATGAGCGTTGAGCGTCTGGCTCCTGCCGAATCATGCGCTTCATCTTCGCCTCGAACGCACAGGTCAGGCTGATCGCCGCACAGGCCAGGCCCAGCGCCAGGCCCCACCACACGCCGGTCGGCCCCCAGCCCAGGGTGAAGGCCATCCACCAGGCCGCTGGCGCACCGATCAGCCAATAGCAACCCAGGCCCACCAGGAAGGTGGTCTTGGCGTCCTTGAGCCCACGGATGCAGCCCATGGCGATGGTCTGCACGCCGTCGAACAGCTCGAACCAGGCCGCCACGGCCAGCAGGCTGACGGCGAGCACGATCACCTCGTGGAATGCTGGGTCGTTATGGTCGAGGAACAGCCCGACCAGCGGATCGGAATACAGCCACAGCACCGCGGCAAATCCCAACATCACCGCCGCGCCAAAGCCGATGCCGACACGCCCCGCCATGCGCGCCTGCAGCAGTTGCCCGGCGCCATAGTGCTGGCCGATACGCATGGTCACCGCGTAGGACATTCCCGCCGGCACCATGAACGCCACCGAGACGATTTGCAGCGCGATCTGATGCGCCGCCAATTGCGTACTGCCCATGGTGCCCATGCACAGCGCGGCGAAGGCAAACAACCCGACTTCCACCGCGTAGGTGCCGCCAATCGGCAGGCCCAGCCGCCACAGCTCGCGCAAGTAGTGGGTGTTCAGACGCAACAGGCCTGCGCTCAGCGGGTAGGCCGAGTACGCGCGGTTACTGCGGATGTACGCCATCAGCGCCAGCGCCATGCCATTGGCGACGATGGCCGTGACCAGGCCGATGCCCATCAAGCCGAGTTTCGGCAGGCCGAACATGCCCTCGATCAACGCGTGGTTGAGCAGGTAGTTGACCACTGTGCCGCCGAGACTGATCACCATCACCGGTGTGGCCTTGCCGATCGCGCTGGTGAAGCCGCGCAGGGCCATGAAACTCAGGTAGCCGGGCAGGGCGAACGGCAGGATCGTAAGGAATTGCCCCGCCGCGTCCACGTTGGTCTCGGTCTGGCCAAACATCAGCAGCACCGGCTTGAGGTTCCACAGCAGCAGCGCCGCCGCCAAGGCCATCAGCCAGGCGAGCCACAGCCCGGCCTGGGTCAGGCGGGTGGCGCCGTCGATATCGCCCGCGCCGTGGCGGATGGCGACAAGGGTGCCCACGGCAGCAATCACGCCGATGCAGAAAATCGCCACGAACGAGTAGCTCGCCGCGCCCAGGCCACCGCCGGCCAGGGCCTCGGGGCTCAGGCGGGCCATCATCAGGGTGTCGGTCAGCACCATCAGCATGTGCGCCAACTGTGAGGCAATCAACGGCCCTGACAGCCGCAGAATGGCCCAGAGTTCGGTACGTGCCGGATGTTGCATGATCATCACGCTCAAATTTTCGGAGGAGGGGGAGAACGTCGATTCTCGGCGCTCTCAGCTCATTGCACAAAGGGATAAAAGCGATTGGTCGCATGATTAAAACTCATGCCTGATTGATTCTGGTAGGGTTTCAGCATCGTGCTGTCGGAGCTTTCCTTATGTCTCGTCGTCTTCCTCCGCTTTATGCGCTACGGGCTTTTGAGGCCGCTTCCCGACACAACTCGTTCACCCGTGCGGCGCAGGAGCTGTCCATCACCCAAAGTGCGGTGAGCCGGCATATCCGCACCCTCGAAGAGCATTTCGCCTGCCGCCTGTTCCTGCGCAGCGGGCGCAACCTGCAGCTCACCGAGGCCGCACGCTTGTTGCTGCCCGGGGTGCGCGAGGGCTTTGCCGCGCTGGAACGGGCCTGTCATACCTTGAACGCCGAAGATGACATCTTGCGCATGAAGGCACCCTCGACCCTGACCATGCGCTGGCTGTTGGCGCGGCTCAGCCGTTTCCGGCATTTGCAGCCGGGCAACGAAGTGCAGCTCACCAGCGCGTGGATGAGCGTGGATGAAGTCGACTTCAACCAGGAGCCTTTTGACTGCGCGGTGTTGTTGAGCGACGGGCACTTTCCGGCGGATTGGGAAGCCAGTTACCTGTTCCCGGAACTGTTGATTCCAGTCGGCGCACCCAATTTGTTGAGCGACGGCCCATGGGACGTCAATCGCCTGGCCAGCGCCGAGTTGCTGCACCCCACCCCCGACCGCCGCGACTGGCGTAACTGGTTGGAGCGTATGGGGCTGTCCGCCCAGGTGTCGCTCAAGGGCGGGCAGGTGTTCGATACCCTGGAGCTGGGCATGATCGCCGCCGCCCGGGGTTACGGCGTGTCCATGGGCGATCTGCTGATGGTCGCCGAAGACGTGGCCCAGGGGCGCTTGAGCCTGCCGTGGCCGACCGCCGTCGCCAGTGGGGAAAATTATTACCTGGTGTGGCCGAAAACCCGCCCGGGCGGCGAGCGTCTGCGCCGGCTGGCGGAGTTTCTGCAGGGCGAAGTGCAGGCCATGGTGTTGCCTGTCGTCGAGCGTCTCGATTGAATCGCTTCAGCGTGAGAGAGCAATCGTTTGCGTGATACCCCTGCACTTCGCTCAAGTATTGCCCGGCGCCGCCGAAGTAGGGGTGTTGGAACTATCGTGCACCAACGAATCTCACTAGATAATTTGCCGAGCAACGCTATGAGATCAGGATGATCCAGGCCTCGGCCAGGAGCTGTCATGTCTCAACCTCGTGCTCGGATCGCCTCCCAGCTAGGCCTCGCGTTAGCCGTGATTCTGGCTGTCGTCATCAGCGGCAGTACGGTTTTTGCCTTGCGTTCCCTCGACTCCGCCAACCTCGATACCCGGGAAGAACATCTGGCCAGCGAGGCGCGGCTGCTTGCCGATCAACTCAGTACCTTCCACGGCACCTTGCGCGAGAGCACCCAGCGCTTGAGCGGGCTGTTTGAAAAACGCTTCGGCGCCGGCTTGAGCGTGCAGGCGGATCAGCCGGTCGCCGTGGCCGGCGTGCAGACCCCGAGCCTGTACCTGGGCAAGGCGCTGCTGAACAACAACTTCGGTGACGTCGACGAGTTCAAGCAGATATCCGGCGGCGTGGCCACGGTGTTCGTGCGCAGCGGCGACGACTTTATCCGCATCAGCACGTCCTTGACCAAGCAGGACGGCAGCCGTGCCATCGGCACAGTGCTGGATCGCCAGGGGCCGGCCTACTCGCGGGTGGTCGGTGGGCAGACGTACATCGGCCGCGCCGTGCTGTTCGATCGCTCCTACATGACCCAGTACAGCCCGGTGCGCGACGCCAGCGGCAAAGTCATCGCGGTGCTGTTCATCGGCTTCGACTACACCGATGAGCAGAATGCCCAGTTCGACAACCTCAAGCGCTTCCGCATCGGCCAGACCGGTTCGCTGGCGCTGCTGGATGAACAGAAACACTGGCTGGTACCGCCGGCCGGGGTGCAGGCGCCGGACCAGGCTGTGCCGGTGATGCTGGACCTGGCCAAGGCGCCCGGCAAGGGCCGCTTCTGGAGCGACAAGCAGGAAGATTTCTACAGCGTCTCGGTGCCGTTTGCCGGGGGCCCCTGGTCGGTGGTGGCGAGCATGCCGAAAGCCGAGATCCGCGCGGTCACGTGGTCGGTGGGCATTCGCCTGGTGATCGGCAGCATGCTGGCGATGCTGCTGGCGGTGGGCGCAACGGTGTGGTTGTTGCGCAGCAAACTGGCGCCGTTGAGCGACTTGGTACGCCAGGCCGAAGCCTTGGGCGGCGGTGATTTGAGCGCGCGCCTGAACGTGTCCAGCCATGACGAGATCGGCCAACTGGCGCGCAGCTTCAACCAGATGGGGGAAGCGCTGTCGACCATGGTGTCGCACATCCGCAGGGCCGCCGAAGAGGTCAACGGCCGGGCGCAGGCGTTGTCCGGTTTGTCCGGCGGTGCCTATGAAGGCATGGAGCAGCAGTCCGGCGAAATCACCAGCATGGCCGGCGCGGTGGAGGAATTCAGCGCCACTTCGCTGAACATCGCCGACAACATGGGCAACACCGAACGCCTGGCCCAG
This sequence comes from Pseudomonas sp. PSPC2-3, assembly GCF_049898265.1. Classification (NCBI taxonomy): domain Bacteria; kingdom Pseudomonadati; phylum Pseudomonadota; class Gammaproteobacteria; order Pseudomonadales; family Pseudomonadaceae; genus Pseudomonas; species Pseudomonas sp. PSPC2-3. The sequence goes on along the minus strand of NZ_JAFCXJ010000001.1, from coordinate 430,176 downwards.
GAAAACGCCCAGCAGACCCGCATCGGCCGCAACTCGATGCAGGAGGCGTCGTCGTCCCTGGAACACATCGCCACCGCCCTGAACAGCACGGCCACGGTAATCAACACCTTGGGCCAGCGTTCCCAGGAAATCGGTGGCATCGTTGGCGTGATCACTTCGATCGCCGAACAGACCAACCTGCTGGCGCTCAATGCCGCCATCGAAGCCGCCCGCGCCGGCGAGCAGGGCCGTGGGTTTGCGGTGGTCGCCGACGAAGTGCGCAACCTGGCCTCGCGCACTCGCCAGGCCACCGATGAGATTTCCGGGATGATCCTAAGCATCCAGCAGGAAACCGGTAACGCCATCAGCACCATGGAACAGGGCAATACGCTGATGCAGGAAGGCCTGTCACGCAACGCCGACGTGGCGTCGGCCCTGGCACGCATCGACGAGCAAAGCCGCTCGGCCGGGCAGCAATTCGCCGCGATCACCACCGCCACCCAGGAGCAGAGCAGCACGGCGACGTTGCTGAGCAGCAACCTGCAGAGCATTGCGCTGGCCAACAGCGAGCAACGCGAAGTGGTGTCGAACCTGGCGATTACCGCCAAGGAGCTGGAGACGCTGGCGGCAGGCTTGCGCCAAGAGGTCGATCGGTTTCGTTGAAGGCGCGCCTGGAGCGGCTAGCGCGTCTTGAGCGCGTTAGCCAGGCGCTGCATGGCGGTTTCGATTTCATGGGCGGTCAAGGACGAGTAGCCCAATAACCATCCCTGTTGCGTGGCCGCACCGGCATACAACCGGCTGAGGCCGGACAGTTGCACACCCGCGCTGGCGGCCTGGCGGATGGTTTTTTCTTCCGACCACCCCTCATGCAGCACGCAAGGGATTTGCAGCCCGCCCTGGGGCCGGCATGCCGTGACCACATCGCCGAGGTACTTGCCGATGGCGTCGAGCATGATGGCTTGGCGCCCGGCGTAGAGTTTGCGCATCGCCCGGACATGGGCGTTGTAATGCCCGTCCTCCATGAAGCGCGCCAGCGTCAGTTGCAGGATTTGCGGGGTGTGGCCGTCCATCATGCTGCGCGCATAGGTGAAGGCCTTGACCAGTTCCGGGGGCAGCACCATGTAGCCCATGCGCAGGCCGGGGAACAGGGTCTTGCTGAAGGTGCCGAGGTACAGCGTGCGCTGGTATTTGTCCAGGCCCTGCACGCAGGCCGTGGGTTTGCCTTCGTAGTGGAACTCGCTGTCGTAGTCATCTTCGATGACCCATTTGCCTTTTTCCGCGGCCCAGTTGATCAACTCCAGACGCCGCTCCAGGGTCAGCGTGGCGCCGGTCGGGTATTGATGAGACGGCGTGACATACACGCAATGGGCGCCGCTGCGGTCGGCGTGCAGCAGGTCGGTGCGGATGCCCGCCGCATCGACATCGATGGGCACGACCTTGGCCTCGGCGGTTTCGAAGGCCTTCCTGGCGCCGTAGTAGCCCGGGTTTTCCAGCAGGATCGGTTTGCCGACGTCCACCAGCAGTTGCGCACACAGAAACAGCGCTTGGCGCGTACTGCTCAGCACCAGGACCTGGTCGGGCGAGCACTTCGCCCCACGCTCAAGGTTCAAGTACGTCGCGATGGCTTTGCGTAACGACTCGGCTCCTTGCGGGTCACCGTGCAACAGCACGCTGCTGCGATAGTCCTTCATCACCTGGCGCTGCAGGCGCTCCCACACATCGGTCGGGAACGAGCGGGTTTCGGGCAGGCCCGTGGCGAATGCCTTGATCACCTGTTGATCGTTCACGCCGCCGCTGTCGAGGATCATCCGCCCACGCAGGCTCAAGCCGGCGCCCGGTGCGGCCTGGCTGGTTTTGACGGCCTGTGCCTTGATGCGGCGGCGCGAGGCACCGCGCAATTCGGTGCCGATGGCCTCGCACACGTAACTGCCGGAGCCCTCGCGCCGCACGATAAAACCATCGCGGTGCAACTGCACGTAGGCGTTCTCCACCGTGTCGCGCGCGACCCCCAACGACGTGGCCAACACCCGCGTCGCCGGCAGCTTCAGGCCCGGCGAGAGTGCGCCGTCGAGGATCAAGGCGCGCAGCGCGCGTTGAATGCGCTGGTGCAGGCCCAACCGCTGGAATTGCGCGTCGTTGAGGCGCATCTGCAGGGTTTCCAGCGCGAAGGATTTCGCCATGCGGTCTGCCTCGTCCTGAAGAATTGGCCGGTAATAGCAGGCCAGTCTATCCGTAGACTTTCACCTGTGCCACTGCCTTCACGCCGGCCAATGACCCATCACGCGAGGCTCAACCCCTCGTCTGGCAAGGAGCAAAGTCCCTATGTCTTCGTCAATATCGCCGTCGCCGCTGCGCCCGCGCGACCTGTTGCACCCCATCGTGGCCGGGCTGATTTCAGTCATCGTCAATTATGGCGGTACATTCATTCTGGTGTTCCAGGCGGCCAAGGTGGCCGGGCTCAGCCCCGAGCTGACGGCTTCGTGGGTCTGGTCGGTATCGATCGGCGTGGGGGTGACCGGGCTGTTTCTCAGTTGGGTGAGCCGTGAGCCGATCATCACCGCCTGGTCGACCCCCGCTGCGGCGTTTCTGGTGGTCGCGCTGTCTGCCACGCCTTACGCCGAGGCGGTCGGCGCGTATATGGTTTCAGCCGTGGCGTTTGTGCTGCTGGGGCTGTCCGGCTGTTTCGAAAAAGTCATCCGGCTGATTCCGCCGGGCATCGCGGCGGCCATGCTGGCGGGGATTCTGCTGCAGTTCGGCATCGGCGCGTTTGGTGGCATGAGCCTCGACCCGGTGTTGGTCGGCGTGTTGATCGCCGCTTACGTCGGGCTCAAGCGCTTTACTGCGCGCTACGCGGTCGTCGGCATTCTGCTGCTGGGCTTGGGATTCCTGCTGGTGCAGGGGCGGGTGGACTTGTCGGGCCTGTCCCTGCAACTGGCGGCGCCGGTATTCACCCGGCCCGAGTTTTCACTCAATGCATTGCTCAGTGTGGCGCTGCCGCTGTTTCTGATCACCCTCACGGGCCAGTACATGCCGGGCATGCTGGTGTTGCGCAACGATGGTTTCAAGACCAGCGCCAACCCGATCCTGACGGTGACCGGGTTGGGGTCGCTGCTGATGGCGCCGTTCGGCTCGCACGCGTTCAACGTCGCGGCCATCACGGCGGCCATCTGCACGGGCAAGGAAGCCTCGGAGGACGCGTCCAAGCGCTGGGTCGCCGGGGTTGCCGCTGGGGTGTTCTACATCCTCGTCGGGGTGTTCGGGGTAACGCTGGCCGCCGTATTCATGGCGTTCCCGCCGGCATTCATCACCACGCTGGCCGGCTTGGCCCTGCTGGGCACCATCGGCGCCAGCCTGGCCAACGCGATGGCGGACGTCAGGTCGCGTGAAGCCGCGCTGATCACCTTTCTGGCGTGCGCCGCCAACATCAACCTGCTCGGGATCGGCGGCGCGTTTTGGGGGTTGTTGATCGGGTTGGCTGCGTATGCGTTGCTCAACGGCCGCTTGCCACGTCGCCGTGCGCCGGCTTCCGAGGCGGTGGCGGCGGCCAAGGGAGCGGCCCAATGATGCGCGCCGAACCGCCAGCCAGCGCCACCCTGCATGCGCGTCACGGGCGTTACCCGCAGGCCACCAGCGTGGAGGACTTCCGGCGCAATCTGGCGGCCGTACAGCAACGTATCGCCAGTGCCTGTGGGCGGGTCGGACGCGACCCGGCGGGCGTGCGCTTGTTGCCGGTCAGCAAAACCTTTGACGAGGCGCACCTGCGCCTGGCGTATGCGGCGGGCTGTCGGCTGCTGGGTGAGAACAAGGTGCAGGAAGCCCAGCGCAAATGGCAGGCCATGAGCGATCTGGCCGATCTGCAGTGGTCGGTGATTGGCCACCTGCAAACCAACAAAGCCAAGCAGGTCGCGCGCTTTGCCAGTGAGTTCCAGGCGCTGGACAGCCTGCGAGTGGCCGAGGCGCTGGATCGTCGCCTGCAGATCGAAGGGCGCCAACTGGATGTGTTCGTGCAGGTGAATACCTCCGGGGAAGCCAGCAAATACGGCCTGGAGCCGCACGCCGTCGCGGGTTTTCTGCAGGCCCTGCCAGCGTTCCCGGCCTTGCGCGTTCGCGGGCTGATGACGCTGGCGCTGTTTTCGGCCGATGTGGCCCGCGTGCGCCCGTGCTTTGTGCGGCTGCGCGAACTGCGCGAGCGCCTGCGCGATCACGCCCCGGCGGGCGTCAGCCTGGAGGAATTGTCGATGGGCATGTCCGGGGATTTCGAGATCGCCATCGAGGAAGGCGCGACCGTTGTCCGCGTCGGCCAGGCCATCTTCGGCGCCCGCGCCATGCCGGATGACTACTACTGGCCGAGCGCCGATCAACCGTCAACGACCTGACTTTTTCAGCAAGGACCTGTTCATCATGTACGACTCAACATTGACACTTGAAAGCTTCGACCCGCAGCTGTGTGAGGCGATTCATAACGAGGAGCGCCGTCAGGAAGACCATGTCGAGCTGATCGCTTCCGAAAACTACGCCAGCCCGCTGGTCATGAGCCTCCAGAGCACGGTACTGACCAACAAATACGCCGAGGGCTACCCCGGCAAGCGCTACTACAGCGGCTGCGAATACGTCGATGTGGCCGAGCGCCTGGCCATCGAACGGGTCAAGGCTCTGTTCGACTGCGATTACGCCAACGTGCAGCCCCATGCGGGCGCCCAGGCAAACGCCGCGGTGTTCCTGGCCTTGATCAACCCCGGCGATACGGTGATGGGCATGAACCTGGCCCAGGGTGGGCACCTGACCCACGGCAATCCCTCCAACTTCTCGGGCCGGCATTACCACATCGTGCCTTACGGGCTCGACCCGCAGACGGGCTTGCTCGACTACGACGAGATGGAGCGCATCGCTGTGGAAACGCGGCCGAAGATGCTGATCGGCGGGTTTTCGGCCTACTCGCGGTACAAAGACTGGGCGCGCATGCGGGCGATTGCCGACAAGGTCGGTGCGATTTTCTGGGTCGACATGGCTCACGTCGCCGGCTTGGTCGCCGCTGGCGAGTACCCGGACCCGTTGCCGCACGCTCACGTGGTCACCAGCACCACGCACAAGACCTTGCGTGGCCCGCGAGGCGGGTTGATTTTGTCCAAGGGCCAGGACGCAGCGTTTTACAAAAAACTCGATTCGGCGGTGTTCCCGGGTGTTCAGGGTGGGCCGTTGATGCATCAGATTGCCGCCAAGGCGGTGGCCTTCAAGGAAGCCTTGAGGCCCGAGTTCAAAACCTACCAGGCCCAGGTCGTGGTCAATGCCCGGGCCATGGCGGCCGTGTTGCAGCGGCGCGGTTACAGGATTGTCTCGGGTGGCACCGATAACCACATGATGTTGATCGACCTGTCCGACCGGCCTTACACCGGCAAAGACGCCGATGCGGCCTTGAGCAACGCCGGCATCACCGCCAACAAGAATTCGGTGCCCAACGATCCGCGCTCCCCCTTTGTCACCTCGGGGCTGCGCATCGGCACGCCGGCCGTCACCACCCGCGGTATCGGCGTGTTCGAGTGCGAGCAACTGGCCGCTTGGCTGTGCGATGTCCTGGACGCCCTGCAACGTGGGGAAAGCGATAGCGTTGCGCTGCAGGTGCGTGAACAGGTGATTGCGCTGTGCCGCCGACACCCGGTTTATCGCTGACTTTTCCCTTCTAAACGTTGGCGCTGTCGACCTGACTGGAGGCTGAGGGGCGGTATTGCAGGGCTTCGGCGATGTGGCTGCGGCGGATGCTGTCTGTGTGTTCCAGATCCGCCAGCGTACGGGCGACCTTGAGCAGGCGGTGGGCCGCGCGAAGGGACAGGGTCAGGCGCTCGCAGGCGCTTTCCAGCCAGGCTTCATCCGGCCTCGACAGCGCGCAATGCTGGCGCAACCCCGGTAGGTCGAGGAACGCATTGGCGCAGCCCTGGCGCTGTTGCTGGCGGTCCCGGGCCTGGGCTACCAGTGCCGAGGCGGTGGACGTGTTGTCGCCGGGCTGCGGGGCCGGGTTCAGCGCGGTGATTTCGCGAGCGACGGTCAGGTGCAGGTCGATCCGGTCCAGCAACGGCCCGGAGAGTTTGTTGCGATAGCGCTGGACCTGCTCCGGCGTACAGCGACAGCGCGCGCTGGGGTCGCCCATGTAACCGCAAGGGCAGGGGTTCATTGCGGCGACCAGTTGAAAGCGCGCCGGGAAACTCACGCGGTCGCGGGCGCGGGAGATCACGATATGCCCCGACTCCAGTGGCTCGCGCAAAACCTCGAGCACCTTGCGATCAAACTCCGGCAGCTCATCCAGGAACAGCACCCCATGGTGGGCCAAGGTGATTTCCCCCGGTTGCGGCTTTGACCCTCCACCCACCAGCGCCGGGCCGGAGGCCGAATGGTGCGGCTGGCGAAACGGCCGATGGGGCCAATGACTCAGGGGCGCCAGGCTGACCACTGATTGAATCGCTGCCACTTCCAGCGCTTCGTGCTCACTCAGCGGCGGCAGCAAACCCGGCAGGCGGCTGGCGAGCAAGGTCTTGCCGGTGCCGGGCGGGCCGCTGAACAACAAGTTATGGTAAAATACACCCAATTCAGTATCAACGTATTGGCCAATGACCAGCAGACCGAAAGCCTACAGCTATGTGCGTTTCTCAACCCCAGAACAGGCAAAGGGAGACAGTCGTAGGCGCCAGTACAAGGCTGCTATTGAATATGCAGACAGACACGATTTGGAGCTCGTAAAGGATAGCAACTATGCTTTCTTGGATGCAGGTGTAAGTGCGTATAGGGGAACTAATGTTAATCGGGTTACAAGTAGTCTTGGTCGGTTTTACGACTATGTAAAACAAGGCAAGATTGTTCCTGGCTCTTACTTGCTGGTGGAATCACTTGATCGTCTCAGTCGAGAACAGGTAACGGAAGCGTTACCGCGATTTTTGGACCTTTTAAACAGTGGGATCATTGTTGTTACTTTCGGCGATGGTACTGTTTACCGCAAGTCTGCCGAACCGATGCAATTGGTCATGTCCATATTCCATATGTCTCGTGCTCATTCTGAGTCTTCGGTAAAGGGGAAGAGGGTTTCGGATGCGTGGCAGCAGAAACAGTCGCTGGCGCGATCTGAGGGTCTACCCCTTGGGGCTGCATGCCCCCAATGGTTATCGTTTGATGGTGAGGCTTACAGGGTTGTTCCTGACCGTGCCAGTGTTGTGAAAAGGGTGTTTGACCTGACGGTTCAGGGTTATGGGCAACGGGCGATTGTGAAGTTGTTTAATGGTGAAGGTGTGCCGGTTTTTGGTTCTGAAAATAGGAACAAATCTGGGTTGTGGGGGAATAGCTCAATTGCCAAGATACTGGCAAATAGGTCAGTGCTTGGAGAGTATCAACCAAATATTTGGACGGAAGGCCAACGTCGAACTTCCGGTGAGCCTATTAAGGATTTCTACCCTTCAGTAATCGAAGAAGAATTGTATTACGCCGCTTTGGAGGGACGCAGATCGCGAAATGTATCGAAGGCAACGAAGACGTCTGCTAACTTCAATGTTTGGGCGAAAGTTGCTGTATGTGCATACTGCAAGTCACCAATGCATTTGGTGAACAAAGGGAAGCCGCCGAAGGGACGAAAATATCTTCGTTGTTCTAAGTCAGCAAAGGGGGCGTGCGTTAATCGGTCAGTTCGATTAGATGAAAGTGAAGTCGTTTTCAAAGAAATGCTTGCCAAACTGAATATGGCATCATTAATCAAAGATAACGCACAATCGCTACGTAAGCGTATTAACGAACTTGATGGGCGGCTGGAGTCCGCTAAGATGAGGCTGGCAGAGGTTTCTGTATTATTGCGTGATTACCCTTCAAAAACGCTTGCGGAAACCGCAGCAGATATTGAGAAAGAGGTATCTCGACTGGAACTTGAGCGTGATGGGTGTAAAGCCACTCTTTCAGCTGAACATATCACAGACAAATCCGATTTTTTCAGAAAGCTTGACTTAGAGTCGTATGAGGGACGATTTCTGGCGAACCAACAGGTTCAACGGTTAAAGGTGAAAGTTCGGGTTAAACACGATGATATTCGAGTTCAATACAGTGTAATGATTGGGGAGTTTCCTAAATTTCTATACATGTGGGATCATGGAAGTGATCTGCTATTTGTTCCTTTTTCTGTTGAGCTGTTGCGTGCCGGTATTCGTCAAAATGACATGGGGTCGACAAAGTTCATAGCTAGCCCAGATAATATGCTAAAAGAAGTGTTGTCTGATGAGTTGATGGCGGCATTCAAAGATAATGTGCCTGCTGACATTGGCGTACATAAGTTTAGGTTTAGTGCAGCGGATAATGAAATGGCCAACAAAAAGTTATTACAGGTTTTCGAAAAGAAATTCTGGAACGGAAACAAGGATGAAAGTTAGAAGGTACTTAATGCCTGAATTGATCTTCGCTGCATGGAACCGGGGATGGTACCTTAATTTTAACCCCCTCACCGGGAGCTATGCCCCCCGTTTGATACGGTAGACTGTTGCAATACCCACTTCTGCAAGTTTGGCAATATCTGCCGCAGACATCGTTGGGTGTTTGGTCATCAGCATTTGTACTTTTTCCCACTTTTCCACGTTCTTACTCTTTCCCTTTGGTGTCCAAGCTGGGTCTGCAATACGCTTGTTTTCCAAGCCTTGTCTAATTCGCTCAACACGTTTTTCTTGGTCCAGGCGAGCCATCGTCGCCATAAGGTCCAATAACATGCTGTTGATCACTTCCATTATCTGACCAGTCATGCCCTTGTCTTCAATCAACATGTGAGTTGTGGGTAAGTCTGCAATCACAAGGCGTAAATCCTTTGCTTTGATCTTGCCTTTCAAGATGTCCCAATCTGACTGAGAAAGCCGACTAAGGCGGTCGACACTTTCACATACGATGCATTCGCCTGGTTGGGCTGCATCCAGCAATCGCATCAGTTCTGGTCGATCTAGCTTTGTACCACTGATGTTTTCCGAATAAACGCCTGCAATGGCAAGACCTTTTGCCGCTACGAATGCATCTAAGCTGGCTTTGGCCCTAAGGGCGTCCTGGTCTTTGGTGCTGGCCCGGAGATACAGATGTGCTTTCATTTCTTATCCTTTATGGTTTTATTTGATAGACCTATGATAATTCGATCATATGTCTATCTGCAATAGGTTAATGATATTTAAAGAGCGACAGCTATCCGACTACCAGAGAAGTAGAGTCTTGCGATAGTTGGAATGGGGGCTAGTTGCGTAGAAGCCTTATAGCCGAGGCAATGCCTTCAGCGTTTGTATCCAGCACCTCCAGCGCCCCCACAGCGTTACGGGCCGTATCTGTAGACCCGCGCTCATCCACCCACTTCGCCAGTTCTTCAATGGCCGCACCTATACCATTTTGGTTGATCAGCAGCAGCTCCAATGCATTCGCTATCGATTCATTCTGGTCTGACACGATAATTGTCCTTCGTGGTTATGCTGAAAGTGAAAGGCGCAGGTCGATACTCACTTGGTGGAGCGGGAAGTTAAATGTTTCGCTTCTACTTGTTTATCAAAATCCTGAATCAGCTCGACAAAATCGCAGCGTAAAACAACGCACAGGTCACGGATTTGGATAATGTCGAGTCGTCTAATACCACGCTCAACGTCGCTCATGAACGATTGTGGGCGTCCTAATGCCTTGGAACATTCCCCTTGCGTCAGGCCTGCGAGAGATCGTCGTTGCTTGAGTAACGATAGGAATACGTCGTATTCAGGCCGGTAAATGGCTTTCGGCATAAGGCTGTCCAAAAATGAGCAGCCCACAATCTATAACTGGTTTTCAGATATCTGATTTTCAGATAAAATTACGCTTGTCATGACGTCCACATCAAGTGGGCCGACATAACAAAGGAAGCGGTATGAAGCTCTATATCTCCATATTCATTGCAGTGTTTTCCATGCCACTAGCCAGCATCGTTGGAATCTGCTCACTTGAGTTCGGGTACGTTTCCAGCTTTCGGCAAGCATTGGGCGTTGGCGTTCTAGTGGGCACTGTGATGCTGGTGGTGGCGTTGATCTTGTTTTTGGCAGGGATTCCCTCGACCTTGCGGCGATTACGTGCACAGACCAGCCCTTACTGACTTTCAAGGATGAATGCCAATGAAAAAACCAGAGCTTGATCAGTACCACGCAATCAGCAGACCGAAATCAAAAAGCAGGACTGCCGCAGTGGCGTTGAATGTGCTGCTTCCCGGTGCCGGCTACCTGTACATGGGGCGATGGTTCGCGGGTATTTTCGGCGGGGCGCTAATACTGGCAATTCTAGTGCGCAGCCCTCAAGAACATTTGTTTCTGGTTTGGATAGTTACAAATCTAATTATGGCCATTGACATGTGCCTGTTGAATTCAAATCGCCAGTCCAAAAAAAAGGATTTCCAATGAAGTTTCCATTGATAGTGCTGCTATCCACAATGGCATCTGTTACCCATGCCGCTGGAGTTGATTCCGCTGCATGGGATCAATTCAACACGCGCATGCATGAATTGTTTGACACAACTGGGTGGGAATTTCGGCAGGCTATTGACACCAAGCAGATTACAAAGGACTTACAATCCAATCAGGCAAGGGCACAAATTAAATTTAGCAAGCCTGGAATCTATCACGGACGTATCAGTAACATCATGATGGATGATCAGGGCGCGTTCTTCATTATTGATCAAGGTAAAAATACTGCTGTCACAGTATTCATGTCCGGATATCAGGCTTGGCCATGGAATACATCTGGTGTTAAGCCGAAAATTACAGCCATCCAACCCATCAATGAATTTGCTGCTAATTTCGATGCAGGGCAGGAGCTATACTTTCAATGCCGAAGGGTAGAGTTTGGGCTTGGCATATATCTAAGAAACTGTTTGGTGTTTCCACCTAGCGTTGCGACTTCTAGTTCTGCGCCCGAACTAATCAATGAAATTGATATGGCAGCGAACTTTGACGAACTGATCAAAGCTCGTTCCGCTGAAGGCTGGATACGCCCACCATCAGCAAGAAAGGGAATGGTAGTTGAACTGGAAATCGGCATGACACCAGACGGGACCGTTAGATCAGTAAGTATAGCCAAATCCAGTGGCGATGAACCATTTGATAAGTCTGCAGTAGCAGCAGTCAAAAATATTGGTCGATTGACTGAAATGCAACAAATGAAATCATCGGACGTCAACAGATATCAAGCATTCAGGATGAAGTTTACCCCAGAGGATTTGGCGTTTTAGTTTGGGTTTACTAACGCGGCCAGCCAGGCCCTCTACAAGCCCGTACAAGGCTGGCATCTCGCTTGGCGCTACCCGTCTATCGGCTTTTGATTTGTCGTGCTCTATTCTAGCTACAGGAGCTTTTAGGGGCAAATAAAACATCAGGCGACCATTAGGCTTTCCAGAACTGTTAGTTCTTTGGTCTTTGGTAGGAGCTTTGAAAAACCAAATCTTCGATATGATTCGCCCGTACCGAAATGTTTGTCCCTGATTTTCGCTAGGTAGCTCAAATGGTAGAAGCTAGCTTCAAAAATTTGTTTATCATCGCGTTTCAGAAAGTGCGGTTTGATGAGATGAACAGAACCGCCCGTAAGCCTTACCCAGTGATGTTCAAATAATTTCCACATGCCAGTATGGCCATCGCCTGAAATCGCCCCTAAATTGCGATGCAGTGTTTGGAATCCGAAAAATAAGTGATAGTGTGACTTTTCACTTGTTCCAATTTCTTTTACCCATCCATGTACAATTCGTTTGTGTTCATTCCAAATGCTCGAACCAAGATCGATTTTGACTTTTTTGATGTATTGACTGAGAAGTTTATTTTCTAGCTTATGACCAAAATCAAAACTGTCTGGAAAATGAAGGTCAATTCTTACAATTGTGATTCTAGAGTAATAGCTTTGAAGGTTAAGAACTTGGGCGTAGATTCGATCTAAGATCGCTGAATATAAGCCCTGTCCGTACTTGCTCTTGCAGTTGACTTTCATTCCTTTGTATGTCGGTTTAAAGGTTTTGTTCATCATCATTATTTTGTTTGCCTTCATTCTTGATGGATTGGTGATTAATGTAATGCATGTAAAATATTCCTTTTGGGTGATGTGATGGTCGACTTTGTAGGGTGTCTACAAGATATTAAAAGAGTGCAGGTGTGTGAGTATGCCGTGAGGCCCGGTTTTTGCGCATTGCACGAGGTTTAGCTTTGGACAAAAGAGGTGTAGAGCACAGTGACGGGGTGGCCCGTTTTGATCTAGTATACGGCATGTCAACGCCATGCTAAACATTGAACAGGGATTTTTCTTCCGAGTGATACCTCTTGCTGGCAGGCTGAATTTTTTGCCGGGTTTGGACAATTGGTTTTTTGATTCGCATCATTCGAAGGCCGGCCGATGCTGGGAGTTTTGAGTGATATTTGGTTCATTAAATATCACTGCTAAGCGTTCTTTTATTTTGTTGGCCGGGTCCAATATCCTAGAACGGTATTTCGTCATCGAAACGATCATTGAAGTATTGAATGTTTACATCATATAGCTGGATGTCTTTCTCATTCTCTGCTACTGCTGTGGCTTTTGTGAGGAATATTAGTGTGCCTGCATCAATTTCTGATATTAGTTGGGTTTCAAATGGCTCAATACTAACGGAGATTAATCGACGTTGTTTTCCTAGAAGGCCCAAAAGGTTAATGGAGTTTCCAGATTTGTGTCTGGCAGCGCACGACTCCAACAACTTTACGAAGTCTTGATAGTTTTCAGCAACTGTTTCAAGTGTGGACGCTTTATGTTCCAGTATGAACAACGTATTGAGCAAGTGCTCCACAATTTCCAACGCGATACGAATTTCCATGAATTGAGGTTGCTTTATTTTATGTGCTGCGTCGTTGCCCAAAAAACGTATTGCGTGCAATCTTTTCTTGTCGCCATTAGAGACGTGACCAGCTTTGAAAAGTTGATCAATCCTTTTCTGTAGGTTTGTACCTGAAATTTCAAGATGATTGCAAACAGCCTCAATGCAGGCCCTCAATCCTATGCTGGCTAGTACATTGGCGTTTTGACTAAGGGCTTTTAATGTTTGCTGATAGATTGTGCTTATAAGCTGTGGTAAATGGTATGTTTGTGTAAGCCCATGATGATTTTTGATAACGCTTGGATAGACCACTACAGTAACTGAGTGAATTAGGTTTCCATCGCTGTCTTCTTCAATCTCGTCATAGTCATCTAGCCGATGCTGAAACGAATACGTGTGGCAGCCTAGACAGCGTACAACTCGCCAAGTTTCGACTTCGTTTAACCAGTCATGTCTATTCTTGTCTTCGACTGAAGTAATGACTTCATGCCTTGTATTCTTGCTGCAAGACCTACAGTCATTCCTTACTACTTGAACTTCGTCTTCTTTCACAGCTTATTGGTCCGAGTTGGTGGTGGGATGCACAGATGCTTCCCAAATAGATTAGTGGCCAGACGCTACTATTTTAATGCTTGTTTTGTCCAGCCCTATATTTGCATCATTTGAGCGTCCGATTATTTTTTCAGGTATGCCTTCACGAGAGTGATATCCCCTCAGCATTTTGGTGCGCGGGGTGGAAACCAGGGGGGATGGCATTTACACGCGCACCAGTTATGATGGGGGCATGCGGGCTGGAACCAACAGTGAGAGCTTGCTCCCTACAGCACTTATTGAAGGCGCCAGCATGCTTCCACCGAATCAGATTCATAAAGATTTGACCGTTCGCGGCGAGGCAGTTGAGCGCGTGTACGGAAATTACCAGTCTCGACGCTTCATTGTTAACAGGCGTTATCAGCGGAAGCTTGTGTGGACTTCAGATGAAAAAGTAAAATTCATTGACTCAATTATAAGCGGGTACCCGGTACCGATAATATTGTTGGCTGAACGCACGGGGCCAACCGGAAACCTTTATGAAATTATCGATGGCATGCAACGGTTGAATGCCATTATGGGATTCCTCGAGAATGAGTTTTCAGTTGATGGTGCCTATTTCGACTTGGCTTCAATGGCCACGACAAAACAATTAGTCGACAATCATATAATTGAGCAAAAACTACCTTTGATGCCGCGTGATCTTTGCGTCCAGGTCGCATCTTATACTTTACCACTCTCTATATATGAATTTTCTAATCCTGAAGAAGTGGATGAGGTGTTTCGCCGAATTAACTCTGGTGGCCGAAAGCTCTCAAGACAGGAATTAAGAATAGCTGGTTCTACCGGACACTTCGCCAACGCGGTAAGGGTCGTTGCTTCAAAGGTACGTGGTGACGTGTCAAGTTCGGATGAGCTACCACTTAATGAAATGGCTAAAATAAGTATCACTAACAAGGCCCTTACCTACGGGATCAATGTTGATTCGATATTTTGGATCGGGCAAGGGGTTTTTACGCGTGAGCAAGTTAGGGAGTCACGCGACGAAGAAATTATTGCTGACCTTCTGGCATATATGCTGCTGGACCCCAAGCCATCCTCAAGAACTGAGTTTCTCGATGATTTTTTCGGATTTCGTGATGGTGATAACTCTGTTCAACGATTCAATCAGGTGGAGATTGCAACTCAACAATATACGCCAGAGTCTTTAATTATTGACTTCTCACGTGTTCTTGATCAGATGAAATTGATCTTCATGGCGGGCAACACCAACTTTGGTCAGTTGATGTTTAAGTCGCAGCCGTCAAGGGCGCCTAGGTACTTCCAGATTTTATTTCTGGCTCTGCACGAACTTGTTGTCTGTTCTGGCCAGGAAATCAGTGACATGCAAGGTCTGTTGAAATTATTGCGGCATAGTGGGGACCAGATCACAATTCCGGAAGGTGGCCGCTGGAGTGGGGAAAACCGTCGTGGGTTAGTGAACTCGTTTGTCGGAAAGATAAAAGAAGCATTTTCGCCGTCGGGTACTTACGACCCGGCGTTGGTTCGCTGGATTACTCAACTGCAAAATATACTTCAGCAATCCTATACTGAACAAGTCGCCTACGATTTCAAACAGGGTTTTTTGCGTCTTGACGGTACTAATGCGTTTGATGAGGGGTCTTTTGAAAAAATCCTGAAAACCTTAGTTGCAATCGCAAATATCAAGAAGGGTACCAAAGGTTACGTGATTGTTGGTGTGGCAGACACTGTGAAGGACGCGTCTCGAGTTAAAGAACTCTTTAGCGTGGAGCCATTGTTGTATGAAAGATTTTACATTACTGGAGTCGAACACGAGGCCAATGTAATAGGGAAGTCTCTTGATGATTTTTTCAATCTGCTAGTCGCGAAGATTGCGCAGTCCCCAATGTCCGATGACTTGAAGTCGTATGTCCTTCGGCATATCAAGCCAGTGCGATATTTTGACAAGACAGTAATAGTTCTTGAGGCCACATCTCAAACTGATCCTTCTAGTTACGACAACAAATTCTACGTCCGCAAAGGCACGGATGTTCATGAAATCAAGTCTCCTGGCTATGCCGAGCTCTTCCGACGCTGGATTGCCGGACTCTGATACCACCATCCGCCCCAAACGGAGACACTAGTTTTCTCAAGCCCTCTCTGCTCTGACGTTGGTTTGGTACCACAACGAGCAGGTGAGGGAATGGAATTGAGATTCCCTTTATCTGATCCTGCAACCGCGATAACAAATAGTGAACTGTTTGTGAGCGATCTGGGTGTTTTGTCACACATAATTAACAGGTTATGCGCGCCTGCCGCAGCGATCAGCAATGCGCGTTTGGCGGCGAGTTGGCCCTGGACTTCGCTGAGGTCCGGGTAAGGTTTGTTCAAGTACAGCAAACCGTCAGACTTGAAGGGCTCGATCGGCACATGCCCATTCAGGTGCGCCACCACCTGTAGCAGGTGGTCCACCGCAATCACCTTCAACCCCGATGCCAGGCAGGCCTCTTCGGCATTCGCCCGGGGCACGATCACGCTGCGCCCGGCCTTGCGCGCCGCGAGCGCTGCCGGCAACACACCTTTCACTGCGCGTACCTCGCCCGATAGCGCCAATTCCCCCAGGCATTCCACGTCGTCGAGCATCTGCGTCGGCACCTGCACGCTCGCCGCGAGAATCCCGAGGGCTATCGCCAGGTCAAAACGCCCGCCGTCCTTGGGCAGGTCGGCGGGCGCGAGGTTGAGGGTGATGCGGCGGGACGGGTATTGCAGCGCGGAGTTGAGGATGGCACTGCGCACGCGGTCCTTGCTTTCCTTGACGGCGGTTTCCGGCAAGCCCACCAGGGTGAGCGATGGCAGACCATTGGCCATGTGTACTTCGACGCTGACGGCAGGGGCTTCGACGCCGATCTGGGCGCGACTGTGGACGATGGCGAGGGACATGCTCATTCCTTGAAAGGGCGGACCGCTTCCTGCGGTTTTTCAAGGGTAGACGAGGTGGGGTAGAGCGGGACGCGGGAGGTTTTTACAGAACGTATCCGCAGAGTGACGCAGAACAGGTGGGAGCGCTGGCTTGCGTGCGATAGGGGCGGTCAGGCGTATCAGAGGGACCGAGGTGATTCCATCGCAGGCAAGCCAGCTCCTACATTGGTCGGGGGTTATTCAGAGGCTGCCGGGGTCAACCGTGCTTCCAGCTCCGCCACTTTCGCCTCCAGGCTTTCCAGGCGTGCTCGGGTGCGGGCCAGCACCACCATTTGGCTGTCGAATTCTTCCCGGCTGACCAGGTCGAGCTTGCTGAAGCCGCTTTGCAGCAAGGCCTTGAACTGGCTTTCGATTTCATTGCGGGGCAGCGGGGTCTCGCCACTGAACAGGCGGGAGGCATGGCCGCTCAGGGCGTCGAGGAGGTCTTTGGGCGCGAGCATGGGAAATATTCCGGAAAACTGTTGGCGGGCAGTGTATCACGCAGCGTCTATAGTCATTTCCACGACCTCGGGCGCACGCTTTTCGCGCAGGGTGTCGGGCGGTAGCGCACCGTTTTCGTGCGCAATCACCCCGCCAAAAAGCCCCGCAGGTGGGCATAAGTGAGCAAGGGACTGATTTCAGTGGTTTTTACGGAGCTGGCAAGGTTTCTGCTTAGACGAACATGACCCATGCACTGATGCAGTCGCTGTGACGAATGCAGTGCGCCGACGGATCAGGGGTACAGGTTTCGTCACCAGTGGTTCGCTGGCGTCGCAATGGCAACTGCTCTTGCGACGACGCGTTACAAAGCCAGGCGCTGCGCTTAGACTTGAGACGGGTTTGTTTTCCTGGGGCAAGTCCACCAATTCGGGAGAGAGTTTTCATGAAGCTAGTCACTGCCATCATCAAGCCGTTCAAGTTGGACGATGTACGCGAGTCGTTGTCCGAAATCGGCGTGCAGGGCATTACCGTTACTGAGGTCAAAGGCTTCGGGCGGCAGAAGGGTCACACCGAGCTGTATCGCGGCGCGGAATACGTGGTTGATTTCCTGCCGAAGGTGAAGATTGATGTCGCCATTGACGACAAGGATCTTGATCGGGTTATCGAGGCGATAACCAAGGCCGCCAACACCGGCAAGATCGGTGACGGCAAGATCTTTGTGGTCAATCTGGAACAGGCTATTCGCATCCGTACCGGCGAAACCGATACCGACGCAATCTAAGCCGCCAAACCCAACGCCCCAGGAGAAAACAATATGACTCTGCGTAAATTCGCAGGGCTCGGAGCCCTGTTGTCCATCGTAATGCCAAGCCTGGCCATGGCGGCAGACGAAGTGGCTGCTCCAGTCCTCAATTCCGGCGACACCGCGTGGATGCTTACATCCACCGCGCTGGTGCTGTTTATGACCATTCCCGGCCTGGCGCTGTTCTACGGCGGTATGGTTCGCTCCAAAAACATTCTGTCGGTGATGATGCAGTGCTTCGCCATCACCGGCTTGATCACCATCCTGTGGTTCGTCTACGGCTACAGCATGGCGTTCGATACCACCGGCATGGAAGCGGGTGTGGTCAACTTCAACTCCTTCGTGGGCGGCTTGTCCAAGCTGTTCCTGTCGGGTGTGACCCCGGCCAGCATTACCGGCCCTGCGGCGCTGTTCCCTGAGGCGGTGTTCGTCACCTACCAGATGACCTTCGCCATCATCACCCCGGCGCTGATTGTCGGTGCTTTCGCCGAGCGTATGAAATTCTCCGCGATGCTGATCTTCATGGGCGTCTGGTTCACCCTGGTCTACGCGCCGATTGCCCACATGGTGTGGGGCGGTCCGGGTTCGTTGCTGGGTGACTGGGGCGTGCTGGACTTCGCCGGCGGTACCGTGGTGCATATCAACGCCGGTGTGGCTGGCCTGGTAGCGTGCCTGGTCCTCGGCAAGCGTAAAGGCTTCCCGACCACGCCAATGGCGCCTCACAACCTGGGTTACACCCTGGTGGGTGCAGCCATGCTGTGGGTCGGCTGGTTCGGCTTCAACGCCGGTTCCGCTGCCGCGGCCAACGGCACTGCCGGTATGGCGATGCTGGTGACCCAGGTCGCTACCGCCGCTGCCGCCCTGGGCTGGATGTTCGCCGAGTGGCTCACCCACGGCAAGCCAAGTGCCCTGGGCATCGCCTCGGGTGTGGTAGCGGGCCTTGTGGCCATTACGCCGGCTGCCGGTACCGTGGGCCCGATGGGCGCGCTGATCATCGGCCTGGCGGCGGGTGTGGTGTGCTTCTTCTGCGCCACGACCCTGAAACGCAAACTGGGCTATGACGACTCCCTGGACGCCTTCGGTGTCCACGGTATCGGCGGTATCCTCGGCGCAATCCTGACCGGTGTGTTTGCAGCACCGGCCCTGGGTGGCTTCGGCACCGTGACTGACGTGGCGGCCCAAGTCTGGATTCAGTGCAAAGGCGTCGGCTTCACTGTGATCTACACCGCCATTGTGACCTTCATCATCCTCAAGGTGCTGGATATGGTCATGGGCCTGCGGGTTACCGACGAAGAAGAGGCTGTCGGCCTCGACCTGGCACAACACAACGAACGCGGCTACAACTTGTAAGTAGGCGAAAAAAACATGCCCGGCTTGCCGGGCATTTTTTTGTCTGGTGTTTGTCCGTCATGACACGGGGGGCCGGTTTTTTGCGTCGCGTGTGTGATGGCGCGCGCACGGCGCTTTTCCGGGTGCGAATGTCTTACAGGCATGTAGGCGTATTCGGCACTTTGTTTTTTCCCTGAGCGCGCTAGAATGCGCGCCGATGGGCGGAGAACTGTATGTGGCAACAGACCCTGATTACCCTGCGGGCCAAGCCCCGGGGCTTTCACCTGGTAACCGACGAGTTGCTTGCCGGCTTGCCTGAATTGAAGGCGTGTCGCGTGGGCCTGTTGCATCTGTGGTTGCAGCATACCTCGGCCTCGTTGACCATCAACGAGAATGCCGATCCGGCGGTTCGTCGTGACTTCGAGCGTTTTTTCAACTCGCTGGTGCCGCAAGGCCGAGCCGGGTTCGAACACAACGACGAAGGCCCGGACGATCTGCCGGCGCACTTCAAGGCCAGTCTCCTGGGTTGCCAGCTGAGTTTGCCGGTCAAGGCCGGCCGCTTGGCGATGGGGACCTGGCAAGGTGTTTATCTGGGCGAGCACCGTGATCATGGCGGTGCTCGTAAAGTCCTCGCCACTTTGCACGGTGATGGGGCATAAGCCACTGGTTATCCGGTGGATGTTGATTTTTTTCCGGCGACCTTCGACAGATGGTGAAGCTGGGCTATAACTAATCTGCTTTTCGCAAGTCATGAGGTAGAACATGAGCGACGATGATCTGGAAAACGACGAACTGGAAGTAGGCGACGAAGACGACACCGAAGAAGGTCTTGAGGCGGCAGCGGAAGACGTTGCTGACGACGACGGTGGCGATGACGTTCCTGTTCCGGCTGCCAAAGGCAAAGCCAAGGCCGCTGTTTCGGTCGATGAGCTGCCAAGTGTTGAAGCCAAGAACAAAGAGCGCGACGCGCTGGCCCGTGCGATGGAGGAATTCCTCGCTAAAGGCGGCAAAGTGCAGGAAGTCGAGGCCAACGTGGTGGCAGATCCACCCAAGAAGCCGGATAACAAGTACGGCAGCCGACCTATCTGAGGTCTGCTTCTGGCTTGCTGGAAAAGCCCGCCGTCGCTGCGGGCTTTTTCATGCCTGAAACAAATTCCTACGGCTCACCGCCTGCCAATATAGGGGAAGCAAGCCCCCTCCCACTTACTGCCAGCTTTTGAGCAGCGGAGGCAGTTCCGTCAGGCTGCGAATCTGCGCATCCGGGAGTTTATCCCCTTCCCAGACCTTGCCTGCCGGGTTGAACCACACGGCACGCAGCCCCGCCTGTTGCGCTCCGGCGATGTCGTCACCGGGATGATCGCCGATATGCACCGCCGCGCTGGCGTCCACCCCGCCCCGTTGCAGCGCTTCCTGAAACAACCGTGCATCCGGCTTGGCGATGCCGATGTCTTCGGCGCGCAACGCGAAGTGGAAGTAGTCCGCCAACCCGACGCGCTGTACGTCAGCGTTACCGTTGGTGATCACGCCCAGCAGGAAGTGTTTGCGCAGCGCTTGCAGCATCGGCTCGGCTTCGGGGAATACGGTGAGCTGGTGGCGCGCATGAATGAACGCTTCAAAGCACACATCGGCCATTTCCGTCGCTTCAGGTTGTGGATAACCGGCCTCTTCAAACGCGTGCATCAGTACGCGGTGGCGCAGCATGCTGATGCGGTGCTTGAGTTCGGGATGGCGTTCCAGCACCTGCTGGCGAAGGCTGGCGAAATGTTCCAGGGGCAGTTCGCCGACCTTGGCGGCATGGGTGGCCAGCCATTCGCGCATCGACGCTTCGGCGCTGATGATGACGGGGACGTTGTCCCAGAGGGTGTCGTCGAGGTCGAAGGTGATCAGCTTGATACTCATGAGTCGCCGCCCTTGATGCGTTTGGCCCGTGGATGGGCGCTGTCGTACACCGTTGCCAGGTGTTGGAAGTCCAGGTGGGTGTAGATCTGTGTCGTCTTGATATCAGAGTGGCCGAGCAGTTCCTGCACCGCGCGCAGGTCTTGGGACGACTCCAGCAAATGGCTGGCAAACGAGTGCCGCAGCATGTGCGGATGCAGGTTCTGCCCCAGCTCGCGCTCGCCGGCCGCCTTGACCCGCAGTTGAATCGCCCGCGGCCCCAGGCGCCGGCCCTGCTGGCTGACGAATACGGCGTCGTCCGCCGGGTTGGTCAGTGCGCGCAGGGGCAGCCACAGTTGCAGCGCTTCCCGGGCCTTCCTGCCCACCGGCAGCACGCGGGTCTTGCTGCCTTTGCCGAGCACTTGCACCAGGCCGTCGGCGAGGTCGAGCTGATCGAGGTTCAGCCCGGTCAGTTCCGACAGGCGCAGGCCCGAAGAATAGAACAGCTCCAGGATCGCCTGGTCGCGATGGGCCAGGAAGTCGTCCTCGACGGCGCCATCGAGCAATTGCAGGGCGCGGTCGGTGTCGAGGGTCTTGGGCAGCCGCCGCTCGCCCTTGGGCGGGGCCAGCCCATTGGCCGGGTCGTGGTCGCACAGGCCTTCGCGGTTGAGGTAGTGATACAGGCCGCGCACCGCCGACAGCAGGCGCGCCAGGCTGCGCGAGGATTGGCCCTGCTGGTGCAGGCGCGCGATCAGGCTGCGCAGGCCCTGGATGTCCAAGGCCTTCCAACTGGGGATCTGCTGCTTTTCGCAGTAGGCCAGGACCTTGTTCAAGTCCCGTCGGTAGGCTTCCAGGGTGTGGGGCGACACCTGGCGCTCGCTGCGCAGGTGTGCGCAGTAAGCGTCCAGTTGCCGTTCCATGGTCAGCGCACCGCGCGCAGGGCGGTGGTGAAGCGCGGTAATACGCGGCCCAGCACTTCGGCGATGTAGGTCAGGAACAACGTGCCCACCGAACTTTTGTAGTGCGCAGGATCACGGCTGGCGATGGCCAGTACCCCATGCAGGCCTTGATGGCTGAGGGCGACCACGGCGGTCGAACCGATCTGCTTGCGCTGCTCGGCGCCAAACAAAAAGTCCAGTTCATGCTCGCGCAAGGTGCCGCTGATGGTCTTGCCTTCGGAAAGCAGGCCGCCGATCGCCGTTTGCGCTTCGCCGCCGCTGACCCAGCGCCCGACCGGCATCGGGTTGTCGCTGAACAGGATCAGGCTGACGAAGGGCACCTGGAAGTCCTGGCGCAGGCTGTCTTCCACGGCGATCACCGTTTCTTCCAGGCTGGTGGCGTCCATCAGCGTCAGAATCAGGCGACGGGTCTTGTCGAACAGGCGGTCGTTATCGCGGGCGACGTCCATCAAGTGCGAGAGCCGATGGCGCATTTCGATGTTGCGCTCGCGCAGGATCTTCATCTGCCGCTCCACCAGCGACACGGTGTCGCCACGCTGGTGGGGGATGCGCAGGGCCGGCAGCAGTTCTTCGTGTTCGACGAAGAAGTCCGGGTTAGCCTCAAGGTACGCCGCGACGGCAGCGGCCTCCAGACTTTCGCTCGGGGATGCTTGTGCGGGTACTTGAGGCTTATCGGTCATTTGCTTGGCTCACTCATAGACGGACCTGTCCTTCGTATACGCGCGTGGCCGGCCCGGTCATCATCACCGGGTGGCCGGGGCCTGCCCATTCGATGGACAAACGTCCGCCGGGCAGGTCGATCAGCAGCGGCGAATCCATCCACCCCTGGCTGATCGCGGCCACGGCAGCGGCGCAAGCACCGGTGCCGCAGGCCTGGGTTTCGCCGGCGCCGCGTTCCCATACGCGCAATTGCGCGCGGGAGCGGTCGATCACCTGCAGGAAGCCCACATTGACCCGTGCCGGAAAGCGCGGGTGATGTTCGATCTTCGGCCCCAGCTCGTGCACCGGCGCATTATTGATGTCGTCGACCCGCAGCACCGCATGGGGGTTGCCCATGGACACCGCCGCCAGTTCGACAGCCTGGCCGTCCACATCGACGGTATAACTGGGGGCCTGCTCGGCAGCCTGGAACGGAATATCCGCCGGCACCAGGCGTGGCGCGCCCATGTTGACGCTGATCTGGCCGTCGCTGCGGACATCCAGCTCGATCACGCCGCTCTTGGTCTCGACACGAATCTGCCGCTTGGCGGTCAGGCGCTTGTCCAGCACAAAGCGGGCGAAGCAGCGCGCACCGTTGCCGCACTGTTCCACTTCGGAACCGTCGGAGTTGAAGATCCGGTAACGGAAATCCACCTCCGGGTTGCTCGGCGCCTCAACGATCAGCAACTGGTCGAAGCCGATGCCGGTATGACGGTCGCCCCACTGTTTGGCGTGCTTGGGCAGGATGTGCGCGTGCTGGCTGACCAGGTCAAGGACCATGAAGTCATTGCCCAGCCCGTGCATCTTGGTAAAACGCAGCAGCATGGCTTACTCCGGCAGCAGGCTTTCGCCAGCATACAACTCGGCTACCGTCTCGCGGCGACGCACTTCAAACGCTTGATCACCGTCCACCAGCACCTCGGCGGCACGCCCGCGGGTGTTGTAGTTGGAACTCATGACAAACCCGTAGGCACCGGCCGAATGAATGGCCAGCAGGTCGCCTTCTTCCAGGGCCAACTGACGATCCTTGGCCAGGAAGTCGCCGGTTTCGCAGATCGGGCCGACGACGTCATAGGCGCGCGCTGCGCTGTCGCGAGGCGTTACGGCGGTGACATTCATCCAGGCCTGGTACAGCGCCGGGCGGATCAGGTCGTTCATCGCCGCATCGACGATGGCGAAATCCTTGTATTCGGTGTGCTTGAGGTACTCGACCTGGGTCAGCAGCACGCCGGCATTGGCGACGATGTAGCGGCCCGGCTCGAACATCAGCGTCAGGTCGCGGCCTTCCAGGCGTTCGCGCACGGCCTTGATGTAGTCGCCGATCAGCGGTGGCTCTTCATCGCGGTACTGCACGCCCACGCCGCCACCGAGGTCGATGTGCTGCAGGTAGATGCCGCACTCGCCGAGGCGGTCGGTCAGCGCCAGCAGACGGTCGAGGGCATCCAGGAACGGCGGCAGGGTGGTCAGTTGCGAGCCGATATGGCAGTCGACACCCAGCACTTCCAGGTTCGGCAATTGGGCGGCGCGGATGTACACGTCCTCGGCGTCGGCGATGGCGATGCCGAACTTGTTCTCTTTCAGACCGGTGGAAATGTACGGGTGGGTGCCAGCGTCGACGTCCGGGTTGACGCGCAGGGAAATCGGCGCGCGAACGCCCATCTCGGCGGCGACCACTTGCAGGCGCTCCAGCTCGTCGGTGGATTCGACGTTGAAGCAATGCACGCCGACTTCCAGGGCACGGCGCATGTCTTCGCGGCTCTTGCCGACGCCGGAGAAGACGATTTTGTCAGCCTGGCCGCCAGCCGCCAGGACACGTTCCAGCTCGCCGCGGGAGACGATGTCGAAACCGGCGCCCAGACGCGCCAGGACATTGAGCACGCCCAGGTTGGAGTTGGCCTTGACCGCGTAGCACACCAGGTGCGGCACGCCGTTCAACGGGTCGGTGAAAGAGCGATATTGGGCTTCGATATGCGCGCGCGAGTACACATAGGTCGGGGTGCCAAAGCGCTCGGCAATTGCGGACAGCGCCACGC
This sequence comes from Pseudomonas sp. PSPC2-3, assembly GCF_049898265.1. Taxonomy (NCBI): domain Bacteria; kingdom Pseudomonadati; phylum Pseudomonadota; class Gammaproteobacteria; order Pseudomonadales; family Pseudomonadaceae; genus Pseudomonas; species Pseudomonas sp. PSPC2-3. The sequence continues at coordinate 405,741 of NZ_JAFCXJ010000001.1, read as the reverse complement.
CTTCCGCGAACAGCTCGCCGTTCCGGTAGTTAAAAGCGTCCATGGGGTTCCCTTAGTAAGTGTCGTGCTTATGCGCTTTGGCAGGCTTTTGCGACGATTGCGCCTGTTCATTCGGGTCTTTGCTGTCATCGGGCAGATACAGCGGGCCTTTTTGACCACAGGCACTAACGAGGCAAGCGACCGCGACGAGCGCAGCAAGGGAAGAGATCAGGCGCTTCATGGCGAAATCCTTGAATATGCATTAATTGCGCCCGAGTATACCGACCACCCGCCAGCTTGCCTATGCGCCGGAATACCCGTCCGGCGGGGGTTTGCCGACATAACTGCGAAGCTGGCTACGCTAGTCAGGGATATTTCTTACCGCCATCGGTAATGAACTCGGTATCCTTTGCAATCGGCGGAGCGCGTCCGTATCGTGCGGCGCTTGAGCAAAACCAGACACTTTTGAGGTTGCCGCAATGAGTTTGACCGAAGCCCGTTTTCACGACCTGGTGGATTCGACCCAGAACGCGCTGGAAGATATTTTCGACGACAGCGGCCTGGATGTGGACCTGGAAAGCTCGGCCGGGGTGCTGACCGTCAAGTTCGAGAACGGCACTCAACTGATCTTCAGTCGCCAGGAACCGCTGCGCCAACTGTGGCTGGCGGCACGTTCCGGTGGTTTTCACTTCGATTACAACGAAGAAGACCGCAATTGGCAGTGCGATACCAGCGATGAGCTGCTCAGCGAAATGCTCGCGCGGCTGGTTCAGGAACAAGCCGGTGTCGAGCTCGGCTTCGATGAGCTGAACCCCGACGAGAATTGATGGTGAGCCAGCCTGCAATCGTGCGTCCGCCCAAGCCGTTGTTCAGTAATGTCAGCCCGGCGGTGCCATCACCTTGTATCAGTTTGTGTCGGCTGGACGAGGCAAAAGTCTGCCTTGGCTGCTTTCGCCATGTGGAAGACATCCGTGAATGGCGCTCCGCCGATGATCAGCGGCGACGCGTGATCGTGGCCCAGGCCGAGCGGCGCAAAGTCGGGCCTTGAGCCCGTCTTGTTTATTTGCGGTGCTGTGGTAGTGTCCGGGTACACCTCAACTCATCGAGGTCCGTGAGAACCCCGCCTTTTCCTGGCGGGGTTTTGCTTTTTTGTGCAGAAAAAAGGAGTCTGCCTGAATCATGACCGCACCTTCCATCATTCTTACCCGTCTCGACGTGCAGCGTCTTGAGCAACTGATCGACCGTGTCGGCGAGAATTCGCCAGGTGTAGAAGCCCTGCAGCACGAACTCGACCGCGCCGAAGAAGTGGTTGGCCACGATGAAGTGCCTGCAAGCGTCGTGACCATGAACTCCAGCGTGCATTGCCGCGAGCAAGGCAGCGGCAAGGACTATCACCTGACCCTGGTCTACCCCAAGGATGCGAATGCCGACGCGGGCAAGATTTCGATCCTGGCGCCGGTGGGCAGCGCGTTGCTCGGCCTGAAAGTGGGCCAGCACATCGACTGGCCGGCACCCGGCGGCAAGACCCTCAAGCTCGAACTGCTCAGTGTTGAAGGCCAGCCCAAAGACGGCGGCGCCTTTTCGCTTTAAATCTGCTTCAGCGCGTCATTGAGCGCCTGTTCCAGCTCGGCTTTGTAACGCAGGTACAGATTGCTCGGGCTTTGTACGTCGCCGAGCAGGCCCGAGAGATCCAGATCAGTGATATAGCAGCGGTAGCGCTCGGTTTCGCGGCGCTGCCCGACGATCTCCCGGGCGACCACTGCAAACAGCTGGTCGCCAAACTCCAGTTCGGAAAACTCCCGCTGATTGCAGTACAGGGTGATCCCCACCTGGCCCGGCGCCGCCTTGCCGATAATCGCCTGCACGTCATAAAACGGCTTGTTGGCCGGGTTTTGCGGGGCCGGCCGAGGCTCGATACCGCGTGCGCGATTGCTGCCCGATGGCAACAGTTGGTAATACAAGGTTTGCACCGCGCCCAGCGGTTCTTGCGGGTCCAGGGGCGACAGCGCGTCCCGGCGATAGATGATCGACTGCAGAAAACGCTGCAACGGCGCCAGCAGGCTCTGTTCATCATGGAACGGCAAGCGTTGCTGCCAGAGCGCGTTGAACTCATCCAGCACATACAGCTCGGCGAAGCCTTCGTTGACCCGGTAAAACACCTGCACGCATTCGGCCATGCCCATCGGCAGCAGCAGCGCCAGGTCGTGGTCTTCCAGGGCCATGGCGTCCAAGTGCAACGGGCTGTAGCTGGCCAGTTCTTCGCTGAGGTAGGCGATCAGCGCGTCCTGGGTCGCCAGTGAGACGTGGGTGGCCTGGCCGGGCATCAGCTCCATCACGTGATAGTGCTGCTGCACCTGCAGCAAGTAGCGATGGTTGCCCTGGCCCAGCAGCAGGTTCTGCGCGGTGTCGAAGATTTCTTCCACGCGCTGGGCAATGAACTGTGCGCGGTTGTGGCAGAAGCAGCGCACCCGCAGGCGTGGCAGGTGGTCCGACGGCAACTGGTTGAGGTAGTCGCGCAGGCAGTCGAGCAGGGCATGGGGACCGTCGTAGCGGCTGACCATCACCTCGTTCCAGCTGTTGAGCGTGACCTGGTCGAGGGTCAGCACCAGGTTTTCGCGCACGCCGGCGTAACTCAGGGAGTCGGTGCGCTCGGTGGTCATCAGGATGTTCAGGTCGCGATGGTGCTTGAGCGGGTCGACGCCGACGTTGATCAGCAACAGCACTTCTTCCGGCACCGCCGAGCGCAGCAGGCGCTCTTCATCGACGCTGGCCAGGGGCAGGGCGATGGTCTGTTGCAGGCTGCCCAGCAGGTTGAACAGTTCGAATTCGGTCATGTCGCTGACGCCTGGGTGCAGCGCCAGGCGCGTGCTGCTGTCGATCACGCCGTTGCGGTGGCACCAGGTGAGCATTTCCAGCAGGTCGCGGCTGCGCTTGATCGGCGCGAAGTGCTCCGATTCCAGGGCGGTGAGGTTGCCGTTGTACAGGCCCCAATGATGCTGGCCCGGTTCCTTGCGGTTGGCCGATTGCACCAGGGTCAGGGTGTCTTCGGCCAGGTCCGGGGCGATGCCGGGGTTGATGAATTCGACCTTGCCGGCCTTGCGTTCAAACGCCGCGTACAAGCGACGGCCAAGCACATTGAGGTCGCGCTTGTTGATCAGGCTGACGGTTTGTTCGGTGCGGGCGAACTGGGTCAGAAAGCGATAGCTGTAGTTCAGCTCATTGACCAGGGCGCGGCGCTCGGAGGCGACCTGGCGTACTTTCCATTGGCTGCGGCTGTCGAGCAGCGCCAGTTGACGCTGGTCCCAACCCCATTCATGGGCCAGGCGTTCCAGCAACAGGCGCTGCCAACCGACGGTGCGCTGGCCGGCGCTGAGCTTGCGGTTGACCTTCAAGTACAGCGCGCGCCGTACCAGTTCCAGGCGTTCCGGCTCGTTGCGCGCGTTGAGGTATTCCTCGATGCGCCGGTAGACCACGACGTAAGGGTCCAGCTCGTCCAGGTCCATCCGGTTGGCGAACACCGCCCGTTTGAAGCGCAGGCTCAGGCACTGCACGTTCGGGTGCTCGCTGGCGTAGACCTCGGTCAGCAGCAGCTTGAGCAGCGACTTGTAGGGCGATTCGATGCCCTTGAACAATTGCCACAGCCCGGCGCCAATGAATTCGCCGGGCGGGATGCGCGCCAGGTGGCCGAGGTCGAGGGTTTCATCGGCGCGGATAAAGCGTTTGGAAATCAGCGTGTGGGTGAACTCGGCGTAGCGCACTTCTTCATACACCGGCACCAGCCACCAGATCGGTGTGCGGCCGGCGAGCCAGATGGCGGTGCGATAGAACTCATCCAGCAACAGATAATGCTGGGTGGTGCCGCAGTCGTCGGAGCTCAGTTGCGTGTCGCGTTCGCCCAAGACAAACCGGCTCGGCTCGATCAGGAAGAAGTGCGCCTCGGCGCCCATGCTCTGGGCCCAGGCTTCCAGTAACTGGCATTTCTTGCGCAGCTCGACCAGTTCGTTGTCGCTCAGGTCGGGGGCGTGGCATACCCACACGTCCATGTCGCTCTGGTCGGCTTGGGCCAGTGTGCCGAGGCTGCCCATCAGGAACAGGCCATGGATCGGCTGCGGCGGGTTGCCGTGGCGCGGTTTGTAGGAGAACGAACGGGTCAGGCGCTGGGCTTCGTTCAGGGCCTGCGCGTCGGGTTCGAAATTCGACAGCCCGGCCGGGGTGCTGCCCGACACGTAACCGGGCAACAGCGGGTGATTGACGTGGAAAAACAGCGGCAGCAGGGTCAATACGCTTTGCTGGCGTGGCGTCAGCCCTTCGAGGGCCCGGGCCATGCGCCCTGCGTTAAGCGCCATGAACCGCGCGCGCAGTTGGGCCAGCACCTTGCGGTCGATGCCTTCGTCCAGGTCGGGGCGGATCTCATGGGTGCGGGTCATGTCGAACTCGGCGGCGCGCAAGGCCCGACATGGGCGGCCGTGTAGGAGTTTACATTCAGAAGCGTAGGAGGTTTAGAGGGGAAACGGTTTTTGGCGTCAGAATTTTATCCGGTTCACGGCAATGCCCTCGGAATCCGCCGCGGCGGACTCCATGGGCAGTATCCGGAATCAGGCAGCTTCTTTGGTTGCGGCGGTGGTCAGGATGGTCAGCAGGGTTTGGGCTTGTTCTGCAGCGTCCCGGCCAAGGCTGGTCAGGTAACCGCCGTCCGGTTGGTCGATCAGTTTTTTCTCGAACAGGCGTTTGGCGGCGGCGATAGCAGTCGGTGCGGCAGTCTGATGGACTTTCAGACCTTCCTGGGAGCTGTCCAGGTTGAAGAGTGCAAGGATTTCCAGTTCGGCAACCAACTCAGGGGTATACGACATAGGGACTCCAGACTTTCTAAGAATTTGTTAGAGGCTAGCAGGCCCTAAGGTGAACGTACTTTGGCGGGCTGTCCAGTGGGAAACTCGCGGCTGTTGATATGGCGCAGTGTTGTGGCGAGGAAGCAGGCTTCCCGGCCACACGGGCGCTCGCTTCAGGCGTTTTCAGGCGGCAACTCGGGCAGTGCGCGCAAGGCGGATTCATACCATTGGGTATCGAAGGCGCGGTCTTCGTCGAGCATCTTGTCGATTTCCACCGCCAGCACATGGGCCATCATGTTCAAAATCACTTCGCGCTCGTAACCCACCAGCGTCAGCTTGTTGAACGTGGCCTTGGCGGCGGGCGGATTGTCGCTTTCGATCTGGTTTTCGATGGCCTGGGTCAGCGTGCTTTCGGTGAACGCTTCTTCGTCGTTGTCGATATCGGTCGGCTCGCTCATGGCAGGCTCCTCAAGAAAAGGGCGCCAGTCTACCCCCATTCAGGCAGGTGATGCTGCTAGCCAGGTTGGTCGGGCGGATCTATAACTCATGCAGCCAACCCCGCACATGGCCTGGAGGCTTTGCGATGCTCAAACTCTACGGATTTTCGGTCAGCAATTACTACAACATGGTCAAGCTGGCGCTCTTGGAGAAAGGCCTGGCATTCGAAGAGGTGCCTTTTTTTGCCGGGCAAACACCCGCCGCCCTGGCGATCAGTCCGCGGGGCAAGGTGCCGGTGCTGGGTGTCAAACAGGGCTTTATCAACGAAACCAGCGTGATCCTCGAATACATCGAGCAAACCCAGGAGGGCCCCTCGCTGCTGCCGGCCGAACCGTTTCAGCGCGCTCAGGTGCTGACATTGTGCCGGGAAATCGAGCTGTACATCGAGCTGCCCGCCCGTGCGTGTTTCGCCGAAGCGTATTTCGGCATGCCGGTGCCGGAGGCGATCAAGGACAAAGCCCGGGCCGAGTTGCTGCTGGGGGTGGGGACGTTAGGTCGGCACGGCAAGTTCGCGCCTTACGTAGCGGGGGAGAGCTTTACGATTGCCGATCTGTATTTCATGTACAGCCTGAACCTCGCCTGCGGCGTGGCCGAGAAGCTGTTCGGCCTGGACCTGTTGGCTGAATTGCCGACGGCCAAGGCATTGCTGGAGCGTTTGCACGCCATGCCTAACGCCCTGAAGGTGGCGGCGGACAGGGAAGCGGCGATGCCGGCGTTCATGGCGATGGTGGCGGCGAAGAAGTGATCAATGTGGGAGGGAGCAAGCCCCCTCCCACATTTTCGACCTAGCGGCTGGCGAGCAGGACCTGACCGCGCACGACGGCGGCCTTGACCTGGGCCGGCGCGGTACCGCCCACGTGGTTGCGCGCATTCACCGAACCTTCCAGGGTCAGCACGGCAAACACGTCCTGCTCGATCTGGTCGCTGAACTGGCGCAGTTCTTCCAGGCTCATTTCCGCCAGGTCCTTGCCGCTTTCCACGCCGTACTTCACGGCATGGCCGACGATTTCGTGGCAGTCGCGGAACGGCAGGCCACGGCGCACAAGGTAGTCCGCCAGGTCGGTCGCGGTGGAGAACCCACGTAGCGCCGCTTCACGCATGATCGCGTGCTTGGGCTTGATCGCCGGGATCATGTCGGCAAAGGCACGCAGCGAATCGCGCAGGGTGTCGGCGGCGTCGAACAGCGGTTCCTTGTCTTCCTGGTTGTCCTTGTTGTAGGCCAGGGGTTGGCCTTTCATCAGGGTCAGCAGGCCCATCAGCGCGCCGAATACGCGGCCGCTCTTGCCACGTACCAGCTCCGGCACGTCGGGGTTTTTCTTTTGCGGCATGATCGAGCTGCCGGTGCAGAAGCGGTCGGGCAGGTCGATGAACTGGAATTGCGCGCTGGTCCACAGCACCAGTTCTTCGGAGAAGCGCGACAGGTGCATCATCGCGATACTGGCGGCGGCGCAGAATTCGATGGCGAAGTCGCGGTCCGACACGCCGTCCAGGGAGTTGCCGCCCACGGCGTCAAAACCCAGCAGTTGTGCGGTGTACTCGCGGTCGATTGGGTAGGTGGTGCCCGCCAGCGCGGCGCTGCCCAACGGCATGCGGTTGGCGCGCTTGCGGCAGTCCACCAGGCGCTCGTAGTCGCGGCTGAGCATTTCGAACCAGGCCAGCAGGTGGTGGCCGAAGGTTACCGGTTGTGCGGTCTGCAGATGGGTGAAGCCGGGCATGATGGTGTCCGATTCACGCTCGGCCTGTTCCAGCAAACCTTTTTGCAGGCGGGTGATTTCGGCCAGGATCAGGTCGATTTCGTCACGCAGCCACAGGCGGATATCGGTGGCCACCTGGTCGTTACGGCTGCGCCCGGTGTGCAGTTTCTTGCCGGTCACGCCGATGCGATCGGTGAGGCGGGCTTCGATGTTCATGTGCACGTCTTCCAGGTCGACGCGCCAGTCGAACGTGCCGGCTTCGATCTCGCCACGGATGGTGGTCAGGCCGTCGATGATGCTGTCGCGCTCGGCGTCGGTCAGCACGCCGACCTTGGCCAGCATCGTGGCGTGGGCGATCGAGCCCATGATGTCGTGGCGGTACAGGCGCTGGTCGAAGGTGACGGAGGCGGTGAAGCGGGCGACGAAGGCGTCGACGGGTTCACTGAAGCGGCCGCCCCAGGACTGGTTGGTCTTGTCGGTGCTCATGGATTCGCTCGTGATCTGCTTAAAAGAGGCGTGAAGGTGTGCCGACGATAATAACAGGGTTGCCCGTGGAGGCGGTGCTACGGGTGGTCGGCATTTTATTTGTGCCAAGCATGGCTAAGTGCCTTGCCGCCGACCGCGTCCGGGAAGAGACTGGGCAGAGGTGCTTATTGAAACGATATTTGACGAATGAGCAATGTCGTCTCGGCGAGCGTCTACAGTTGGACTGAGTAGTGTGTGAATGCACCAAAGTCAGGTGATGCGGTCATAACCCTGACTACCATTAAACAAGGGGGGTATTCGGATTGTGTATCAGCAAACCCTACGACGATGCCCAAGGGCGGCAGGTTTTGGGCGCTATTGAACAGGTCCGGATAAATATGAGTGCCACTCTCAGGGCACTTTTTGCCGCTCGCGCTAGTCTTAGCGTGGATCGCTGTGACGCAAGTCACCGCACCTGTCTACGCTATCCTTGTGCGAGACTCACGCAGGAATCCAGCGCAATATGAATGTCCTGATCGTTGATGACGAACCCCAAGCCCGCGAGCGACTGAGCCGTCTGCTCAGCGAACTCGAGGGTTATACAGTCCTTGAACCGAGCGCCAGCACGGGTGAGGAGGCGTTGACGTTGATCGACAGCCTCAAGCCGGATGTGGTGCTGCTCGACATCCGCATGCCGGGCCTGGATGGCCTGCAAGTCGCCGCCCGCCTGAGCGAGCGCGAATCGCCGCCGGCCGTGGTGTTGTGTGCCGCCGAGGAAGAATTCCCTGCCGAAACCCTGGAAGCCAGCGGTGTCAGCTTCCTGGCCAAGCCGGTGACTGCCGAGGTGTTGCTCAAGGCGTTGAAAAAAGCCGAGCGCCCCAATCGCGTCCAGCTCGCCGCCCTGACCCAGCCCGCCGCCCAGAGCGGTAACGGGCCGCGCAGCCATATCAGCGCGCGCACCCGTAAGGGTATCGAACTGATCCCGCTGAGCCAGGTGATCTACTTCATCGCCGATCACAAGTACGTGACCCTGCGTCACGAGTCTGGCGAAGTGCTGCTCGATGAGCCGCTCAAGGCCCTTGAGGATGAATTCGGCGACCGTTTCGTGCGTATCCACCGCAACGCGCTGGTGGCCCGCGAGCGCATCGAGCGCCTGCAACGCACGCCCCTGGGGCACTTTCAGTTGTTCCTGAAAGGGCTTAACGGCGATGCTTTGATCGTCAGCCGCCGCCATGTCGCCGGCGTGCGCAAGATGATGCAGCAGCTTTAGTCCAAGGGCTGCAGCGCGCTCTATCGTCGTGATCCCGGTGCGCTGTGGCCAGGGAGGCCTCGCACTTGCTGATTCAAATCAAAGCGAATTTGCCTGAGCTGTTATTATCTGCCGTATCTATTCAGTACGGATTGATCCATGTCCTCTCGCGAAATCCGCATCGCCACCCGTAAAAGCGCCCTGGCCTTGTGGCAGGCCGAATACGTCAAAGCACGTCTCGAGCAGGCCCACCCTGGGCTCCAGGTATCCCTGGTGCCCATGGTCAGTCGCGGCGACAAGCTGCTCGACTCGCCGCTGTCGAAGATCGGCGGCAAGGGTCTGTTCGTCAAGGAACTGGAAACCGCGCTGCTGGAAAACGAAGCCGACATCGCCGTGCATTCGATGAAAGACGTGCCCATGGACTTCCCCGAAGGCCTGGGCCTGTTTTGCATCTGCGAGCGCGAAGACCCGCGCGATGCCTTTGTGTCCAATACCTACGCGTCCCTGGATGAGCTGCCGTTGGGCAGCATCGTCGGCACTTCCAGCCTGCGTCGTCAGGCCCAGTTGCTGACGCGTCGCCCGGATTTGCAGATCCGCTTCCTGCGCGGCAACGTCAACACGCGTCTGGCCAAGCTCGATGCCGGTGAATATGACGCGATCATCCTCGCGGCGGCCGGTTTGATCCGGCTCGGCTTCGAAGACCGCATCACCTCGGTCATCAGCGTCGAAGACAGCTTGCCTGCCGGCGGGCAGGGCGCAGTGGGCATCGAATGTCGCACCGCCGACAGTGAAATCCACGCCTTGCTCAAACCGCTCGACCACCACGACACCGACGTCCGTGTCACCGCCGAACGCGCCCTGAACAAACACCTCAATGGTGGCTGCCAGGTGCCGATCGCCTGCTACGCCGTGCTCGAAGGCGAAAACCTGTGGCTGCGTGGCCTGGTGGGCGACCCGGAAGGCGGCAACTTGATCACCGCGCAAGTGCGCGGGCCGCAGCGTGATGCGACGGCGCTGGGGATCCAGGTCGCCGAAGAGCTGCTGGACCAGGGCGCCGGTGCCATCCTGCAAAAAGTCTACGGCGAGGCCGGCCCGCAGTGACCGATTGGCGTGTGCTGCTGACGCGGCCTGCCGAGGAGTCTGCGCTGTTGGCGGCGTCGTTGTCGGATGTCGGGATTTTCAGCAGCAGCCTGCCGTTGCTAGAGATCGAAGCCTTGCCGGTCACGCCTGAGCAGCAGGCGGTCTGGGCTGACCTGGGCCGCTATTGCGCGGTAATTGTGGTCAGCAAGCCGGCGGCGCGCCTTGGCGTGCAACGCCTGGAGCGACACTGGCCGCGGTTGCCGTGGTTCAGCGTGGGTGCCGCCACCGCCCAGGTACTGGCCGATCACGGCCTGGACGTTCATTATCCGCCCAGCGGCGACGACAGCGAGGCCTTGCTGGCCTTGCCCGCCTTGCGCGAGGCCATTGCGCGCACCGATGCGCGGGTGCTGATCCTGCGCGGCGAGGGCGGGCGAGAGCTGCTGGCGGAGCGTTTGCGCGAGCAAGGTGCTAGTGTCGACTATCTGGAGTTGTATCGCCGTTTCCTTCCGGCCTACGACCCGGGTGTACTGATGCAGCGCATCCAGTTGGAACGCTTGAACGGCCTGGTGGTCAGCAGTGGGCAGGGTTTTTTGCACCTGCAGGCCCTGGCCGGTTCGGATTGGCCACAGGTGGCCCGGCTGCCGTTGTTCGTGCCCAGCCCGCGAGTCTATGAGATGGCGCGGGCGGCTGGCGCAGAAAAAGTTGTGGATTGTCGCGGCGCGAGTGCCGCGGCTTTGTTAGTGGCGTTACGGAGCCATTCCGTTCCCACTCTCTGATACGCAAAGGATGGATACGTGAGCGAAACAGCCTTGCCTAAAGATGAAGCTCAGCCCGCGCTCGATGCGCCGGGCCAGACACCGGTCACCGCGCCGCGCCGTGGCAATGGCCTGGCAATCGTCGCCTTGCTGCTGGGTGCTGCGGGCGTTGCCGCCGGCGGGTGGGGGATCTGGCAGGTCCGCACCCTGCAAGCCAGCAACCAGCAACAGCTGAGCCAGGTAAAGAGCCTCGACGACCAGTCCCAGACCCTCAAGCAAAGCCAGCAACAGTTGGCTGCACGCCTGGCGCAACTGCCGGGCGCGGACGAGCTGGAGGAGCGCCGCCGCTTGCTGGCCCAGTTGCAGGGCGACCAGCAGCGTTTGGGCCAGCGCCTGGAAACCGTGCTCGGGGCCAGCCGCAAGGACTGGCGCCTGGCAGAAGCCGAACACTTGATTCGTCTGGCGAGCCTGCGCTTGTCTGCCCTGCAGGACATCAACAGTGCGCAGTCGCTGGTCCAGGGCGCCGACGAGATTCTTCGCGAGCAGAGCGATCCGGGTTCCTACGCCGCGCGCGAGCAATTGGCCAAGAGCCTTGCCGCGTTGCGCAGTACCGAACAACCGGACCGTACCGGGCTCTACCTGCAATTGGCGGCCTTGCGCGATCAAGTCGTGCAACTGGCGGCGATTGCGCCGGAGTACCAGCTTCAGGAGCCGACATCCCATGGGCGTCCGACCACCGATACGGAAAACCGCTTGAGCCAATGGTGGGAGCAGCTCTCGCGTTACTTCCGCATCGACTTCAACCCCGATGACAACATTCGCCCACTGCTCGCCGGCCAAGGCCTGAACCAGGTGCGCCTGGCCCTGAGCCTGGCCCTCGAGCAGGCGCAATGGGCTGCGCTCAATGGCGAGGCGGCGGTGTACAGCCGTTCGCTGGGTGAAGCGCGCAGCGTGTTGCAGGACAACTTCAACCAGGACAACCCGCAGAGCAAAGCGATGCTCGCGCGTATCGCCGAGCTTGAGCCCAAGGCCGTCTCGGTCGTGACTCCGGACCTGGCCGCCAGCCTGGCCGCCGTGCAGGCATACCTTGAACGTCGTCACTTGCCTGCCGAAGAAGCCAAAGCTTCGGCCGGCACGCCGGCGAGCCAGGAGTAGAGCCGATGAAGCGTTTCTATGTGATCCTGGTGCTGGCGATTGCGGTCGCCCTGGCGCTGGCCGTGGGCATTTCGAAACACACCGGCTACGTGTTGATTACCTATCCCCATCTGCTGCATTACGAGTCGAGCCTGTGGGCTACCCTGGTGGCGGTATTTGTCATCGGCCTGGCGATCTACCTGATTCGTGTGCTGTTGAGCCTGTTGAGCACCTCGGGCGGCGTGGTCAACCCATGGTCGCGGCGTAACCGCAGCCGTCGCGTGCAGATCGCGATCGAGCACGGCCAGATGGACCTCGCCGAAGGCCGCTGGGCCAGTGCCGAACGCCACCTGCATCGTGCCGCCGAAGCCGAACGCCAGCCGCTGCTGTATTACCTTGGCGCGGCCCGGGCGGCAAACGAGCAAGGGCGATATGAAGAGTGCGACGGACTGCTGGAGCGCGCCCTCGAGCGACAGCCCCAGGCCGAACTGGCGATTGCCTTGAGCCATGCGCAATTGCAGACGGACCGTGGCGACACCGACGGCGCGCTGACCACCTTGCAGGCCATGCACGAGCGTCATCCGCATAACGCCCAGGTGCTGCGCCAGTTGCAACGCTTGCATCAGCAGCGGGGCGATTGGTCGTCGGTGATTCGTCTGTTGCCTGAGCTGCGCAAGGACAAAGTATTGCCGGCCGGCGAATTGGCCGAGCTGGAGCGCCGCGCCTGGGGTGAAAACCTGAGCCTGGCCGCCCAGCGTGAAGAGCAGGGCGAAGCGGGGTTGCAGGCGCTTGAGCGCGCCTGGCAGCAACTGACGTCCGCCCAGCGCCAGGAGCCGCCGTTGGTGCTGGCCTACGCCGAGCAACTGCGCCAGCTGGGCGCCGATGCCAAGGCCGAAGAGGTGCTGCGCGGCGCGCTCAAGCGTGCGTATGACAGCCACCTGATCCGCCTGTATGGCCTGTTGCGCGGCAGTGACCCGGCCCGTCAGTTGAAGTTTGCCGAAGGCTGGCTCAAGGATCATCCCGGTGATGCCAGCTTGCTGTTGACCCTCGGGCGCCTGTGCCTGCAAAACAGTCTGTGGGGCAAGGCGCGGGACTATCTGGAAAGCAGCCTGCAGGTGCAGCGTAACCCCGAGGCGTGTGCCGAACTGGCACGCCTGCTGGCCCAGTTGGGTGACACCGAGCGCAGCAACCAGCTGTTCCAGGAAGGCCTGGGCCTGCTGGACAACCGTCTGCTCGCCTCACCGTTGCCCGCGCCGGTGCGGGGTTGAAGCAGGAACAGGTACGAGGGTTGGCTCGGATGCATCCGACAGCCAACCCTTGGGTTCTGTGTAAAGACTCGATTTAACTGGGTTCGTAATACATTCCTACGTTGCGTCAGGTTATGTCCTCCAAGCTCTGGCGGGATGTCCCTACGTTTTAACGGAATCGTCTGCTCTAACGCGTATTGAAAGGGGTCAGGCCTTTCCTCTACCGTAACGGCCTATCTCTCGCGGTACGGATAAACAATGTCTTTGGCCCCCTCACGCTCCTTGTTTTTCCTGGCGTTCATGGCCGGTGCGCTGACGTTGGGTGCGTCTTTCTACCTGGAATATGGCGCGCTGCTGCGGCCCTGCTTTCTGTGCCAGGTTCAGCGGCTATTCCTCGCCACCTTTACGTTGATCAACCTGGTCGCGGCTGTTCATAACCCCAAGCGCTACGGCATCTATGGGTACGGGTTGGTGAGCATGGGCTGTGCCGCGCTAGGCGCAATTACCGCAGTGCGCCAGGTGTTGCTGCAGAACACTGCGTCTGATCAGGCTGGCGATTGTTGGCCCAGTTTGCAGTACATGCTCGAAAACCTGTCGTTCTCGCAGGCGCTGCGCTCGATCTTCAACGGTACCGTCGACTGCGTGGAAATCACCTGGACCCTGTTCGATTTGAGCCTCCCGGAGTGGAGTCTGTTGTTTTTCGTGGCGATGTTGATCCTGGGTTTCATGCAGTTTTCACGGCTGATATTCAGCCAACGCTTGCGCCTGTCGACACGCTGAAAAGTGGTCGCAAGTTGTAGGACGGGATTAAACACTTGTATGAACTTTCTCTCCTGCGTACCTTGAAGCCATAGTCATGCGGGCATAATCTGGCCCGCATGCGTTATTGAAACCGTTGTCAGATGCGGCTTTGTCCGGCTGCCGCTTTATCTTTGAAGTATTGCGCGGGCACACAGCGGCAGCGCCCCCTATAGGGAAGAGAGATCATCATGCTGGAAAGTTGTCAGAATGCTCAGGAACGCTGGGGTGGGGTGCACAAGCTGATCGACAGCTGGTTGAAGGCACGCCACGAACTGGTTCGGGCGTTTGATGCTCTCGGCGAGAAGCCCGAAGCATTAGCGATGAATCGCAAGCCGCTGCAGGCGTTTTGCGGTGTCTTGGTGGACTACGTGTCTGCCGGTCATTTCGGCGTCTACGAACAGTTGACCAAGGAGGCGGAAGCCTTCGACGATCAGCGTGGTCTTGAATTGGCCGAGACCCTCTACCCACGCATCGATGTGATCACCGAGAAGCTGCTGGCGTTCAATGACCTGTGTGATGCCGGCAAGTGTGTTGCCGAGAAATTCAAAGAGCTGGGCGGCCTGCTCCATGAGCGTTTCGAGTTGGAGGATTGCCTGATCGAAGTGCTGCACAATGCTCACCGGGATGTGGCTGTCGCCCCGGCCTGACCGTTGCTGATGAGATAAAAAAACGGTGCGTATGACGCGCCGTTTTTTATTGGATCAATGCCGGGTGCCGAGCAATTCGATCTCGAATACCAGAGGCGTGTAAGGCGGGATCAACGTGCCAGCACCGTCGGCGCCATAGGCCTGTGCCGATGGAATCACCAGGCGCCACTTCGCGCCCACCGGCATCTGTTGCAGCGCACTGCTCCAGCCGCTGATCACACTGTCCAGACGAAACCATTGCGCCTGGGTGCTTTGATCGAACACCGTCCCATCGGGCAATCGCCCCACGTATTTCACCTGAACCTCATCACTGGCCAACGGCTTGTTGCCGCTGCCGGGCGTGAGTTCCGTGAGCAGAACGCCATCGGCCAATTCGCGCACGCCGCTCGCGGCTTTTTCCTGGGTCAAAAACTGCTGTTCGGCCGTCAGTGCTTTTTCACTTTGCGGTACCTGAGCATCGGCTTCGTCCTGCGCTTCATGCTGCGCCAGGAGTTGTTCGATGCGCGCGTTATCCAGTGCCAGCGGTTTACCTTGATAGGCTTGCTTGAGACCCTCGATCAACGCCTGGATCTGCAGGTCGGGGACTTCCTGGCGCAGCCGCTCACCGAGGCTGGCGCCCAGGCTGTACGCGAGGTCGTGCGCGTCCGGGGCAGTGGTTTTGGATGACGCTGGCTCGCTTGCATTGGCCACGGAAATCGCCAAACCAAGCGCAAGAAAAAGGTAACGCGACATGGGTCTTCTCCAGCCGAAAGTGCGACGGATTATGCCAGTGTGAGAGGGTAAAAAGTGGCGTGGTTTTTCGTTATATCGATAAGATTTTTCGCACGGTGCAACGCAAGGCAAACGATACTGTCAACATGCCCTAGCGGCGGTAAGAGCAGAGGGCTAGTATGAGCCGCACCCACGTCAGCCAGGAGGTAAACCATGTCGGCCAAACAGAAGCCTGTAAATACCCCGTTGCACTTACTCCAACAACTCTCGGGCAGTCTGCTCGAACATTTGGAAAGCGCGTGTTCCCAAGCCTTGGCTGATGCAGAAAAACTGCTCGCCAAGTTGGAAAAACAACGCGGTAAAGCGCAAGAAAAACTGCATAAGTCCCGCACCAAATTGCAAGACGCCGCCACTGCCGGCAAAGCCAAGGCTCAAGCCAAAGCCAAAGACGCAGTCAAAGAACTTGAGGACCTGCTGGACGCCCTCAAGGATCGCCAAGCCGAAACCCGCACCTACATTTCCCAACTCAAAAAAGATGCTCAAGAAAGCCTGAAACTGGCCCAGGGCGTTGGTCGTGTGAAGGAAGCTGTATCGAAAGTGCTGGGCGCTCGTACACCGGCAAAAGCCGTTGCCGCCAAAGCGCCGGCTAAGGCCGCCGCCAAGCCAGCTGCCAAGACTGTTGCTGCAAAACCAGCTGCCAAGCCAGTTGCCAAGACCGCTGCTGCAAAACCGGCCGCCAAGCCAGCTGCCAAAACGGCTGCTGCAAAACCAGCCGCCAAGCCAGTGGCTAAAGCCGTTGCTGCCAAACCAGCCGCCAAGCCAGCCGCTAAAGCCGCTGCTGTAAAACCGGCTGCCAAGCCAGCTGCCAAAACGGCCGCTGCCAAACCAGCCGCCAAGCCAGTGGCTAAAGCCGCTGCTGCAAAACCCGCTGCCAAACCAGTGGCTAAAGCCGCTGCTGCAAAACCGGCCGCCAAGCCAGTGGCTAAAGCCGCTGCTGCCAAACCAGCTGCCAAGCCAGTGGTTAAAGCCGCTGCTGCCAAACCAGCTGCCAAGCCAGTGGTTAAAGCCGCTGCTGCCAAACCAGCCGCCAAGCCAGTGGTTAAAGCCGCTGCCGCGAAACCAGCGGCCAAGCCAGTGGCTAAAGCTGCTGCTGCAAAACCAGCACCGGCCAAGCCAGCCACCCCGGCAGCATCGGTTGCTACCCCAGCAGCGCCAAGCGCATCGACCAGCACCCCTGCGTCGGTCGCGCCAAGCAACAGCACTCCAACCAGCGCTTCCTAAGTGCCGGTGACTGCGACGCGCAGCTGCTGCAGCGCGTCGTGGTCAAGGTTGGCGGCTCCCTCAGCCGCCAGGCCTTCCAACCATCGTTGACCCATCGCCTCGCCTGTCAGCCATGTCGTTGCCAGCGTTTCCAGGCGCGCCAGCAACTCGCGTTCCGCGTCCAGCTCCAGGGCTTTGACCCGCTCCCGTAACGCCGCCAAGGCCGCATCCTGCTGCGCCACGGCCCGCCATTGCCGGCGTACCTGTCGCAACGGTTCAACCACCTGCGATTGCCAGGGCTCGGCGATATGCCTCAGCGCCAGCGCGCGTTCACGCGTCAGCGCCACGCCCCGCTGTTCCAGCCACGCCCCGCAGAGCAACAGGCACACATTCGCGCCTTGTTCCTGCACACGCAGGCATGCAGCCTCGACGCCCGGGCGGGCGTAAGTCGAGAGGGCAAAGCTCCACAGGTCAGCGCACATATTCACACCCAAGCCAGCGGCCAACGAAGCTGGTAGACTCCGCCGCCATTATGATCCGACTTCAAAGCCTAACATTACAGCGTGGCCCGCAACGTCTTCTCGAAGACGCCGAGCTGACCCTGCACGCCGGTCACAAAGCCGGCCTGATCGGTGCCAACGGCGCCGGCAAATCCACGTTGTTCGCCCTGTTGCTGGGTGAGCTGACCCCGGACTCCGGGGACTGCTTGCTGCCGGCCGACTGGCGCATCGCCCATATGCGCCAGGAGATCGACACCCTGGACCGCATCGCGATCGACTACGTGCTCGATGGCGACCTGCGTCTGCGCCAGGTGCAACACGACCTGGCCGCGGCCGAGAAAGCCCAGGACGGCGCCGCTCAAGCCCGCCTGCACGCGGAACTGGACAGCGCTGACGGCTACACCGCCGACGCCCGTGCGCGCAAGATGCTCGCCGGCCTTGGCTTTACCAACGAACAGATGGACCGCCCGGTCGCCGACTTCTCCGGCGGCTGGCGCATGCGCCTGAACCTGGCCCAGGCACTGATGTGCCCCTCGGACCTGTTGCTGCTCGACGAACCGACCAACCACTTGGACCTCGATGCGATCCTGTGGCTGGAGGATTTCCTCAAGAGCTACCAGGGCACCTTGCTGCTGATTTCCCACGACCGGGATTTCCTCGACGCCGTGGTCGACAACATCGCTCACGTCGAGCAGAAGAAAATCACCCTCTACCGTGGCGGCTACACCGCGTTCGAACGCGCCCGCGCCGAACGCCTGGCCCAGCAACAGCAGGCGTTCGAGAAGCAGCAGGCGCAGCGCGCGCACATGGAAAGCTACATCGCCCGGTTCAAGGCCCAGGCCACCAAGGCCCGCCAGGCCCAGAGCCGGATCAAGGCGCTGGAGCGCATGGAAGAACTGTCGGCGGCCCACGTCGATTCGCCTTTCGATTTCGTGTTCCGCGAGTCGGTGAAGATCTCCAGCCCGTTGCTCGACCTGTCCGATGCCCGCCTGGGCTATGGCGAGAAAACCATCCTCGAGAAGGTCAAGCTGCAACTCACGCCGGGTGCGCGCATTGGCCTGCTCGGGCCGAACGGCGCGGGCAAGTCGACGCTGATCAAGAACCTGTCGGGCGAGCTGCAACCCCTGGCCGGGCGCCTGACCCGTGGCGAGAACCTGGTGGTCGGCTACTTCGCCCAGCATCAGTTGGACTCCCTGGACGCCAAGGCCAGCCCGTTGCTGCACCTGCAGCGCCTGGCGCCGACCGAACGCGAGCAGCCATTGCGCGACTTCCTCGGCGGCTTCGACTTCCGTGGCGCGCGCATCGATGAGCCGGTGCTGAATTTCTCCGGCGGCGAAAAAGCCCGCCTGGCCCTGGCGTTGATCGCCTGGGACCGGCCGAACCTGTTGCTGCTCGACGAGCCGACCAACCACCTCGACCTGGAAATGCGCCTGGCGCTGACCATGGCCTTGCAGGAGTTCAGCGGTGCGGTACTGGTGGTGTCTCACGATCGCCACTTGCTCAAGAGCACCACCGACAACTTCCTGCTGGTGGCCGACGGCAAAGTCGAAGAGTTCGACGGCGACCTCGACGACTACGCGCGCTGGCTGACGGAATACCGCCTGCGCAACGCGCCGACCAGCAACACCCCGGTCAACCCGGACAAAACCGACAAGAAGGCCCAGCGCCAGGCCGCCGCCGCCCTGCGCCAGCAGTTGGCGCCGCACAAGCGCGAAGCCGACAAGCTGGAAGCCGAGTTGGGCAAGGTCCACGAGCGCCTGGCCAAGATCGAAACCAGCCTGGGCGACAGTGCTGTGTACGAAGCCGCGCGCAAGGATGAACTGCGCGATCTGCTGGCCGAGCAGGCCAAGCTCAAGGTCCGTGAAGGGCAGTTGGAGGAAAGCTGGATGGAAGCCCTCGAACTGCTCGAAAGCCTGCAAGCGGAGCTGGAGGCGCTGTCCTGATGGACGCGCTGCAACTGCCGCTGCCGGCGCAATGGGTCGCCCCCGTGTGGATCGGCGTGCAAATCCTGCTGATCCTGCTGACCGGCTACCTGACCCAGCGGTTTGTCGCCAAAGGCCTGACCCGCCTCGGCGAGCACTACCCCTTCCCGCCGCAGCTGTTGATGCCGCTGCGTGGCGGCTTGCGCTGGCTGATCATGGGCAGTGCGCTGATCTTCGTGCTGGAGCGCCTGGGCGTGTCCGCCACGGTGTTGTGGACCGCGTTGTCGGGGTTTGTCGCGGTGGCGGCGGTGGCGTTTTTCGCCATGTGGTCGGTGTTGTCCAACCTGTTGTGCGCGATCCTGATCTTCACCGTCGGGCCGTTCCGCCTCGGTGATGTGGTCGAGCTGGTGGACACCGTCGACAAGCCCGGCGTCAAAGGCCGGGTAGTGGCGATCAACCTGCTTTACACCACGCTGATCGAAGTGGAAGAGGCGGGGACCGGCGGCGTGACGGTGCAGGTGCCCAATAGCCTGTTCTTCCAACGCTCGGTGCGCCGCTGGCGCGACAGTGCTGTCCTCCCGGGCCAGCGCTAGCGTTCACATCTTGCAAAAAACTATAGCCAGCCTTCGGTCGGCAGCGTTAGCTTAAGGCACAACCGCAAACTCGCTGCTGAGGTGTGCAATGGCACTCGACACATGGCTGGCTTTTTTCCTCGCTAGTTGGATCATTTCCCTTTCTCCTGGCGCAGGCGCCATCGCCTCGATGTCCAGTGGCCTGCAATACGGTTTCCTGCGCGGCTACTGGAACGCCATCGGCCTGCAAATCGGCCTGGCGATGCAGATCGCCGTGGTCGCGGGCGGCTTGGGAGCCATTCTGGCGGCGTCGTCCACCGCGTTCTATGCGATCAAATGGTTTGGCGTGGCGTACCTGGTGTACCTGGCCGTCAAGCAATGGCGCGCGTTGCCCATGGACATGACCGATGACGCCGCAGTACGGCCGATCGGCAAGCCGATGGCGATGATGTTCCGTGGCTTTCTGGTCAACGCCAGCAACCCCAAAGCGTTGGTGTTCATGCTCGCGGTGCTGCCGCAGTTCGTGAACCCGCAGGCGCCGCTGCTGATCCAATACCTGATCCTCGGCGCGACGATGATCAGCGTCGATATGATCGTGATGGCGGGCTATACCGGCCTGGCGTCGAAAGTCTTGCGCCTGTTGCGCACGCCCAAGCAGCAAAAACGCATGAACCGCACGTTTGCCGGGTTGTTCGTGGGGGCTGCGGGCTTCCTCGCCAGCTTGCATCGCGCGACGGCTTGAACCCGGACCGGGCTGAATAAACCGGATCGACAATGTGGGAGCGGGCTTGCTCGCGATAGTGGAGTGTCAGTCACCGAGTCAGTCGGCTGACCCACTGCTATCGCGAGCAAGCCCGCTCCCACATTGGTTTTGCGTTTTCTGTGCGCGTTGGGGGCAGCGCAGAATCGTCGGGCGTGGCGTCATTGCTACAGCTCAATCTGCTCTGTTACTCAAAATACAAATCACTTACACCTTGAGTCAAATCTCATAAAGCTCAACAATGTGTTACTTCGTATTTCCCTTTGAGATTCGTTCATGACTGCCCCCTTCCGTTTTCTCGCCTGGCTGCTATTGCCGGCGTTGATGTCGTGCAGCTTCAATCTGTTGGCCGCGCCTGCCGAGGGCGCCACGAAAGCCCTGCATTTGCTGGACTACATCGGCGCGGACTATCCGCCGACGGTAGCGGCGGGCAAGGTCGTCGATGAATCGGAATACCGTGAGCAGGTGGAATTTCTGGGGGTATTGCAGGGCCTGGTGGCTGAGCTGCCGTCCAAGCCCGAGCGCGCGGAATTGGTCAAAGGGGTCGATGAATTGGTCGCGGCCGTGACCGCTCGTCAGGATGGTGCCAGCGTGGCCCGCCAGTCCCGGCAGTTGGGCGCCAAGCTGGCGGCGGCGTATGAAGTCAGCCAGGCCCCGGCGATTACGCCCGACCCGACCCGCGGCGCACCACTGTATGCCCAGCACTGCTCGGTCTGCCACGGCACGGCCGGCGCCGGTGATGGCCCGGCGGGCGTCGGCATGACGCCGCCGCCAGCGAACCTGCAGAACGCGGAGCGCCTGGACCGCCTGAGCCTCTATGCGATCTACAACACGCTGGGCCTGGGTGTCGAAGGCACGGACATGCCGTCCTTCGCCGACCAACTGGACGACCGCCAGCGCTGGGACCTGGCCACCTACATCGCCGGCTTCACGGCCGACCCGGCTGCCGCGAAAAGCGCGCAACCGTTCAACCTCGCCGACCTGGCCCGCCAGACCCCCAATGAAGTGTTGGCCGCCAACGGCCCGGCCGCTGCTGCGACGTTCCGCGCCCAGCGTGCTCAGCCGCCGCAGGTCAAGCGCGGCCCGGCGCAGTTGCTCGACTACACCGCCGCGACCCTCGACAAGAGCCTTGCGGCGTTCCGCAGCGGTGACCATGAGCAAGCCTACGACCTGTCGGTAGCGGCGTATCTGGAAGGGTTCGAGCTGGTGGAAAGTTCCCTGGACAACGTCAACGCCAACGTGCGCAAAGACACCGAGAAGGCCCTGATGGCCTATCGGCAGTCGTTGCAGGACGGCTTGCCGCTCGAACAGGTGCAGCAGCGTCTGGATGCCGCCAAGGGCAAGCTCACCGAATCTGCCGGCTTGTTGGGCGGCGATGGCCTGAGCTGGTCGTTGAGCTTTATCTCAGGCTTGCTGATCCTGCTGCGCGAAGGTCTGGAAGCGATCCTGGTGCTGGCGGCGGTCCTCGCCTTCCTGCGTAACACCGGCCAGGAATCGGCGGTGCGCGGCGTCCACGTCGGCTGGGGCCTGGCCTTGTTGGCCGGCTTGGCCACCTGGGCGTTGGCGGCCTATGTGATTGATGTGAGCGGCGCCCAGCGCGAATTGCTCGAAGGTTGCACGGCGTTGTTTGCCAGTGTGATGGTGCTGTGGCTCGGCGTGTGGATGCATGACCGGCGCCACGCAGCGGCCTGGCAGGACTACATCAAGAGCAGCCTGGTGGGCGGCGGTGGCCGTTTCGGCTTCGCGCTGCTGGCGTTCTTCTCGGTGTACCGCGAGCTGTTCGAAGTGATCCTGTTCTACGAAACCCTGTGGTTGCAAGCCGGCCCGGCCGGGCACAACGCCGTGCTGGGGGGTGGCGCCACGGCGCTGGTGCTGTTGGTGGGCCTGGCGTGGGTGATCCTGCGCGGTTCGGCGAAGCTGCCATTGGCGCTGTTCTTCGGGATCAACGCGGCGCTGCTGTGTGCGTTGTCGGTGGTGTTCGCCGGGCACGGCGTGAAGGCATTGCAGGAAGCCGGCATCTTCGGCACGCGGCCGGTGGCGTTCTTTGACTTCGACTGGCTGGGTATCCACGCCGATGCCTACTCGCTGAGTGCGCAGGTGGTGGCGATCCTGGCGATTATGGTGATGTATGGCCGCAGTCGGATCGCCGACAAGCGCCGGCTGGCGGCATAAGCATGCGCGTGTGGATCGACGCCGATGCTTGCCCGCGCGCGGCCAAGGACCAGGTGGTGAAGTTCGCCCTCAAGCGTCAGTTCGAGGTGGTGCTGGTGGCCGGGCAGAGCCAGATCAAGCCGGCCTTCGCCTGCGTTAAGCTGATCGTGGTGCCCAGCGGCCCGGACGCGGCGGATGACTACCTGGTGGAGCACGCGGTGCCCGGTGAACTGGTGATCTGCAGCGACGTGCCCCTGGCTGACCGCCTGGTGAAGAACGGCGTGACGGCTCTCGACCCGCGCGGCAAGGAATTCAGCCCGCAGAACATGAGTGAGCGGCTGGCGGTGCGTAACCTGTTCACCGATCTGCGCGAGCAAGGCCAGATGGGCGGTGGTCCACCGCCCCATGGGGAAAAGGACAAGCAAGCGTTCGCCAACGCACTCGACCGCCTGCTCACACGCTTGATGCGGGCCGGTTAGTCGTTTTCGTGGGTCAGCTCCAGCACCCGATCCACCAGCTTGTTGATGCCTGACGCGACTTCGCTGATGTTCTTGCCGAGCATATAGGCGGGAGTGCTGACCAGCTTGCGCGCGGTGTCTTCCACGATATCGTCCACCGCGCATGCCTGGTGGTGGGCGCCCATCTTGTCCAGCGCGGCGGCGGTGTCGGCATCGTTGCCGATGGTGCAGGTTA
Organism: Pseudomonas sp. PSPC2-3; assembly: GCF_049898265.1. Lineage (NCBI taxonomy): Bacteria > Pseudomonadati > Pseudomonadota > Gammaproteobacteria > Pseudomonadales > Pseudomonadaceae > Pseudomonas > Pseudomonas sp. PSPC2-3. Next base: position 382,794 of record NZ_JAFCXJ010000001.1, on the reverse strand, counting down.
CCCCCGGGCCATAGATCTTCGCGGCCAGGGCCGGCGAGATGCAGATCAGTCCCAGCGGCTTGCCCGCTTCGACAAAGGCTTCGGCCAGCGCCAATACCTGCGGGTTGAGGCTGCAACCGGCGCCTGCGCTGGCAAAGTTCGACAGGTTCTTCGCCGCGCCAAACCCGCCAGGCACGATCAGCGCGTCGAAATCCTCGGCGTTGGCTTCACGAATGTCTTTCACGTCGCCCCGGGCAATGCGGGCGGACTCCACCAGCACATTGCGCGACTCGGGCATTTCTTCGCCCGTGAGGTGGTTGATCACGTGCAACTGTGCGATGTCGGGTGCAAAGCATTGGACCTGAGCGCCGCGCTGATCCAGGCGCAGCAGGGTGATCACGCTTTCGTGGATTTCTGCACCGTCGTACACGCCACAGCCGGAAAGGATCACTGCAATCTTTTTGCTCATGGGCATTTCTCCTGATTCATGGCGTTAAATGTCTACTAATTTGTCATCTGTTGCCAATGGGAACTCTCGCCGCAGCCCCTAATCTTGATGCAATAAAAACAGACCGGACTAGCCCATGGACTTCGTGCCTTACGCGGTACCGTTTTTCATCGCCTTGATCGTGGTTGAACTGCTCGTAGACCGTTGGCGCGGCGCGCGCAATTATCGGGTGGCGGATGCCATCAACAGCCTCAGCACTGGCGTGCTGTCCACCACCACCGGGCTGCTGACCAAGGGCGTGGGATTGCTGACCTACGCATTCGCCCTCAAGCACCTGGCGCTGATCGAGCTGTCGGCCGAGAGCGTCTGGACCTGGGTGTTCGCCTTTGTGTTCTACGACTTCTGCTATTACTGGCTGCATCGCTGCGGTCACGAGCGCAATATCCTGTGGGCCGCGCATTCGGTGCATCACCAGAGCGAGGACTACAACCTCACCACCGCCTTGCGCCAGACCAGCACCGGCTTTCTGCTGAGCTGGATCTTCTATCTGCCTCTGGCCGTGCTCGGCGTGCCGCTGGTGGTGTTCATCAGCGTAGCTTCGCTCAACCTGCTGTATCAATTCTGGGTCCACACCCGCCATGTGCCCAAGCTCGGCTGGTTCGAGTGGTTCTTCGTCACCCCGTCCAATCATCGGGCCCACCATGCACAGAACGCTCTCTACATGGATCGCAACTACGGCGGGGTGTTCATTATTTGGGACCGGCTGTTTGGCTCGTTTCAGGAAGAAGACGAAAACGAGCCGGTGATCTTTGGCGTCACCACCCCCTTGGCCAGTTGGAACCCGCTGTGGGCCAACCTGCAGTTCTATGCGCAGTTGTGGAGTGACGCGCGGCGCACGCAAAGCCGTTGGGACAAGCTGCGCATCTGGTTCATGCGTACCGGCTGGCGGCCGGCCGACGTGAAGGCCAACTACCCGTTGACCAAGCCGGACTTGAGCCAGTTCCGCAAATTCGAGGTGCCGCTGGATACGCGGCAACAGGTGTACGTCGCCCTGCAATTCGCGGTGTATGTGGGGTTTGGCAGTTATCTGATGAACGTCGGCGAAGGGCTGCCCACGGCGGCGTTGGTGCTGGGCTGGAGTGCAATGGCGTTGGGTCTGTTCAGCCTGGGCGTCGCCCTGGAGAACCGCCCGTGGGCGTTGAAGGCGGAACTGGTGCGCCTGGGCCTGAATGTGCCGCTGGTATGGCTGGCGCCGCTGGTCGGGCTTTGGCCGGCCAGCCACCTGGGCTGGCCGGGCCTGTTGAGCTACAGCTTGTTGAGCCTGATTGGCCTCTACTGCTGCCGAGGTCGGCTTACTCGACTGGCGTCTTAGGCGGCTCGGCCGGGCTGGTCTCACTCAGTTGTGCGGCCGCCAGTCGGGCCTTGGCGTCGGCACAGGCTTGACGGGCGATGCGCGCGTTCTTGAACCGCCGCCGCAGCCAGAGAACCAGGCCCAGCAGTAACAACGCACCCAGCACCCACAGCTCGTACTTCTTGATGCTGCCCAGCATGCCTTCCAGCACCGCGCCGAAATGGTACGCCGCCGCGCCGAGCGCCGCCGCCCAGACCGCCGCGCCAATGCCGTTGAGTAACAGGTAGCGCAAGGGCGGATAGCCGGACAGGCCAATCGCCACGGGCATCACCGTGCGCAATCCGTAGACAAAGCGGAAGCTCAACACCCAGATATCCGGGTGCTTGCGGATATGTTCCAGGGCTTTGTCGCCCATCAATTGCCAGCGCGGTTTACGTGCCAACAGTTTGCGGCCGTGCTTGCGCCCCATGTAATACCAAAGCTGGTCGCCGGCGTAGCTGCCAAAAAAAGCAACGACCACCACCAGGTTGATATCCATGTACCCACGGAACGCCAGGAAGCCTGCGAGAACGAGTATGGTCTCGCCTTCGAAGAACGTCCCGAGGAAGAGGGCAAAGTAGCCGAAGTCATGCAGAAATTGTTGAAGCATGGTCTGGGTGCTGGCGAAATGAACGCGCAGCCTACGCCTTCGCGATCATTCATGAAAGTATCGAGATGTGTCACGAAGTGAACAATTCCTACAGAAACGCCGAATGCGACTACAGGTCGCATCGTTAAGCACAACTGTCATACCTTCGTCATAATGGCCGCTTATAACTGCAACACTCGCCCGTAAACGCGGGCTCAGGAGTCTGTCGTGAGCTTTACCCCTGCCAATCGCCTGTTTCCCGCGACCCGTCTGCGTCGCAACCGTCGTGATGATTTTTCTCGCCGTCTGGTCCGTGAAAACGTACTGACCACGAATGATCTGATCCTGCCGGTCTTTGTGCTGGACGGGGAAAACCGTCGGGAAGCCGTGGCGTCGATGCCGGGTGTCGAGCGCTTGACCATTGATTTGCTGCTGGAAGAGGCGGCGAACTGGGTCGAGTTGGGGATTCCGGCGCTGGCGCTGTTCCCCGTTACGCCTGCTGAACTCAAGTCCCTCGATGCCGCCGAAGCCTGGAACCCGCAAGGGATCGCCCAGCGCGCCACCCGTGCGTTGCGTGAGCGCTTCCCGGAATTGGGGGTGATCACCGATGTGGCCCTGGACCCGTTCACCACCCACGGGCAGGATGGCATCCTGGATGAAGACGGCTACGTGCAGAACGACATCACCGTCGACGCGCTGGTCAAGCAAGCCTTGTCTCATGCCGCCGCCGGGGCCCAGGTGGTCGCGCCGTCGGACATGATGGACGGCCGCATCCAGGCGATCCGCGAAGCCCTGGAGCTGGCCGGCCACGTCAATGTGCGGATCATGGCCTACTCGGCCAAATACGCCAGTGCCTACTATGGTCCGTTCCGCGATGCGGTGGGCTCGGCCCTGAACCTGGGCAAGGCCAACAAAGCCTCGTACCAGATGGACCCGGCCAACAGCCATGAAGCCCTGCACGAAGTGGCCGCCGACCTGGCCGAAGGCGCCGACATGGTGATGGTCAAGCCCGGGATGCCTTACCTGGACATCCTTTATCGGGTCAAAGAGGAATTCAAGGTGCCGACCTTTGTCTATCAGGTCAGCGGTGAATACGCCATGCACATGGCCGCGATCCAGAATGGTTGGTTGAGTGAAGGGGTGATCCTCGAATCCCTGACAGCCTTTAAACGTGCTGGCGCTGATGGCATTCTGACCTACTTCGCCGCCCGCGCTGCCCAATTGCTTAGAGAGCAACAATAGCCCTCACAGGAACACTCGATGAATACCGAAGGACTCTCAGAAGTTGCCGTAAAAGACGCCCACCCGGTGGTCGAATCCGTCGCCGAGACCCCGCCGGTGCCGGAGCCGGCGCCGCCGGTGGTGGTCGCCGAAGCGCCGGCCCCGGCGCCAGCGCCTGCCGTGGTGACCAACCTGGATGACAGCAGCCTGTACATCCACCGTGAGTTGTCACAACTGCAATTCAACATCCGCGTGCTGGAACAGGCGCTGGATGAGTCCTACCCGTTGCTGGAACGCCTGAAATTCCTGCTGATTTTCTCCAGCAACCTGGACGAGTTCTTCGAGATCCGCGTCGCCGGCCTCAAGAAGCAGATCACCTTCGCCCGTGAACAAGCCGGCGCCGATGGCCTGCAACCGCATCAAGCCCTGGCGCGCATCAGCGAGCTGGTACACGGGCATGTGGATCGCCAATACGCGATCCTCAACGACATCCTGCTGCCGGAACTGGAAAAACATCAGGTCCGCTTCATCCGTCGCCGTCACTGGACCACCAAGATCAAGACCTGGGTGCGTCGCTACTTCCGCGACGAGATCGCGCCGATCATCACGCCGATCGGTCTCGACCCGACTCACCCGTTCCCGTTGCTGGTCAACAAGAGCCTGAACTTCATCGTTGAGCTTGAAGGTATCGACGCCTTCGGTCGCGATTCCGGCCTGGCGATCATCCCGGCACCGCGTCTGCTGCCACGGATCATCAAGGTACCGGAAGAGGTGGGGGGCGCTGGCGATAACTATGTATTCCTGTCGTCGATGATCCACGCGCACGCCGATGACCTGTTCCAGGGCATGAAGGTCAAGGGCTGCTACCAGTTCCGCCTGACCCGTAACGCCGACCTGGCGCTGGACTCCGAAGACGTCGAAGACTTGGCCCGCGCCCTGCGTGGCGAGCTGTTCTCGCGGCGCTACGGCGATGCGGTGCGTCTGGAAGTGGCCGACACCTGCCCGAAACATCTGTCGGACTACCTGCTCAAGCAGTTCAACCTCGGCGAGAGCGAGCTGTACCAGGTCAACGGCCCGGTCAACTTGACGCGTCTGTTCAGCATCACCGGCCTGGACAGCCACCCGGAGCTGCAATACACGCCGTTCACGCCGCAGATCCCGAAACTGCTGCAAAACAGCGAAAACATTTTCAGCGTGGTCAGCAAGCAGGACATCCTGTTGCTGCACCCGTTCGAGTCCTTCACCCCGGTGGTCGACCTGTTGCGCCAGGCCGCCAAGGACCCGCATGTACTCGCCGTGCGCCAGACCCTGTACCGCAGCGGCGCCAACTCGGAGATCGTCGACGCCCTGGTGGACGCTGCGCGTAACGGCAAGGAAGTCACCGCGGTGATCGAACTGCGCGCGCGCTTCGACGAAGAGTCCAACCTGCAACTGGCCAGCCGCCTGCAAGCGGCCGGCGCGGTGGTGATCTACGGTGTGGTCGGGTTCAAGACCCACGCCAAGATGATGCTGATCCTGCGCCGCGAAGCCGGTGAGATCGTGCGTTACGCGCACTTGGGCACCGGCAACTATCACGCCGGTAACGCCAAGCTCTACACCGACTACAGCCTGCTGACCTCCGACGACGCCTTGTGTGAAGACGTCGGCAAGTTGTTCAGCCAGTTGATCGGCATGGGTAAGACGTTGCGCATGAAGAAGCTGCTGCATGCGCCGTTCACCCTGAAGAAGGGCATGCTCGACATGATCGCCCGCGAGACCCAGTTCGCGCTCGACGGCAAACCGGCGCACATCATCGCCAAGTTCAACTCGCTGACCGATCCGAAGATCATCCGCGCGCTGTACAAGGCCAGCCAGTCCGGCGTGCGTATCGACCTGGTGGTACGCGGCATGTGCTGCCTGCGGCCGGGCATCGCCGGGGTCTCGCACAACATCCATGTGCGCTCGATCATCGGGCGCTTCCTGGAGCACACGCGGGTGTTCTACTTCCTCAACGGCGGGGAGGAGCAGATGTACCTCTCCAGCGCCGACTGGATGGAGCGCAACCTCGACAAGCGCGTGGAGACGTGCTTCCCGGTGGAAGGCAAGAAGCTGATCATGCGGGTCAAGAAAGAGCTGGAAAGTTATCTCACCGATAACACCCACAGCTGGAGCCTGCAGTCGGACGGCCGCTACGTGCGCAACACGCCGACCGGCAACCAGAACCCGCGCAGCGCCCAGGCCACCTTGCTGGAGAGGCTGGGTAGCCCGATTCTCGCGGTGAATTAACCGACCTAATGTGGGAGGGGGCTTGCCCCCGATGGCGGCAGTTCAGTCAAAGTACCAAGTGACTGACACACCGCCATCGGGGGCAAGTCGAATCGTCGCACCGCCCCTCCCACATGTATTTTCGGTGTTCTTTAGCGCACGTTCAGGCTGAAGCCCACCCGCGTCAGCCACTCCGCTTCCTGGGCGAAGTCCGCCTGGGTCAGCTGGTTTTCCTCCAGCCAGCCTTCCGGGAACACCACGTCGAGGCTGTCGCCGCTGGCGCGCAGGGTCACCTGGGGCATTTCCTGGGTGCCACGGATGTGGTGGAACAGGATCGCAAAGCGCAGCAGCACGCACAGGCGGATCAGCTTGATGCCTTCGTCACCGAATTCGGCGAACTTGTCCTTGGGGATATTGCGGCGATGGCCGCGTACCAGCAGCGCGAGCATCTGCTGGTCTTCCCGGGAGAAACCGGCCAGGTCGGAGTGCTCGATCAGGTAGGCGCCGTGCTTGTGGTAATGGTAGTGGGCGATATCCAGGCCCACTTCATGCACCTTGGCCGCCCAGCCCAGCAGTTCGCGCCATACACCGTCTTCCAGGTCCCAGTCCGCGGCCACCTGGTCGAAGGCATGCAGGGCTTTGCGTTCCACGCGGGCCGCTTGTTCCAGATCGGCGTGATAGCGCTCCATCAACGAGCTGAGGGTGCGCTCACGCACGTCCTCATGGTGATGACGGCCGAGCAGGTCGTAAAGCACACCTTCGCGCAGGGCGCCGTCGCAGTGGTCCATGCGTTGCAGTTCGAGGGCGTCGAAGATCGCTTCGAGAATCGCCAGGCCCGCCGGGAAAATCGTGCGGCGGTCGGGCTTGATGCCATCGAAGTCGATTTTTTCGGCATCTCCCAGCTTGAACAGCTTGCGCTTGAGCCACGCCAGGCCTTCGGCGTTGACCTCGCCGGTGCCATGGCCGCCGGCTTTCAAGGCCAGGCCGATGGCACGGATGGTGCCGGACGAGCCGATCGCTTCATCCCACGACAGGCGATGCAGGGCGTGCTCGATGCTCATGATCTCCAGCCGCGCCGCCGTGTAGGCCTGGGCATAACGCGCCGGGGTGATCTTGCCGTCCTTGAAATAACGCTGGGTATAGCTGACGCAGCCCATCTGCAGGCTTTCGCGCAGCAGCGGCTCGAAGCGCTGGCCGATGATGAATTCGGTACTGCCGCCGCCGATGTCCGCCACCAGGCGCTTGCCGGGGGTGTCGGCCAGGGTGTGGGACACGCCGAGGTAGATCAGGCGCGCTTCTTCGCGTCCGGAGATGACTTCCACCGGGTGCCCGAGGATCTCCTCGGCGCGGCGGATGAATTCGCCCCGGTTACGGGCTTCGCGCAACGCGTTGGTGCCGACGATTCGCACAGCACCCGGGGGCATGCCGTTGATCAACTGGGCAAACCGCTTGAGGCAATCGAGCCCGCGCTGCATGGATTCTTCATTGAGCTGGCGCGCGTCGTCGATTCCGGCAGCCAGTTGGACTTTTTCGCCTAGCCGCTCAAGGATGCGGATTTCGCCGTTCTGGGCCTTGGCCACGACCATATGAAAGCTGTTGGAGCCCAGGTCGATGGCGGCGATCAGGGACAGATTCTTGGCTTGGGATTGCGGCATGGTTAGAGGGTCTCGGTCGATAACCTGACCATCGTGCCACGATCGACCGCTGGAGCCAACGCGTAGCGCTCCGGTAATTTTCCTAAGGGTGTCTGCGAGGAATTCTTGTGGGAAATGTAGGGTGGGTTTCTAAATATCCAATGAATGGGGTTTTAGTTTTGTAGGAGTTTTTAACTAGTTGTTGTTGTAAAGCTTTTTATGATTTTCCCTACAGAGTGCTTGTTGATGTTCCTTTGGTTTTTTTGTTTAGGACTACCTCGCGGTCGGGTAAAGGCGACTCTTTGTTTTTACGGCTCCCACACTAACTGATGTGTTATCTGATTCTTTAATGAAGTGCCAAAGCGACAGACTGTCATCCGGCAATATTGCCTGGGTGTTATTTATTTATAGTCGTGCAGGTCCGGAGAAATAAGCCGTTTGGCGCTGGACTTGCCGAGAGATAAATAAAGAACGCCTGATAACTTTCAGTGACAGGTCGAATATGAAAAAAATTGTTGGATTGACTCTCGGTCTCGCTTGCCTGGCTGCGGCCATCAGTGCTAACGCATCCACCAGTGCCGAACTGGTCGTCAGGGGCACGATCAAACCCGCTGCCTGCAACCTCAGCATGACTGGCGGCGGCATTATCAATTACGGCGATATTCCTTCGGGCCAACTCTCCCAGACGGCGTTCAACCCGCTTCGGGAAATGACCACGCCCCTGTCCGTCAATTGCGGCACCGGCAGCGCTCCGTTCGGGCTGACATTCACCGACCTGCAGGCCGGCAGCAGGGTAACGGGCATCCTCAGTGCCCTTGGCGCAGGCTATACCGAGGTGCATAACTTCGGCTTGGGTTCGGTCGCTGGCAAAAATACCGGTGGCTATGCGGTTACGCTCAGGGACCTCAGGTCGCCGAGCAAAACGCTGACGGCTATTACACGTGTCGGCGAAGGCGCGGCCTGGCAGAGCAGTGATGGCAAAGTCGCGAAATCGCCTAACCAATCTTCGTGGCGCAGTGGCACTTCGCTCATTCCGGCCGAACTCTCTCAACTGACCGGGACTATTGCAGTACGGGCCGTGATCAACAAAGGCCAAGACTTGAACCTGGCTCGCGACGTTACTCTTGATGGTCGCGCAACGCTTACTTTGGTTTACCTCTAAGCGGCTGAAATACAGCCGATCAAAGAACGCACGCGTTCTGATCGGCTGTTTTCATGTGGGTGCTTGGCTATCAATTGCCAACTTCATGGTCTGCGGGGAACACTGAGTGCGTAGTCTTTCAGTAATAAATAATCTGCTGTTGTTGTGTGCAAGTGTGTGCCTGTGTTTTACCGGCATGGTATTGGCGGACGGAATGTTGCCGGAAACCTCGGTTGTGGTTCTTTATGAGGAACAAGGCGAGGCCACGATAAATATCAAGAACACCGATTCGGGGCCGGCGCTGCTTCATTCAGTCGTACTGAACGTGCCCGAAGACGTAGAGCCCCTATTGATTGTCACGCCGCCTATTGCGCGTGTGGAACCCGGTGAAACCCAGTTGGTGCGTTTCATCAGCACCTTGGAAGCACCGCTGAAGACCCAGCGCTTGAAGCGTGTGTCCTTCGAGGGTATTCCGCAGGCGCGTGCCGCAGGGGGTGCGACCATCGGTATCACCCTTCGGCAGAATCTGCCGCTGATCCTGCACCCCAAAGGCTTGCCTCAACATCACACGCCCTGGGAGCTGCTGAAGTGGCGGCGGGCAGGAGAGAGGCTCGCTGTTCACAACGACAGTGCTTATGTGGTGCGCCTGGCGCCGGAGGTGCAGTTGCTGCCCCAACGGGTTCTGGCGACGTTGCCGCGTGCTTACATTTTGCCGGGGGAGGCGTTGACGGCGAAGGTTGACGGAACATTGGACGGCTTGGCCGAAGTCGAGATCCAGCCCGCCACGGTCTATGGGTTTTCGGTGGACAGCTACCGCGCCCCGATCAGTACCGATGGGGGTTGAGCGGCTTATGAAAAACCTGTCGAGTAATACGCCTGCGGTTTCCATCCGGTCTCGCCGCCCCACGCTGCTCATCGGGTTTGCGACCCTGTGGAGCTTGCCCGGCCTGGCTCCAGCTCTGGAGTTGGGCGAGGGTTTCGACCTCGCGGCACTGACCACCCACGGTATTGACCCGAAGGTCTCCGACTACTTCCGCAGTGCGGCGCGTTTTCGCGAAGGCGTCCAGGTGGTGGGGCTGCGGGTCAACGGGAACCCGCTCGGGTCAGTCGATGCGCGGTTCGACGCACAGGGGCAATTGTGTTTCACCCCGGGCTTGCTCGAGAAAGCCGGGTTGGTGCAGCCCCGCGCCGTTGTCCGCAAAGGCGTGTCACCGGACCAGGCCTGCCATGACTTTCTGGGCGCCTTCCCGACGACGATGGTTCGGCTCCGGCCCGGCATCGATGAGGTGGCACTGGTGGTGCCGACCCAGTCATTGCGTGAACCCCAGTGGGAGGCCGGGGACTTTGCCCAGGGTGGCGCAGCGGCGATGTTCAACTATGACGTGCTGGGTTTCGACAACCGTTCGCGCAGTGAGTCCAGCCGGTTCGTGTCGGCCTACACCGAAGCAGGCTTCAACCTGGGCGACTGGATTGTCCGCAGCCGCCAATTCTATGTGTCCGACAATGGCGACGCGCGCACCGAACACCTGTACGCCTTCGCCCAGCGGGATCTGGCCGCGCTGCGATCGACGTTCCAGGTGGGCCAGCTCTCCAGCAACAATCCGCTGTTTGGCGGCATCCAGTTGTCCGGTGTGCAGTTTTCCCCCGATGGCCAGTCGCGGGTGCCGGCGGGCGGCAATAATGCGGTGGTCGAGGGGCTGGCCCAGAGTCAGTCGCGGATTGAAGTGCGCCAGTCTGGCGTGCTGATCCATAGCACGCTGGTGCCCGAAGGCCCCTTCCGGCTGACCGGGTTGCCTTTGCTCAATGGCACCAGCGACCTCGAAGTCAGCGTGATCGATGTACGCGGCGCCAAGCGCAGTTTCGTGGTGCCGGCGGCTTCGTTCGCGGGGGCAGCCCCGGCGGTGCCTGGCTATTATTTTTCGCTCGGCAAGGTGCGCGAAAACAACGACGCGCAGGCGCCGTCGCCGGTGGTCGCCATGGGCAGCGGCACCTGGGGCCTGGGGCGTGATTCGTCGGCGGGGTTTGGCTTATTGAGCACCGATGAATACTGGTCGGCAGGCGGCACCCTGAGCAGCGTCTTTTTCCAACGGGTTGCGGTTGGCGCTCGCCACAATGTGTCCCGAGACGGCCGTAACGCGGTGTCGGGTTCGCGTAGCAGCGTGTCCGCGAGCAGCCCGGTCTACGCCAATATAGACGTCAACTTCAGCGCCACCACCCAGACCCGGGGGTATCGCGAGGTGCTTGAAGCGGGCCGCTCGTTCAAGGCCGACGAGTTGGGTTCGCGCTTCAAGAACCAGTACACGGCGGGCATGAGCTGGGCCGATCCAACCTTGGGCGTGTTCTCCCTGGGTTATTCGCGCAGCGCGCAATTTGACCGGCAAACGGCCGAGCACGTATTTGCTTCGTGGAACAAGTCGTTCAGTCACGTCGATGTCGCTTTGATCGCCGACTCGCAGGTGGGCGGCACGCGGCCACGGCGTGACGCCAGCGTTGCCGCCGGCCGGCGCGATAGCACGGTGGACAATGATCTGTCGGTACGGTTGCAGATCAGCGTGCCGCTGGGCGGTGATCGTCGTGTGAACAGCTACGTCAGCCGGCGTGGTCACCAGTCCCGCGCTGGCACGGCACTCAGCGAACGGGTCAATGACTATGTGAATTACGAGGTGGGTGTCGAGCGCGACCTCAGCGCCCGCGAACAAGCGGTTCGCGGCCATGTGGACCTGCTGCCGCGCTACACCCGCGTCGGCCTGGGCGTCAGCCGAGATGCCCAGGGCACCGGTTATACGGGGCAACTGCAAGGCGGCATCGTCGCGCACGAAAACGGCCTGACCTTCTCGCCCTATCCCGTGCAGGACACGTTCGGCATCGTCTCCGTGGGGGATATCGGCTCCGCGAAAGTCGAAACCCCCCAGGGGCCGGTGTGGACCGACTTCACCGGGCAGGCCGTGATTGCCGGCTTGCCCGCGTATGCCAACAGCCGCGTCGAAGTGCAGACGCAGTCGTTGCCCAGGCGGGTTGACCTGAAGAACGGCACCCAGGTGCTCGCCGCCGGTCGCGGGTCCTTCAATACCGTCGCGTTCGATGTGGTGACAGTGCGCCGCGTGTTGCTCACCGCCAGCGATCAGCACGGTCAGCCGTTGCCCCAGGGCGCGTCGGTGTTCGGCCAGGATGGCCGCTTCCTCACCAGCGTGGTGGGCGAAGGCATGATTTTCCTGAATGACGTCAATGAGTCGCAAAGCCTGCGGGTTTCGTTGCCGGACTCTTCCACCTGCCAACTGAGCCTTGACCCCGGAACCCAGCCTGACCATGACAAGTTCTATGAGACCACGACGGCGGTGTGCCATGGCCGCTAAGTGGAGAAGCGCGGGCGTCGTCCTGTTCTGCGCGCTGTTGATGGCCCAGGGCGTGCGCGCTGAAAACTGCCGGTTGTCCGTGAGCCAGCCGCGCCTCGACTATGGCGTCATTCGCAGGGAGGCCGTTGTCCAAAGTACCTCCGTGGTCCTCGGCACCCGCACGCTGCACCTGAACGTCGTGTGTACGCAGCCTTCGATGATAGCGTTGCGCTTCATCGGTGCGGTGGATGGGCAAGGTTTCCGGTTTGACCGCCAGGGGCGTATGCGCCTGAGTCTCAAGCATGCCCAGGTCGATGGGCGCGCCGTCGAGTGGGGGGTGGCGCACTTGCCCGGTGAAACCGTCAGCGGGGCGTTGTTGCCGGGCCAGGTCCTGGTGGCACGCGCAGCAGGTCAAGCGCTGGTCGGCCAGCGCCTGACGGCCCAGGTCGATGTCGATATCGACCTGCCTTCCGATGCCCTGCAGGTCCGCGATGAAACGCGGCTGGAGGGGCGGGGCACCTTCGAGCTGGTCAGCCCGGCTGCCCCACCGAGCCGATGAAGTTGGCCAGTTCGGGGGTGCGGGGGTTGGCGAACAGCGCCTGGGGCGGGCCCACTTCATGCACCTTGCCCTGGTGCATGAACACCAGTTTGTCCCCGACTTCGCGGGCGAAACGCATTTCGTGGGTCACCATGATCAGGGTCATGCCGTCCTTGGCCAGTTGGCGCACCACGCTAAGCACTTCATTGACCAGTTCCGGGTCCAGCGCCGAGGTGATCTCGTCGCACAGCAGTACTTTGGGCGACATGGCCAGGGCGCGGGCTATCGCGACGCGTTGTTGCTGGCCACCGGACAGGCGATCAGGGAAGGCGTCGAACTTCTCGCCCAGGCCGACCCGTTCCAGCATCTGCCGCGCCAACTGGGCGGCCTTGGCCTTGGGCACTTTCTGTACCACCTGCGGCGCGAGCATGACGTTTTCGCCCACCGTCAGGTGCGGGAACAGGTTGAACTGCTGGAACACCATGCCGACTTTCTGCCGCAGGCTGCGCAGGTCGGCGCGGGCGGCGTCGAGGTATTCGCCGTCGACTTCGATCACGCCGTCGTTGATCGACTCCAGGCCATTGAGGGTGCGCAGCAAGGTCGATTTGCCCGAGCCGCTGCGGCCGATGATCGCGACGACCTGGCCTTCTTCAACGGTCAAGTCGATGCCCTTGAGCACATGGTGATCGCCGTAATACTTATGCAGGGCGGAAATTCTAAGCAGAGGCATGCAGTCTCCTTTCCAGGTAGCGCGCACTGAGGGACAAGGGGTAGCAGAGCAGGAAGTAACCGAGGGCCACCAGGCCGTAGACCATAAAGGGCTCGAACGTGGCGTTGGCGAGCATGCCGCCGGTCTTGGTCAGTTCGGTGAAGCCGATGATCGAGGTCACCGCGGTGCCTTTGACCACTTGCACCGAGAACCCCACGGTAGGCGCCACGGCAATCCGCAGGGCCTGGGGCAGGATCACGTAGCGCAGCTGTTCCAGCGGGCTCAGGGCCAGGCTGGCCGAGGCTTCCCACTGCCCGTGGGCGATGGAGTCGACGCAGCCGCGCCAGATCTCGGCGAGGTAGGCGCTGGTAAACAAGGTCAAGGCAATCGCCGCCGCCAGCCAGGGCGAGATATCCACCCCGAGCAGGGCGACGCCGAAAAACACCAGGAACAGCTGCATCAACAGCGGCGTGCCCTGGAACAGTTCGATATAGGTGCGGGCGACATTGCGCGGGAAGGCTTTGCGGCTGATACGCATCGTCATCACCAGCAGGCCGATCAGGCCACCGCCCACAAACGCCACCAGCGACAGCAACAGTGTCCATTGCAGGCCGACGAGCAGGTTGCGCACGATGTCCCAGAAGGAAAAATCACTCATCGGCTGTTCCTCATCACAAACCGGCGGCCGATCCAGTTGAGCAACTGGCGAATCATCAACGCCATGCACAGGTACACCAGGGTGGTCAGGGCATAGGTCTCAAAGGCGCGGAAGTTGCGCGACTGGATGAAGTTGGCGGCAAAACTCAGCTCTTCGGTGGCGATCTGCGAACACACCGCCGAGCCGAGCATCACAATGATGATCTGGCTGCTCAGGGCCGGCCACACCTTGCCCAGCGCCGGCAGCAGCACCACGTGGCGGAACGCCTCGAAGCGCGTCATCGCCAGGGCGGCGGCAGCCTCCAGCTGACCACTGGGAATCGCCTGGATGCCGGCGCGGATGATCTCGGTGGAATAGGCGCCCAGGTTGATCACCATCGCCAATACCGCCGCTTGCCACTCGGTGATTTTCAGCCCCAGGGAGGGCAGGCCGAAGAAGATGAAAAACAACTGCACCAGAAATGGCGTGTTGCGGATCAACTCGACATACACCCCGAAGAACCAGGCGAACGGCTGGATTTTCCACGCCCGCACCACTGCGCCGACGGTGCCCAGGGCCACCCCCAGGATTGCGCCGATCGCCGTCAGTTCAAGGGTGAACAGGGCGCCGCGCAACAGCAGGTCGGTATTGGCCAGCACCGGCACAAAGTCGAATTGATAGGCCATGAATCAGCTCCGTCGCGGGCTTCAGAGATCAGCAGGCAGAGGTTCTTTCAGCCACTGCATTGCATTCTTTTCCAGGCTGCCGTCAGCCTTGGCCGCCACCAGGATCTGGTTGACCTTCTCCAGCAGCGCCGGCTCGTTCTTGTTCACGCCCACGTACACCGGCGAATCCTTGAGCTTCACTTTCAGCGCTGGCACGCGTTTCGGGCTGCGCTCGCTGATCGCAACCATCACCACGTTGCCGCTGGCGATCAGGTCGACCTGGCCGGCCAGGTAGGCGGCGATGGTCGAATTGTTGTCTTCGAAGCGCTTGATCGTGGCTTCCTTGGGCGCGACGGCCGTCAGCTCGATGTCTTCGATGGCGCCGCGGGTCACGCTGATGGTCTTGCCCTTGAGGTCGTCGGTGCTGCTGATGGCGGCGTCAGGCGGGCCGAACACGGCCAGGTAGAACGGCGCGTAGGCCTTGGAGAAGTCGATGACCTTTTCCCGCTCGGGGTTCTTGCCCAGGCTGGAAATCACCAGGTCGACCTTGCCGGTCGTGAGGAACGGGATGCGGTTGGTGCTGTTGACCGGGGTCAGCTCCAGTTTGACCTTGAGCTGGTCGGCCAGCAGCTTGGCGGTGTCGATGTCCAGGCCGCGTGGTTTCATGTCGGGGCCGACCGAGCCGAACGGCGGGAAGTCCTGGGGCACGGCGACCTTCAAGGTGCCGCGGGCAACGATATCGTCCAGACCGTTGGCCTGGGCGGGTGCCTGGCTCAGCATCAGGCTGGCAAACAGGGCGGTGAGCAGGGCGCTGTAGCGCTTGGTCATGGGAACTCTCCGAGAAGGGCGAAGGGGCATTCTGTTTTTGCCCAGTGCACAGCCCATGCCATCCCGGCTCGGTTCGTCTGCAAGGCCGGGATTTGTTGAGCTTCGGTGGTCTTACTGGTCTGAACAGTGAGCGTGGCTTTCGCACCTTTTTCGAGCGCCGCCCAAAGCGCGCGAGCCCCTTTGGGGCGTGGCTTGCCGCCGGGCACGAATAGCTTTACAACTAGCCGCTCAGTTGTCTGGAACCTTGAGTTTTTTATGAATTCCATCGCCCAAGCGGTACCGGAAGCGGCCTTGCAGGCCATCCGCAAACTGATCAAGGAGCAAGGCTTCGGGCCGGGCGACGCACTGCCGTCCCAGCGCGACCTGGCGCTGCAGTTGGGCGTGAGCCGGGCGTCATTGCGCGAAGCGTTGTCGTCCCTGAGTGCCTTGGGGGTGGTCAGCGTGCAGCCGGGCAAAGGCGTGTTCGTGCAAGAGGCACAGGAGCCGCCGGGGTTTGCGTGGCCCTTCGCGGCCCAGGCGACGCCGCTGGATATCTTCCAGTTGCGCTATGCCCTGGAAGGGTTTGCGGCAGGGTTGGCGGCCGTCACGCTGAGCATTGATGAACTGGATAGCCTGGAAGAGAATGTCGAAGCCATGCGCAAGGTGCTCAAGGCCGGCGACTTCGAAGCGGCCGCGCGGCTGGACTTCGAATTCCACCAGCGCATCCTCCTCGCCAGCGGCAACCAGGCGATGGTCAGCATCCTGAGTGCCAGCGCCGAGGTGTTCCTGGAGAGCCAGAAGTTACCGTTCATCCGGCCGGAGCGGGCCATGGAAACCTGGCAGGAGCACCGCAGAGTCTTGCGCGCCCTGGCCCGGCGCGCGAGCGCGGCGGCGCAGAAAACCATGCAGGAACATGTACGTAATGCGGCGTTGCGCACCGGGATTGCTTTCGTGACTCCCGTAGCGCCGTGAGCGAGGCGATACCCAAACTCATGCGCCACCATAGCAAGACTCAATCAGAGGCGGCTTCCTGAACGAGGGAAGGGCAGCTATGATGGGCCACGTTTTTTTTGCTTACAATCCGGAGACATCCATGAGCAACGATCTTATCAAGCACGTCACCGACGCGACCTTTGAGGCCGAAGTACTCAAGGCTGCTGGCCCGGTGCTGGTTGACTACTGGGCTGAATGGTGTGGCCCTTGCAAAATGATCGCTCCGGTTCTGGACGACATTGCAACCGAGTACGACGGCAGATTGACCATTGCCAAGCTGAACATCGACGAAAACCAGGAAACCCCGGCCAAGCATGGCGTGCGTGGTATTCCGACCCTGATGCTGTTCAAGGACGGCGAAGTCGCAGCGACCAAAGTGGGCGCGCTGTCGAAGTCCCAACTGGCTGCATTCATCGACGTGAACCTCTAAGCGTCGTCAAAAAGGCCCCGCAAATTGCGGGGCTTTTTCGTGAAACAGGGCTAGACGCTCCGAAACTCAGGTGGTACATTCGGCCCCGCACTGGTTTCTCCACTGCCCCCTGCAAGCCGTCGCCGACGCATTCCTTTTCGATTAGTACGCGATCCTGTCGCCTTCTCTGCGGCGCGGCCTCATTAAGCCAAAAGCTTAATTTCCCCCCTCCATAAATGATTACGTCATTCCTATATGAATCTGACTGAACTCAAGCAAAAGCCGATTACCGAACTGCTCGAATTGGCCGAACAGATGGGCATAGAAAATATGGCCCGTTCGCGCAAGCAGGACGTGATTTTCTCCTTGCTCAAAAAGCACGCGAAAAGCGGCGAGGAAATCTCCGGTGATGGCGTGCTGGAGATTCTCCAGGACGGCTTCGGCTTCCTCCGCTCTGCAGACGCTTCCTATCTCGCCGGCCCAGACGATATCTACGTCTCGCCGAGCCAGATCCGCCGCTTCAACTTGCGCACCGGTGACACCATCGTTGGCAAGATCCGTCCTCCGAAGGAAGGCGAGCGTTATTTCGCCCTGCTCAAGGTCGACACGATCAACTTCGATCGTCCAGAGAACGCGAAAAACAAGATTCTCTTCGAGAACCTGACCCCGCTGTTCCCGACCGTGCGAATGAAGATGGAAGCCGGCAACGGTTCCACCGAAGACTTGACCGGTCGTGTGATCGACCTGTGCGCCCCGATCGGCAAGGGCCAGCGCGGCCTGATCGTCGCACCGCCGAAAGCCGGTAAGACCATCATGCTGCAGAACATTGCAGCGAACATCGCACGTAACAACCCTGAAGTTCACCTGATCGTGCTGCTGATCGATGAACGTCCGGAAGAAGTGACCGAAATGCAGCGCACCGTGCGCGGCGAAGTGGTTGCCTCGACGTTCGATGAGCCGCCAACCCGCCACGTGCAGGTTGCCGAAATGGTGATCGAGAAGGCCAAGCGCCTGGTCGAACACAAGAAAGACGTGGTGATCCTGCTCGACTCCATCACCCGTCTGGCCCGTGCCTACAACACCGTGATCCCGAGCTCCGGCAAGGTATTGACCGGTGGTGTCGATGCCCACGCCCTGGAGAAACCGAAACGTTTCTTCGGCGCCGCGCGGAATATCGAAGAAGGCGGCTCGCTGACCATCATCGCCACCGCGCTGGTTGAAACCGGCTCGAAGATGGATGAAGTGATCTACGAAGAGTTCAAGGGTACCGGCAACATGGAACTGCCCCTGGACCGTCGTATCGCTGAAAAGCGTGTGTTCCCGGCGATCAACATCAACCGCTCCGGCACCCGCCGTGAAGAGTTGCTGACAGCCGACGACGAACTGCAGCGCATGTGGATTCTGCGCAAGCTGCTGCACCCGATGGATGAAGTCGCGGCCATCGAGTTCCTGATCGACAAGCTGAAAACCACCAAGACCAACGACGAGTTCTTCCTGTCGATGAAGCGTAAGTAATACGACGTTTCAGGTCCCAAAAAATGGCGTCCTTCGGGGCGCCATTTTTTTTGTATCTAGAAAGGGAGGTTTGAGCGCTTAAAGTGTCAGTTAAGAAACAAAAAGGATGAGCGAGGCTACGCTCGTTCCCATTCGTTTCTGGCTGACTCTGGATTTATGACCATTCTTGCTTACCGAAGAGACATTGATGGCTTGCGTGCTGTCGCTGTCCTCGCAGTCGTGCTGTTCCACTTTGGCGTTCCGGGTGTTACTGGCGGCTTTGTGGGGGTCGATGTTTTTTTTGTGATTTCCGGCTTCCTGATTACCTCGATCATCTGGCGCGAACGCCAGGCCGGGCGTTTCAGTTTCGTGGACTTCTGGGCGCGCCGTGCCCGGCGTATCTTGCCGGCGTTGTTCGTGATGATGGCCGCGACACTGGCCGTGGGCTGGTTTTTGCTGGCGCCCAAGGACTATGAAGAGCTGGGGCGGTCGGCGCACTACCAGGTGATCTTCACCTCTAACCTGCTGTTTTCACGCCAGCACGGTTATTTCGATGCCGCCTCCGACATCAAGCCCTTGCTGCACACCTGGTCGCTGGCAGTGGAGGAGCAGTTCTACATCCTGTTCCCGCTGCTGCTGGCCCTGCTTTCAAGCCGTTTGAAACACTGGCGCCTGGCGTTGTTCGCGGTGCTGCTGGTGTCGTTTGGCATGAGTGTCTGGGCGGTTTCCCATCAGCCGCAGAAAGCCTTCTACCTGCTGCATATGCGTGCCTGGGAATTGCTGGCCGGCGCCATGCTGGCGGTCATGCCGAAGGTTGAGTGGCGCGCCTCGCCGCCCCTGGCGCAAGCGGTCAGCCTGGCTTCCCTGGCATTGATCCTGGCCGCCATATTCGGTTTCGACCGGCATACACCGTTCCCTGGCGCGGCCGCTTTGCTGCCGGTGCTGGGCGTGGTCGGGTTGATCTGGGCCAATGGGCAGCAAGCCACCTGGGTCGGGCGGCTACTGAGTTCGCGGCTGATGGTGGGCCTGGGGCTTATTTCTTATTCCTGGTACCTGTGGCATTGGCCGGTGTTCGTGTACGCCAACTACGCAGCGGTTGATGGCTTGAGCGTGGCTGAATTGGCCGGGTTGATGCTGCTGAGCCTGGTGCTGGGTTATTTGTCCTGGCGCTTCGTGGAGACGCCGTTCCGGGAAAAGCGCCTGCTGGCCGGGCGCAAGGCGATCCTGGCTGGCGCCGCGGCCGGCATTTTGTGCCTCGGCCTTACTGGCCTGGCATTGCGGGAAGCCGATGGCGTGCCGTGGCGCCTGTCCGAACAGGCATTGCGTTATGCCCAGGCGAAGAAGTGGAGCCCGGAGCTGACGGCCTGCCTGGCGGACAAGAACACCCCGGATGAGCGGCTGTTCTGCCATTTCGGCCCACAAAGCCACTCGGTGTCCGCGCTGGTCTGGGGCGACAGCCACGCCACCGCATTGATTCCGGCGCTGAAGGATGCGGCCAAACGGCACGATATCAGTCTGGTCCAGGCCAGTTTCGCCGGTTGCGTACCGTTGGACGGTCTGGAGAACATCACCCAGTGCGCGCATTTCAACCAGCGCGTCGAGCAGGCCCTGGCCGAACAGTCGTTCAGCGATGTGGTGCTGGCGGCGCGCTGGAGCCTGTACCTCTATGGGCAGATATCGGGCGACAAGGAACATGCGCTCAAAGACCCGGGCACCGGCAAGTACGTGCGTGCCGTGGCCGAGCAGCGTTTCGAACAGGGCCTGCGTGAACGCATCCTGGGGCTGCGTGCCGCCGGGCACCATGTGTGGCTGATCAAGGAAGCACCGCTGCAGGAAATCATCGTGCCGTACCGCCTCAGTCGCCTGGCCATGATGCACCGGCCGGTGGACGGCGAAGGGCTCCCCGTGGCGGAGCACGAGAAGCGCCAGGCCTTTATCACTCGACTGTTTGACGAGCTGGCCGCCGCCGACAGTGGTGTCTCCGTGCTGGACCCCGCGCCCCTGCTGTGCGGCGCCGACGGCCTGTGCCGGGTCGAGCTCGACGGCCGCGCGCTGTACACCGACGATAACCACCTCTCCGACGTCGGCGCGCGACATGTCCAGGCGTTCCTGGAACCGCTGTTCCGTTCGCTGCAATCACGGGGGCTGACGGCCAATTAAGCTGCCAGCCGTCCTCAGAGCAGGTAGGATGTACGCCTATTTTACGGGTGGCATGGTTAATGAAATTCAAGGATCTTCGGGATTTCGTGCAGCAACTTGAGCAGCGCGGAGAGTTGAAACGCATCCACGTGCCGGTTTCGCCGGTGCTGGAAATGACTGAGATTTGCGACCGTACCCTGCGCAACAAGGGCCCGGCGCTGCTGTTCGAGAACCCGACCGGTTTTGATATCCCGGTGCTCGGCAACCTGTTCGGCACCCCCGATCGCGTGGCCTTTGGCATGGGCGCCGAGTCGGTCAGCGAATTGCGCGAGATCGGCAAGTTGCTGGCGTTCCTCAAGGAGCCCGAGCCACCCAAGGGCTTGAAGGACGCCTGGTCGAAGCTGCCGATCTTCCGCAAGATCATTGCCATGGCGCCCAAGGTGGTCAAGGACGCGGTGTGCCAGGAAGTGGTCATCGAAGGCGATGACGTCGACCTGGGCATGCTGCCGGTGCAGACCTGCTGGCCCGGCGATGTCGGCCCGCTGATCACCTGGGGCCTGACCGTCACCAAGGGCCCGAACAAGGATCGCCAGAACCTCGGCATCTACCGTCAGCAAGTGATCGGCCGCAACAAGGTGATCATGCGTTGGCTGAGCCACCGCGGCGGCGCGCTGGACTTCCGTGAATGGTGCGAAAAGCACCCCGGCAAGCCGTTCCCGGTCTCCGTGGCCCTGGGCGCCGACCCGGCCACCATCCTCGGCGCCGTGACCCCGGTGCCGGACAGCCTGTCCGAATACGCCTTCGCCGGCCTGCTGCGCGGCAACCGCACCGAGCTGGTGAAGTGCCGTGGCAACGACCTGCAAGTGCCGGCCACCGCGGAAATCATCCTCGAAGGCGTGATCCACCCCGGCGAAATGGCCGACGAAGGCCCCTACGGCGACCACACCGGCTACTACAACGAAGTCGACAGCTTCCCGGTGTTCACCGTCGAGCGCATCACTCATCGGATCAAGCCGATCTACCACAGTACCTACACCGGCCGTCCGCCGGATGAGCCGGCGATTCTCGGTGTGGCGCTGAACGAAGTGTTCGTGCCGATCCTGCAGAAGCAGTTCCCGGAAATCACCGACTTCTACCTGCCGCCGGAAGGCTGTTCGTACCGCATGGCCATCGTGACCATGAAGAAGTCGTACCCAGGCCATGCCAAGCGGGTCATGCTCGGCGTGTGGTCGTTTTTGCGACAGTTCATGTACACCAAGTTCGTTATCGTCACCGACGACGACATCAACGCCCGCGACTGGAACGACGTGATCTGGGCCATCACCACGCGCATGGACCCCAAGCGCGACACGGTGATGATCGACAACACGCCGATCGACTACCTCGACTTCGCCTCGCCGGTCTCGGGCCTGGGCTCGAAGATGGGCCTGGATGCCACGCACAAATGGCCGGGTGAGACCACCCGCGAGTGGGGCAGGGTGATCGTCAAGGACGAAGCCGTGACGGCGCGTGTCGATGCGATCTGGAAAGAGTTGGGAATAGATTGATGCGTGTGACCCTGCAACCTTCCGGCGCCGTATTGGAGCTGGTCCCCGGTGAGCGAATCCTCGAAGGTGCGCGCCGCCTGGGCTACGAATGCCCGCAAGCCTGTCGCAATGGCGTGTGCCACGTGTGCGCGGCGCTGTTGGTGGACGGCCGGGTGCGGCAGTCCGGTGAAATACGCGACCACGGGGAGTTCTACACCTGCATCGCCGAGCCGCTGGAGGATTGTGTGGTGTTGTGGGATGGCGTGCTGGCGCCGGGAGAGTTGCCGTTGCGCAAGTTGTCGTGCCAAGTGAGTGAATGCGTGCAAGTCGGTGGCGATGTATGGCGCGTGCGCTTGCTCGCCCCGGCCGGCAAGGCCGTGCGTTACCACGCCGGGCAATACCTGATGATTGAACGGGATAACGGCGAGAAGTCGGCGTTTTCCCTGGCTTCGGCGCCCCACGCCGGACGCGAACTGGAACTGCACGTGCTGGCCCGCGAGGACAGCGCGCGCAATCTGATCGAGCAATTGCAGCGCAACCGGATGGCCCGCATTGAGCTGCCGTTTGGCGATACCCACCTGGCCGAGCTGCCCGATGGGCCGTTGGTGCTGATCGCTGCGGGCACCGGCATGGCGCAGATGCACAGCCTGATCGAGCACTGCCGCGCCACCGGCTTCAAACACCCGGTGCATCTGTATTGGGGCGTGCGGCGTCCGGAAGATTTCTACGAGATCGAGCATTGGGATCAATGGCTGCAGCTGCCCAACCTGTTCTTGCACAAAGTGGTCAGTGACCTGTGCGGCTGGGAAGGACGCTGTGGGCTGTTGCATGAAGCGGTGTGCGAAGACATCCACGACCTCAAAGGCGTGCATGTCTACGCCAGCGGTTCACCGGCGATGATCTACGGCACATTGGATGCGCTGGTGGCTGCGGGCATGGATGCACACCAGATGCGCGCCGACGTATTCGCCTACGCCCCGCGGCCCTGAAACCTGCGCCGGCTCTGGTGGAGGAGCTGGCGTCGCTGTCAGAAACGCACGCCGGTCGTGATCATCGCCGCATTGAACCCCAGCAGCACCAACTCCGCCGCCACCGGCCCGTAATGGGTGCCCACGGACGGTATGATCACCGGCGCCACGCCGAAACGGTTCAACGGGATTTTGTCGCGGTACTTGCCGCGATAGCCCTGGATTGCCCCGCCGGTCAGTTTCAGATACACCGGATAGTCGGTCATGTCATAGCGTTTGCCCGCGTAGACGTAGTACGAGCGTTGGCTGAACGAGTTGCGGAACGTCGCCGCCCCATACACCAAACCTGACGCTTCATTGCGCTCCAGGCCAAGTAAATCCTGGTTGTTGTTGTGGTCCGGGTCGGGGGAGAAGTGCCGGGTGTAGACGCTGGTCTGCGCATACCAGAAGCCCTTGTCATGGTCGACGGGCGGGGTTTCGACAGCGAGAGCGGTGGTGGCCTGGGCCAGGAGCAGCAGGCCCGGCAATCGTAATTTTTTCATAGGTGCGACCTCGAGTAATCGGTGTGAGGGGTGACCGACTGAGTCGTGCCAGCTGCGCTATTTTGACGGTCAAGCGCTTTGCCGGGCTGAACCGGAGCTGAAAATACTGGGATTGCTTCTGGAGAATGCGGTGGTCGTTCAGCCTATTGTACTTTTTTGCCGTATGGTCACAGCAGCGCGTTTTATTACGGTAGAGTTGCTAACAATTGGTAACACATAGGAGGCGAGCCACTTTTCGCCATGACCGCCATCGAATCCGATCTTTTGCAATTGGCTTACCCTCCGCGGCTCGATCTGGGACCGCAACTCACGCACGAACAGTTGATGAACTCGATGCAGGCCACCATGGCCCGGCATAAGGGCGGGCCGGTCTGGCTATTCGCTTACGGTTCGCTGATCTGGCGGCCGGAATGTTCATCGACCGAGCGGGTTCGGGCGCGGGTCCATGGCTATCACCGTGGTTTGTACCTGTGGTCCCACGAGCATCGGGGTACGCCGGAGTTGCCCGGGTTGGTGTTCGGCCTGGATCGTGGCGGCTCGTGCAGCGGGTTTGCCTACCGCCTGCCGGAAGATCAGTTAGAAGCCTCGCTGTACGCCTTGTGGCAGCGCGAAATGCCTTACCCCTCCTATCGGCCGCACTGGCTCAGTTGCCGTCTGGAAGATGGCAGTCGGGTGCAGGCATTGGGGTTTGTATTGGAGCGGCACCTGCCGAGCTACGCTGGCAATCTGCCCGACATCGTGCTCAGCCACGTGCTGCAAAGCGCTTGCGGGCGTTACGGCACGACGCGCGATTATGTCGAGCAGACCGTCAACGCCCTGCGCAGCCACGCCATGCCAGACAAAAACCTGGAGGCGCGGCTCAAGCGTTGTGCCAAGGATTGCTCAGGCGATTAACGCGCCAAACGCAGGAAATATGAGCAAATGCATGTTCTCTACGAACATGTCGCGAATAGACAGGTGATGGTCGAGGACACCGCCCCTCCCACATTCAAGCGCATTTCACCTCGGCAGGCGGGTTTGCACGACCACCTTACCCACCGCCTTGCGCTGCCCCAGGTCATTGATCGCCTGGGCCGCCTGTTCCAGCGGATACACCTGCGACACCAGCGGTTTCAACTTGCCCTCGGCATACCAACCAAACAGCTGCTGGAAGTTCGCCGCATTGTCCTGCGGCTGGCGCTGGGCGAACGCGCCCCAGAACACTCCGACCACGGCCGCGCCCTTGAGTAGCGCCAGGTTCACCGGCAGCTCCGGAATGCGCCCGCTGGCAAAACCCACCACCAACAGGCGGCCGTTCCAGGCGATGGCGCGGATGGCCTGGTCAAACAAGTCGCCGCCCACCGGGTCGTAGATCACGTCGGCGCCGTTCCCGTCGGTCAGACGCTTGACCTCATCTTTCAGGCTGGCTTCGCTGTAGTTGATCAGCTCATCGGCGCCGGCAGCCTTGGCCACCGCCAGTTTGTCGGCGCTGCTGGCGGCGGCGATGACCCGGGCGCCCATGGCCTTGCCGATTTCCACGGCAGCCAGGCCCACGCCGCCGGAGGCGCCGAGGACCAGCAAGGTTTCGCCGGGTTGCAGGTTGGCCCGTTGCTTCAGCGCATGCATCGAGGTGCCGTAGGTCATGCTGAACGCGGCGGCGGTGTTGAAGCCCATGCTGGGCGGGATCGGCAGCACGTTATAGCCGGGCACCGCGACCTGCTCGGCAAAACTGCCCCAGCCGGTCAGGGCCATCACGCGGTCTCCAACCTTCAGGTGGCTGACCTTTTCCCCCACTTCACTGACCACGCCCGCCGCTTCGCCACCCGGCGAGAACGGGAACGGCGGCTTGAATTGGTACTTGCCCTCGATGATCAGCGTGTCCGGGAAGTTGACCCCGGCGGCATGCACGTCCAACAGGATTTCGTTCTTCTTGATCGCCGGGCTGGCGATGTCTTCCAGCACCAGGGTTTCGGCGGGGCCGAAGGCTTTGCACAGCACAGCTTTCATCGGACTATTCCTTTTGGTGTCGTGGCCGATAAGTGTAGGAGGGTATGCCCGTGGGTCAACGAGCATGCCCGGGCCTGATAAGTCGCCATAAGCTTGTGCTCTGCCTTGCTAGCGTTATGCTACTGGGCTACCGAATGTGAGGAATGAACTGTGAAAGCGTGGATTCTGTTGATGCTGGCCCTGACCTTGCCAATGGCAGCCCAGGCGCAAGAGGCGAAAGAAGGCGAGGCGCCGAAGGTCAGCTATATCAGCCTGGCCCCGCCGTTCGTGGGCAACTATGGCTTGGACGGTACGTCCAAGCTCAAGGTGTACAAGGCCGATATCGCTCTGCGTGTGACCGGCACCGACGCGGCCGCCGCCATCAAAGCCAACGATGCGTTGATTCGTAATCAACTGGTGGCGCTGTTCACCCAGCAAACCAACGAGACCATGAGCACGGTTGAGGGCAAGGAAAAACTGCGTCAGGAAGCCCTGAAGCAGACCCAGCAAGTGATGAACGACGAAACCGGCAAGCCGGTGGTGGAAGACCTGTTGTTCAACAACCTGATCATCCAATAGTCACGGCGCGACGATCGCGAGCAAGCCCGCTCCCACAAGGGAATGCGTTCCACCTGTGAGAGCAGGCTTGCCTGCGATAGCGGCCGGGCAGGCACCTCAAGACGCCAGGCTCTTGCGGAACCGCGCCAGCGCCACCAAAAAGAACAGCAAGCCAATTCCCGCCAGCGCCAGCATGTCCGGCCACACCACGCTCATGCCCGCATCGCGGAACAGGATCGCCGCGCTCAGGCTCACAAAGTGCGTCGACGGCGAGGCCTGCATCACCCACTGCAACCATTCGGGCATGCTGTCCAGCGGCGTGCTGCCGCCGGAGAGCAACAGCATCGGGATGATCACTGGGATTGCCAGCAAGCCGAACTGCGGCGTCGAGCGGGCGAGGGTGGCGAGGAAGATCCCCAGGGCGGTGCTGGCAAACAGGTACAGCGCGGTCACGAACAGAAACAGGCTCAGCGACCCGGCCAGCGGCACGCCGAGCATGCCCTTGACCACCACTTCCAGTGACACCCAGGTACACAGCACCACCACCAGCAGGTTGCTCCAGATTTTCGCCAGCATGATTTCCAGCGCCGTCAGCGGCAGCACCAGCAAATGGTCGAGGGTGCCATGTTCGCGCTCGCGCAGCAGCGCGGTGCCGGTGAGCACAATGGCGAGGATGGTGATGTTGTTGACGATCTGGATGACTGCGAGGAACCAGCCGCCCTCCAGGTTGGTATTGAACAGCGCCCGCGTTGTCAGCAGCGCCGGCGCTTTGCTGGCGGAGTCGGCCTGGCCGCTGTAGGTCAGCAGCTCGCGTTGGAAAATCCGTGAGATGTAGCCGGCGCCCATGAACGCCTGGCTCATCGCCGTGGCATCGACGTTCACCTGCACATCGGGCTCGCGACCGGCCAGCAGGTCGGCCTGGAAATTCGCCGGTACGTTGATCACGAACGTGTACTGGCCGCTGTCCATGACCTTATCCAACTGGTCATACGCCAACGGCACGGGTGACTGGAACTCGGGCGGCTGCAACGCCTCGGCCATCTGCCGCGAGATCGCGCTGTGGTCCTCGTCGACAAACGCCACGCTGGCGTTGTGTACGCCAATCACCGAGCCGGCCGCGGGCATGTAGATCGCGACCGTGAAGGCGTAGAACAGAAACAGCAGCAGCACGCTGTCGTGGCGCAGGCTGGTCAGTTCCTTGATCCCCAGGCGCAGGATGTGCGCGAACTTATGCATCAAGCCTCCTGCTTCTTCAGCATGATCAGGCTAAGCCCGGTAAACCCGAGGAAAAACCCGAACAGCGCCAGGCACTGCGGCCACAGTTGCCGCAGGTCGAGGGCCTTGGTGAACGTGCCCACCGCAATATCGAGAAAGTGCCCCGCCGGAAACAGCGTGCCCATCACCGCCGCCGCGCCTTCCAGGGACGAGCGCGGCACGATCAGCCCGGAGAACTGAATGGTCGGCAGGCTGGTGATGATCATGGTGCCGAGGATCGCGGCGATCTGGGTGCGGGTGAACGCGGAAATCAGCAGGCCCATGCTGGTGGTGGCGAGCACGTACAGCAGGCCGCCGAACGCCAGGGTCAGGCCGCTGCCCTTGAACGGCACGCCGAACAGCCAGCGGTTCATCGCGACCAGCACCGCCAGGTTGATCAGGCTCACGGCCAGGTACGGCGTCTGTTTGCCCAGCAGGAATTCCAGGCGGGTCAGGGGCGTGGCGTAGAAGTTGGTGATCGAACCCAGCTCCTTTTCGCGCACGATGCCCAGGGCGGTAAGCATCGCCGGGATGAAGGCGAGGATCAGTGCCATCACGCCTGGGCCGATGGCGTTCACACTGACCACATCCTGATTGTAGCGAAAGCGGGTTTCGAGCTTGGCCGCGCCTTGGCTGTTCTGCGGCTGGCTGCTCAGCTCGGCCAGTTGCTGCAGGTTGGCCTGGTGGACCGCTTCTACATAGTTCCGGCTGGTTTCCGCGCGAAACGGCATGCCGCCGTCGAGCCAGGCCGCCACGCTGGGTTGGCGGCCGGCGTAGAGGTCACGACCAAAACCGGGCGGGATTTCCAGGGCCAGTTTGATTTCCGAACGTTGCAGGCGCCGGTGCAGTTCGTTGGCATCCTGGATCGGCGTTTGTTCGGCGAAATAGCGTGAGCCGCGAAATGCCTCCAGGTAGGCGCGGCTTTGCGGGGTCTGGTCCTGGTCGTAGACGGCGAAGGCGAGGTTTTCCACGTCCAGGGAAATGCCGTAGCCGAAGATCACCATCATGAACATCGCCCCGAGCAGGGCGAAGGCCATACGCACCTTGTCGCGCAGCAGTTCCTTGCCTTCACGGCTGGCCACGGCCAGCAGGCGCGACAGGCTGAAGCCGCGCTTGCTCACCGGCGGCGTGCTGGTTTCGCTGACGGTGGCGGTGGGCGCGGTAGGTTCGGCCTCGCCCTGGGCTTGCTCCAGGCACGTGACGAACGCGGCTTCGAGGGTGTCGCCGTGGAATTGCTGCTGCAGCGCGTCGGGCGTGTCGCAGGCGAGCACCTTGCCGGCGTGCATCAGGGAGATGCGGTCGCAACGCTGGGCTTCGTTCATGAAGTGGGTGGACAGAAAGATCGTCACCCCTTGTTCGCGCGACAGTTCGATCAGCAGCCGCCAGAAGTCATCCCGCGCCGCCGGGTCGACGCCCGAGGTCGGCTCATCGAGGATCAGCACTTCAGGACGATGCAGCACCGCCACGGCCAACGACAAGCGCTGACGCAAGCCGAGGGGCAGTTCGCCCGACGGCTGCTCGGCCACCTCGCTGAGGTCGAAACGCTGGATCAGCTCGTCGATCCGCTTGCCGCTGTCGACCTTGGGCAAATCGAACAACTGCGCGTGCAGCACCAGGTTCTGAAGCACGCTGAGTTCGCCATACAGCGAAAAGCTCTGCGACATGAAACCCACACGCTTGCGGGTGGCCAGGTCCTTGGCGTTCACCGGGTTGCCCAGCAACGTGGCACTGCCCTCGGTGGCCGGCATCAGGCCGGTGAGGACTTTCATGGTGGTGGTCTTGCCGCAGCCGTTGGAGCCGAGAAAACCGAAGATCTCGCCCCGGCCGATGGCGAAGCTGACTTTATCGACGGCGGTGAAGTCGCCAAAGCGCAGGGTCAGGTCGTGGGCTTCGATGGCGATATCGGTGTTGTTGCCTGCGCGCGGCGGGATGACCAGCGGCTGGTTGTCATGGGCGCTGTCGCCCTGGAAGTGGGTGAAGGCTTCGTCCAGTTTGCCGCTGGGGGTCACTGCCGCCAGCTCACTGCTCAAACCGTCGGCGATCAGTTTGCCGCGGTCGAGCATCAGGCAATGTTCAAACTGCTCGGCCTCTTCCATGTAGGCCGTGGCCACCAGCAGCGTCAGTTGCGGGCGCTCGCTGCGCACGGTTTCGACCAGCTCCCAGAAGCGCCGACGGGACAGCGGGTCGACCCCGGTGGTGGGCTCGTCGAGGATCAGCAGGTCCGGGTCGTGGATCAGCGCGCAGCACAGGCCGAGTTTCTGCTTCATCCCGCCGGAGAGTTTGCCGGCCGGCCGTTCGGCGAAGCGCTCGAGGTCGGTGGCCAGCAGCAGGTTGTGCATGCGCTGGTCGCAATCGGCTTTGGACAGGCCGAACAGCGTCGCAAAGAAGCGGATGTTTTCGCGGATGGACAGTTCGGGGTACAGGTTGCCGCCCAGGCCTTGAGGCATGAAGGCGATGCGCGGGTACAGGCTGTTGCGGTGGCGGCGGTTGGCGATGGAGCCGCCGAGCACCTCCAGTTGGCCGTCCTGGAGTTTTTTAACCCCGGCGATCAAGCCCAGCAGGCTCGACTTGCCGGCGCCATCCGGGCCGATCAGCCCGCAGCGCGTGCCGGCGGGCAAGCTGAAGGCGATATCGACCAGCGCCTGTTGTTTGCCGTAGCGGTGCTGGATGCCGGTGGCGTGCAGCGCCAGATCGGTCATTGCAGGTTGGCCGGCCATGGGATGTCAGCCGTGCGAATGTAGCCGGCGCCGGGCATGCCCGGTTTGGCCTGCGGCACGGCGCTGGGTTGGGTCAGGCGCAATTTGACGCGGAATACCAGTTTCTGGCGTTCATCGCGGGTCTCCACCTCTTTGGGGGTGAACTGCGATTTGGCCGCGACGAAGCTGATTTTGGCCGGCAGCGATTGGCCGGGGAGCGCGTCGAGGAGGATGCGCGCATCGCTGCCGACGGTCAGGGCGCCGGTCACCGAGGCGGGCAGGTAGAGGTTCATGTACTGATCCTCGGGGTCGATCAGCAGCAATACGCGCCCGCCGGCGCCGAGCACTTCGCCCGGCTCGGCCAGGCGCAGTTGGATAATGCCGTCGATGGGCGCGCGCAGGCTGCTGTCGTCGATTTCGCTGGTGAGCTGCGCCACCTGGGCCTGGGCGGCGCCGATGGCGGCCTTGGCCGAATTGACCTGGGCCTGGGCGGCGACCACGGCCGCATTCCCGGTGTTCTGGCGGGCCTGCTGTTGGTCGATCAGTTGGCCACTGGCGAAGCCGCGTTTGTACAGCTCCTGGGTCCGCTGGAGTTCCTGGTGGGCGAGCAGTTGTTCGCTCTGACGCAATTGCACATTGGCCTCGGCGGCGGCGAGGTTTTCCCTGGCCCGCAGCACTTCAGCTTCGGCCTGGGCGCGCTGGGCTTCCAGGGTGCGGGTGTCCATGCGCGCGAGCAGTTGGCCCTTGAGTACCTTGTCGCCTTCATCCACCCGCACTTCTTCCAGACGCCCGGGGATCTTGGCGGCGATCTGCACTTCGGTGGATTCCAGGCGGCCATTACCCATGCTCAAGCCTTCGGGCAGGCGGTCCTGGGTGGATTTCCAGTAACCGAAACCGCCAGCGGCGAGCAGCAACACAATCAGGAGGGTGGCAAACAGCTGGGAGGTGCGGTGGTTCGTGGACATAGATGCTTCCTGCGGTGTTAGCGTCCTAGTCTGACGGGTTCGGCCCGAGGGCGCTTGATGCGGGTCAAATGAAGCGCAAGCCTAACCCGGTTGCGCTGCAGATGCATGCGTCGGGCGCGTGACTGCAAGGTTCTGCGGTTCAGCCCAGCGCGAGGACCGCCGACCATTGCTCGGCGGTCACCGGCATCACTGACAGACGGCTGCCTTTTTGCACCAGGGGCAGTTCGGCCAGGGCGATTTGCTGCTTCAGATAGCCCAGGCCGAGCACCTTGGGAAACGTCTGGACGTGGGCCACGTCGATCGCGCTCCACGGGTTTTTGTCCGGGCTGGCCTTGGCGTCGAAATAGTGGCTGGAAGGTTCCAGCGCGGTGGGGTCGGGATACGCCGCCACGACGATTTTGCCGATGCCGGCAATGCCAGGCTCGGGGCAGCTGGAGTGGTAGAAGAAAAACTCATCGCCCACCGCCATCGCACGCAGAAAGTTGCGCGCCTGATAGTTGCGAACCCCGTCCCATCGCGCTTCGCCGAGGTGTTCCAGGCCGGTGATGGAGAGTTCGTCGGGCTCGGATTTCATCAGCCAGTAGGCCATTGGGGGGCTCCTGAAAAAGGCGTTGGACAGGTTGTGGGGCAATTGCATGACAAACCGACGGTCGGTTGGCGTCAAGGTTTGCGTGTTGGTTCACGTTAACGCAGAATGCCGGGATTTTAAGCTTGACGCAGCTGCAACGGACTACTTTGGAACGTTGTTGTCATCGTGTACGAGGTGCCTGAAGGGGGGCAATCGATGCAACGCAAACCGGATTTACTATGGATACTGGTTATTTTGTTTGGTCTGGGCGTCGTGACCACCGGGTATGCACAAAGCTTATGGTCGAACAAGACCGATGCGCCC
Source organism: Pseudomonas sp. PSPC2-3 (assembly GCF_049898265.1). Lineage (NCBI taxonomy): Bacteria > Pseudomonadati > Pseudomonadota > Gammaproteobacteria > Pseudomonadales > Pseudomonadaceae > Pseudomonas > Pseudomonas sp. PSPC2-3. The sequence goes on along the minus strand of NZ_JAFCXJ010000001.1, from coordinate 351,059 downwards.
GTTGAACTGACCCAGCAGCCGCTACAACCGTTCAAGCGTTAACCCTTCTTCAGGGCGTCGCGGGTTCCAGCGACGCCTGTGCGATATACCACTGCTTATCGGTGACGGTGCCCGCCAACGGCACATCCCAACTCGCCTGCACCAGCCGTTCGACTTTCTGGCATTCATGGGCCAGGCCCAGCAGTGTCGGCTTGCGCCAGTGCTGGCGGCGCGCCAGGTAAGCCAGGCTGCGGTCATAAAAACCGCCACCCATGCCCAGCCGTCCCCCCGCGTCATCGAACCCCACCAACGGCAATAGCACCAGGTCCAGCGCCAAGACCTTGCGCTGGTGGCGGACATTCACCCGTGGTTCAAGAATGCGAAAGCGATTGGGCTGCAACGTCTCCCCGGGGCGAACGCGCTGGAACACCATCTTGGTCCGTGGCCAGGCGCTGAGCACCGGCAGGTAAGTGGCCTTGCCCCGCCGCTGAGCCGCACGCAGCAGCAAGCGCGGATCGATTTCACCGTCCGTCGGCAGATACAGGGAAATATGCTTGGCCCGGCGAAACAGCGGGTGCTGTGCCAGTTGCCGATACACGCCTTGGGCGGCTTTTCGCTGCTCGCTTGGCGTGAGTGCGCGGCGGGCGTTGCGCAACATGCGTCGAAGTTGCGGACGGGAAAGCGGCGCAGGTTCGGTCATGGTTTTTCGGCTCATAAAACAATGCCAGTCCTGGGACTGGCATTGAGTTTGGGATTCAGGCTCCCCGACAGAACCGCTGTCGACTAAGCCCTTGAACCCGAAAGTTCAAGGTGGAAGAAGCAGTAGGCTTTAAGGCTTTCCGTCTAGCGGACATGCACACCAGCCAAACGTGCAACTTCCAGGGTAGTGCGAATCGGCTCCGGGACATCGCCGACTGGCAAGCACGCCAGGGAGTGGGGCGAGTATACCTTAAACAGATGCGGCAATCAGCCCTTGGATGTGTCGGAATCGTTGGACAGTGCCAGGTCCACACGCTCCAGCAGGTCACGTACCTGCTCGCGCGTCGAGCCGCTGGCCTGCACGTCCGGGCGCTCCTGCTTATGCAGCAGATCGTGGGTGATATTCAACGCGGCCATCACGGCGATGCGGTCGGCGCCGATCACTTTGCCGCTGCTGCGGATTTCACGCATCTTGCCGTCCAGGTAGCGGGCGGCGCTCACCAGGTTGCTGCGCTCTTCCTGGGGGCAGATGATCGAATATTCTTTGTCGAGAATCTGCACGGTGACGCTATTGCTTGAACTCATGAGTCTTGCTCCAGGGCCTTCAGGCGCGAAATCATCGACTCGACCTTACGCCGGGCGATTTCGTTTTTTTCAATGAGGTGAGCGCGTTCCTCGCGCCAGGTCTTTTCCTGAGCTAATAGGAGTCCGTTTTGCCTCTTTAGTTGCTCGACCCGATCAATTAGCAATTCGAGTCTGGCCATCAGCGCTTGCAGGTCGGTGTCTTCCATTGGGTTCCACTGGATTTGTCTGATGAATGGCAACTGCAGGATAAACGATCTGACGCCCTTGATAGTCTGGTGCGTCTGCCGGTGCTAGGATACAGCGCTTCATTCTAGACATTGCGCCGTCTGGCGCCTAGCTCACCATGCCCATTCAGAACTCCCCGTACGACGCTTTTACCAAACTGCTGAGCTCCAGCGGTCATCCTTGCTCGCCCGCCGAACTGCACGGCGTGTTGCTGGGCCGCAGTTGCACCGGTGTTGGCTTTGACGCCGACAACTGGCTGGCCGATGTGGCTGAACTGCTGGAAACCGAGCCCTCCGAGAACGTGCGTAACGCGCTGATCGGCTTGCAGGAAATGGTCAAGGGCGAGCTGACCGGTGATGACGTCACCGTGGTCCTGCTGCTGCCGACCGACGATGCACCGCTCACCGAACGTGCTGCCGCGCTGGGCCAATGGTGCCAGGGCTTCCTCCATGGCTTTGGCGTGAATGCCGGCGGCCTGGAGCTGAGCACCGACGCCAAGGAAGTGCTGCAGGACCTGGCGGCCATCTCCCAGGTGCAAGATGCCCTGGAAGAATCCGAAGACGGCGAAGGCGACTACATGGAAGTCATGGAATACCTGCGCGTCGCGCCGCTGCTGCTGTTCACCGAGACCAAGAAGTCCGCTGAACCGGCCACCCCCAAGCCGTCGCTGCACTGAGAAAGGAAGCCCGTCTGCCCATGATCCATATCCCGAAAGCGGAATACACCCGTCGCCGCAAGGCGCTCATGGCGCAGATGGAACCCAACAGTATCGCGATCCTGCCGGCCGCCGCGGTGGCCATCCGCAATCGCGATGTCGAACATGTCTACCGCCAGGACAGCGATTTCCAGTACCTGAGCGGCTTCCCCGAGCCCGAAGCGGTGATCGTGCTGATGCCCGGTCGCCCGCACGGCGAGTACGTGCTGTTCTGTCGCGAACGCAATGCCGAGCGCGAACTGTGGGACGGCTTGCGTGCCGGTACCGAAGGCGCGATCCGTGATTTCGGCGCCGACGATGCCTTCCCCATCACCGATATCCACGACATCCTGCCCGGCCTGATCGAAGGCCGCGACCGGGTGTATTCGGCGATGGGCAGCAATGCCGAGTTCGACCGGCACCTGATGGAGTGGATCAACATCATCCGCTCCAAAGCGCACCTGGGCGCCCAGCCGCCGAACGAATTCGTTGCCCTGGATCATCTGCTCCACGATATGCGTCTGTATAAATCGGCGGCGGAAGTGAAGGTGATGCGCGAAGCTGCGCGGATTTCCTGCGCCGCCCACGTGCGGGCCATGCAGGCCAGCCGCGCCGGCTTGCGCGAGTTCAGCCTCGAAGCCGAGCTGGATTACGAGTTCCGCAAAGGCGGCGCGAAGATGCCGGCCTATGGCTCCATCGTCGCCGCCGGGCGCAACAGTTGCATCCTGCATTACCAGCAGAATGACGCGCTGCTCAAGGACGGCGACCTGGTGCTGATCGACGCCGGTTGCGAGATCGACTGCTACGCCAGCGACATCACCCGCACCTGGCCGGTCAACGGCAAGTTTTCGCCCGAGCAACAGGCGATCTATGAAGTCGTGCTGGCCGCCCAGGAAGCCGCCTTCGCCGAGATTGCACCGAACAAGCATTGGAACCAGGCCCATGAGGCCACCGTGCAGGTCATCACTGCCGGGCTGGTGAGGCTGGGGTTGCTGCAAGGGGACGTTGACGAACTGATCGCCGGCGAAGCCTACAAACCGTTCTACATGCACCGCGCCGGCCATTGGCTGGGGATGGATGTGCATGATGTCGGCGAGTACAAAGTGGGTGGTGAATGGCGTGTGCTGGAGGTCGGCATGACGTTGACCGTGGAGCCGGGGATCTATATTTCGCCGGACAACCAGAGCGTGGCAAAGAAATGGCGTGGCATCGGCGTACGCATCGAGGACGACGTGGTAGTGACCAAGCAAGGCTGTGACATTCTGACCGGCGGCGTGCCCAAGACCGTCGCCGACATCGAAGCGTTGATGGCGGCCGCCCGATGAGCCGGGTCAACCTGGCCATTATCGGCGGCGGCCTGGTGGGCGCGAGCCTGGCGTTGGCGCTGCAGGACGGGGCCAAGGCGCGGGGCTGGAAGATCCTGCTGATCGAACCCTTCGCACCGGGCGACAGCTACCAGCCGAGCTACGACGCACGTTCTTCGGCGCTGTCCTATGGCGCGCGGCAGATCTATCAGCGTCTGGGTCTGTGGCAGGCCATCTCCCGCCGCGCCGAGCCGATCAAGCAGATCCATGTGTCGGACCGCGGGCGCTTCTCCACCGCGCGCTTATCCGCCATGGAAGAGGGCGTGCCGGCCCTCGGCTACGTGGTGGAAAACGCCTGGCTCGGCCAATGCCTGTGGCAAGGCCTGGATAAGGACGTGGTCAGCTGGCGTTGCCCGGCCGAAGTCACGCGCATGGAGCCGCTGCCCGATGGCTATCGCCTGACCCTCAACGACGAAACCGTGCTGGAGTGCGACCTGGCGGTGCTGGCCGACGGCGGTCGCTCCGGCCTGCGCGAGCAACTGGGGATCGGCGTGAAATCCCGCCCGTACAACCAGAGCGCGCTGATCGCCAATATCACCCCGAGCGAAGCCCACAACGGCGAAGCCTTCGAGCGCTTCACCGATGAAGGCCCGATGGCCCTGCTGCCGCTGCCGGACAACCGCTGCGCGCTGGTCTGGACCCGTGCCGGCATGGACGCCCAGCGCCTGGCCAACCTGGATGAGCGCAGTTTCCTCAGTGAATTGCAGGGCGTGTTCGGCTACCGCCTGGGCACCTTGAAGCAGGTCGGTGCGCGGCATCTGTACCCGCTGACCCTGGTGGAAGCCGAAGAACAAGTGCGCTCGCACCTGGCGATCCTCGGCAATGCCGCCCACAGCCTGCACCCGATTGCCGGGCAGGGCTTCAACCTGTCCCTGCGCGATGCGAATGCCTTGGCCGAGGCCTTGCTGGCCGGGCCGGCGGTGCCGGGTGACCTGGCGACCTTGCAGGCATATCGCGAGCGGCAGCGCATGGATCAAACGCTGACCGTGGGTTTCTCCGATCAGGTCACGCGCCTGTTCGGCAGCGCCCAGCCGCTGGTCGCACTGGGGCGCAACATGGGCCTGCTGGGCCTGGACCTGCTGCCGCCGGCGAAACGCTGGTTCGCCCGTCAAGCCATGGGCCTGGGCACGCGTCCCGATGCGTAGCCGCGACTACATCGTTCGGGACGGGATGAGATTAACCCTTTACGTGCGGCGCAAGCCGCCAGCGAGACAGGCTTAAAGCATGGATATGCGCGCAGATGTGCTGATTGTCGGGGCCGGAATGGTCGGGAGCGCCCTGGCGCTGGCGTTGCAGGGCAGTGGCCTGCAGGTGCTGCTGCTCGACGGCAGCCCGCTGAGCGTCAAGCCGTTCGAGCCTGACGCGGCTTTCGAGCCGCGGGTGAGCGCCTTGTCGGCCGCCAGCCAGCGCATCCTTGAGCGCCTTGGCGTGTGGGATGGCATCCTCGCACGGCGCGCCAGCCCGTATGGCGAGATGCAGGTGTGGGACGGCAGCGGCACCGGGCAGATCCATTTTTCGGCGGCCAGCGTGCATGCCGAAGTGCTCGGGCATATCGTCGAAAACCGCGTGGTCCAGGATGCCTTGCTCGATCGCCTGCACGACTGCGACTTGGGCCTGCTGGCCAACGCGCGCCTGGAACAGATGCGCCGCTCCGGCGATGACTGGCTGCTGACCCTGGCCGACGGCCGCACGCTGCGCGCGCCGCTGGTGGTCGCCGCCGATGGCGCCAACTCCGCGGTGCGCCGTCTGACCGGCACCGCGACCCGCGAGTGGGATTACTTGCACAACGCTATCGTCACCAGCGTGCGCAGCAGCCAACCGCATCGGCGCACCGCCTGGCAACGCTTTACCGACACCGGCCCGCTGGCGTTTTTGCCGCTGGTGCGGGATGGGCAGGAGGACTGGTGTTCGATCGTCTGGTCGACCACGCCGGCTGAGTCCGCGCGCCTGATGGCGTTGGATGAGGAAAACTTCTGCCGTGAGCTGGAGCGTGCCTTCGAAGGGCGCCTGGGCACGGTGCTCAGCGCCGACCCGCGTGTGTGTGTGCCCCTGCGCCAGCGCCACGCCAAACGTTATGTGGCCGAAGGCCTGGCGTTGATCGGCGATGCGGCCCACGTGATCCATCCGTTGGCGGGGCAGGGGGTGAACCTCGGTTTTCTCGATGCGGCGGTGCTGGCCGAGGTGCTGCTATCGGCGAGCGAACGCGGCGAGCGCCTGGCGGATGTGAAAGTGCTGAGCCGTTACGAGCGTCGGCGCATGCCGCACAACCTGGCGCTGATGGCGGCGATGGAAGGTTTCGAGCGCTTGTTCCAGGCCGACCAACTGCCGTTGCGTTGGCTGCGCAATGCCGGCTTGAAGGTGGTCGACCAGATGCCGGAAGCCAAGGCGATCTTCGTGCGCCAGGCCCTTGGCTTGAGCGGGGATCTGCCGGAACTGGCCAGGCCCTGACACACCCTGCAGCCCGGGCCTGCCCGCGATGAGGCGATACGTCGCACTGCCGAACGCGGCTTTGCAACATCTCGTAACGCCTCACTCGAGTGAGTGATTGAGATGCTAAATGTGAGTCCTTATCATTTGTACTCTTTTGTTCACGAGAGACCGCACCCATGTCGGCACCCAAGCGCCTCCTGACTGCCCTGGCACTCACCCTCATCGGCAGCACCACCGTGCAGGCGGCCGACGAAGTCGTGGTCTACTCCTCGCGCATCGACGAACTGATCAAGCCGGTGTTCGACGCCTACACCCAGAAAACCGGGGTGCAGGTGAAGTTCATCACCGACAAGGAAGCCCCGCTGATGCAGCGCATCAAGGCCGAGGGCGAGAACGCCACCGCCGACCTGCTGCTCACCGTCGACGCCGGCAACCTCTGGCAGGCCGAGCAGATGGGCATCCTGCAACCGTTCACCTCCAAGGTGATCGACGCCAATATTCCGCTGCAATACCGCTCGTCCGCCCACGCCTGGACCGGTTTGAGCCTGCGTGCGCGGACCCTCGCCTATTCCACCGACCGGGTGAAGCCGGGCGAGCTGACCACCTACGAAGCCCTGGCCGACAAACAATGGGAAGGCCGCCTGTGCCTGCGCACGGCGAAAAAGGTCTACAACCAGTCGCTGACCGCCACCCTGATCGAAACCCATGGCGCGGCCAAGACCGAAGAAATCGTCAAGGGCTGGGTGAATAACCTGTCCACCGATGTGTTCTCCGACGACATCGCCGTGCTCGAAGCGATCAACGCCGGGCAGTGCGACGTGGGCATCGTCAACACCTACTACTACGGCCGCCTGCACAAGCAGAAGCCGAACCTGGCGGTGAAGCTGTTCTGGCCGAACCAGGGCGACCGTGGCGTGCATGTGAACCTGTCCGGCATCGGCCTGACCAAATACGCGCCGCACCCGGAAGCAGCCAAGGCGCTGGTGGAGTGGATGACCACGCCTGAGGCGCAGAAGATCTTTGCCGACGTGAATCAGGAGTTCCCAGCCAACCCGACGGTGGCGCCGTCGGCTGAAGTGGCCAGTTGGGGCAAGTTCGTGGCGGACACCTTGCCGGTGGAAGTGGCGGGCAAGCGCCAGGCCGAGGCGATTCGCCTGATGGATCGGGCCGGCTGGAACTGAATGTGTAGGTGGGAGGGGGCTTGCTCCCTCCCACACTGTTTTGTGTCTGTCTGTAGATCATCCATTCCCAGGGAATTTGCTCTTGGCCCACCCCGCCCAACGCCGCTGGTACCTGCCGGTCTTCAGCGTCGCCGCCCTGGTGTTGCTGCCGCTGAGCGTGCTGTTGCTGTCCTGGCAAAGCATCGACGCGCAGATCTGGTCCCATCTGTGGGAAACCCAGATGCCGCGCCTGCTGGGCAATACCTTGACCCTGGTGCTCGGCGTCGGCGTCGGCGTGACCTTGCTGGGTGTGAGCCTGGCATGGCTGACCAGCCTCTGCGAATTTCCCGGGCGGCGCTGGCTCGACTGGGCGCTGATGCTGCCGTTCGCGATCCCGGCGTATGTGCTGGCGTTTGTGTTTGTCGGCCTGCTGGACTTCTCGGGGCCGGTGCAAACCCTGCTGCGTGACGCGTTCGGCAGCGACGTGCGCCTGCCCCGCGTGCGTTCCACCGGTGGGGTGGTCATTGTGTTGGTGCTGGTGTTCTATCCCTACGTCTACCTGCTGGCGCGCACGGCGTTCCTGGCCCAGGGCAAGGGCTTGATGGAAGCGGCGCGCGTGCTGGGGCAATCGCCCTGGCAAGCCTTCTGGCGCGTGGCCCTGCCCATGGCGCGGCCGGCGATTGGCGCCGGCGTGGCCCTGGCGCTGATGGAGACCCTGGCGGATTTCGGTGCGGTCTCGGTGTTCAACTTCGATACCTTCACCACCGCGATCTACAAGACCTGGTACGGCTTTTTCAGCCTGTCCAGCGCGGCCCAGCTGGCCAGCCTGTTGCTGCTGGTGGTGATGCTGGTGCTCTACGGCGAGCGTCGTGCCCGCGGTGCCAGTCGGCCGAGCAATGAGCGGCCGCGCGGCAAGGCGCTGTATCACCTGCGCGGCTGGAAGGCGGCGGCGGCCAGTGGTTGGTGCGGCCTGGTGTTTGCCTGTGCCTTTGTCATTCCGATGCTGCAACTGCTCGCCTGGTTCTGGCAGCGCGGCCGTTTCGATCTGGACGAGCGCTATACCGGCCTGATCGTCCACACCCTGTACCTGGGCGGTATCGCGGCGCTGGTCACGGTCAGCGTGGCCCTGATACTGGCCTTCGCCAACCGCCTGGCGCCGACCCGGGCAATTCGTTCCGGCATCAGCCTGGCCAGTGTCGGGTATGCGTTGCCGGGCTCGGTACTGGCGGTGTCGATCATGTTGGCGTTCAGCTACCTGGACCGTGAGCTGGTGGTGCCGTTGTCGGGCTGGCTCGGTGGCGCGGGCAAGCCCTTGTTGCTGGGCAGCTTGGCGGCATTGGTGCTGGCGTATCTGGTGCGTTTCCTGGCGGTGGCTTACGGGCCGCTGGAAAACAGCCTGGCGCGTATCCGTCCATCGTTGCCCGAAGCGGCGCGCAGTCTTGGGGTGAGCGGTCCACGACTGTTTTGCAAAGTGTATCTTCCGCTGTTGCTGCCGGGCACCCTGAGCGCAGCGTTGCTGGTGTTCGTCGATGTACTCAAGGAAATGCCGGCGACCCTGCTGATGCGCCCGTTTGGCTGGGACACCCTGGCGGTGCGGATCTTTGAGATGACCAGTGAAGGGGAGTGGGCGCGGGCGTCATTGCCGGCCTTGACCTTGGTGCTGGTGGGCCTGTTGCCGGTGGTCGGGCTGATACGACGTTCCGCTCGGCAAATCGGTTAGGTGCCAGTCCTACGGCTTGAGGCTACAATGCGCGGCATTCGGTACGCTCCGTGTTTCGGACCGGCTCGTCGGATGTGGCTGCAGGCCCTTTGATTCAAGGGGTTAAGCCCATCCTGCAGCCCTGCGTACCTTCGCCAAGCCCGGAAGGAGAAACCCATGGGACAGCGCACGCCTTTGTATGACCTGCATCTCGCCCTCGGCGCGAAAATGGTCGATTTTGGCGGTTGGGATATGCCTCTGCACTATGGCTCGCAAGTTGAAGAACACCATCAGGTGCGACGCGACTGCGGGGTGTTCGATGTATCTCATATGACCGTGATCGATGTCACCGGCCCCCAGGCCAAGGAATGGCTCCAGTACCTGCTGGCCAATGACGTCGACCGTTTGCACGGCTGCGGCCGTGCGTTGTACAGCGCCATGCTCAACGAGCACGGCGGGGTGGTGGACGACATGATCGTCTACCGTACCGAAGCCGGTTATCGGCTGGTGGTCAACGCCGCCACCCGTGACCAGGACATGGCCTGGATGCAGGCGCAGTTGGGCTCTTACCCGGTGCAACTGCACGAGCGCTCCGAACTGGCCATGCTCGCTATCCAAGGCCCCCACGCCCGGCAGAAAATCGCCGAACTGGTGACCCAGTCGCGTGGCACCCTGATCCACCAGCTCAAGCCCTTCGAAGGTCAGGCCGATGGCGACTGGTTTATCGCCCGCACCGGCTACACCGGCGAAGACGGCCTGGAAATTGTCCTGCCGGCCGATCAGGCCCCGGGTTTTTTCAACGACCTGGTGGGCGCGGGGATTTCCCCCATCGGCCTCGGCGCCCGCGACACCCTGCGCCTGGAAGCCGGCATGAACCTGTATGGCCAGGATATCCACCAGGACGTTTCGCCCCTGGCGGCCAACATGGCCTGGAGCATTGCCTGGGAACCGGCCGCGCGCCGTTTCATCGGCCGCGCCGCGCTGGAAGCCGAACTGGCGGCCGGGGTGCAGACCAAATTGGTCGGTTTGGTACTGGAAGAACGTGGGGTTTTACGCGCTCACCAGGTGGTTCGTATCGCCAATGTTGGCGAAGGGGAGATCACCAGTGGTAGTTTCTCTCCTACGCTGAGTAAATCCATTGCTTTGGCGCGTGTACCGACGGCGACTGCCGATCGGGCCGAAGTGGAGATCCGCGGCAAGTGGTATCCGGTTCGAGTGGTCAAACCGACCTTCGTGCGCCATGGTAAAACCTTGATCTAACTATTCCGGCAGGCCAGTGGCCGCTGACATTTCTTCTTGAGGACATAGACTATGAGCGATATCCCTGCCGGCCTGCGTTATGCCGAAAGTCACGAATGGGCCCGTTTGGAAGCTGACGGCACTGTGACCGTCGGCATCTCCGACCATGCCCAGGAAGCCTTGGGTGATGTGGTGTTTGTTGAGTTGGCCGAAATCGGCAAAGCGTTTGCGGTGGGGGACGCGGCGGGTGTCGTGGAGTCGGTTAAAGCGGCTTCGGACATCTACTCGCCAGTTGCTGGCGAAGTGATTGCTGTTAACGAGGAACTGAGCGGCAGCCCTGAGTTGTTGAACAGCGACCCTTACGGCGCCTGGATCTTCAAGCTCAAGCCCAGCAACCCGGCCGACCTGGAAAAACTGCTCGATGCCGCCGGCTACAAAGCCGCCATCGGCGAGTGATCCCGCTGCAGGAGCCGGTCATCCGGCTCCTGCAACAGCCTTTCAGCGCTTCAGCACGGCCTTCACCGCCGCTACCGAGCGTTCCACATCTGCCTCTGTCATTGCTGTGAACATCGGCAACGACACGATCAAACGCCCAACACGTTCTGCTACAGGGAACATGCCTTCCTTGAACCCGCGTGCCCGATACAGGCTCAACAGGTGGATTGGCGGGTAGTGATAGCCAATGCCGACGCCGTGGGCCTGCATCTGCTCCATGAATGTGGCGCGGGCCGGCAGCCCGTCCTGGCGCTCCGGCAGGACCAGTTGGAACAGGTGCCAGTTGCTGTTTTCGAAATCCGCCGGTGGCAGTTGCGCACCGTATTGCTCTTCAAAATCACTGCCGAAGCACTTGAAGTAGTGCCGCGCCAGGTTCTGGCGATGGGCGGTGATCTCCTGGATATGGGCAAATTGCCCCAGGCCGATGGCGGCGGCGATGTCGGTCATGTTGAACTTGCCGCCCAGCACATCCACGTCCAGGCCGTCGAAGCCGGTGCGGGTCACGCCCTGCAAGCGGTACTTCTCTGCCAGGCGTGCTTCGTCGGCGTTGTTCAGCACCAGGCAGCCGCCCTCGGAAGAGGTGATGTTCTTGTTTGCCTGGAAGCTGAACGACACGAAGTCGCCGGTGGCGCCGATCCGTTCACCGTCCCAGCTCGAACCCAGGGCCTGGGCGGCATCTTCAACGATACGCAGGTTGTACTTGTTGGCCAGTGCGTAAAGCATCGGCATATCCAGCGGCAGGCCGGCCAGGTACACCGGGATGATCGCCTTGGTGCGCGGGGTGATGGCTGCTTCGACCTGGGCCAGGTCGATATTGCGGGTTACCGGGTCGATATCGGCAAACACCGGCGTGGCGCCGACTTCCAGAATCACGTTGGCCGTGGCAACCCAGGAGATCGGCGTGGTGATGACTTCATCGCCCGGCCCGATACCGGCGATGCGCAAGGCAATCTCCATGGTGCAGGTGCCCGAGTTGAAGGTGCGTACCGGTCGCCCGCCAAAGTATTCCGACAGTTGCGCTTCGAATGCCTGCACTTTCGGCCCGCTGGTGATCCAGCCTGAACGCAGTACATCACCGACCGCCGAGATGGTGGCTTCATCAATGGTAGGTTTGGAAAATGGCAGAAAGGGCTGTTGGCTCATGACGACGAAGGCATCCGTTTCAGATAGACGATGAGAGAAGGCATATCAGTACCGGCATGGTTGCACGGCGTGACTGAATATAGCCTGTCTTCTGTGAACGAAACGTCACCCAAACGGTGAAAAATGCCGCGTCGAGCGCGGCATTTTTTGCTGCGAGTCAGAAGGAAACGCGCGCTTCCAGAAACATATTCTGCTCTTTGAGCTTGCCTTTGAGCTGCTCATCCCGTGCGTTCACGCGGTTGGCGAAGGTGTTGTAGCCGGTTTCCACATCGCCCATGGCGGTGTAACGGTAACCCGCGCCGAGGGTGAGTTGTTCGCTGACCTTGGCCTCCAGCCCCATGCCGACGCTGTAGGCGAAATTGTGCTGGCGGTGGCTGGCAAAGCGCCGGGTCTCGTTGGTCTGGTAGCCCTCGGCGTCGATCCGCGCCACCCCCACGCCGGCCATACCGTAAAACGACAGCCAATCATTGAGTGGGATGTCCTTGTAGCCATTGAGCATCAAGCGCTGGCTGTGGACCTGTTGGCTGTTGACGTTGGCATTGAAGGGCGCCCAGTAGGATTTGAAGGTCGAATGCTTCGGCATGGTGTATTCCCCTTCCAGGCGCCAGCCATCGGCAAACGCATAACCTACGGCGAAAGAGGCGACGATTGACTTGCTGCTGTCGGGCGCCTCCACCCGTTCGGTGACGCGTGGGCTGGTCAGCAGGGCGCTGGAGAGGTTCTGACGGGCGTGGTTGAGCTTCAACGATCCGTACCCGTTTTCTGCATGGGCATGGGGGGTAAAGAACACAGAGAACAGCAGCGCGTAGGCGAGTTTTTGCATGGAAGGGATTCGCTCGATGGAAAAGGAATCCTTAGCTTGTTGCCTGGCTCTTGAGGGCTCGACAGGACTTCTCTGCCCGCGGCTGGAAAAAATAGACTATCTGCGTAGTGCCCGGGGGCGATGACTGTAGGAAATGATCAAAAAAAATGCCGCTGGGAAGCGGCATTCTTTATGGGGCGAGGATTACTCGGTGACAGCGTTTTTCGCGAGGATGGCGTTGGCCAATTCCATGTCCGTGGCCTGGAGGCCAGGGTTATCGGCGCGGACTTTCTGCATGGCGGCTTCCAGGTACGGGCCGCGGATGCCGCCGTCGCTGGCAACGAAGCTGCCTGCGTCGTCTTGGGCGGCAACCACCAGCTTGTGGTCCTTGAAGGTCAGGTACGTCGAGCCGGTCGTGGCGCCCGATGAGATGACATTACGCCAGAAGCTATCGGCCATGGCTGAGCCGACAGGTAGGGAAAGCACAGCGAGGGTGGCGACAGCATATTTGAGACGCATGGCGGGTGACTCCGGGTGGGTTATCTGTACTCTATGATTGTAGTTAGCCCAATCGAGTTCCATCACTGACTAAACAGTTTCAACCTGCAAAACCGTCCCCTCCTGTGCAACCACGCATACATGAGCGCCTACGGGGGTGTCCGGGCCGGTCACGATCCACACGCCATCACCGACTTTTATCTTGCCGCGACCATCCACAATTGCCTGATGCACGACAAACGTATGGCCGATCAATTCTGAACCGCGCTCGTTGAGCCCCGGTTGGTCGCTGGCCTTGGCGCTGCTGCGCTGGCGTTTCCACCAGTACACCGCCGTCAATATCGACAACACGGCGAACAGCAGTAGTTGCCATTCCAACCCGAGCGGCGGTACCAGGAACTTGATCACGCCCACGGCGGCCGCGGCGATCCCCATCCACAACAGGTAGCCGCCGGCGCCGAACACTTCAAGAATCAGCAGCACCGTGCCCAGTGCCAGCCAATCCCAAAACGAAAGATGCTGCAGGAAATCCCACATGGCGATGGCCTCAGCCTTTCTTGTTGTCGAAAGTCGCTTTGACGATTTCGCCGATACCGCCGACAGCGCCGATCACCTGGCTGGCTTCCAGCGGCATGAGGATCACCTTGCTGTTGTTGGCCGAAGCCAGTTTGCCCAGCGCGTCGATGTATTTCTGGGCGACGAAGTAGTTGATGGCCTGCACGTTACCGGTGGCGATCGCTTCGGACACTACCTGGGTGGCGCGGGCCTCTGCCTCGGCTTGACGTTCGCGGGCTTCGGACTCCAGGAACGCGGCTTGGCGTCCGCCTTCGGCTTCGAGGATCTGCGCCTGCTTCTTGCCTTCGGCGGTCAGGATCGCCGATGCCCGCAGGCCCTCGGCTTCGAGGATCTGTGCGCGCTTGATCCGCTCGGCTTTCATCTGGCCCGACATGGCGGCCATCAGGTCGGCGGGTGGGCTGATGTCCTTGATCTCGATCCGGGTGATCTTGATGCCCCACGGCGCCGTGGCCTCGTCGACGGTGCGCAGCAGTTTTTCGTTGATGCCGTCACGTTGGCTGAGCATCGCATCCAGTTCCATAGAACCGAGTACGGTACGGATGTTGGTCTGCAACAGGTTGCGGATGGCGTGTTCGAGGTTGTTCACCTCATAGGCGGCCTGGGCGGTGTTGACCACCTGGAAGAAGCACACGGCGTCGATCTGCACGGTGGCGTTGTCGGCGGTGATCACTTCCTGGGGCGGGATATCCAGCACGCTTTCCATCACGTTGATCTTGCGACCGATGCGGTCCATGACTGGGATGATGATGTTGAGGCCGGGCTTGAGCGTATTGGTGTAGCGGCCGAAGCGCTCGACCGTCCACTGATAGCCCTGGGGCACCACTTTGAAGCCCATGAACAGGATGGCGATGGCCAATCCCACGAAAAGAAGCAGTACGGTTCCGATCTGCATAGCGATTCCCTATCTGAAGATGTCAGTGAAACGACGTTCGGCCGATTGTAACGGGGTTGTCTGCGATAAGAAGGGTTTCACCGCCCGACAGCCAACGGATTTGTTTCTGAATCCCCAGGCGTGGTGCGCAGGATTTCCGCCAGGCTGGTCAACCCGGCTTCGACCTTGTGCATGCCGGCCATTCGCAGGCTGCACATCCCTTGCTGGAGCGCCGCCCGGCGCAAGGCCTGCACGTCGGTGCCGGGGGTGATCAGCGACTTGAGCGCGTCGTCCAGCACCATGATTTCGTAGACCCCGGCGCGCCCGCGATAACCGCTGTCACGGCACTCCGCGCACCCGATGGCTTCAGTGTCGTTGCTGCTGGTTGTGCGTTTGCAGCGTGGGCACAAGAGCCGCACCAAGCGCTGCGCCATCACTCCCAGTAGTGTGGCCTTGATCAAATAATAAGCAATGCCCAGTTCCTGCAATCGGCTGATCGCACTCGGCGCATCGTTGGTGTGCAGGGTCGACAGCACCAGATGCCCGGTCAGCGCGGCCTGGATCGCCATCTCGGCGGTTTCCTGGTCGCGGATCTCGCCGATCATGATGATGTCCGGGTCCTGGCGCAGCAGTGCGCGAATGCCGCTGGCGAAGCTCAGGTCGATATTGTGCTGCACCTGCATCTGGTTGAATGCCGGCTCGACCATCTCGATCGGGTCTTCCACCGTACACAGGTTGACCTCGCGGCTCGCCAGGCGCTTGAGGGTGGTGTAGAGGGTGCTGGTCTTGCCGGAGCCGGTAGGGCCGGTGACCAGGATGATGCCGTGGCTCTGGCGGGTCAGGCTGTGCCAGCGTTGCTGGTCCTGGGCCGACAGGCCAAGCTGGTCGAAGTCCTTGAGCAGGACCTGGGGGTCGAAAATCCGCATCACCAGTTTCTCGCCGAACGCCGTGGGCAAGGTTGAAAGGCGCAATTCCACTTCCGCGCCCGCCGGGCTTTTGGTCTTGACCCGCCCGTCCTGCGGTTTGCGTTTTTCTGCCACGTTCATCCGGCCCAGGCTTTTCAGGCGGCTGACCACCGCCATCGTGACCTGGGGCGGAAACTGGTAGACGTCATGCAGCAGCCCGTCGATGCGAAAACGCACGCGGCCCTGCTCGCGACACGGCTCGATATGGATATCGCTGGCCCGCTGGCCGAACGCGTACTGCAACAGCCAGTCGACGATATTGACGATATGCGCGTCGTTGGCGTCCGGCGCCTGGTCGCCGGCGCCGAGGTTGAGCAACTCGAAATGTGCCGGCGCGGGCGTTGTTTGATCGGCGCCGCTGACGGACTTCGCCAGGCGATAAAACTCGCCGATGCAGCGCTGGATGGCCTGTGGGTTGGCGACCACGCGTTTGATCGAACGCTTGAGCACCTGCGCCAGCCCGGCTTCCCAGGCAGTGACGTAAGGCTCGGCACTGGCGACCGTGACGCTCTGCGCATCCACGGCCACCGCAAGAATGCCGTGGCGCTGGGCGAAGGCGTGGGACATCAGCGGCACCACCGTCGCCACATCGATCTTCAGCGGGTCGATACGCAGGTAAGGCTGCCCGCTGTGCCGCGCCAGCCATTGCGTCAGGGTTTCCAGGCAAGGCCCCTGGGCCGCGATGCATTCCAGGGGATGCTGAGTGTGGCTGGCCGGCAGCGTCGACAAGCGCCGAGCCACATCGAGGGTGATCACGCCCTGCTCGACCAGGGCCGGTAACAACGGGGGCAATTCCAATCGCTGATCAACAGGCATTGAGGTTTTCCTGGGGCGCCGGGTGTATACCCAGGCTAGTCAGCCCCTGACCCGCTGCCTTGCGCGTGTATTGCAGGCTTTTACTGGGCGCCGGCCGCCAGCGCCTGAGGCCGCACGGAATCAGCCGACCACATCTCCAGCGAGCACACGCTGATCAGGTTTCGAATCTTTTCACCGATCACCTGGGCTCGGTGCCAGCTCACGCCATCCATCACGATATCCACGGTCAGCACATCGTCCTGGCGATTCACACTGACCTGGCGCGGCGTCAGGAACTGCAGCGCGAAATAGTTGAGCACCCGGCACAGCACATCGGGTTCGGCCTCGGCGACGATCTGGTAATGGGCCTGGCAATGGGCACTGTCGACGGCCCACGCATCGACGCGGGTAACAGGGCAGGTGGTTTCGACGGCGTGCATGCGGACTCTCCAGATTCGATTGGAGAAATTCTTACATTCGCGAAAGGAGATTTCTTATCTAAGATGAGCATGATTCGTCGATAGATGCACAAATCAATTCAAGACAACCCGTATTAAAGGTATTTCTATGCGCAGCGAGCTGGACGTCTACGACCGCCGTATCCTGGCCCTGCTGCAGGAGGATGCCTCGCTCTCCAGCGCGCAGATCGCCGAGCAGGTCGGCCTGTCTCAATCGCCATGCTGGCGGCGTATCCAACGGCTGAAGGACGAGGGCGTGATCCGCAGCCAGGTCACGCTGCTGGACCGCAAGAAGATCGGCCTCAATACGCAGATTTTTGCCGAGGTCAAACTCAATGCCCACGGGCGTTCCAACTTCACCGAGTTCACCGAGGCGATCCGCGGTTTTCCGGAAGTGTTGGAGTGTTATGTGTTGATGGGGGCGGTGGATTTTCTGCTGCGCATTGTCACGTCGGACATCGAGGCTTACGAGCGGTTTTTCTTCGAGAAGTTGTCGATGGTGCCGGGGATTCAGGAGGTCAATTCGATCGTGGCGTTGTCGGAGATCAAGTCCACCACTAGCCTGCCAGTATTGGGCTGACAGGGCTGGCCTCATCGGGGGCAAGCCCCCTCCCACATTGGAGTGGGAAGTGGCTTACTCCCGATGGCGATATTACAGACGCAGCAGGGTCTTCCAGGCACGGTTCTGATACACCGCGATCGCCTGATGCATGCGCGCATCCAGCGATTCATCGGTGATCGGCTGGTTGGCCAGTTGCGCCAGCTTGTTCAGCTCACCGTACAGGCGGTCGAGTTCCGCAATGTCCACCACCTGGCGTGCGTGGTGCAGCCAGGCCTGGATGCGCTCGATGCGCGGCAGTTGCTCGGCGAGGTCTTCCGGTTGCTGCTGATAGCGCGGCAGTTGCAGGGCGACGGCGTCTTCGGCCAGCAGGCGTGGCAACCAGTTGGTGATTTGCGCGGCGCCCTGACGGTTACCGCGCACGTTGCGGTCGGCGGTCCAGGTGCGGTTCAGCAGCCAGCGGGAGGTGTTCAGCGAGAACAGGCCCCAGCGCACGTCGGTCAATTCTTCGGCGAATTGCTCCGGCGCGGCTTTGCGAATGTCTTCATCGTCGTCACCGGCCTGGACCAGCGGGCGCCAGTCTTCCAGCAGGGCATCGAGTGCGCTGCGCAGTTCGCTGGTGGATTGACGCGGCGCGGCCTGGCCGAGGCTGCCGAGCAGGGCGCGCAGTTCGCCGAGGTTGTCGACCCAGTCCTGCAACAGGCGCCAGTGGCCATTGAAACGGTATTGCTCGGCCAGGCGCTGGCTGCTGCCCAGCAGGTGCCACATGATCGCGGCGAAGGCGTCGTCCAGTGGCATTTCGGCGTGCAGTTGCGGCGCCGGCAGGCTCAGGGAGTAGCTGCTGGCGTCATACAGGCGATAGCCGCGTTCGGCCTTGCTGATGTCGCATGGCATCAGTGCCAGGGTGGCGGCCAGTTCGGCGGCCAGTTCCAGCAGGGCGGCCGGTTCGCCTTCGCGCAGTTCCAGTTCCAGTTCGCAGATTTCTTCTTTCTGCTTGCCGGCCACTACATGGCCCAGGTCCAGTGCGGCTTCGATCACCACTTTGGCTTTGCCCCGGCCCCAGGCGATTTCGGCGCGTTCGCGCACGAAGTCGGTGGTGAAGATCGGCTTGAGGGTCTTTTTGTCCAGCTCGGCGAGTTCCTCGGGCCAGCATTCGCCGTCGAGTTTCTTCACGTCGAGCTTGGCTTTGGGCAATTCCCAGTTGTATTCGTTACGTTCCGACAAGCCGGCGACGCTTTGGCCACGGGTCTTGAGGGTCTGGATAATGTCGTCACCGTCCTTGCGCAAACGCAGGGCGACTTTGGCCTTGGCCAGGTCGCGCTCGGGGGTGTCGAAGTACTGGTTCATCAACTCACGGCGTTCCCAGCCACTTTTGTTGCGTTTTTTCAGTAGCGGGTGCTCACGCAGCGCGGCGAGTGTTTCGCGGCTGACGCGGAGCTTGATTTCGGTTTCTTTCTGCATGGCCGGAAAATCCAGGATCGGGAGCGCAGCCGGGAAAAAGAGTGGCTGCCAAGGTCGTGCAGTGTACAGGACTGAGCCCGGCAACGCGCCGCAACGGTTTATTGTGTCGTGCAGATGCCTCTATAGTGAGGTTCATCCGGGAAGTAGGGAGACCGCGCATGCCGTTACCGTCCATGAAAGAGCAATTCGCCGCCTTGATTGCCACACCGTCGGTCAGTTGCACCCAAACGTCTCTCGACCAGAGCAACCGCCCGGTGATCGACCTGCTCGCCAGCTGGCTGGGCGATCTGGGCTTCGCCATCGACATCCAGCCCGTCAGCCCCGGCAAGTTCAACCTGCTCGCCAGTTTCGGCACGGGCCCCGGCGGCCTGGTGTTGGCCGGCCATAGCGATACCGTGCCGTATGACGCCGCGCTGTGGAAGACCGACCCGCTCAAGCTGACGGAAGTCGACGGTCGCTGGGTAGGATTGGGCAGCTGCGACATGAAGGGTTTTTTCGCGCTGGCCATCGAAGCGGTGTTGCCGCTGCTCGACCAACCGTTCAAGCAGCCGTTGCTGATCCTTGCCACCTGCGATGAAGAAAGCTCGATGTCCGGCGCCCGTGCATTGGCGGCGGCCGGGCGTCCGTTGGGGCGTGCGGCGGTGATCGGCGAGCCGACCGGCCTCAAGCCGATCCGCCTGCACAAAGGTGTGATGATGGAGCGCATCGACATCCTCGGCCGCAGCGGTCATTCGTCGGACCCGCGCCTGGGCCACAGCGCGCTGGAAGCCATGCACGACGCCATCGGCGAACTGCGCGGCCTGCGCCTGGCCTGGCAGCGCGAGTACCGCAACCCGCAGTTCAGCGTGCCGCAACCGACCCTGAATTTCGGTTGCATCCACGGCGGCGATAACCCCAACCGCATCTGCGGCCAGTGTTCCCTGGAGTTCGACCTGCGGCCCTTGCCCGGCATGGACCCGCAGGTGCTGCGCGCGGCGATCCGGCAGAAACTCGAACCAGTGGCCGAGCGCCATAAGGTGAAGATCGACTATGCGCCGCTGTTCGCCGAAGTGCCGCCGTTCGAGCAGGCCGAAGACGCAGAGCTGGTGCGGGTCGCCGAACAATTGACCGGTCATCGCGCCGAAGCAGTAGCGTTCGGCACCGAAGCGCCTTATCTTCAGCGCCTTGGTTGTGAAACCCTGGTGCTTGGCCCTGGCGATATTGCCTGCGCCCACCAGCCGGGCGAGTACCTCGAAATGTCACGCTTGACGCCTACAGTGCGTCTATTGCGGGAACTGATCGAACATTACTGCCTGACACCTGCATAAATTAATCCCTGCCCATGCGTACATAAGGAGAGCGAGCGTGTTGCCAAGCCTGTTCCGACGATAACCATCAGCCTGCTGTGCGTTTTCACGACTCATCCTTTTTCGGCTGCTTTTTATTACAGGCCCAGGTTCCATGCCCGACTACGTCAATTGGCTTCGTCACGCTTCGCCCTACATCAACGCCCACCGCGACTGCACCTTTGTGGTCATGCTGCCCGGCGACGGTGTGGATCATCCGAACTTCGGCAATATCGTCCACGACCTGGTGCTGCTCCACAGCCTGGGAGTGCGACTGGTGCTGGTCCACGGTTCGCGCCCACAGATTGAAGCGCGCCTTGAAGCGCGCGGGCTCAACCCGGTTTACCACAACGGCCTGCGCATCACCGATGCCGCCACGCTGGAGTGTGTGATCGATGCGGTCGGCCATCTGCGCATCGCCATTGAAGCGCGCCTGTCGATGGACATGGCCTCGTCGCCGATGCAGGGCTCGCGCTTGCGCGTGGCCAGCGGCAACCTGGTGACGGCGCGCCCGATCGGCGTGCTCGAAGGCGTGGACTTCCACCACACCGGCGAAGTGCGTCGGGTCGACCGCAAAGGCATCAATCGCCTGCTGGACGAGCGCTCCATCGTGCTGCTGTCGCCCCTGGGGTATTCGCCCACCGGCGAGATCTTCAACCTGGCCTGCGAAGACGTCGCCACCCGCGCCGCCATCGACCTGGCCGCCGATAAGTTGCTGCTGTTCGGTGCCGATCCTGGCCTGATCGATGAAAATGGCCGCCTGGTGCGTGAACTGCGCCCGCAACAAGTGCCGGCGCACCTGCAACGCCTGGGCAGCAACTACCAGGCTGAATTGCTCGATGCGGCTGCCGAAGCTTGCCGGGGCGGGGTAGGCCGCAGCCATATCGTCAGCTATGTCGAAGACGGTGCGCTGCTCACCGAACTGTTCACCCGTGATGGCGGCGGTACGCTGGTGGCCCAGGAACAATTCGAGCTGGTGCGCGAGGCGGCGATCGAAGACGTCGGCGGCTTGCTCGACCTGATCAGCCCGCTGGAAGAGCAGGGCATCCTGGTACGCCGTTCGCGGGAAGTGCTGGAGCGCGAGATCGAGCAGTTCAGCGTGGTCGAACGCGAAGGCATGATCATCGCCTGCGCGGCGCTGTATCAGATCGCCGATTCGGACGCGGGGGAGCTTGCGTGCCTGGCAGTCAACCCGGAGTACCGCCACGGCAGGCGCGGCGATGAACTGCTCGAGCGCATCGAGGCTCGCGCCCGGGCGCAGGGGTTGAAGACCCTGTTCGTGCTCACCACGCGCACGGCGCACTGGTTCCGCGAGCGCGGCTTTGTGCCCAGCAGCGTGGATCGCCTGCCTTCGGCGCGGGCATCGCTGTACAACTATCAGCGTAACTCGAAGATTTTCGAGAAGGCCCTGTAATACCCCGCCCTCCCAGCCTCTGAGCTGGTTTGCCTGCGATGCAGGCCTCGGTCGTTGCGTTAACCCGAGGTGATGCGTTCGCCGCCAAACCAGCTCGTCACTTCGAAAATCGGTACGTCCCACGGGCGAAGGGCGTAGCGATGACGTGGTCGATCAAACCCCGGGGTGCGTCATCGTGCCACCCGTGCCCCCTACTAAAGTTTAAGGATTCTTGATTTTGAGCCGATACGATCAAGGCGTAGAGGGATAAATTGCGCGAAGCTTTCGCTGCCAGACGGCTCGATCGGCGGCTCTCAGGCCGGCATGAAATATTAGTGATACAAAAACTGTAACAAATTGACGGGAAGATGGGCGTTTGGCCATGATGGCGTCGCCTTTTTGATCCTGGGTGACGTATATGACGGTGCGTTCAGCTAAAAAGATCTAAAAAGCGATCAAGAAATGCCTTTTAGGAATTAGCTTGTGCAAAGGTTCGTCTATGCTGACGCGTCTTGCTTTATGCAGAGACTTATTCCAAAAGCATATGAAAAAGAATGAAATAATTCTTTTTGGGTGTATGAAAAATTCATTACCCTGCAGGGACCAAACAAACTGCGATTAGACGAAGGTAGTAGACACACAAGGTTACGATTGACTTGGTAGTCACTATCTGGCGCTAATCGCGCATCTGTGGATCTCGGGCGTTAGACCCAGGACCAAAGAAATACAAAAATTAGAAATGAGAGGAGCGGTACATGAAGAAGTCCACATTGGCGTTGGCTATAGCGTTGGCGGCAATCGCCCAGCAAGCTGCAGCAGCCGGTTTCATTGAAGACAGTAAGGCCAGTGTCAGCTCGCGTACCTTGTATTTCGATAACGATCAGCGTGATGGCGGTGCTGATCAACGCGAAACAGCCACCGGCCTGAAGTTCGATTACAAGTCCGGCTTCACTCAAGGTGTCGTTGGTTTTGGTATCGACGCCCAGGCATTGGTAGGTATTCACCTGGATGGTGGTCGGGGCCATCACCCAAACAACAACTCCTTCGTTCCAAGTGACTCCGATGGGTCTGCCGTAAGCAACTGGAGCAGTGCGAGTGCTAACGCCAAGGCCCGCTTCTCCAAGACTGAAGCACACCTGGGTGGTGCGCTGTCGCCGAACCTTCCAATCCTGATCGCCAGCGACGGCCGTTTGTTGCCGCAAACCTTTGAAGGCGGCACTGTCACTTCCAAAGAAATCGACAATGTGACCTTCAACGCCGGTCAACTCGAACATGCCACTGGTCGTGCTTCAAGCAACAGCACTGGCCTGGCCGTCAACGGCGGTACCGAGGAAAGCAATAAGTTCCGTTTTGGTGGCGCTGATTGGAAGGTCACCAAAGACTTGACCCTGCAGTACTACTACGCAAACCTCGAAGACTACTATAAGCAGCACTTCCTGGGCCTGTTGCACGTATACCCGATCAGCGAAGGTCAGTCCTTCAAGACCGACCTGCGCTACTTCGACAGCAGTTCTGATGGCAAGAACGGTCAGGCCGGCTATCGCTTCAACAACAACGGTGGTTACGCGAAGAACGCAGGCGAGGTTGATAACAAGACCTGGAGCGCCATGTTCACCTACACCCTGGGTGGCAGCGCCGTTATGCTCGGTCACCAGCGTGTCAACGATGACGGTGGTTTCGTCTGGCTGAACCAGGGTAGCGTTGTGGATGGTAATGGTCGTAACGAAGGTGCCGGCGGGTCGAGCTTCTACCTGTTCACCGACAGCATGATCAACTCCTTCGTCCGCGCGGGTGAAAACACCACCTTCGGTCAGTACTCTTACGACTTCGCTGCACTGGGTGTTCCAGGTCTGCGAACCTCGATTGCCTACTTGCACGGCGACAACATCAAAGCCGTGGGCGGTGGCAGTGATCAGTCCGAGTGGGAACGCGATATGCGTATCGACTACACCATTCAGGCCGGCGCGCTCAAAGGTTTTGGCACCACTCTGCGGCACGGTGCGTACCGTGGCAGCGGCACTGGTATCCAGGACCAGGATCAGACACGCCTGATCTTCAACTACACCTACAGCTTCTTGTAAGGCTGGATAAGGAAAACCTCGCGTTACCGCGAGGTTTTTCTCACGTTCAATCAAGTCGGGCTCAACCCCCGCAAGCCCTTCCTGACCCCCTCTTTTTTACAGCGTCTCAAGGCCTTCTCGAACCTTGAAACGAATGTTGACTCTCGCCTGTTCCAAGGTCCAGTGAACACATTTTTAATATTCCTATATCGTCTAGATAAATCGATATTTATTCTTTTTAAATAATCCGTAATCCATGCACAGTGGGCTCCATAAGCACTCATCAGGAGCCACACCATGAGCCTAAGACTGGGCGACATCGCCCCCGACTTCGAACAGGATTCCAGCGCCGGCAAGATTCGTTTCCACGAGTGGCTGGGCGACAGCTGGGGTGTGCTGTTTTCCCACCCGGCGGACTTCACGCCGGTATGCACCACCGAGCTGGGCTTCACCGCCAAGCTCAAGGACGAATTCGCCAAGCGTGGCGTCAAGGCCATCGCCCTGTCGGTAGACCCGGTGGACTCGCACCTCAAGTGGATCGAAGACATCAACGAAACCCAGAACACGCTCGTCAACTTCCCGATCTTGGCCGACGCCGACCGCAAGGTCTCGGACCTCTACGACCTGATCCATCCGAACGCCAGTGACACCCTCACCGTGCGTTCCTTGTTCGTGATCGACCCGCACAAGAAAATCCGCCTGACGATCACCTACCCAGCCAGCACCGGGCGCAACTTCCACGAAATCCTGCGGGTCATCGACTCGTTGCAACTGACCGACAACTACAAAGTCGCCACGCCCGCCAACTGGCAGGACGGCGATGAAGTGGTGATCGTGCCGTCGCTCAAGGACGAGGAAGAAATCAAGAAACGCTTTCCCAAAGGGTATCGGGCGGTGAAGCCGTATCTGCGGCTGACACCGCAACCCAATCGCTGAATTACCTGTAGGAGCGAGCTTGCTCGCGAAGCATGCGCGGTTACTGCGGACATCCAGAAAGCCTGCGTCATCGTTGACGGTTTTCGCGAGCAGGCTCGCTCCTACAGATAGACGCTGTGTACTCACATGGCAGGGGTTTTGAGGCCGTTTCGACGGCCTTTTTTTTCGCCTGGCGATTGATGGATGGTTTATTCTTTTAAGGAATAAACAAATGAAAAAATAAGATTTATGGATATATAAATCTGCTGATATGGTCTGTTCCATCTTGGCGCCATCGCCACACAGCGAACCGCCGACACTTGCTAAAGGAATTTCCTACATGCTGGTCGTAACACTTGGAGGCAGTCCCAGTCAGCGTTCCCGCTCCGGGGTCTTGCTGGATAAAACCCGTCAGTGGCTGCAACAGCAGGGCGTGGAAGTGGTGAGTTATCAGATACGGGACTTCCCGGCCGAAGACTTGCTGCATGCGCGCTTCGACAGCCCCAAAGTCATCGACTTGTTGCAACAAGTGGCCAATGCCGACGGCCTGGTGATCGCCACGCCGGTGTACAAGGCCTCGTTCTCGGGCGCGCTGAAAACCGTGCTCGACCTGCTGCCCGAACGCGCCCTGGCCCACAAGGTGGTATTGCCCATCGCCACCGGCGGCAGCATCGCCCACATGCTGGCGGTGGACTACGCATTGAAGCCGGTGCTGTCGGCGCTCAAAGCCCAGGAATTGCTCCACGGGATCTTTGCCGAAGACAGCCAGATCGCTTACGGCGAGGGCAGTGCCCTGGCGCAACTGGTGCCGGTCCTCGAACAACGCTTGAGCGAGGCTCTGGAAACTTTCTACGCCGCCATGGCCCGTCGCCCGAAACCGCTGGACCCGCATGTGTTGAATGAACGTTTGTTGAGTGCTCGCTGGAGCATTTAAGCCTTACCGATTCACGAAGTACTCACCTTACTCAGCCGCCAACGGCCAAGCAGGTGCAGCCAACCCCCCAATCGCATTTTTGGAGAGAGCGCCATGCTCACTGTCATCTTGCGTCGTGGTCTGGTCGCACTGTTTGCTGCGGCTGTGTCCTTCGGCGCCATTGTTCAAGCCCACGCTGCCGAAACTCTGCGGATCGGCTATCAGAAATACGGCACCCTGGTGCTGCTCAAGGCCAAGGGCACCCTGGAAAAGCGCCTGGCCGCCGACGGTGTGCAGGTGCAGTGGACCGAGTTCCCGGGCGGCCCGCAATTGCTCGAAGGCCTGAATGTCGGCTCGATCGACTTCGGCGTCACTGGCGAAACCCCGCCGGTATTCGCCCAGGCCGCCGGTGCCGATCTGCTCTACGTGGCCTACGAACCGCCGGCGCCGACCAGTGAAGCGATCCTGGTGCCGAAAGACTCGCCGATCAAATCGGTGGCCGAGCTCAAGGGCAAGAAAGTCGTGCTCAACAAGGGCTCCAACGTTCACTACCTGCTGGTGCGGGCCCTGGAAGATGCCGGCCTGAAATACACCGATGTGCAGACCGTGTTCCTGCCGCCCGCCGATGCGCGTGCCGCGTTCGAGCGTGGCAGCGTAGACGCCTGGGTCATCTGGGACCCGTACCAGGCCGCCGCCGAGAAACAACTGCAAGCCCGCACCTTGCGTGACGGCAGCGGGATTGCCGACAACCACCAGTTCTACCTGGCCACCAGGCCCTACGCCGAAAAACACCCCGAAGTGATCAAGGCGCTGGTGGAAGAAGTGCGCGCGGTGGGCGAGTGGTCCAAGGCCAACCCGCAGCAAGTCACCGAACAGGTCGCGCCGCTGCTCGGCCTGCCGGCTGACATCACCCTGACCTCGGTGAAACGCCAGGGCTATGGCGCGTTGTTCCTGACCCCGGCGGTGGTCGCCGCGCAGCAGAAGATTGCCGACAGCTTCTACCAACTCAAATTGATCCCCAAACCCTTGAGCATCAAGGACGTGATCTGGACGCCACCTGCCGCCGTGGCCAACGCGCCGTAATCCGACTTCTTCAGGAGACAACTCCATGAGCCTCACTATTTTCTGGTTCCTGCCTACCCACGGCGACGGTCATTACCTTGGCACCGCCGAAGGCGCTCGCGCCGTCGACCACGGTTATCTGCAGCAAGTGGCCCAGGCGGCCGACCGCCTTGGCTTCGGCGGGGTGCTGATCCCCACCGGGCGTTCCTGCGAAGACTCGTGGCTGGTGGCCGCTTCGCTGATCCCGGTGACCCAGCGTCTGAAGTTCCTGGTCGCGCTGCGCCCCGGGATCATTTCGCCGACGGTGGCCGCGCGTCAGGCCGCGACCCTCGATCGCCTGTCCGGCGGCCGTGCGCTGTTCAACCTGGTGACCGGCGGTGACCCGGAAGAATTGGCCGGCGACGGTCTGTTCCTCAGCCACGAAGAACGCTACCAGGCCTCGGTGGAGTTCACCCGCATCTGGCGTCGTGTGCTGGAAGGCGAAACCGTGGATTACGACGGCGAACACATCAGCGTCAAAGGCGCCAAACTGCTTTACCCGCCGATCCAGCAACCGCGTCCGCCGCTGTACTTCGGCGGCTCTTCCGAAGCCGCGCAGGACCTGGCGGCCGAACAGGTGGACATGGTGCTGACCTGGGGCGAGCCACCGGCCGCGGTTGCGGAAAAAATCGAACAGGTGCGGGCCAAGGCCGCGAAACTCGGGCGCACGGTGCGCTTCGGTATTCGTCTGCATGTGATCGTGCGCGAAACCAACGATGAAGCCTGGAAAGCCGCCGACAAACTGATCTCGCACCTGGACGACGACACCATCGCCCGCGCCCAGGCCTCGCTGGCGCGCTTTGATTCGGTCGGCCAGCAGCGCATGGCGGCCTTGCATGGCGGCAGCCGCGACAACCTCGAAGTCAGCCCCAACCTGTGGGCCGGCGTCGGCCTGGTGCGCGGCGGGGCCGGCACCGCGCTGGTGGGCGATGGCCCGACGGTTGCGGCGCGGGTCAAGGAATACGCGGCGCTGGGCATCGACACCTTTATCTTCTCCGGTTATCCACACCTGGAAGAATCGTATCGCGTCGCCGAGTTGCTGTTCCCGCACCTGGATATCGAACGCCCCGAGTTGCCGAAAAGTGCCGGCTACGTGAGCCCGTTCGGCGAGATGGTCGCCAACGACATCCTTCCCAAAGCGGCGTCACAGAGCTGAGGTGGCGCCATGAATGTGGAAAAACTGAGCCATCGCGTGGCGCCTTGGGTGCTGCCGGTGTTGCTGTTGGCGGTGTGGCAGTTGTCGGTGTCGGCGGGGTGGTTGTCGACGCGGATTCTGCCGGCGCCGAGCGCGGTGATCGAGGCCGGGGTCAACCTGGTACGCAGCGGTGAAATCTGGACGCACCTGGCCATCAGCGGCTGGCGCGCGGGCCTGGGTTTTGTGATCGGTGGCAGCATCGGTCTGGCCCTGGGCTTTATCACCGGCCTGTCGACGTGGGGCGAGCGCCTGCTGGACAGCTCGGTGCAGATGATCCGCAACGTGCCGCACCTGGCGTTGATCCCGCTGGTGATCCTGTGGTTCGGCATTGACGAGACCGCGAAGATTTTCCTGGTCGCCCTCGGCACGCTGTTCCCGATCTACCTCAACACCTACCACGGCATCCGCAACGTCGACCCGGCGCTGGTGGAAATGGCCCGCAGCTACGGCTTGTCCGGCTTCAGCCTGTTCCGCCAGGTGATCCTGCCGGGCGCGCTGCCGTCGATCCTGGTGGGCGTGCGTTTTGCCCTGGGCTTTATGTGGCTGACGCTGATCGTGGCGGAAACCATTTCGGCCAGTTCCGGTATCGGTTACCTGGCGATGAACGCCCGTGAATTCCTGCAAACCGACGTGGTGGTGCTGGCCATCGTCATGTACGCGATTCTCGGCAAGCTGGCCGACCTCGCAGCGCGCGGCCTGGAGCGTGTGTGGCTGCGCTGGCATCCGGCTTATCAAGTGAATAAAGGAGGTGCGGCATGACCGCTCAACAACCTCCGCGCCTGCTGAAGGGGATTCCCCTGGCGGTGCGCAAATTGCGCAAGGCCTTTGGCGCGCGGGAAGTGCTCAAGGGCATCGACCTGCATATTCCGGCGGGCCAGTTCGTTGCCGTGGTCGGCCGCAGTGGCTGCGGTAAAAGTACCTTGCTGCGCCTGCTCGCCGGCCTCGACAAGGCCAGCAGCGGTGAGCTGCTGGCCGGCTCCGCGCCGCTTGGCGCGGCGATCGAAGACACGCGGTTGATGTTCCAGGAAGCGCGTCTGCTGCCGTGGAAAAAGATCATCGACAACGTCGGCCTCGGCCTCAAGGGCAACTGGCGTCCCAAGGCACTGGAAGCGCTCGAAGCGGTCGGCCTGGCCGAGCGTGCGAATGAGTGGCCGGCGGCCTTATCCGGTGGCCAGAAGCAACGTGTGGCCCTGGCGCGTGCGTTGATTCATCAGCCGCGTCTGTTGTTGCTCGATGAGCCGTTGGGCGCGCTGGATGCGTTGACCCGCATCGAGATGCAGCAACTGATCGAAAGCCTCTGGCAGAAGCATGGTTTCACCGTGTTGCTGGTAACCCACGACGTCAGCGAAGCCGTGGCCATTGCCGACCGGGTGATCCTGATCGAAGACGGCGAAATCGGCCTCGACCTGATTGTCGACCTGCCGCGTCCACGCGCCCGAGGCTCGCATCGCCTGGCCGCGCTCGAAGCGCAGGTGCTCAACCGTGTGCTGTCGCTGCCCGGCACCCCGCCGGAACCCGAACCCGTTTCACCGTTGCCTACGCAATTGCGGTGGGCGCAATAACTCACTTGTCCCATGAAGGAAAAACGACATGACTATCAAAGCCATCAACGTGCGTAACCAGTTCAAAGGCACCGTCAAGGAAATCGTCGAAGGCGACGTGCTCTCGGAAATCGACGTGCAGACCGCGTCCGGGATCGTGACGTCGGTGATCACCACCCGTTCGGTCAAGGAGTTGGAGCTGGTGATCGGCAGCGAGGTGATTGCCTTCGTCAAATCCACCGAGGTGTCGATCGCCAAGTTGTGATCACTGGCGCTATCGGGAGCAAGCTCCCTCCCACATTCGAACCGGTTTCTTCAGGAAAACTCGGTCACATGTGGAAGCAAGCTCCCTCCCACATTCGAACCGGTTTCTTCAGGAAAACTCGATCACATGTGGGAGCAAGCTCCCTCCCACATTCGAACCGGTTTCTTCAGGAAAACTCGGTCACATGTGGGAGGGAGCTTGCTCCCGATGAGGCCCTGCCAGACAACACATCCATCAGACAGTGACGCCCCGCTTGGGCAAATACGCCGGCAGATAAAGCCCCACATATGCATCGAACACGCGCATGCCTTCCTCAGCCATGCGCGGCGTGATCAGCCCATGCTGATGCACCGAACGCGCATACACGCGATCACTCAATTCCAGCGCCAGCGCGAACACGTCCACATCTGTGGGCAGGGTCGGCACTTCGAAATGCCGGTTGAACACGGCCAGCATCAAGTCACCCAACTCCAGATCGTGCTGGCGGTCGGCCTGATTCACTTCGGTCAGCCCGTGCTGGGTCAGGATCAGCTGGCGGGCGGCGGCGTCGTTGCTGTAGATGGTGAGCATGCGCTGTTCGACGATGTAAGACAGGTCGCGCCAATACTTGAGTGAATCATGCGCGATGGGCGCCTGGATTGCGGCGCGGAATGCCGCATGGACGTCAGCGGTCAACGCTTCCAGCAGCGCCGGCACGCTGGCGAAAAAGTGGTACACCGACGACGGCGGAATCTGTGCGCGCTCGGCCACGCTGTAGATCGACAAACCGGCCACGCCTTCGGACGCCAGCAACGTGCGGGCGGCGTCGAGGATCGCGTCGATCCGGGCCTGGCTGCGGGCGCGGGGTTTGCGAGGGGCGGCGGGGCGGGTGGTCATGGAAGTCTCCTACAAGGCAGCGGGCATTGTATGAGCAGGAGCCGGTGTTGTCTGCCAGGCCGCCATCGGGAGCAAGCTCCCTCTCACACTCGAACCGGTTTCTTCAGGAAAACTCGTTCAAATGTGGGAGGGAGCTTGCTCCCGATGGCGGCCAACTCGGTCTACCAAAAGCAACCCATAAAAAAACGCCACAGACCAAAGGCCTGCGACGTTTTTTCAGTGCAACCAGCGCTTACACGGTATGCAGGTACCAGTTGTACTCAAGGTCGGAGATGGAGTGTTCGAACTCTTCCAGCTCACTTTCCTTACAGGCGACGAAGATATCGATGTATTTAGGATCGATGTACTTGGCCATCACCTCGCTGTCGTCCAACTCGCGCAGGGCATCGCGCAGGTTGTTCGGCAGGCTTTGTTCGTTCTGCTCGTAGCTGTTGCCTTCCACTGGCGCGCCCGGTTCGATCTTGTTGGTCAGGCCGTGGTGTACGCCCGCCAGGACCGAAGCCATCAGCAGGTAGGGGTTGGCATCGGCACCGGCCACGCGGTGTTCGATACGCACGGAGTCGGCCGCGCCGGTCGGCACGCGGATCGCCACGGTGCGGTTGTCCAGGCCCCAGCACGGCGAGTTCGGCACGTAGAACTGTGCGCCGAAACGACGGTAGGAGTTGACGTTGGGGCACAGGAACGCCATTTGGGCGGGTAGGGTCTCCAGCACACCGCCGATCGCGTGACGCAATGCGGCGTTCTGCTCGGGATCCTCGCTGGCAAAGATGTTCTTGCCGTCCTTGTCCAGGATCGAAATGTGTACGTGCAAACCGTTGCCTGCCTGGCCTGGGTAAGGCTTGGCCATGAAGGTGGTGTCCATCTCATGGTCGTAGGCGATGTTCTTGATCAGGCGCTTGAGCAGTACCGCGTAGTCGCAGGCCTTGATCGGGTCGGCCACGTGGTGCAGGTTCACTTCGAACTGCGCCGGGGCACTTTCCTTGACGATGGCATCAGCCGGGATGCCTTGCTCTTTGGCACCTTCCAGGATGTCCTGGAGGCAGTCGACATATTCGTCGAGGTCGTCGATCAGGTAGACCTGTGTCGAGTGCGGGCGTTTGCCGGAGATCGGCGAGCGGGGCGGTTGTGGGCGGCCGTTCACGTTCTCCTGGTCGATCAGGTAGAACTCAAGCTCGAAGGCAGCGCAGATAGTCAGACCGAGGTCGTCGAATTTGCTTACAACCTGACGCAGTACTTCGCGCGGATCGGCGAAGAAAGGTTCACCTTCAATTTCGTGCATGGTCATCAGCAGTTGCGCGGTCGGGCGCTTTTGCCAAGGTTCATTGCACAGGGTGTCGGGGATTGGATAGCAGATTCGGTCAGCATCACCGATGTCCAGACCCAGGCCGGTGCTTTCCACCGTTGAGCCGTTGATATCCAGGGCAAATAAAGAGGCAGGCAAGTTAATGCCTTTCTCGTAAACCTTGTGGAGGCTGGTGCGTTCGATGCGCTTACCGCGCACCACACCATTCATATCCGCAATTAGAAGGTCTACGTACAGAACCTCAGGATGATCCTTAAGGAACGCGTTCGCTTCGTTAAGCTGAACGGCACGCGGGGGTACCGACATGATGCAACACCTTTGTTGTTAAAAATATCAATCATTGATCTTTTCAGGTTTCAGTCAACCCGAACGGCATGCCGAAGTCAAGCGAGGCCTTTTTTGCCCCAAAAAAGCGCCATGAGGGCTTTTTTGGGGCTTTTTGGGGCGGTTTTGCTCGGTTGCCCGGCTTGGGACTAGCAGGCTTGAGCGGGCCGTGTTGTATTTTTTACGGGGGTGTTGTGTAAAAAAATGAACAAGGCTAAGCTCGATTCAAACCCATAACAGCAATAATACCGGGGTGCTTCATGTCTGGCCTGCCGTTAATCGGCATCACCACCTGCGCGAAACAGGTCGGTCTGCATGCTTTTCAGATCCGTGTCGAATGTTGCGAACGCGCATTCCCATTGATGATTCCATCCCCGATAAGCCCCTTCGATCCGGCCATTATTCTTGACGGCCAGGACGCTGTTCGCGTGCCCCGTTCATTTTCTTGTACTCGCCCTTTTCATGACGCCGGTCCTGCCTTTTTTGCGGTTGCCGCTCATTATCCTGCACGGGAGGCAAGCCTTTTGCTTTAGGAGTGCAACGGCACCCCAAATGGCGGTTAAGCTCCCACTCTGATGAACCAGCGACGCCGATGCGTCAACCGACGCCTGACCTTTAATGAACGTCAGGAAACCCAGCCCAGAGGCATTTATGAGTAACAACCTCGACCAGCTCACCGATTGGTTGAAAGACCACAAGATCACAGAAGTCGAATGCATGATTGGCGACCTCACCGGTATCACCCGGGGCAAGATCTCGCCGACCAACAAGTTCATCGCCGAGAAAGGCATGCGCCTGCCCGAGAGCGTTCTGTTGCAGACCGTGACCGGCGACTATGTCGAAGACGACATCTATTACGAATTGCTCGACCCGGCCGACATCGACATGATCTGCCGCCCCGACCAGAACGCGGTGTTCCTGGTGCCGTGGGCCATCGAGCCTACCGCCCAGGTGATCCACGACACCTACGACAAGCAAGGCAACCCGATCGAGCTGTCGCCGCGCAACGTGCTCAAGAAAGTCCTCAAGCTCTACGCCGACAAAGGCTGGCAGCCGATCGTGGCGCCGGAGATGGAGTTCTACCTGACCAAGCGCTGCGAAGACCCGGACTTCCCGCTGCAACCGCCGATCGGCCGTTCCGGGCGCCCGGAAACCGGTCGGCAGTCGTTCTCTATAGAAGCGGCCAACGAATTCGACCCGCTGTTCGAGGACGTCTACGACTGGTGCGAACTGCAGGAGCTGGACCTCGACACCCTGATCCACGAGGACGGCACGGCGCAGATGGAAATCAACTTCCGTCACGGCGACGCGCTGTCCCTGGCCGACCAGATCCTGGTGTTCAAGCGCACCATGCGTGAAGCCGCGCTCAAGCACGACGTGGCCGCCACCTTCATGGCCAAGCCGATGACCGGCGAGCCCGGCAGCGCGATGCACCTGCACCAGAGCATCATCGACATCGCCACCGGCAAGAACGTCTTCTCCAATGAAGACGGGACCATGAGCCAACTGTTCCTCAACCACATTGGCGGCCTGCAGAAATTCATCCCCGAATTGCTGCCGCTGTTTGCCCCCAACGTGAACTCGTTCCGCCGCTTCCTGCCGGACACTTCGGCGCCGGTGAACGTGGAGTGGGGCGAAGAGAACCGCACCGTCGGCCTGCGCGTACCGGATGCCGGCCCGCAGAACCGTCGCGTGGAAAACCGCCTGCCGGGCGCAGACGCCAACCCGTACCTGGCGATCGCCGCCAGCCTGTTGTGCGGCTACATCGGCATGGTCGAAGGGCACAACCCAAGCGCGCCGGTCGTCGGCCGTGGTTACGAGCGGCGCAACCTGCGCCTGCCGTTGACCATCGAAGACGCCCTGGAACGTATGGAAAACAGCAAGACCATCGAGAAATACCTGGGTCACAAATTCATCACTGGCTACGTCGCGGTCAAGCGGGCCGAGCATGAAAACTTCAAGCGCGTGATCAGTTCGTGGGAGCGGGAGTTCCTGCTCTTCGCCGTCTGATGCGCCGGGCGCGCCCGTTGAACGGCGCGCCCTCCACTGAAAAGTCTAGGAGATTGGTATGTCCAGCAACAACCCGCAAACCCGTGAATGGCAAGCCTTGAGCAGTGATCACCACCTGGCGCCGTTCAGCGACTTCAAGCAGTTGAAAGAGAAAGGCCCACGGATCATTACTAAAGCCCACGGCGTTTACTTGTGGGACAGCGAAGGCAACAAGATCCTCGACGGCATGGCCGGCCTGTGGTGCGTGGCGATCGGTTACGGTCGCGATGAACTGGCTGACGCCGCCGCCAAGCAGATGAAAGAACTGCCGTACTACAACCTGTTCTTCCAGACCGCCCACCCGCCGGTGCTGGAACTGGCCAAGGCGATCTCCGACGTTGCACCGGCCGGCATGAACCACGTGTTCTTCACCGGTTCCGGCTCCGAAGGCAACGACACCATGTTGCGCATGGTCCGCCACTATTGGTCGATCAAGGGCCAGCCGAACAAGAAAATCATCATCAGCCGCAAGAATGGCTACCACGGCTCCACCGTGGCCGGCGCCAGCCTCGGCGGCATGACTTATATGCATGAGCAGGGCGACTTGCCGATCCCGGGCATCGTCCACATCGCCCAGCCGTACTGGTTTGGCGAAGGCGGCGACATGAGCCCCGAAGAGTTCGGTGTGTGGGCCGCCAACCAGCTGGAAGCGAAGATTCTGGAACTGGGCGTGGACAACGTCGGTGCCTTCATTGCCGAGCCGATCCAGGGCGCCGGTGGCGTGATCGTGCCGCCGGACAGCTACTGGCCGCGCATCAAGGAAATCCTCGCCAAGTACGACATCCTGTTCGTCGCCGACGAGGTGATCTGCGGTTTCGGCCGTACCGGCGAGTGGTTCGGCAGCGATTTCTACGACCTCAAGCCGGACATGATGACCATCGCCAAGGGCCTGACCTCGGGCTACATCCCGATGGGTGGCCTGATCGTGCGCGACGAGGTGGTGGCGGTGCTGAATGAAGGCGGCGATTTCAACCACGGCTTCACCTACTCCGGTCACCCGGTGGCTGCGGCGGTCGCTCTGGAAAACATCCGCATCATGCGCGATGAACAAATTATTAAGCGTGTGCATGATGAAACGGCACCGTATTTGCAGAAACGTCTGAGGGAGCTGGCTGATCATCCGTTGGTGGGTGAAGTGCGTGGTGTCGGCATGCTCGGTGCGATTGAACTGGTTCAGGACAAAGCGACGCGCAAGCGTTACGAAGGCCGCGGTGTTGGCATGATCTGTCGAACCTTCTGCTTCGAGAATGGCCTGATCATGCGCGCCGTGGGTGACACCATGATCATTTCGCCGCCGCTGGTGATCAGCAAGACCGAAATCGACGAGCTGGTGACCAAGGCTCGTCATTGCCTGGACCTGACTTTGGCGGCATTGCAGGGCTAAGTGCTAGGCTCAGAACGCAGTGACTCTCGGGTGCTGCGTTCGGGCAGTTATAAAAGTGGGGGGTTAGTTGAAAGCCGGCCCCCTAAGTTGCCAGACTGTTGTCCTGTTTTGCTGCCCTTCGACGGGCTGCCGAACAGCTGTGTATCGATGAAGCATGCTGCGGCCCAAAAAAGAAAATTGGAGCATCACCAAATGAAGGCATTAGGTTTGAAGAACGCTGGCAAGACCCTCCTCGCGTTGTCCCTGATGGGCGCAATGGCGGGCGCGGCCCAGGCAGACGATAAAGTGCTGCACGTCTATAACTGGTCCGACTACATTGCTCCGGACACCATCGCCAACTTTGAAAAAGAGTCGGGCATCAAAGTGGTGTACGACGTATTCGACAGCAACGAGACCCTTGAAGCCAAGTTGCTGGCAGGCAAGTCCGGTTACGACATCGTCGTACCGTCGAACAACTTCCTCGCCAAGCAGATCAAGGCCGGCGTCTACCAGGAGCTGGACAAGTCCAAGCTGTCCAACTACGAAAACCTGAACACGTCGCTGCTCAAGGCCGTGTCGGTCAGCGACCCGGACAACAAGCACGCTTTCCCGTACATGTGGGGTTCGATCGGCATCGGTTACAACCCGGAGAAGGTCAAGGCCGCGCTGGGCGTCGACAAGATCGATTCGTGGGACATCCTGCTCAAGCCGGAAAACATCGCCAAGCTCAAGAGCTGCGGTGTGAGCTTCCTCGATTCGCCAACCGAAATGCTGCCGATCGCGCTGCATTACCTGGGCCTGCCGACCGACAGCCAGAAGAAAGCCGACCTCAAGCAAGCTGAAGACCTGTTCCTGAAGATCCGTCCTTCGATCGGCTACTTCCACTCGTCCAAGTACATCTCCGACCTGGCCAACGGCAACATCTGCGTAGCCGTGGGTTACTCGGGTGACATCCAGCAGGCCAAATCCCGCGCGGCTGAAGCCGGTGGCAAGGTCAAAGTGGCGTATGACATTCCGAAGGAAGGCGCCGGCAGTTTCTATGACATGGTCGCCATCCCTAAAGATGCCGAAAACGTCGAAGCGGCCTACAAGTTCATGAACTACCTGCTCGAGCCGAAAGTCATGGCTGCGATCACCAACAGCGTGCGTTTCCCGAACGGTAACGAGAAAGCCACCGCATTGGTCGACAAAGACATCACCAGCGACCCAGGCATCTACCCGCCAGCGGACGTGCAAGCCAAGCTGTATGCCATTGCCGACTTGCCGGCAGCGACTCAGCGTGAAATGACCCGTAGCTGGACCAAAATCAAATCGGGCAAATAAGCGAGGAAACCTGTAGGAGCGAGCTTGCTCGCGAAAATCGTCAACGATAACGCAGCGCCTCTGGTCGCCCGCGTTGCCTGTGAGTTCTTCGCGAGCAAGCTCGCTCCTACAAAGAGCGGCAGCCGTACAGTAATTAAATGACAGAAAGTTTTGCCGGATCGGTTTATCGAGGGTAAGTTGCGCGCCGGTTTTGTTGCCGGGCAACAACTTTGGGCCCAACTATTTAAGAGGACCTCCACTTGCCATTTTCTTTATTTCGCCAAGCCTTGCTGGTAGGTGCAGGTATCACGCTGGCTGTCAGCGTGCAGGCCGCATCGACTGTGCATGTTTATAACTGGTCGGACTACATCGGCCCCGACACCCTGGCCAACTTTGAAAAGGCCTCCGGTATCAAGCCTGTGTATGACGTGTTTGATTCCAACGAAACCCTGGAAGGCAAGTTGCTGGCCGGACGTACCGGTTACGACGTGGTGGTGCCGTCCAATCACTTCCTTGGCAAACAGATCAAGGCCGGGGCGTTCCAGAAGCTCGACAAGTCGTTGCTGACTCACTACGCCAACCTCGACCCGGCGCTGCTCAAGCGCCTGGAAAAGAACGACCCGGGCAACCAATACGCCGTGCCGTACCTGTGGGGCACCAACGGCATCGGTTACAACGTCGATAAAGTCAAAGAAGTGCTGGGCGTCGACAAGATCGACTCCTGGGCCGTGCTGTTCGAGCCGGAAAACATGAAGAAGCTCGCGACGTGCGGCGTGTCCTTCATGGACTCGGCAGATGAAATGCTGCCGGCGGTGCTCAACTACATGGGCCTGAACCCCAACAGCGAGAACCCCGAAGACTACAAGAAGGCCGAAGCGAAACTGCTGAAAGTGCGGCCTTATGTGACCTACTTCCATTCTTCCAAATACATCTCCGACCTGGCCAACGGCAACATCTGCGTGGCGGCCGGGTTCTCCGGCGATGTGTTCCAGGCCAAGGCCCGCGCAGCCGAGGCGGGCAAGGGCGTGAACATCGCCTACGCGATTCCGAAAGAAGGCGGCAACCTGTGGTTTGACGTGCTGGCGATCCCCAAGGACGCGACCAACGTTAAAGAAGCCCACGCCTTCATCAACTATTTACTGCAACCTGAGGTTATCGCTCAGGTCAGTGATTACGTCGGTTATGCCAACCCTAACCCAGGGGCGGACGCGCTGATGGAGCAATCGATACGCACCGACGAAGCGGTTTACCCACCGCAGGCGGTTCTCGACCGGACATTTGTCAACTTCGAGCTACCCCCGAAAGTGCAGCGTTTAATGACCCGTAGCTGGACCAAGGTCAAGACGGGCAAGTAAGGCTCAAACTATCCTGGGTTCGCCCGCGTCGGGCGAACTGCACTCTTTTTTTTGGGAGTTTCGTAAATGGCAGTTGCCTCCGGCGCCTATAAGAAAGCCCTCGAGGGCGACCAGACACCGAAAAAGGTGCTGGTCAAAATCGACCGGGTCACGAAGAAGTTCGACGAGACGATTGCCGTGGACGATGTGTCCCTGGAAATCAAGAAAGGCGAGATCTTCGCCTTGCTCGGCGGTTCGGGTTCGGGCAAATCCACCTTGTTGCGCATGCTCGCAGGTTTCGAGCGCCCAACCGAGGGTCGCATCTACCTCGACGGTGTGGACATCACCGACATGCCGCCCTACGAGCGGCCGATCAACATGATGTTCCAGTCCTACGCGCTGTTCCCGCACATGACCGTGGCGCAGAACATCGCGTTTGGCCTGCAACAGGACAAGATCCCCAAGGCCGAAGTCGACGCCCGCGTGGCCGAGATGCTCAAGCTGGTGCAGATGAGCCAGTACGCCAAGCGCAAGCCACACCAGTTGTCCGGTGGCCAGCGCCAGCGTGTGGCCCTGGCCCGTTCCCTGGCCAAGCGCCCGAAACTGCTGCTGCTCGATGAACCGATGGGGGCGCTGGACAAGAAACTGCGTTCGCAGATGCAGCTGGAACTGGTGGAAATCATCGAGCGCGTCGGCGTGACCTGCGTGATGGTGACCCACGACCAGGAAGAGGCCATGACCATGGCCGAGCGCATCGCGATCATGCACCTGGGCTGGATCGCGCAGATCGGCAGCCCGGTCGACATCTACGAGACGCCGACCAGCCGCCTGGTGTGCGAGTTCATCGGCAACGTCAACATCTTCGACACCCAGGTGGTCGACGACGCTGAAGGCCACGCAGTGCTCAAGTGCCCGGACCTGGACCGCGACATCTACGTTGGCTACGGCATCGCCACTTCGGTGGAAGACAAGTCGGTGACCTACGCCATCCGCCCGGAAAAACTGCTGGTCACCACTCAAATGCCGACCTGCGAGCACAACTGGTCCAGCGGCAAGGTCCACGACATCGCCTACCTCGGCGGCCACTCGGTGTTCTACGTCGAGTTGCCGAGCGGCAAGCTCGTGCAATCCTTCGTCGCCAACGCCGAACGCCGTGGCCAGCGCCCAACCTGGGGTGATCAGGTGTACGTGTGGTGGGAAGACGACAGCGGCGTGGTACTTCGCTCATGAACATGAAAAAATTCAAGCGCCAGCTGCAACGAATAACCCCCGGTGGCCGGCATGTGGTCATCGGGATCCCTTTCCTCTGGCTGTTCCTGTTCTTCATGCTGCCGTTCTTCATCGTCCTGAAGATCAGCTTTGCCGAAGCCGACGTGGCGATCCCGCCTTACACCGAGATCTACACCTTCGTTGAGCAGAAGCTGCAACTGGTGCTGAACCTGGCCAACTACGCGATGCTCGGCGACGATGAGTTGTACATCGCCGCGTACCTGGGCTCGCTGAAGATGGCGTTCTTCAGCACCCTGCTGTGCCTGGTGATCGGCTACCCGATGGCCTATGCGATTGCCAGTGCGCGCAAAGAGATGCAGACCGTCCTCGTGCTGCTGATCATGATGCCGACCTGGACCGCGATCCTGATCCGCGTGTACGCGTGGATGGGCATCCTCAGCAACAACGGCTTGCTCAACAGCTTCCTGATGTCCATCGGGCTGATCAACGAGCCGCTGCAGATCCTCAACACCAACATCGCGGTGTATATCGGCGTGGTCTATTCGTACCTGCCGTTCATGATCCTGCCGCTGTACGCCAACCTGGTGAAACATGACCAGAGCCTGCTGGAAGCTGCCTCGGACCTGGGTTCGAGCACCTTCAACAGCTTCTGGAAGATCACCGTGCCGCTGTCCAAGAACGGCATCATCGCCGGTTGCATGCTGGTCTTCATCCCGGTGGTGGGCGAGTTCGTGATCCCGGAACTGCTCGGCGGCCCGGAAACCCTGATGATCGGTAAAGTGTTGTGGCAAGAATTCTTCAACAACCGTGACTGGCCGGTGGCTTCTGCCCTGGCGGTGGTGATGCTGGCGATCCTGATCGTGCCGATCATCCTGTTCAACCGCAGCCAAGCCAAAGAGATGGAGGGCAAGATATGAAGCGCGTCAGTTTCTCAAGCTTCATGCTGGTGGCGGGGTTGTTGTTCATCTACCTGCCGATGCTGATCCTGGTGATCTACTCGTTCAACGAATCCAAGCTGGTGACGGTGTGGGGCGGTTGGTCGATCAAGTGGTACGTGGGCCTGCTGGACAACACCCAGTTGATGGGCTCGGTGGCGCGTTCCCTGGAAATCGCCTGCTACACGGCCGTCGCGGCCGTGGCGCTGGGTACATTGGCGGCGTTCGTGCTGACGCGCATCAGCCAGTTCAAGGGCCGCACGCTGTTCGGCGGCCTGGTGACCGCGCCGTTGGTCATGCCCGAGGTGATCACCGGTCTGTCGCTGTTGCTGCTGTTCGTGGCGATGGCGCAGATGATCGGCTGGCCCCAGGAACGTGGCATCGTCACCATCTGGATCGCCCACACCACGTTCTGCGCGGCGTATGTGGCGGTGGTGGTGTCGGCGCGCTTGCGCGAGCTGGACCTGTCGATTGAAGAAGCGGCGATGGACCTGGGCGCGCGGCCGTGGAAGGTGTTCTTCCTGATCACCATCCCGATGATCGCGCCGTCGTTGGCGGCGGGTGGGATGATGTCCTTCGCGCTGTCCCTCGATGACCTGGTACTCGCCAGCTTCGTGTCGGGCCCGGGTTCGACCACGTTGCCGATGGAAGTCTTCTCGGCAGTGCGCCTGGGGGTCAAACCGGAGATCAACGCCGTGGCCAGCCTGATTCTGCTGGCGGTGTCGTTGGTGACTTTCCTGGTGTGGTTCTTCAGCCGACGTGCCGAAGAGATGCGCAAGAAGGCGATCCAACAAGCGATCGAAGAAGCGGCCGCCGATGGCTGGCAGCAGCCGGACAAGCGTCGGGCGCCTGTGCCGGTCTAACGGCCGACACGGTGCAAATGTGGGAGGGGGCTTGCCCCCGATAGCAGAGTGTCAATCACTGAAGCTGTGACTGATCCACCGCCATCGGGGGCAAGCCCCCTCCCACATTTTGACCGCGTTCCAGGTTGATCAGGCCGTCCACATCTGGATCACCCACACCACGTTCTGCGCGGCGTATGTGGCGGTGGTGGTGTCGGCGCGCTTGCGCGAGCTGGACCTGTCGATCGAAGAAGCGGCCAGCCGATGGCTGGCAGCAGCCGGACAAGCGTCGGGCGCCTGCGCCGGTCTAACGGCCGACACGGTGCAAATGTGGGAAGGGGGCTTGCCCCCGATAGCAGAGTGTCAGTCACTGAAGCTGTGACTGATCCACCGCCATCGGGGGCAAGCCCCCTCCCACATTTTGACCGCATTCCAGGTTGATCAGGCCGTCCACGGCGACTGGCGAATCACCTCGACAAAGTTCATCGGCTTGAACCCCGGCTCCTGATCCACCAGCACATCGGTCTTCACGTTGCCGAACGTGGTCAGCGGGCGATGGCGCAAGCCGTCGGCGAACGCGCAGATGATGCATTCCTTGAACCCTTCACCGCGTGGATGTGCATGCACCACGGCTTCGCGCTGCACGGGGGTAAATGCGGCGTAGTCCATGCCCAGCACGTCCATCTCGACGCCGGCGGTGACCAGCGCCACGGTCGGCCGCAGATGCTGTGGCACGCCCGGCGTGGTGTGCAGTGCGATGGACAGCCACACCTGTTCGATGTCGTCATCGCTCAGCCCATGCGGCTTGAGGAAGTCCGCCGCCGCGTTGGCACCGTCGACTTCGAAACGCTGGTCGTCGCTGCGATGGCCTTCGACCAGGCCCAGGTCATGGAACATCGCGCCGACGTAGAGCAGCTCCGGGTTATAGGTCAGTTGCTTGCGCTCACCGCTCAACGCACCGAACAGAAACACCCGGCGCGAGTGGTGGTAGAGCAGGTCGGATTCGATATCGCGGATGTAGTCGGTGGTGGCCCTGGCCAGGGCGCTGTCCGGGATCTTGATGCCGGCGATGCTGGTGCTCATGGTCGTTCTCCGCAAGAAAGCGCCGGGGTGGCGCCGAGGCAGCCAGTCTGGTCGCGCGCCGGGGAAGGGGCTATCGCAGCGAGGGTGCGATGTCGGCCAATGTGCTGCTACATCGTGCCAAGTGAAAGTCGGCTAGGGTGTAGCTGGCGATATCGCCCTTGAAGCCTGCGAAAATCCAAAGGTGGAAGGGCGTTTGCCCCCTCCCACAAGGGTTCTGTGTTTATCCGGTTAGGTAAAGGTGTGCCTGTTCATGAGCAAGACCGTCGGCATTCTGATTTTCCCCGGCGTCCAGTCACTGGACGTGACCGGCCCGCTGGATGTGTTCTGCGAAGCGAACCGTTTCCTGTCGCCCGACGATCAGTACCAGTTGGACGTGATCGGCCTGGACCACGGCAATATGGCCTGTTCCAACGGCCTGTCGTTGCAGGCCCATCGGCATTACCGCGAAGCGTTGCAAGCCTATGACCTGCTTCTGGTCGCCGGCGGGCCGCAGTTGCCTTTCGAGGATTTCGGCGCGCACTTCGATGATTGGCTGCGCGGGGCCGCGGCGCGGGCGCAGCGCTTCGGTTCGATTTGCAACGGCGCTTTCATACTGGCCCGCGCCGGCCTGCTCGACGGGAAAACCGTCACCACCCATTGGGGCGATGCCGCCGACCTGGTGCGGTTGTGCCCCAGCGCCCGGGTCGAGGCCGACCGTCTCTATATGCAGGACGGCAACCTCTACACCTCGGCCGGGGTCACGGCGGGGATCGACCTGTCGCTGTACCTGCTGGCCCAGGATCACGGGCCGGAAGTGGCGTTGAGCGTGGCCAAGCGCCTGGTGGTGTTCACCCAGCGTGCGGGCGGGCAGTCGCAGTTCAGCCCGTTCCTCACGCCCCACGCCGAAACCACCTCGGCGGTGGCGCTGGTGCAGGTGTATGTGCTGGCGAACCTGACCGGCGATCTGACCATCGCGGACCTGGCCAACGCGGCCAATATGAGTGCGCGCAACTTCTCCCGGGTGTTCGCCCGTGAAGCGCGGATCACCCCGGCGGAGTTCGTCGAGCGGGCGCGGGTGGATGCGGCGCGGGTGATGCTCGAAAGCAGCCGCGCACCGCTCAAGACCGTGGCCTATCAATGCGGGTTTCGCGATGCCCAGCACATGCGCAGCGTGTTCAACCGCCGACTGGGGGTGACGCCGCAACAGTTCCGGCTCAACTTCGCCGCGCCGGTGTAGGGGCAACACCGCAGATACAAGCCCCTTCCCACATTTTGACCGCGTTCCAGGCGGTCAGCGGGCTGGCAGCAGCTTCAGCGTACCGCGCGTATTGGCCGTGATTTCCTCGTCGCTGAAATGCGCCTGCTCATAGCCGCCCTCGATATACGTTTCCGCCTGGTCCCCATAGTGCTTGTCGAACGGCACACCGCTTTGCCCCACCGGGTTGATGGTCAGCGCGTGGGGCACGTCGGCGAAGTCGATCAGGCGCCGGGTCGACGGGCCGTAGGTCACCGGCCATGGTGCCGGGCCGATATTGGCTGACTGGTTGTTCGGCACTTCGTGGCTGCCCGGCGCGGGGAAGGGGCCGACGTTGACGAGCCGGTCCAGCGGTTTCTGCGAGCCCAGCGGGTGGCCGTGGGTCAGCGTATGGGCCTTGCCCCACTGCCATTGGCCCGGGTCATCGCCGAAGGTCG
This sequence comes from Pseudomonas sp. PSPC2-3, assembly GCF_049898265.1. Classification (NCBI taxonomy): domain Bacteria; kingdom Pseudomonadati; phylum Pseudomonadota; class Gammaproteobacteria; order Pseudomonadales; family Pseudomonadaceae; genus Pseudomonas; species Pseudomonas sp. PSPC2-3. Next base: position 307,342 of record NZ_JAFCXJ010000001.1, on the reverse strand, counting down.
CCTTGAGGTGCGCGAGGCTGTTGTCCCAGGCGAGCTTGACGGTGTCGGCACGCTTGCCGTTCCACCAGGGCGAATCCGGGCTCGCGGCCAGGCGGGGCAACGCCGCATCGATCACCCGCGTGCTGAGCAGGGTCTTGAACATGGCGTCGCCGAGTTTCGGGTGGAAGGCCGCGTCAGCCAGGTTGAACAGGAACTGGTTGAACAGCGTGGCGCTGGTGGAGTCCAGCGGATAATCGCCTTTCCAGGCCGCCAGTTGCTCCACCAGTTGCAACTGCGCCGGGTCCTTGACCACCTCGCGCAGCACCGGCAACAGCGGTGCCAGCAGGCGCGGGCCGAAGGCGGTGGTGGTGCCCAGTTGCAGGGCCTGGCTGTTGTTCACGTCCCACTTCACGCGCTTGTCGCTCAACTGCGCGTTCAACTGCTGGCCACGGTCGGCCAGGTTGTAATAGCCGGGGATCTCCATGCCGCTGGGCGACACCGGCTGCGCATTGGCCGACACCACATAGCCACGCGCCGGGTTTTCTTCCTGGGGGTTGGCGCTGAACGGGTAGAAGCCCAGCTTGTCGGCCTGGGCCGTGCTGCCGTCGAGGATAAACCCGGGGTTGACGCCGGCCGGGCGGATCGGCAACTGCGCCGCCGCCCACCAGCCGATATCGCCCTGGGCATTCGCCCACACAATGTTCAGCCCCGGCGCCGACACCTTGGCTGCCGCGGCACGGGCCTTGGCCAGGGTGTCGGCGCGGTTGAGCTGGTAGAACCCTTCGAGGATCGGGTTCTGGGTGTCGAGGAACGCCCACCACATCGCGATCGGCGTCTTGCCGGCGTTCTCGCCGAGCACGTCATTGATGATCGGGCCGTGGGGCGATTGACGCAGGGTCAAGGTGACCGGTGCCTGGCCCTTGACCGCGATCTGTTGCTCGCTGCGGGTCATGTCGACCCATTGGCCGTGGTACCAGACCTGGTTGGCGTTGTCCGGATTGACCTGCTCGGCGATCAGGTCGAGGTCGTCGTTCTGGAACATGGTCAGGCTCCAGCCGAAATCCAGGTTGTGCCCCAGGAACGCCACCGGCACCAGCGCGTTGTGATAGCCATACAACTCAAAGCCCGGCGCCGACAGCTGCGCCTCGTACCACACCGACGGCACCGAGAAGCGGATATGCGGGTCACCCGCCAGCAACGGCTTGCCACTCTGGGTGCGGCTGCCGCTGATCGCCCAGGCGTTGCTGCCTTCGAACTGCGGCAAGCCGTTGTCGGCCAGGGCCTGTTCACTCAGGGCCGCGATGGCGCCGAGGTTTTGCCAGTCGCTGGCGGCCAGGTTGAGCGCGCCCTTGGGTTGCCAGGCGAGGTCGAACACGTTCAGGTAATCGCTGCCCAACTGGTCGCGTACATAGGTCAGCAATGGTTCGGTACGAAACGCCGCAGCAAAGCTGTAGGCCATATACCCGGCGACGCTGATGGTGTCCTCGGCGGTAAACGGCCGCTTGGGGATGCCCAGCACATCGAACTCCATCGGGCTGGCGTGGTTGTCCTGATACTGGTTGATCCCGTCCAGATAGGCTTGCAGGGCCTTCCAGTGCGCCGACTCGTGGTCCAACTGCGCCACATAAGTGGCGGAGCGCTCGCGAATGCGCAGGCTGCGGAACAGTTTGTCGGTGTCCAGCAGCTTGGGGCCGAGCACTTCGGCCAATTCGCCGCGCGCCAGGCGTCGCATGATTTCCATCTGGAACAGCCGGTCCTGGGCATGCACATAGCCCAGGGCGCGGTACAGGTCGGTCTCGTTCTCGGCGCGGATATGCGGTACGCCACGCTCGTCGTAGCGCACCGTGACCGAGCCTTGCAGGTTCGCCAGCGTCACGGCGCCCTGGCGGGTGGGTTGCTTGCTGTAGACGTACCAGCCGGCACCGACGGCGACCAGCGCCAGCAGCACCGCGAGAACCTGCAAGAGGCGCTTCATGAACATTCCTTACCAAGAGTGGGGCGACGGGCTACGAACCGGTTGGCCACGAACAATAGCAGCCCACCGCCAGGGTGTGAGTGGCATTCACTGCGCGGCCTGCTGCAAGGGCCTTGAGGATCGGCTCGATAAAGCTGTTGCTGGCGTTGCACGTCAGCCCTTCGCTGTAGGGCCCGAAATACGCGAGCTTGCCGCTGCGGTCCCAGATCGCCACGGCCGGGGTCGCGGGTATCTGATCGGCGCCGGGCAGGCTGCTGAGGATTTTCATCTGGCGCAGGTTGTCGGGCAACTGGCCGTGGCTGCCGGGTTTCTGCAGGGCGTAGAACTCGACGCCCTGGGGCGCGTAGTGCTCGATCAATTCGCCGAGGTGCTGCTGGTTGCCGACGTTGCACGGGCAGGCCGGGTCCCAGAAATGCACAAGGCGGATCGGGCCGGGGCCGGCGAGGTCGTCGGGCAGGCGCAGCGCGTCGCCGGAAAACACCGCCGTGTGTTCGCTGAAGGCACGCAGGTAGCGGCCTTGGAACCAGTCATACGCCGCCCATAACACGCCGGCGCAGAGGAGCAGCAGCAGGCTGGCGAACAGGGTGGTGCGGTAGGGCTGTCGCATTCAGATCAATCCTCGAAGGACGCGTAGCTTGCCATGCTTGCCCCGACAGATGAATATCGCAGCTCGATATTCCTCTGCGCAGCGCGTGAAGCCCCAAGTCTGGAACCTCTTATGCCCGTCACCTTTGACCCCGATCACCTGCGCGACAGCTTGCGGCCCCTGGTGGATGCGCAGCCACTCAGCGCCGAGGCGCGGGTCTATCAGCGCTTCTATGGGCTGGACCTGCGGGCGCGCCAGGTGCCGGCGGTGAGCCGCCTTGGCCGGTTCGAGGTCGATGGGTTCGCGGTGGTCGCCCAGGTGTGGTGGCCGCCGGTGCCGGTGGCGACGATGTTCATGTTCCACGGGTTCTACGACCATATGGGGCTGTACCGCCACGTCGTCGACTGGGCGCTGGACCAGGGTTTCGTGGTGATCGCCTGCGACCTGCCGGGCCATGGCTTGTCCAGCGGCGCGCGGGCCAGTATCGATGATTTTGCGGTGTACCAGGACGTGGTGCAGGCGCTGTTCGCCCAGGCCGAAGCGCTGCACCTGCCACGGCCCTGGCATCTGTTCGGGCAAAGCACCGGCGGCGCGGTGGTGGTGGATCACTTGCTCAACCATGGCGCCGACAGCCCGGCCCAGGGTAAGACTTTTCTGCTTTCACCCTTGGTGCGTCCGCGTGGGTGGGGCTGGTCGCAGGTCAGCTATTACCTGCTGCGGCCGTTCGTCAAAGGCATCGCCCGACGGTTCAGCGAAAACACCAATGACCCGGCCTTCAAGCCGTTCCTCGAAGCCGACCCCTTGCAGCCGCGCCAATTGCCGACCGCCTGGGTCGGGGCACTGGCGCGCTGGATCAGGCAAATCGAAGCCGCACCGCGCAGCCCGCGGCGGCCGCTGATTGTGCAGGGCGAAGAGGATATGACGGTGGATTGGCAGCACAACCTGCAGGTGCTGCGGGGCAAGTTCGATCAGCCTGAGGTGTTGATGCTCAAGCGCGGCCGGCATCACTTGGCCAATGAGATCCCGGAGATTCGCCAGGAATACTTCAAGTACCTCACCGACCACCTGAAATAACACGGACCAAATGTGGGAGGGGGCTTGCCCCCGATAGCAGGGTGTCAGTCAGCACATCTGATACTGACCCACCGCTATCGGGGGCAAGCCCCCTCCCACATTTCCTACTGCGCCAGGCTTGAGGTGCTTTGACCGACCGCCAAGCCTGCGCGGACCGCTGCCAACGCCGCCTGGTAATACGCCTTCCCCTGCGGCGACTCGGCAAACGTAGCGAATTCTTCCAGTTCCGGGTCGGACAAATCCCGATAGACGTACAGCAACGTGTTGTTCAGGTCATTGCCGATCTGTTGCATCAGCCGTTCGCGTTGTCCATCCAGCATGCCCTGGGCCTGGCCGCCGCCCAACAGGCCGGGGATCATCTGGCTCAAGCTGTCGGCCGCCACGCCGGCGATCGCCAGGCTGACTTCGGCGCCGGCTTCGCGGGCGGGCAGGGCCTGGGCCAGGTGGCCGATGATTAGGCTGCGGGTGGCGTCGGCTTCGATGTGCGGCAGGCCTTGGGCATTTTTTGCCAGCTGGTCGCGGCGGGTGGCCAGCAGTTCGGCAGCGACAATCTTGCGCCCCAGCGGCGACTGGAAAAACGCCAGGGCCGGTGCCGGGTCCGCCAGGTGCTTGCGCAGTTGGGCTTCGGCGCGCCGGTCCACGGCCTGGGCGGCGAAGCGCTTGTTGCTGTTGTCGACCAGCGCCTGGTACACCGCTGGCGGCAGGCTGTTGCGGTAGCGTTGCTGGGCGGCACTGAGGGCGTCATTGAAATGCGCGCGTTGTTCGGCCCAGCCGGCGACCTTGTACAACTGGTCATGGCCGTCTGCCCAAGCGGGCAAAACGCAGAACATCAGCAAGGAAAAAAACAAACGACGCATATGGACTCCTGTCAGTCGGCCACTATTGTCCGTGTCGGGCGTAGGATTTGTCGAGAAGTCCTATCAGTCACCTGACTAAAGTGCGTTCAGACGCTCAGCGGCTCTGTCGGATTCACAGGCGTATGGATACTATGCGCGCCATGCAAATATCCCACGATCACCCATTGCTGCAACGCATTGTCGACGACCTGGCCGAAAAGGGCTGGTCGCAGCAAAACGGCTTCCTGCCCCAGGCTCTGACCCTGGAACTGGCGGCTGAGTGCCGTAAACGTGCGGCTGAAGGTGAGCTGGCCCCGGCGGCGGTCGGGCGCGGGCCGGCCCAGGAGATTCGCGAGGGTATTCGTGGCGACCATATCCAGTGGCTGGAGGAGGGCGACGCCGTCGTCTGCGACCGCTATATGACGGTGATGGACAGCCTGCGCCTGGCGATAAACCGCAGCTTGTTCCTCGGCCTGGAAGATTTCGAAAGCCATTTCGCGATGTACCCGCCGGGGGCGTTTTACCTCAGGCACCTGGACCGGTTTCGCGACGACGACCGGCGCACGGTCTCGGCGGTGATCTACTTGAACGACGAGTGGCTGCCGGAACACGGCGGCCAGTTGCGCATGTACCTCAAGGACGGCGTCGAACTCGACGTGGTGCCCAGCGGGGGTTGCCTGGTGGTGTTCCTGTCCGGCGAAGTGCCCCACGAAGTGCTGCCTGCTACCCGCGAGCGCCTGTCGCTGACCGGCTGGTTTCGCCGGCGCGGTAACGAGCCGTTTTAAGCATGGAAAAAATTCTCGTCAGCCGCTGCCTGCTCGGGCACAAAGTGCGCTATGACGGCGGCGCCAGCGGGCCGTTCGATCAACTGGCGGCATGGCAGGCCGAAGGCCGCGTGGTTGCGATCTGCCCGGAAGTGGCGGGCGGTTTGCCCACGCCCAGGCCTTCCGCCGAGATTCCGGGCGGGCAGGGTATCGACGTGTGGGAGGGCCGCGCCCAGGTGCTGACCGCCGCGGGCGAGGACTTCAGCGCCGCCTTCCTCGACGGCGCCCGCCAGGCGTTGGCGCTGGTGCAGCGCCACAATATCCGTATCGCCGTGCTCAAGGCCAATAGCCCGTCCTGTGGCAATGTGCTGACCTATGACGGCACTTTCAGCGGTGTGAAGGTGAGCGGCGAAGGCGTCACGGCGGCGCTGCTCAAGCGCCATGGGGTGCTGGTGTTCAGTGAGTTGGAGTTGCTTGAGGCGGCGCAAGCCCTGGCCCGTCTCCCAAGCCCTCCCACATTTTGATTTACTGTGCTTTGGCTTCCGCCGTGTCGCTTTCGAGCCACTTCTGCCCCAGCGCCTTCAACCGGCCATCGGCTTTCACCCGTTGCAGCGCATTGTCCAGGCTCGCCTTGAACGCCGGGTTGCCCTTCTGGAACGGAATGGCCAGCGCCGGCTTGTCGCGATAAGGCTCACTGAAATCGAACTGATCCTGCAACTCGGCAGTCATAGCGATATGGTTGATGGCCACGTCGTACTTGCCGCTTGCCACGCCGGGCAGCATGTCGCTGTCGTCGGTGGTGATGAACGAGGGGCGCACATCCATCTCTTTGGCCAGTTGTTCACCGAGTTCCACTTCAAAACCGGTGAGTTTCTCGCCGTCCTTGAAGTTGAAGGGCGGGGTATTGGCCTCGAGGGCGATGCGCAGTTCACCGCGGTCAAACACATCATCGATCAATTCGGCGTGAGCCAAGGGGCTCATCAGAGGAAGCAGCAGTAACAGGCCAGGCGAAAAGCGCATGGTCACTCCTAAATAATTCGAATGTGCGAGGCGCGGTTCAGCATCGCTTTGTTATGGTGTTGAGTGCCTTGGACAGCAATTAGTCGCTAAGTTGTCATAACCCTACAAATTTCATAGAAAAGTGGAGAAGCGAATGAAAGCCCTTTTGTCTCGTGTAACGATTGCCGGCGTACTATTGGGTGCTTCGATGTTGGTGACCGCCGCAGACGGCATCCCTCGCAGCGCGCCACCTGAAAATGCCAAAGTGTTTATCGTTTCGCCGAAAGACGGCGCCACCGTCGATAAAACCTTCACCGTCAAATTCGGCATGGAAGGTCTGAAACTGGCCCCGGCCACCGACCAGACCCCAGGCACCGGCCACCATCACCTGCTGGTCGACCAGAAGGCGCTGCCCGACGCCAGCGTGCCGATCCCGGCCACCGATAGCGTAATCCACTTCGGCAAGGCCCAGACCGAAACCGAGCTGACCCTGACCCCTGGCAAGCACACCTTGCAACTGGTCGCCGGCGATAAACTGCACATGCAGTTCAACCCGACTGTAGCGTCGAAAGTGATCACGGTTAACGTCAAGTAAGATTTGTTCAGACAAAAAAATGGGAGACCCCTGCGGGCCTCCCATTTTTCGTAGGGCGTTTGAAGCGTTAGAACAACACGCGGCAACGAATCGTGCCGTTGATGTGTTGCAGCTTCTGTTGCGCCAGGTCCGAGTACTCGGCGTCGACGTCGATCACCACGTAGCCGACCTTCTCGTTGGTCTGCAGGAACTGACCGGAAATGTTGATGCCGTTTTCCGCGAAGACCTTGTTGATCTCCATCATCACACCCGGGATGTTCTGGTGGATGTGCAGCAGACGGTGCTTGCCAGGGTGAGCCGGCAGGGCCACTTCCGGGAAGTTGACCGAGGACACCGACGTACCGTTGTCGCTGTACTTGACCAGCTTTTCCGAGACTTCCAGGCCAATGTTGGCCTGGGCTTCAGCGGTGGAGCCGCCGATGTGCGGGGTCAGGATCACGTTGTCCAGGCCACGCAGCGGGCTTTCGAAGATGTCGTCGTTGGAGCGTGGCTCCACCGGGAACACGTCGATGGCGGCGCCGATCAGGTGCTTGTCCTTGATCGCGTCGGCCAGGGCGTCCAACTCGACCACGGTGCCGCGGGCGGCGTTGATCAGGATGCCGCCTTTCTTGATCGCGCGGATTTCCTTCTCGCCGATCATCCACTGGGTCTCAGCGGTTTCCGGCACGTGCAGGGTGACGATGTCGGACATGCCCAGCAGCTCGGTCAGGCTCGACACTTGCGTGGCGTTACCCAGTGGCAGCTTGGTCAGGGTGTCATAGAAGAACACCTGCATGCCCAGGCTTTCGGCCAGGACCGACAGTTGAGTGCCGATCGAACCGTAACCGATGATCCCCAGCTTCTTGCCGCGGATTTCGAAGGAGTTGGCTGCGCTCTTGATCCAGCCGCCACGGTGGCAGGAGGCATTCTTCTCCGGAATGCCGCGCAGCAGCAGGATGGCCTCGGCCAGCACCAGCTCCGCGACGGAACGGGTGTTGGAGTACGGTGCGTTGAACACCGCGATGCCGCGCTCGCGCGCTGCGTTAAGGTCGACCTGGTTGGTGCCGATGCAGAAACAGCCGACCGCCACGAGTTTCTTGGCGTGATCGAAGACCTCTTCGGTCAGTTGAGTGCGGGAGCGAATGCCGATGAAGTGCGCGTCGGCGATCTTTTCCTTGAGCTGGGCTTCCGGCAGAGAACTGGTGATGTACTCAATGCTGGTATACCCGGCGGCTTTCAGAACTTCGACAGCCGATGGGTGGACGCCTTCCAGAAGAAGGAACTTGATCTTGCTCTTATCGAGAGAAGTCTTGCTCATCTGCGTAAACCTGTATCCCGGAGAAAAATGGCAGGGAATCGGATCGCCGGATGTGTCCTGATTCACCAATACTGTTCCCGTTTGACGGCGTCTGTTGCCGTCATGCTGCGTTGCCGCTCCTCCCCATAGCCCCAGCTATGAGTCGTCGCGGCGCCTTGCCTGACGACAACAGCCACTCGTCAAACAGAAACGTATTGGTAAATCAGGGCACAGAGCTGACCCGGACGGCAGGAAAGCCGTCACCGCAGAACGCCCTTGGGCTCTGTCCTACGGGGGCGGTATGCTAGCATACGCGCCCCGCTAAACACCTATTCCTGCGACGTGAAGCGTTCTCAGGATGACCATGAATTGTTCGAGAGTTCTGTCGATGACCCATCCTGCCCTGATTGATGAGCTAAAGACCCTGGTTGAGCCCGGCAAAGTGCTGACCGACGCCGACTCCCTGGAGGCTTACGGCAAGGATTGGACCAAGCACTTCGCCCCGGCCCCGACTGCCATCGTATTCCCCAAGACGGTTGAACAGGTGCAGGCCATCGTGCGCTGGGCCAATGAGCACAAGGTCGCGCTGGTGCCGTCCGGTGGGCGTACCGGCCTGTCGGCTGCCGCCGTTGCGGCCAATGGTGAAGTGGTCGTCTCGTTCGACTATATGAACCAGATCCTCGAGGTGAACCTCACCGACCGCACCGCCAAGTGCCAGCCGGGCGTGGTCACCAAGCAATTGCAGAACGTCGCCGAAGAGCATGGCCTGTACTACCCGGTGGACTTCGCTTCGTCCGGTTCGAGCCAGATTGGCGGCAATATCGGCACCAATGCCGGCGGGATCAAGGTCATTCGCTACGGCATGACCCGTAATTGGGTCGCCGGCATGAAGGTCGTCACCGGCAAAGGCGATGTGCTGGAACTGAACCGCGACCTGATCAAGAACGCCACCGGCTACGACATGCGCCAGCTGTTCATCGGCGCCGAAGGCACCCTGGGTTTTGTGGTGGAAGCCACCATGCGCCTGGATCGTGCGCCGAAAAACCTCACCGCGATGGTGCTCGGCACCACCGACTTCGACGCGATCATGCCGGTGTTGCACGCATTCCAGAGCAAGCTGGACCTGACCGCTTTCGAGTTTTTCTCTGACAAGGCCCTGGCCAAAGTCCTCGGCCGTGGTGACGTGCCGGCGCCGTTCGAGACCGAGTGCCCGTTCTACGCACTGCTGGAATTCGAAGCCACCACCGAAGAAGTCGCCAACCACGCCCTGGAAACCTTCGAGCACTGCGTCGAGCAGGGCTGGGTGCTGGACGGGGTGATGAGCCAGAGCGAAACCCAGCTGCACAACCTGTGGAAACTGCGCGAGTACATCTCCGAGACCATTTCCCACTGGACGCCGTACAAGAACGACATTTCGGTGACGGTATCGAAAGTGCCGGCATTCTTGAAGGAAATTGACGCGATCGTCGGCGAACACTACCCCGACTTCGAAATCGTCTGGTTCGGCCATATCGGCGACGGCAACCTGCACCTGAACATCCTCAAGCCGGAAAACCTGAGCAAGGACGAGTTCTTCGCCAAGTGCGCCACCGTGAACAAGTGGGTGTTCGAAACCGTGGCGAAGTACAACGGCTCGATCTCCGCCGAACACGGCGTGGGCATGACCAAGCGCGACTACCTGACCTACAGTCGCTCGCCGGTTGAAATCGAATACATGAAGGCCGTGAAAGCGGTGTTTGACCCGAACGGGATCATGAACCCCGGCAAGATCTTCGCTGTTTAACCGCCCCTGAAGGAGTCGTTCCATGAGCTACCAGCACAAGTATGTCGACGGCACCAACATCCACTTCCCGGTGGGTAAAGTGGTGTGTATTGGGCGTAACTACGCCGAACATGCCAAGGAACTGGATAACCCGGTACCGACCGAACCGTTGCTGTTCATCAAACCGGGCAGCTGCGTTGTGGCGCTGGAAGGCGGTTTCAGCATTCCCACCGAACGTGGTTCGGTGCATTACGAAGCGGAAATTGCGGTGCTGATCGGCAAACCCCTGTCGACCAAGCCCAGCCGCGAAGAAGTGCTCGATGCCATCTCCGGTTTCGCCCCGGCCCTGGACCTGACCCTGCGCGACAAGCAGGCCGAATTGAAAGCCAAGGGCTTGCCGTGGGAAATCGCCAAGTCCTTCGACGGCGCGGCGGTGATCGCGCCGTTCGTGGTCGGCAGCACCTTCCCGGACCTGACCGATATCGGCATTCGCCTGAGCATCAACGGCGAAGTGCGCCAGAATGGCAACAGCGCGGCCATGCTCAACCCGATCATCCCGATGATCCAGTACATGGCCGGCTGCTTCTCGCTGCAGGCCGGCGACGTGATCCTCACCGGCACCCCCGCTGGCGTTGGGCCGTTGAATGTCGGTGACAAGCTGGTGCTGGAACTGTCCGGTGTGACCCGCTTCGAAAGCAGCGTTCGCTAACTTCGGCACAACCCTGTGGCGAGCGAACAAGCTCGCTCGCCACAGCTCCCGCACCCGTTTCGGTTGTTTGCATATTTTTCACACCCCATCCGGATAATCTTCAGCCTCTAGCGCGCGGGCCGGTTATTCCTGTGCTATCACCTAACGCTGACTTTCCGGAAAAAGCGCCCAATGGCCGTGTCCCTGCCTACCTTCACCCCCAAGCCACGCTCTCGTTTTGCTCTGCGCTGGTATTCCTGGCTGCTTCTGGTCGGGGCGATCGTGTATGGCGTTGCCTGGGCCATGCATTGGGACGATCGCGGTGTGTTGTGGGTCGTGGAACGTTTTGAAAGCCCGGCCAAACGCCAAGCGAGCGTGTGGCTCCCGGATTACCGCGCCGTCATCGACGCCAAGCTGCTGCCCGGTATGGAGAAGGACGAGGCCTCGGACCTGTCCTACAATCCGCAGACGAAAACCCTGTTTTCCGTCATGGGCAAAAATCCATTCCTCGTCGAGTTGACCCTGCAAGGCGATGTGCTGCGCAAGATGCCCCTTAACGGTTGGAACAACCCGGAAGGTGTGACGGTGATGGAAAACGGCCTGATGGCCGTGGTCGATGAACGCCAGCACAGCCTGACCATCGTCAAGGTCGACGCCAGCACCACGGCGTTGAACAAGGCCGACTTCCCGAGTTACGACCTGGGCCCGTCCAAAGACCAGAACAAAGCCTTTGAAGGCGTCACCTGGGACAAGCGTAACCAGCAGTTCGTGCTCGGCGAAGAACGCCCGCCGGCGCTGTTCACCTGGAAAAGCGACGGCAGCCAGACCCTGGTCGGTGACAAGCAAAAGCTCGCCAATACAAAGCTCGACATGCGCAACCTCTCGGCGTTGGCCATCGATCCGCGCACCGGGCACCTGCTGGCGCTGTCGGCCGAGTCCCACCTGCTGCTGGAACTGGATGAAAAGGGCGAGCCAGTCAGCTTCATGACCTTGCTCGGCGGCTTCAACGGCCTCAAGAACACGATCCCGCGTGCCGAAGGCGTGACCCTGGACGAGAACGGCAACCTCTACATGGTCAGTGAGCCGAACCTGTTCTATCGTTTCGAAAAGCAGAAATAACAACCGATTACGTCGGATATTTCTCTATCCGCGGCATACGCCACACACCGGGCGCGTTTAAGTTTAAATTCAGGCGGGCGTGATATTCATTCGCCATTTTTGACTTTGAGCCCGCCCGATGCGTCGACTTGCCCGCCCCAAACCGGCTTTTTTCATACTGGTGCTGATCGCCTTGATGGGCGCGGGCGTTGTCGCACAACAGTTTCGTCTGTTCGAACGGGCCTGGTTCAATTGGCAGGTGTGGGGCCAGCCTGTTGGCGACCGCGCCATTGGCCTGGCGGATTACCGGGTCAGCGTCGAGGGCCAGGTGATCGAAGGCCTGGATGACGACGTCTCCGCGCTGACCTACGACCCGGTGCGTAAAAGCCTGTTTACCGTCACCAACAAAAACGCCGAGCTGGTCGAACTGTCCCTCGCTGGCAAGATCCTGCGAAGGATTCCCCTGGTTGGCTTCGGAGATGCCGAGGCCGTGGAATTTATCAGCGACAATATCTATGTCATCAGCGATGAGCGCCAACAGCGCCTGATCAAGGTGCATGTGGATGACGATACGCAGTTCCTCGACGCCGCCGACGCGGAGCAGATGACCCTGGGTGTGCATGTGGGGGGCAACAAGGGGTTTGAAGGGCTTGCCTACGACTCGGTGGGCAAGCGCCTGTTCGTGGCGAAGGAACGCGACCCGATGGTGATCTATGAGGTTCATGGGTTTCCCCATTTCAAACCGGAAAAAACCTACTCGGTCCACGTCATCAACAACCCCAAGCGCGATGCCGGGCTGTTCGTGCGCGACCTGTCGAGCCTGCAATACGACGAACGCAGCGGCCATTTACTGGCGCTGTCGGATGAATCGTTCCTGGTGTTGGAGCTGGATATCGACGGTCGCCCGTTAAGCAGTTTGTCGCTGCTTAACGGGCGCCATGGCCTGAATGCGCGGGTGCCGCAGGCCGAAGGGATCGCCATGGATGACGCGGGTACGTTGTACCTGGTCAGCGAGCCGAACCTGTTCTACGTGTTCAAGAAACCAGAAGCCTGAACACACCGCCGACCCCACATTCGGTTGTGCGTCAGGCCTTGAGGGTTTTCACGCCTTCCGCGGTGCCCAGCAGCAGCACGTCAGCCGGGCGTGCGGCGAACAGGCCGTTGGTGACCACGCCGACGATGGCGTTGATCTGCGTCTCAAGCTCCACCGGGTTGGTGATCTGCATGTTGTACACGTCGAGGATGATGTTGCCGTTGTCGGTCAACACGCCTTCGCGGTACACCGGGTCGCCGCCCAGCTTCACCAGCTCGCGGGCCACGTGGCTGCGGGCCATCGGGATCACTTCCACCGGCAGCGGGAAGGTGCCGAGTACCGGCACCAGTTTGCTGGCGTCGGCGATGCAGATAAAGGTCTTGGCCACGGCCGCGACGATCTTCTCGCGGGTCAGGGCCGCGCCACCGCCCTTGATCAGGTTCAGGTGCGCGTCGCTTTCATCGGCGCCGTCGACGTAGAACTCCAGGTCGCTGACGGTATTGAGCTCGTACACCGGAATGCCATGGCCCTTGAGGCGCGCGGCGGTGGCTTCGGAACTGGCCACGGCGCCATCGAACGCGCCCTTGTGCTTGGCCAGCGCATCGATGAAGCAGTTGGCAGTGGAGCCGGTGCCGACGCCGACGATGCTCTTGTCATCGAGTTTAGGAAGGATTAAATCGACAGCGGCCTGGGCCACTGCCTGTTTGAGTTGATCCTGGGTCATGCGGGCTCCGGAACGGGCGGGGAGTAGAGAGGGCGCGAGTATAACCCATCAAAACCTTTGGATTCGTGTGGTCGCCCGGCCAAACGCTGAGTTAGACTCGTCGACCCTGCCCACTCCGCCCAGTGATGCCTGCCGATGCTTGAACAGTACGTCAAAAAGATCCTCACCTCGCGCGTTTACGACGTTGCCATAGAAACCCCGTTGCAGGCCGCCCGCCAGCTCTCCGAGCGGCTGGGCAACAAGGTCTTGCTCAAGCGGGAAGACTTGCAGCCGGTGTTCTCGTTCAAGATTCGCGGCGCGTACAACAAGCTGACCCAGTTGACGGCCGATGAGCGCGCGCGCGGCGTGGTCACCGCTTCGGCGGGCAACCATGCCCAGGGCCTGGCCCTGGCGGCCAAGGTGCTGGGGGTCAAGGCCACTATTGTGATGCCCAAGACCACCCCGGAAATCAAGGTCGAAGGCGTGCGTTCCCGTGGCGGCAAAGTGGTGCTGCACGGTGATTCGTTCCCGGAAGCCCTGGCCTACTCGCTGAAACTGGTCGACGAAAAAGGCTACGTCTACATTCACCCCTACGACGACCCGCACACCATTGCCGGGCAGGGGACCGTGGCGATGGAGATCCTGCGCCAGCACCCTGGGCCGCTGGACGCGATCTTCGTGCCGGTCGGCGGCGGCGGGCTGATCGCCGGTATCGCAGCGTATGTGAAATACCTGCGTCCGGAGATCAAGATCATCGGCGTCGAGCCGGACGACTCCAACTGCCTGCAGGCCGCCATGGCCGCCGGCGAGCGCGTGGTGCTGCCGACCGTGGGGATTTTTGCCGATGGCGTGGCGGTGGCGCAGATCGGCCAGTACACCTTCGACATCTGCAAAGACTATGTGGACGAAGTGATCACCGTCAGCACCGATGAAATCTGTGCGGCGATCAAGGACATCTATGACGACACCCGCTCCATCACCGAGCCAGCGGGCGCCCTGGGTGTGGCGGGCATCAAGAAATATGTCGAGAGCCGTGGCGTCACCGGGCAAACCCTGGTGGCCATCGACTCCGGCGCCAACGTCAACTTCGACCGCCTGCGCCATGTGGCCGAGCGCGCCGAGCTGGGTGAAGGCCGCGAAGCCATCATCGCCGTGACCATCCCCGAGAAGCCGGGCAGCTTCAAGGCGTTCTGCGAGGCCGTGGGCAAGCGCCAGATCACCGAATTCAACTATCGCTACCACTCCGGCCGCGAGGCGCACATTTTCGTCGGCGTGCAGACCCATCCGGAAAACGATCCGCGCAGCGCATTGATCGCCAGCCTGACCAGCCAGGGTTTCCCGGTGCTCGACCTGACCGAGAACGAACTGGCCAAGTTGCACATCCGCCACATGGTTGGCGGGCACGCGGCGAAGGTCAGCGATGAAGTGGTGTTTCGCTTCGAATTCCCGGAGCGGCCGGGCGCCTTGTTCAACTTTCTTAACAAATTAGGCGGGCGCTGGAACATCTCGATGTTCCACTATCGCAACCACGGCGCAGCCGACGGCCGCGTGGTCGCCGGCCTGCAAGTCCCGGCGGACGAGCGCCATCTGGTATCGGCAGCCCTTGAAGCCATCGGCTACCCGTACTGGGATGAAAGCGATAACCCGGCTTACAAACTGTTCCTCGGTTGAGCGACTACGCTGATTGGGGCGGCCTTTAAGGAAGACGACACATGGAAACCCTGACCACCCTCAAAGTTATCCACATGGCGGCGACCGTGTTGTTGCTGCTCAGCGGCCTCGGCCTGGCGCTGCTGGCCTGGCGCAAACGCAGTGCCGGCCCGGCGATCACCGTGCAGCGCCCGTGGGCGTTCGTATGGTTGTTGATGGGGATCTGCCTGATCAGCATGCCGTTTACCGGCTGGTGGCTGGTGCATCTGGTCGGCTGGCCGCTGGGGCAGACCTGGATTCTGGGTTCCAGCCTGCTCTACACCGTCGCGGCGCTGTGCTGGTTCTGGCTGGTGGCGCGGCTCAATCGCTTGCGCAAGGGCGAGGGCGGTAGCCTGAATTTCACCTTGGCATTGGCGGTGGTCAGCCTGGTGGGGTTTGTGGCGATTGCGGGGTTGATGGGGGCCAAGCCGGTTTAAGGCTTGGGACCGAGTTGTCTGCATCGGGAGCAAGCTCCCTCCCACATTTAACCGCGTACATCCGTTGAAATGCAGTTAAATGTGGGAGGGGGCTTGCCCCCGATAGGGCCATCAGCTCCGCAGCGTAATCACCGGCCAGCCGCGTTTTTCAGCCTCAGCCCGCAGATTCGGGTCCGGGTCTACCGCGATCGGATACGTCACCTGCTCCAGCAGCGGCAAGTCATTCATCGAATCGCTGTAGAAGTAGCTGTCTTCCAGGCTGTGCCCGGTTTCTTCCAGCCAACGGTTCAGGCGCGTCACCTTGCCTTCGCGAAAGCACGGCACATCGGTGCTGCGCCCGGTGTAGCGGCCGTCTTCCATCTCGCATTCGGTGGCGATCAGGGCGTCTACGCCCAGGCGTGCGGCAATTGGCGCGGTGACGAAGCGGTTGGTCGCGGTGATGATCACCAGCTTGTCGCCAGCGGCGCGGTGCTTGGCCAGCAGTTCAAATGCCTGCGGCAGCATGATCGGCTCGATGCAGTCGCGCATGTAGTCGTTGTGCCATGCCTCCAATTGGGCCATTTCGGTGCGGCCGAGGATTTCCAGGCAAAAATTCAGGTAGGCCGCGTTATCCAGCTGGCCGGCCAGGTAGTCCTGATAGAATTCGTCGTTGCGTGCCTTGTAGGTCACCGGGTCGAGAAATCCGCGTTCACAGAGGTAATCGCCCCAGGCGTGATCGCTGTCACCCCCCAGAAGCGTGTTGTCCAAGTCGAATAAAGCCAGGCGCATTACAGTTACCCGCTGAAAAGTCTGTAAAAAGGCGTCCAGAATACGGTCTTTTCACAAGACTGCACATAAGCTAAGAAGCCTCGTTGCCGCTGGAACAACCTTTGTGGAACAATGCGACGACATGCGTTTGCGAGGTTGTTGCCGTGATCGACCCCGATGGTTTCCGTCCTAATGTCGGGATTATTCTTACGAATGATTCCGGACAGGTCCTATGGGCTCGCCGAATCAACCAAGATGCCTGGCAGTTTCCTCAAGGTGGGATCAACCCTGACGAAACCCCTGAAGACGCCTTGTACCGCGAGTTGAACGAAGAAGTCGGCCTTGAGCGCGAAGATGTGCAAATTTTGGCCTGTACCCGTGGCTGGTTGCGTTATCGTTTGCCGCAACGCCTGGTGCGTACCCACAGCCAACCGCTGTGTATCGGCCAGAAGCAGAAATGGTTTCTCCTGCGCCTGATCTCCAACGAGCAGCGGGTGCGGATGGATTTGACCGGTAAACCGGAGTTCGATGGCTGGCGTTGGGTCAGTTATTGGTATCCGTTGGGCCAGGTGGTGACATTCAAGCGCGAGGTTTATCGTCGCGCTCTCAAAGAGCTTGCCCCGCGCCTTTTAACGCGCGACTGACGACGGAGTTCGACCCCGAGCCATGCTCAATACGCTGCGCAAGATCGTCCAGGAAGTTAACTCCGCCAAGGATCTCAAGGCGGCGTTGGGGATTATTGTGTTGCGCGTCAAGGAAGCCATGGGCAGCCAGGTCTGCTCGGTTTACCTGCTGGACCCCGAGACCAACCGTTTTGTGCTGATGGCGACCGAGGGCTTGAACAAGCGCTCCATCGGCAAGGTCAGCATGGCGCCCAATGAAGGTCTGGTGGGCTTGGTAGGGACGCGTGAAGAACCCCTGAACCTTGAAAACGCGGCTGATCACCCGCGTTATCGCTACTTTGCCGAAACCGGCGAAGAGCGCTACGCCTCGTTCCTCGGCGCGCCGATCATTCACCACCGCCGCGTTGTCGGCGTGTTGGTCATCCAGCAGAAAGAACGCCGCCAGTTCGACGAAGGCGAAGAAGCCTTCCTCGTGACAATGAGCGCGCAATTGGCCGGGGTGATCGCCCATGCCGAAGCCACCGGCTCGATTCGCGGCCTGGGGCGCCAGGGCAAGGGCATCCAGGAAGCCAAGTTCGTCGGCGTACCGGGCTCGCCAGGTGCGGCCGTCGGTACGGCCGTGGTCATGTTGCCGCCGGCCGACCTCGATGTGGTGCCGGACAAGACCGTCAGCGACATCGACGCCGAAATCAAACTGTTCAAGACCGCCCTGGAAGGCGTGCGCGCCGACATGCGCAACCTGTCGAACAAGCTCGCCACCCAACTGCGCCCCGAAGAGCGAGCGCTGTTCGAGGTGTACCAGATGATGCTGGATGACGCGTCGCTGGGCAGCGAAGTCAAAAACGTGATCAAGACCGGCCAGTGGGCCCAGGGCGCGCTGCGCCAGGTGGTCTCCGATCACGTCAACCGTTTCGAATTGATGGACGACGCCTACCTGCGCGAGCGCGCCTCGGATGTGCGCGACCTCGGTCGCCGTCTGCTCGCTTACTTGCAGGAAGACCGTTCCACCAACCTGGTCTACCCCGACAACACCATCCTGATCAGTGAAGAACTGACCGCCACCATGCTCGGCGAAGTGCCGGAAGGCAAACTGGTGGGCCTGATCTCGGTGCTCGGTTCGGGCAACTCCCACGTCGCGATCCTGGCCCGGGCCATGGGCATTCCGACGGTGATGGGCCTGGTGGACCTGCCGTATTCCAAGGTCGACGGCATCGAAATGATCGTCGACGGCAACCGTGGCGAGGTGTTCACCAACCCCAGCGAAGTGATGCGCAAGCAGTACGCCGAGGTGGTGGAAGAGGAACGCCAGCTGTCCCAGGGCCTCGACGCCTTGCGCGAACTGCCCTGCGTGACCCTCGACGGGCATCGCGTGCCGCTGCTGGTCAACACCGGCCTGCTCGCCGATGTGGCCCGCGCGCAACAACGCGGCGCCGAAGGGGTGGGGCTGTACCGCACCGAAGTGCCGTTCATGATCAACCAGCGCTTTCCGAGCGAGAAGGAGCAGCTGGCGATTTATCGCGAGCAACTGTCCGCCTTCCATCCGTTGCCGGTGACGATGCGCAGCCTGGACATTGGCGGCGATAAGTCACTGTCGTATTTCCCGATCAAGGAAGACAACCCCTTCCTCGGCTGGCGCGGGATTCGCGTCACCCTCGACCACCCGGAAATTTTCCTCGTACAAACCCGCGCCATGCTCAAGGCCAGCGAAGGCCTGAACAACCTGCGCATCCTGCTGCCGATGATCTCCGGCACCCATGAGTTGGAAGAAGCCCTGCACCTGATCCACCGCGCCTGGGGCGAGGTGCGCGACGAAGGCGCCGACGTACCGATGCCGCCGATCGGCGTGATGATCGAAATTCCGGCGGCGGTGTACCAGGCCAAGGAGCTGGCGCGGCAGGTGGACTTCCTGTCGGTGGGCTCCAACGACCTGACCCAATACCTGCTGGCCGTGGACCGCAACAACCCACGGGTGGCCGACCTCTACGACTACCTGCACCCGGCGGTGCTGCAAGCGCTGCAACATGTGGTGCGCGACGCCCATGCCGAAGGCAAGCCGGTGAGCATCTGCGGGGAAATGGCCGGCGATCCGGCGGCAGCGGTGCTGTTGATGGCGATGGGCTTTGACAGCCTGTCGATGAACGCCACCAACTTGCCGAAGGTGAAGTGGCTGCTGCGCCAGGTCAACCTGAGCATGGCCAAGGAACTGCTGGCCGAGCTGATGACCATCGACAACCCGCAAGTTATCCACAGCTCGCTGCAACTGGCGCTGAAGAACCTGGGGTTGACGCGGATGATCAACCCGGCCTCTGCCAAGACCCTCTAAAACCTGGCGCCGATCAAAAATGTGGGAGGGGCGGTGCGACGATTCGACTTGCCCCCGATTACGGAGTGTCAGTCAGCACACTTTTGGCTGATACACCCTAATCGGGGGCAAGCCCCCTCCCACATTGGTTTTGTGGTGTGTCTAGAGCGAGAGTTCGACTTCGCCGAGCCGCCCACCGTGCGGCCCAAAACTGCGCTCCACCATCTGCCGCGTGCCGTCCGCATTCACAATCAGCGCTGTACTCGCCCGTGTCCCATAACTGGGGCTGGCGATAAATACGCTTGATAGCAAACTCTCGGTCGCCAAGCCCACGCCGGTGTCCGGCAAGTCGGCAAACGGCGCGGTCTGCGGGTCGCTCAAGATATCCAGCAAGGTTTCCGGCTGCGGGTTCTCCAGTACCTCGCCCAGCGCCGCCTTGGCCTTGAGCAATTTCGGCCATGGCGTGTCGAGCCCTGCATTGGAAAGGCCGTACACCCCGGCGGGCAGCTGCGTAGGCACGCTGTCGCGGGCGTTGTAATGCCACAGTTCATCCCGCGTGCCCACCAACAGGTTGAACCCGGCATATTCAATCGCGCGGCCGTTGATCTCCGCCAAATACTGCTCAAGCGGCAGCGAACCGCTGAGAAACCGCGCCACCAATTCCCCACGCGACTTGCGGGCCGGCGGCTGGTGCGGGTCGCGGATATTGGTCAGGGCGGCAAACCGCCCGTCGGCGTTCACCCCCAGCCAGGTGCCGCCCGCTTCCTGGTCGCGGCCGGCATAGACGGCAGGCGCATCCGGCCATTGGGCCAGCGGCAGGCTGGGGCGGGCGTAGAACTCGTCACGGTTGGCCGCGACGATCAGCGGTTGGGCATGGCCCGGCCGCCAGGCGAAAACAATCAGGCACATCAGGCGATCTCCCTTTGTGTGTTTGGCCACTCTACCTACACTGGCGCGGGCGTTCCATCGTATCCAGTTGGGTCGCATGCCTTCCATCCGTTAACATGCCGGACTTGGTTTGGGGGCTCCCATGGAATTTCTGCTGTATTTACTGCTGGGCGCCTGTGCCGGGGTGCTCGCCGGGCTGTTTGGCGTGGGCGGCGGGATCATTATCGTGCCGGTGCTGGTGTTCAGCTTCACCTTGCAGGGCTTCGACCCGCAGGTGCTGACCCACCTGGCCGTGGGCACGTCCCTGGCGACGATCATCTTCACCTCGATCAACGCCGTGCGTGAGCACCACCGACGGGGCGCAGTGCGCTGGCCGATCTTTGTGTGGATGACCGTGGGCATCCTGATCGGCGCCGGTTTTGGCGCGCTGACGGCGGAGGCGATTTCCGGCCCCCACTTGCAGAAGATCATCGGCGTGTTCGCGCTGATCATCGCCGTGCAGTTGGCCCTGGAGGTCAAGCCCAAGGCCAGTCGAACGGTGCCGGGCAAGCTCGGTCTGACCCTGGCGGGCACGGTGATCGGCTGGGCCTCGGCGATTTTCGGGATTGGCGGCGGTTCGCTGACCGTGCCGTTTCTGACCTGGCGCAGCGTGCCGATGCAGCAAGCGGTGGCCACTTCGTCGGCCTGCGGGCTGCCGATTGCGCTGGCCAGTGCATTAAGTTTCATGATTCTGGGCTGGCATGACCCGCTGCTGCCCGCTCATAGTCTAGGGTT
Organism: Pseudomonas sp. PSPC2-3; assembly: GCF_049898265.1. Taxonomy (NCBI): domain Bacteria; kingdom Pseudomonadati; phylum Pseudomonadota; class Gammaproteobacteria; order Pseudomonadales; family Pseudomonadaceae; genus Pseudomonas; species Pseudomonas sp. PSPC2-3. The sequence continues at coordinate 286,514 of NZ_JAFCXJ010000001.1, read as the reverse complement.
CGTGTATTTGCCGGCGCTGCTGGGCATTGCCCTGACCAGCATGGTGTTTGCCCGCTTCGGCGCGCGCCTGGCGCACCGTTTGTCGCCGCGCTTGCTAAAACGCCTGTTTGCCGGGCTGCTGTTTTGCGTGGGTTTGAATTTCTTGCTGTAACGCAGCCTTAATCGCGCCCGGGCATGGTCCCGGTCGCCATAACGAATGATTTAACGAGGAGTCGCAATGCTGCCTTACCCGCAGATCGACCCGGTGGCCCTGGCCATCGGTCCGCTGAAAATCCACTGGTACGGGTTGATGTACCTGATCGGCATCGGCGGCGCCTGGCTGCTGGCTTCCCGGCGCCTGAACCGTTTCGACCCGACCTGGACCAAGGAGAAACTCTCCGACATGGTGTTCTGGTTGTCGATGGGGGTCATCGTCGGCGGACGCCTGGGGTATGTGCTGTTTTACGACTTGCCCGCCTACATCGCCAACCCGACGCTGATCTTCGAGGTATGGAAGGGCGGCATGGCCTTCCACGGTGGGTTTATCGGCGTGATGCTCGCCGCCTGGTGGTTTGGCCGTCGCAACGGCAAGTCGTTCTTCGAGCTGATGGACTTCGTTGCGCCGCTGGTGCCGATCGGTCTGGGCGCCGGGCGTATCGGTAACTTCATCAATGCCGAACTGTGGGGCAAGCCGACCGACGTGCCGTGGGCCATGGTGTTCCCGCCGTTCAGCGACCCGGCGCAATTGCCGCGTCATCCGTCGCAGCTGTACCAGTTCGCCCTGGAAGGTGTGGCACTGTTCCTCATTCTGTACATTTTCTCGCGCAAGCCACGGCCGACCATGGCTGTGTCGGGTATGTTCGCGTTGTTCTACGGCATCTTCCGTTTTGTCGTCGAGTTCGTGCGCGTCCCGGATGCGCAACTGGGCTACCTGGCGTTCGGTTGGGTGACCATGGGCCAGATCCTCAGTCTGCCGATGATCATCGTCGGCCTGGGCCTGCTGTGGTGGGCGTACAACCGTCCGCAACCGTTGAAGAACACCGCGCTTTGAATTCGAATGCCGAGGCCTGCGAGGTCTCGGCTGCACCGATACGGGTAATGACATGAAGCAATATCTCGAACTACTGAACGACGTCGTGACCAATGGCCTGACCAAGGGCGACCGCACCGGCACCGGCACCAAGGCTGTGTTTGCCCGTCAGTATCGGCATAACTTGGCCGACGGCTTCCCGCTGCTGACCACCAAGAAGCTTCACTTCAAAAGCATCGCCAACGAATTGATCTGGATGTTGAGCGGCAACACCAACATCAAGTGGTTGAACGAGAACGGCGTGCGTATCTGGGACGAGTGGGCCACCGAAGACGGTGATCTGGGCCCGGTGTACGGCGAGCAGTGGACCGCCTGGCCGACCAAGGACGGCGGCACGATCAATCAGATCGACTACATGGTCGAGACGCTGAAGACCAACCCCAACAGCCGCCGCATCCTGTTCCACGGCTGGAACGTCGAGTACCTGCCGGACGAGACCAAGAGCCCCCAGGAAAATGCGCGCAACGGCAAGCAGGCCCTGCCGCCGTGCCACCTGCTGTACCAGGCGTTCGTGCATGACGGCCATCTGTCGATGCAGTTGTATATCCGCAGCTCCGACGTATTCCTCGGCCTGCCGTACAACACCGCCGCGCTGGCGCTGCTGACCCACATGCTGGCCCAGCAGTGCGACCTGATCCCCCACGAGATCATCGTCACCACCGGCGACACCCACGCCTACAGCAACCACATGGAACAGATCCAGACCCAACTGGCGCGCACGCCGAAGAAGCTGCCGGAATTGGTGATCAAGCGTAAGCCTGCGTCGATCTATGACTACAAGTTCGAAGACTTCGAAATCGTCGGTTACAACGCTGACCCAAGCATTAAAGCCGACGTCGCCATCTAAAGGCTGCCTCCGTCTAAAGGTGTGGGCTTGTGTGGGAGGGAGCAAGCCCCCTCCCACACTTTGATTCGGTTACCAGGCTGAATTAATGCCCATGGCTTCTGCCCACATGCGAAGGCTCAGCCTCGCTGGCGGCGACACTGCCGCTGACCTCCAGGCGCTGCAATATCCCGCACTGATCCAGCTCCGGCCCGCTGCCACAGCGCTGGCGCAGGTCGATCAGCTGTTCCTGCAATGCCAACAAGCCGTCGATCCGCGCTTTGACATGGTGGATATGCTCGTCGATCAGCGCATTCACGTTTTCGCATTGGTCCTGCGGGCTGTCTCGTAAGCCCAGCAGGCTGCGGATTTCTTCCAGGGTCATGTCCAGGCTGCGGCAGTTGCGGATAAACACCAACCGCTCGGTGTGCGCCTGGGTGTACACGCGGTAGTTGGCCTCGGTGCGTGCCGGTGGTGGCAGCAAGCCTTCCTTCTCGTAATAACGGATGGTTTCCACCGGGCAGTCGGTCAGCTTGGCCAATTCGCCGATCTTCATCGCAACAATCTCCAAATGGGTGCTTGACCCTATAGTGGCTACAGGGTCTTTACTTGGCAACAGGCACCTTACGGACGCGACCAGATGAGCGACTCCCATCACACCCCGCACACGCACGATCACGCGCATGACCACGCTCATGCGCCGAAAAAACTGACACCGGTGCATGACCACGGCCACGCCGGTGCCTGCTGCTCCGGCACGCCAGCCCCGGCGTTGGTGCAACTGAGCACCGCGCCCAGCGCCGATTCGCGCCTGAGCACCTTCCGCATCGAAGCCATGGACTGCCCCACCGAGCAGACCCTGATCCAGAACAAACTGGGCAAGCTTGCCGGTGTGCAGCAGTTGGAATTCAACCTGATCAACCGCATCCTCGGTGTCACCCATGACCTGCCGAGCACCGCGCCGATCATCGACGCCATCAAGTCCCTGGGCATGCAGGCCGATCCGATCGAAGAGGGCACCCCGGCCGCCGCGCCGCCCGCTAAGAAACACTGGTGGCCGCTGGCGTTGTCCGGCGTCGGCGCCCTGGCGGCCGAAGTGATCCACTTCACCAATGCGGCCCCGACCTGGGTGATTGCCTTGGTGGCGCTGGTCTCGATCCTCAGCGGCGGCCTGACCACCTATAAAAAGGGCTGGATCGCCCTGAAAAACCTCAACCTGAACATCAACGCGCTGATGAGCATCGCCGTGACCGGCGCGATCCTGATCGGCCAATGGCCGGAAGCGGCGATGGTGATGTTCCTGTTCACCGTGGCCGAATTGATCGAAGCCAAGTCCCTCGACCGCGCGCGCAATGCCATCAGCGGCTTGATGCAGATGACCCCGGAACGGGCCACAGTGCGCCAGGCCGACGGCAGTTGGGCCGAACGGGAAGTGAACAGTGTGGAATTGGGCGCCATCGTGCGGGTTCGCCCCGGCGAGCGCATCGGCCTGGACGGCGAAGTCACCGCCGGCCAGTCGACCATCGACCAGGCGCCGATCACCGGCGAAAGTCTGCCGATTGAAAAAACCGTGGGCGATAAAGTCTTCGCCGGCACCATCAACCAGGCCGGTTCCCTGGAATACGCAGTCACGGCGGCCGCCAGCAACTCGACCCTGGCGCGGATCATCCACGCCGTGGAACAGGCTCAGGGCGCCCGCGCGCCGACCCAGCGTTTTGTCGACCGTTTCGCGAAGATCTACACCCCGGCGGTGTTCCTGTTTGCCCTGGGCGTGGCGCTGATCCCGCCGCTGTTCATGGCTGGCGTCTGGTTCGACTGGATCTACCGCGCCCTGGTGCTGCTGGTGGTCGCATGCCCGTGCGCCTTGGTGATCTCCACCCCGGTGACCATCGTCAGCGGCCTGGCCGCAGCGGCGCGCAAAGGCATCCTGATCAAGGGCGGCGTGTACCTGGAGGGCGGTTACAAGCTCGACTACCTGGCCCTCGACAAGACCGGCACTATCACCCACGGCAAACCGGTGCAAACCGACTACCTGGCACTGTTCCCGAATGTCGAAGACAGTGCGCCGGGGTTGGCCGCCGCCCTCGCCGGGCGTTCCGACCACCCGGTATCGCTGGCCATCGCCAACGCGGCGGTGGATAAAAACCTGCCGCGCCATGCTGTGGATAACTTCACTGCCCTGACCGGTCGCGGTGTGCGCGGTGATATCAACGGCGCAACCTACCACCTGGGCAACCACCGCCTGGTGGAAGAACTCGGCCTGTGCTCGCCCGCGCTGGAAGACAAACTCTTCGCCCTGGAGAAACAAGGCAAATCCGTGGTGCTGCTGCTCGACAAATCCGGCCCGCTGGCGCTGTTCGCCGTGGCCGACACGGTCAAGGACAGCAGCCGCGAAGCGATCCAGCAGTTGCACGAGCTGGGCATCAAAACCCTGATGCTCACCGGCGATAACACCCACACTGCCCAGGCGATTGCGGCCCAGGTTGGCATCGACCAGGCCCAGGGCGACCTGTTGCCCACCGACAAACTGCTAGCCATCGAAGCCCTTTACGGCCAAGGCCGGCGCGTGGGCATGGTCGGCGACGGCATCAACGACGCCCCGGCGTTGGCCCGCGCCGAGATCGGTTTTGCCATGGCCGCGGCAGGCACCGACACTGCCATCGAAACTGCCGACGTGGCCTTGATGGACGATGATTTGCGCAAGATTCCGGCTTTCATTCGGTTGTCGCGGCAAACCTCGAGTATCCTCAAGCAGAACATCGCCCTGGCGCTGGTGATCAAGGCGGTCTTCCTTGCGGTCACCTTCCTGGGCATGGCCACCATGTGGATGGCGGTGTTCGCCGACATGGGCGTAAGCCTGCTGGTGGTGTTCAATGGCCTGCGCCTGCTGCGCAAATAAATGATGTGAGGGTGGTGTGCTGAGTGCCGAGTTGAAGGCGTTTTTTATGGTCGCCCGCCTGGGCAGCATTACCCAGGCGGCGAAAAAACTCGGCCTGAGCCAGCCCACCGTCACCACGCAGATCCGCAACCTGGAAAGCCAGTACGGCGTCGAGCTGTTCTATCGCGGGGGCCGCCGCCTGACGGTCAGCGACGAAGGCGCGCGCCTGCTGCCGATGGTCAAGACGCTGTTGCAGCAGGAAGCGGATATCGAGTTTTTCCTGCGTAACAGTGGCCAGGTCCAGGGCGCATTGCGGATTGCTGCGACGGCGCCGTATTACATCCTCGACCTGGTCAAAGCCTTCCGTGAGCGTTTGCCCCAGGTGGACGTGTCGGTGGAAATCGGCAACTCCCAACAGGTGCTCGAAGCCCTGGATGATTACCGCGTCGACGTCGCCGCGTCCTCGCAACTGCTGGAAGACCCGCGCCTGATTCGCCGTGTGCTGGGCACCGATCCGCTGGTGCTGGCGGTGCATCGCAACCACCCGTTGGCGACGCTCGATCATGTGCCGTTGACCGCGCTGGCCGGGCATACGCTGTTGATGCGTGAAGCCGGCTCCACCACGCGACGCCTGACGGAACAGCTGCTGCAGGGTGCCGGCGTGAGTTACGGGCCGCTGCTGGAAATCGGCAGCCGCGAGTCGATTCGTGAAGCGGTGCTGCGCAATATCGGCATCAGCATCATCGCCCGCCAGGAAGTGCCCCATGACCCGCAACTGCGAGTGCTGACCATCGAGAACGCGCCGCAGATCGCTGAGTATCTCTACTGCCTCAAGGAAAGAAAAGGCGCTCGCCTGCCAGCTGCTTTTCTCGGGTTGGCGCAGGAAATGTCGCCGATCTGAAATCCGGTGGTGACCTTGAGGGCGCTATCGGGGGCAAGCCCCCTCCCACACTTGACCGAGTTCCAACATGAGAATGCGGTCAAAATGTGGAAGGGGGCTTGCCCCCGATAGCGCCAGACCTGGCACCCCCCCTACCCAAATCCACCAATACCACTATCGCCACGTTTTGCCTTTCTGCCACATCAGGGACGCATTGCCTGCCTAGCATGGCCCTCATCTGTTTGATGAGGTGCCTCCATGAACACAGCCCTGACCCAACCCGGCGCGCCAATGAAGGTGCGCGGTATCCAGAAACGTTTCGGCGCCTTTACCGCGCTGGACAACGTGTCCCTGGACGTCGCCGCCGGCGAGCTGGTGTGCCTGCTGGGCCCGTCCGGTTGCGGCAAGACCACGCTGCTGCGCTGCATCGCCGGCCTCGAGCGCCAGGACAGTGGGGAGCTTTATCTGGGTGAGCGGGATGTTTCCCTGCTGCCGCCGCAGGCGCGGGACTACGGCATTTTGTTCCAGTCCTACGCGCTGTTCCCCAACCTCAGCGTTGAAGCGAATATCGGCTACGGCCTCACCGGCAGCGGTCGCGATGAAGTGCGCAAGCGTGTCGGTCAGATGCTCGAACTGGTCGGCCTGCTCGGCAGCGAAAAGAAATACCCCGGCCAACTCTCCGGCGGCCAGCAACAACGGGTCGCCCTGGCCCGCGCCTTGGCGCCGGCACCCTCGCTGTTGCTGCTCGATGAACCGATGTCGGCCCTCGACGCTCGCGTCCGTGAGCACCTGTGTACCGAACTGCGCCAACTGCAACGGCGCCTGGGCGTCACCACGCTGATGGTCACCCACAATCAGGACGAAGCCATGTTGATGGCCGACCGCATTGCCGTGATGAACAACGGTAAGGTCGAGCAATACGCCACGCCCCAAGAGATCTACGACCGCCCGGCCACACCGTTCGTGGCGGAGTTCGTCGGCCAGGGCAATTGGCTGCCGTTCAGCCGCAGCAGCGCGAGCCACGCCCAGGTCGGCGGGATGCACATGCGCCTGGCCGATGACGCTGGCGCGGCCACCTCCGGGCGCCTGTTCTGCCGCCCGGAGGCGATCAGCGTCAACCCGCTGGTGCATGAAGAGAACCTGTTTGCGGCCAAGGTCCGCGAGATCACCTTCCTCGGCAACCGTTGCCGCATGAGCTTTGAACTGGCGCAACTGCCCGGTCATCCGCTGCTGGCCGAACTGGCTCCGGAAGCCATGCCGCGCCTGGGGGCCCAGGACATCTGGGTCGCGTTGCCGCCGCGCAGCCTGCAGGTGTTTGCCTGACATGGGTGCGCTGATGACGCTGCCCATTGCACGCCGGGTGTCCCGCGCCGAGTTGGGCGACCGCCTTTTCGTGCTGGGCGGCAAATGGCTATGGCTGTGCCTGCTGGGTATCGCGGTGTTGTTGCCGCTGCTGGCGATCTTCTGGCGCGGCTTCAGCAGCGAAGCCGGGCAGGGCGGCGGGCTGGTGGCGGCACGGGAACTGGTCAGCAGCGCCAACTTCCACTGGCTGCTTGGGAATAGCCTGAAAGTCTCCCTCAGCGTGGCGGTCATTGTCGTACCGCTGGCGTATCTGTTTGCCTACGCGCTGCAACGCACACTGATCCCGGCCAAGGCGCTTTGGCGCGCCCTGTCGCTGCTGCCGTTGATGGCGCCGTCAATGCTGCCGGGGATCGCGTTGGTCTATCTGTTCGGCAACCAGGGCCTGCTGCGCGGTTTGTTGTCGGAGAATATCTACGGCTTCTGGGGCATTGTCCTCGGTGAGGTGATCTACACCTTCCCACACGCCTTGATGATCCTGTTGTCGGCGCTTTCCCTGGCGGATGCGCGCTTGTTCGATGCCGCCTCGAGCATGGGTGCCAGCCCGGCCCGGGCATTTCGCAGCATCACTTGGCCTGCCACGCGCCAGGCAGTGTTCGCCGCGTTTTGCCTGGTGTTCACCCTGACCATCACCGACTTCGGCGTACCGGTGGTGGTCGGCGGCGATTATCAGGTGCTGGCGCTGGAAGCCTACAAGGCCGTGGTCGGCCAGCAACAGTTCGGGCGCGGGGCGTTGATCGGCATGGTGTTGCTGCTGCCGGCGCTGTTCAGCTTTGGCGTCGATACCTGGCTGCGTCGGCGCCAGGGTGATGCCATGGGCGGCCGTGCCCAAGTGTTCCAGCCGGCCCCGTCGCGGCGGCGCGATGCCTGTTACCTGGCCATCGTGCTGCTGATCTGCGCGGTGTTGCTGCTGGTGTTCGGCATGGCGGTGTACTCGTCGCTGGTGAAGTTCTGGCCCTACAACCTGTCGCTGTCGCTCAACCACTACCAGTTCGAAGACACAGCCGGCGGCGGCTGGCTGGCGTACCGCAACAGCCTGACCCTGGCGCTGTGTACGGCGTTGATCGGCAGCGTGCTGATCTTCACCGGCGCGTACCTGATGGAAAAGACCCAGGGCCAGAAAGGCCTGAACCTGGCGCTGCGCATGCTCAGCTTCGTGCCGATGGCCGTGCCGGGCCTGGTGCTGGGCCTGGGCTACGTCTTCTTCTTCAACCTCAGCGGCAACCCGCTGCATGTGTTCTACGGCACCATGACGCTGCTGGTGGTGTGTACCATCGCTCATTATTTGACCACCGCGCAGATGACCGCCACCACCGCACTGCGCCAGTTGGACGCGGAGTTCGAAGCCGCCGCGTTGTCGCTCAAGGCGCCGCTGTACCGCCACTACCTGCGCGTCACCGTGCCGATTTGCCTGCCGGCGCTGCTGGACATCGTGCGCTACCTGTTTGTGTCGGCGATGACCACTGTCTCGGCGGCGATCTTCCTCTACAGCCCCGACACCATCCTCGCCGCCGTCGCCGTGTTGAACATGGACGACGCCGGCAATGTGGGCGGCGCGGCGGCCATGTCCACTTTGATTCTGTTCACTTCGGCCGGCGTCTCGCTGCTGCTGGCGTGGGCCTCACGTGGCGCGTTGCGCCGCTCCCAAGCCTGGCGCCAGACCGCGCCGGGCCAATAACCCTGAAGGAGGTATGCCATGTTCAAGCCCCTCGCGTTGGTCGCTGCCGTACTCACTGCATTCAGTCTGAATGCCTTCGCCAAGACTGAATTGACCGTGTACACGGCCCTCGAAGCCGAGCAATTGAAGACCTATAAACAGGCCTTCGAGCAGGCCAACCCCGACATCGAAATCAAATGGGTGCGTGACTCCACCGGCATCATCACCGCCAAGCTGCTCGCGGAAAAAGACCGCCCGCAAGCCGATGTGGTCTGGGGCCTGGCCGCGTCGAGCCTGGCGATCCTCGACCAGCAAGGCATGCTCGAAAGTTACGCGCCCAAGGGCCTGGACAAGATCGGCAAACACTACCGTGACGCCGCCAACCCGCCTGCGTGGGTCGGCATGGACGTCTGGGCCGCGACGATCTGCTTCAACACCGTCGAAGCCGAGAAGCAGGGCCTGAGCAAACCGGTGAGCTGGCAAGACCTGACCAAGCCTGAGTACAAGGGCAAGATCGTGATGCCCAACCCGGCGTCCTCGGGCACCGGTTTCCTGGATGTGAGCGCCTGGCTGCAGACCTTCGGCGAGAAGCAGGGCTGGCAGTACATGGACGACCTGCACCAGAACATCGGCCAGTACGTCCACTCCGGTTCCAAGCCGTGCAAGCTGGCGGCTTCGGGTGAATTCCCGATCGGTATTTCCTTCGAATACCCGGCCGTGCAGTTGAAGCGCCAGGGCGCGCCGCTGGACATCATCCTGCCAAAAGAAGGCCTGGGCTGGGACATCGAAGCGACGGCGGTGATCAAAGGCAGCGCCCACGCCGACGCGGCGAAGAAACTCGCCGACTTCTCCGCCAGCACCGCGGCGATGGACCTGTACAAGGACAACTTCGCCGTGCTCGCCCAGCCGGGCATCGCCAAGCCGCAGACCGAATTGCCGGCGGACTACGAGCAGCGGCTGATCAAGAACGACTTCACCTGGGCCTCGAAAAACCGCGACAGCATTCTGACTGAATGGCGTAAGCGCTATGACGGCAAGTCGGAAAAACAATAAATTTCACCTCTACCTGTAGGAGCGAGCTTGCTCGCGAAGAACCCATAGACGACGCGGGCTACCTGATAGCGCTGCGTTATCGTTGACGTGCTTCGCGAGCAAGCTCGCTCCTACAGAGGGTTACGTATGTCATGACAGATTTATTGATCATCGGCGCCGGCATCCTCGGCCTGTCCCACGCCTACGCAGCAGCCAAGCGCGGGCTCAAGGTCAAGGTGTTCGAGCGCAGCGCCACGCCGTTGGGCGCCTCGGTGCGCAACTTCGGCCAGGCCCTGGTCACCGGCCAACCGCCAGGCCCGATGCTCGACCTGGCGCGGCAAAGCCGCGATATCTGGGGCGAATGGGCGCGGCTGGCCGGCTTGCAGCTCAAGCGCAACGGCTCGTATCTGTTCGCCCGCAGCGAAGCCGAAGAACACCTGCTGGAAGCCTTCTGCGCCGGCCGCGCCCAGGCGTATGGCTATAACGTCGAACTGCTGCAGGGCGCGGCGTTGCGGGATCTGTACGGCGGCCAATTCCGTCATCACCGCGCAGCGTTGCACGGCAAGGACGATCAGCAGCTGTATTCGCGCGAGGCGATCCCGGCGTTGATCGATTACCTGCGCGGGGAACTGCAGGTGGAGTTTCACTTTTCGACCCTGGTGCGCGACGTCGAGCCCGGCCAGTTGCACAGCACGGCGGGCAGTTTTCGTGGCGCGCAGATCGTGGTCTGCTCGGGCCACGACTACCAAACCCTGCTGGCCGAAGCGATTGCCGAACTCGACCCGCATATCTGCCGCCTGCAAATGCTGCGCGCACGGCCGGCGGTCAACCTGAACCTGCAACATGCCTTGCTCACCGGCCTCAGTTGCGTGCATTACGGCGCGTTTGCCGACCTGCCGGAAGCGGCGGCGGTGCAGGCGCAGATCCTGCGCGAGGCACCGTACCTGCATGAGCACGGGATTCACTTGCTGATCAGCCCGACGCCCCATGGCGAACTGATCATCGGCGACTCCCACGACTACGGCCGCGATGCGTCGCCGTTCAACGCCGAGCAGGTCGATGACTGGATGCTCGAACTGGCCGAGCAGACCCTGGGTTGCAAGGTCCAGGTGGTCGAGCGTTGGCAGGGCGTCTACGGCGCACGCGGGCGGGTGCCGTTCTCGTTCCTGCGCGTGGCGCCCGGCGTCAGCGCCGCGTTGATGCATACCGGCGTGGGCATGAGCGTGGGGCCGGCGCTGGGCGAGCGCAATATCAGCGCACTGTGGGGGGCGGCATGATGAATCCGCAGCAGGTGATTGCCGAGGTTTTCGGCCTGTACGAGCAACACGGCACGGCGGATTACATCGGCGAGGCGGTGTCGCAGCTCGAACACATGTCCCAGGCCGCGCAGTGGGCCATGGCCGAAGGCTTCGACGATGAAGTGGTGCTGGCGGCGTTTTTCCACGATATCGGCCATCTTTGCGGCCAGGGCGGTGCGAACATGGGCGGCTATGGCGTGGTCAGCCATGAGCGGCTGGGCGCCGATTACCTGCGCCGCGTCGGTTTCAGCGAGCGCCTGGCGCGGCTGGTGGAATATCACGTCGAGGCCAAGCGCTACCTGACATTCAGCCAGCCGGACTACTACGCCCGGTTGAGCGAAGCCAGCCGCCGCACGCTGGCGTATCAAGGCGGGGCAATGACGCCTGACGAAGCGCGGGCGTTCGAGCAAGACCCGCTCTACGCCATCAGCCTGCGTCTGCGCCACTGGGACGAACAGGCCAAGCAAGCGCAGGTGCCGGTGCTCGATCTGCAGGTACTCAAGGCCAAGGCCGCGCGGCTACTGGTTGCGTAGATTGGCCTTACGCCAAACGCAGATGCGCCGCCTAGAGCCCCTGAGGTCGGATCACTAAGGTGGCTTGCTTCTTCAATCCAAGGAGCAACGCTGATGCGCTACTTAAAAGTGACGGCCCAGGACATGAGCGGCAACGGTCGGGCGGACACAGTCATCCTGCACTTCTATGAGCAGCAGGCTGGCTGTCCTGATGAACTGATCCACGAGATCTTCGCCGTGGACATGAGCGCGGACGGCCGGGTCGACCTGCAATGGGCGGACGATCTGAACCCGGTCACCCGCCCTTGTCGGCTGGAAAAACAGCGGGTGGACACCTTCGCCGACTGCTTTTTGAAGTTGAACTGGTTCAATCGGCGCAGCCACTGGCAGCGCACGTTGACGCTGTACGTCGATCATTACGCCAAGGCCGGCACGCCCAACGCGGTCAAGCTGGAATTCCAAGAGCGCACGGCGCCGCAGTGCAAGGGCTCGCTGATCTACAAGGCGGCGGCCTATGACGGCGATGGCGACGGGGTGCTGGAATCGTTTACCAATAGTGACATCGACCGCGACGGTATTGCGGACAAGGCCGATAAAGAGCTGATCCGCACGTTGTGTACGACCTTTCTGGGCTTTGAGTGGTACGCGCGTCAATAAGCGGGGTCAGGCTTCATCGAGCCGGGCGGCCAGGGCTTCGACCTGCTCCTGGCGCTCGGCCTGGCTCAATTTGGCGTGAGGGTTGAGGGACGACCACTGCGGGTGGGCGCGGGCCTTGTGCAGGGCGTCGGGCAGTTTGCCTTCGCGCCAGGTCTTGTCCTGCGGCGTGTCGACCTTGATGCTGTGCATCGCCGCATGACCGCGCAGGTTCAGGGCCTTGAGCAATTGGCGTTGGCGCAGGGCCAGCAGGCGCAGCACGCTGTCGTCGACGGTCAGCTCGCGCTGGCCCTTGATTTTGCCCAGCAGGCGCCCGCCATAGCTGCGCGCGGTTTGCAGCGCGCCACCGGCAATGGCGCCCGCCAGCGCGGCGGCGCCAAGGGTCAACCCACCCACCAGCAGGTCGACCCCGGCACCGGCGGCCGCGCCGGCGGCAATCCCGCCGCCGACGCGCACGCCGAGTTGCTTGAGGGTTTCCGGGTTGAACAGGTCATCGCCCCAGCGCCCGTCGAGCAGCGGCAAGTCGCTGGCGGCGGCGTCCTGCGGGCGGAAGCCGAACAGCTTGAGCAAGGCTTCCACGCAACGCTGCTCGCGCTGGCGCACGGCCTTGCGCAAATCGCCGATGGCTTGCGGTTCCTCTTCAGTGACCACGCTGCGCCGGCACGCGGCGCAGTCGATCAGCAGTTCGGCGATCAGCCGCGCGGCACTTTGCTGGCGGGCCTGGCGTTGGGCGTGCTGGTCGAGGATCAGCCGTTCCAGTTGGGGCCGGGCGTTTTCCAGTAGCAGGGCGAGGCTTTCATACAGGCGGCGTTCGCCGTCTTCCGGCGGCGCGACGCTGTCGAACCGCACCAGTGCGTGCAGGCCGAGGCGGGCCAGGGCTTCGCGCCAGTCCGGTTCGCGATGATCGTTGCTGCTGACGAAGTTGAGCACGGGCAATAACGGTTTGCCGCAACTGGCCAGCACTTGCAGTTCGTCGCGGTATTTGGCCAGCACCGGCTCGCGGGCGTCGATCACATACAGGCCGGCGTCGGAGGCCAGCAGTTGGCGCAGCACCTTGGCTTCCTGTTCGAAACGCTGGCGGGCTTCGCTGCCTTCCAGGAAACGCGCCAAGCGTGCCGGGCCGTCGAGGCGTTCGCCGGGGCGATCGAGGCGCTCCAGATAGTCGAGCAGGGCGATGGCGTCTTCCAGGCCGGGGGTGTCGTAGAGTTCCAGCAGGGCTTCGCCCTCGACCGACAAGCGCGCGCCTTCGACATGCCGCGTGGTGCTGGGGCGATGGGAGACTTCGCCGAAACCGACATCGCGGGTCAGGGTACGCAGCAGCGAGGTCTTGCCGACATTGGTGTGGCCGACCACGGCGAGTTTCAGGGGTTTAGTCATGGCCGCTCTCCAGCCAGTTCAACGGCGCGCAATCGGCGAAGGGCAGCTCCAGTTGTTGCAGCGCCGCGTGCCAATCGCCCAGGCGCTCGGCGTCCAGCGCCTGGCCGGGTGGCGCTTGCAGCAGCCACACGCGGGTGGCGCTGGCGCTGCGCGCCAGTTCGGCGATCAGCGCCAGGCTGCCCCGGTCGGGCGAGCGGCGCGGGTCGCAGGCGATGGCCAGGCGCGCGGGCGGGAAGCGGGTCAGTTGTTCCAGCAGTTTGTGGCGTGATTCGCGGCTGTCGAGGATGCCGGCGTTCTGCACGTTGCCCGGCAGCTTCGGCGGCCACGGGTGTTGGTCGTCGAGTTCGATGGCGACCACCAGCGCGCCGTCGCTGTGCAGTTCGCTGACGCCGCCGCTGACGGCGTGCAACTGCTCCGGTGCCGCATCGTTGACCCCAAGCCGTTCGCTGCTCGGCATCAGGCGTTCGCGCAGTTGGCTGTAGCCGGGCAGGTTGAGGTCCAGGCGCAGGGCGGCGCGTCCGCGTTTCCAGCGCCACAGGCACAGCAGGGCAAGGATCAACCGCGGTAACAGGCCGTAGATCAGCAGCACGCCCACCAGCCAGGCAGCCCAGGCCTGGCGGGCGCTGTCGATGTTCAGGGCGGAATCGCCGCTGGCGCGGATCATCTCCACCGTGGGGACGTTGAAACCAAGCAGGGCGGGCAGGGCGCCGAGGGCTTGGGTCACGGCGACGAAGGTGTCGGCGCCGAGGATGGTGGTTTCCCACACAAAACCGTAGCGCCGGGTGGCGAGCAGCGTCAGCAGGATCGCCAGCGCGCTGAGCAACGCGAGTAACCACAGGCTGTTGACCAGCACCCCGACGGCCCAGCGATTGAGCTTCTGGCGCTGCAATAGCAGCAGCAACGCCGGCGCCAGTTGCGCGGCTTTGGCGTCACGCGCGAGTTTTTCGCTGAGCCACAACCACAGCCGGCCGAGGCTGGCGCTGTGTTCTCCGGCAAACAGCAGGCCCAATGCCCAACTGATCAGCAGGATCAGGTTCAAGCCGAGCAGGCTGCCCAGCGCCCAGAACACATTCACCGGGGTCAGGCCGTTACCCAGCGCAGCAAAGGCCAGGCCTGCACCACTGATCACCGCGACTATCGCCAGCAGTATCAGGGCCAAACGCGCACCTTGCAGCCAGCGGATGAGGGCGGTTGTCAGCCCATCGCGCTCGGCCAGGTGCAGGGCGCGCTGTTGAATGCGCGTCGACAGGTCGCCGCCGGCCGTGCGGGCCAGGCGATTGGCTTGCTGATCTTCCAGCGGGCCGGCGTGTTCTTCGCGCAGGCGCACGGTTTCCGTCAGCCAGAGTGTTTGCAGGGGGGTCAGTGCAGTCACGCGCCGTCCTGTTGTGTCAGTGAGCCTGGAGCATAACCGCTGTGCAGCCGGTTGGGGTACGCTTCGCGTGGCTCTGGTATTCTCGTCGCCATGAAAAAAACTCTCCCTCTAAGCCTGATCGCAGCCCTCGGTGAAAACCGTGTGATCGGCATCGACAACAGCATGCCCTGGCATTTGCCGGGGGATTTCAAATATTTCAAGGCCACCACCCTGGGCAAGCCGATCATCATGGGGCGCAAGACCTGGGACTCCCTGGGCCGACCGCTGCCGGGGCGCTTGAACATTGTGGTCAGTCGTCAGACCGACCTGGCGCTGGAAGGTGCGGAAGTTTTTCCGTCGCTTGAAGCGGCGGTGGCGCGTGCGCAAGCGTGGGCCCTGGAGCAGGGCGTGGATGAGCTGATGTTGATCGGCGGCGCGCAGCTTTATGCGCAGGGGCTGGAACAGGCGGATCGCCTGTACCTGACGCGGGTGGCGCTGAGCCCGGAAGGGGATGCGTGGTTTCCGGCGTTTGATGAGAACCAGTGGAAGTTGGTTTCCAATCTGCAGAACCCAGCCGAAGGTGACAAGCCGGCTTACAACTTCGAAGTTTGGGAAAAAGCCTAAAAGCATCGGGGGCAAGCCCCCTCCCACACTGACCGCATTTACTCGGTCAAATGTGGGAGGGGGCTTGCCCCCGATAGCGGTCTATCAGGCCTGCGCCAACTCCGCATGCTCATCCGCATTCAGCCGTTCTTTATCCGTCTGCTGCATGATCTGGCTGGTAATCGCCCCGGCTGTCATCGAACCGTTCACGTTCAACGCGGTACGGCCCATGTCGATCAGCGGCTCCACGGAAATCAGCAGCGCCACCAGTGACACCGGCAAGCCCATCGCCGGCAGTACGATCAGCGCGGCAAACGTCGCCCCACCGCCCACGCCGGCAACGCCCGCCGAACTCAAGGTCACAATCGCCACCAGGGTCGCGATCCACAGCGGGTCCAACGGGTTGATGCCGACCGTCGGCGCGACCATCACCGCCAGCATTGCCGGGTAGAGACCGGCGCAACCGTTCTGGCCGATGGTCGCGCCGAACGAGGCGGCGAAACCGGCGATGGCGTGCGGGATGCCCAGGCGGCGGGTCTGCGCTTCGATACTCAGCGGGATCGCCGCCGCGCTGGAGCGGCTGGTGAAGGCGAACGTCAGCACCGGCCAGACCTTGCGCAAGAAGCGCAGCGGGTTGATCCCGGCCAGCGACAGCAGCAGGCCATGCACGACGAACATCAGCCCCAGCGCCAGGTACGAGACCACGACAAAACTGCCGAGCTTGATGATGTCTTGCAGGTTGGAGCCGGCGACCACCTTGGTCATCAGCGCCAATACGCCGTAGGGCGTGAGCTTCATCACCAGGCGCACCAGGCGCATCACCCAGGCTTGCAGGGTGTCGATGGCGTTGAGCACTTTCTGGCCCTTTTCCACATCATCCTTGAGCAGTTGCAGCGCGGCCACGCCGAGGAAGGCGGCGAAGATCACCACGCTGATGATCGAGGTCGGCTTGGCGCGGGCCAGGTCGGCGAACGGGTTTTGCGGCACGAACGACAACAGCAACTGCGGGATATTCAGGTCGGCGACCTTGCCCGCGTAGTCGTTCTGGATCACTTGCAGGCGCGCCATTTCCTGGGTGCCGGCCACCAGGCCTTCGGCGGTGAGGCCGAACAGGTTGGTCAGGCCGATGCCGATCAGCGCCGCAATCGCGGTGGTGAACAGTAGGGTGCCGATGGTCAGGAAGCTGATCTTGCCCAGGGACGCGGCGTTGTGCAGACGTGCCACGGCGCTGAGGATCGAAGCGAACACCAGCGGGATCACGATCATTTGCAGCAACTGCACATAACCGTTGCCGACCAGATCGAACCAGCCGATAGAGGCTTTGAGGACCGGGTTGCCATCGCCGTAAATGGTGTGCAAGGCCGTACCGAACGCCACGCCGAGTATCAGGGCGAACAGGACCTTCTTGGCGAGGCTCCAGTTCGTTCGACGGGTTTGTGCCAGGCCCAGCAACAGGGCCACGAACACCAGTAAGTTGAGAATCAGGGGCAGATTCATTGAAGCTCCGTTGAGAGTGTTGCCAATCGCGTGAGCCTGCGATTGCGAACCGGGAAGCCTAACAGCTTGATATATATTGATTTAATACCAATATGGAATGGTGTCTGTCGTTTTTGGAATAAGTAGTTGGCGCTCAGGCACATGGCAATGGCGGAATCAGAACGCAAGCGGTCGCGACCGGGCGAAAACTGTCACAGGGATTTGTTAGCGTCGATGTCTTTCACTCAGGGAGACAACGCCTATGAAGCTCGCGCCGAAACTACTGGTATCCGCCGCATTCTGCCTCGCACTCGCCGGCCAGGCGTTCGCCGCCACCGAGTTGAAACACTGGCCGGCCCCGGCCGCCAAGCAACTGAACGAAATGATCGCCGCCAACGCCAACAAGGGTAACTTCGCGGTGTTCGACATGGACAACACCAGCTACCGCTACGACCTCGAAGAGTCCCTGCTGCCCTACATGGAAAACAAGGGCCTGATCACCCGCGACAGCCTCGACCCGTCGCTCAAGCTTATGCCCTTCAAAGACACCGCCGAGCATAAGGAAAGCCTGTTCAGTTACTACTATCGCCTCTGCGAAGTGGACGACATGGTCTGCTACCCGTGGGTGGCCCAGGTGTTTGCAGGTTTTACCCTCAAGGAACTCAAGGTCCAGGTCGATGAGTTGATGGCCTCCGGCAAGCCAGTGCCGGTCAGCTATTTCGAAGGCGACGCGGTGAAGAACTCCGAAGTCCAGCCGCCGAAAGTCTTCACCGGTCAGGCTGAGCTGTACAACAAGCTCATGGAAAACGGCATCGAGGTGTATGTGATGACCGCCGCGTCGGAAGAGCTGGTACGCATGGTCGCTGCCGATCCGAAGTACGGCTACAACGTCAAACCGCAGAACGTCATCGGCGTGAGCACCCTGCTCAAGGACCGCAAGACCGGCGAACTGACCACCGCACGCAAGCAGATCACTGCCGGCAAATACGACGAAAAAGCCAACCTCGGTCTGGAATTGACCCCCTACCTGTGGACCCCGGCGACCTGGATGGCCGGCAAGCACGCCGCGATCCTGACCTACATCGACGAATGGAAAAAACCGGTAATCGTCGGCGGCGATACCCCGACCAGCGACGGCTACATGCTGTTCCACGATGTGGACGTGGCCAAGGGCGGCATTCACCTGTGGGTCAACCGCAAAGACAAGTACATGACCCAGCTCAACGGCATGATGGCCAAACACGCGGCCGCCCAGGCCAAGGAAGGCTTGCCGGTGACGGCGGACAAGAACTGGGTGATCGTCAAGCCTGACGAGATCCAGTAACCACGGGTGTACGCCGGTAATTGTGGGAGGGGGGGGGGGGGCGGGCGGGGGGTGGTGTTTGGCACCCCCCGAAGGGGGGCCCCCCCCCCCCCCCCCAGGGGACC
>NZ_JAFCXJ010000001.1:0-268107 GCF_049898265.1 Pseudomonas sp. PSPC2-3 | reverse complement strand
ACATTACCCGTGGGTTTTCGGGGTTTTTTGGGGGGGGGGGCGTTCCCCTTTTTTGTTTTTTTCCCCCCCCCCCCTTTTGGGGCCCACCCCCCCCTCCCACCTGTTGATCCCCCGTGTGTTGGAGGTTTTCTCCAGGCAAAAAAATGCCCCGCACGGCGCGGATTTTTATCGGGCCTGTGCCGCTGAGCGACGGCTATAGTCAACTATCGGGATGGTCAGGGGACTGCAACATGTGGCTATGGCTATGTCGCTCGATGGTGTTGCTGGCGGTGTCAGGCGGATGCAGTGCGCTGTTCTCGATTCGGGCCTTGGCGGCAGAACCGCAAGCAGTGCCTGTTTCTGGTTTAGTGACGTTGGCCGACAAGCTCAAGGTTTCGCACGGTAGTTCCGTCAATATCGTGCAGTTGGGCGACTCCCATACGGCGGCTGATTGGTTTTCCGGTGAAATGCGCCGTTTGTTCCAACTGCAATATGGTGAGGGCGGAATAGGTTTCGTCGCGGCTACACCGGTCCCAGGCACCCGTTACGATCAAGTGGTACTGGCGGCTGATAGTGACCAATGGCGCCTGATTTCAAGCCGTTATCAGCACAGCGATGAATTCCCGCTCGGTGGTTATCTGGCGTTGCCCGTGGCGCCCAACGCCCACGTCAGGATTGGTGTGCGAGAACCCCATGAAATGCGCTACCGGGTTTCTGCGCTGTACCGAGCTGATGTTGACAGCGGTTTGGTGGCGGATGACGGCATTCGTCACATGGCGGTGCCATTGTTGTCGACTTCCGGGCAATGGCGGTTCAGTCGGGCGCTCGAAAATCTGGCCCTGCCATTGGACCTGGCGATCATCAGTGAACGGGGGGTTGCGCTCGGCGGCTGGAATATCGAGTCACAGCAACAGACTGGAGTGACTTACTCGGCACTGGGTATCAACGGTGCAACCCTGAATTCGGTCGATTCGTGGCAGGCCGGATGGGAGCATACGTTGAACGCGCTGCATCCCGACCTGCTGGTGCTGGCGTATGGCGGTAACGAAGCGTTCGATGACGATCTGGATCCGAGGCGTTATCACGATGAGTTGCTTGAAAAGCTCGCGTTCTTGCGCCGCACATTACCCGCCACCGTGCTTTTGTTGGTCGGGCCGGCAGACTCGATAAAGCAGCGGTCCGGCATGGCGTGCGAAGAGCGTCAGCCGAAAAATCTGTCTCGGGTCATCCAGATCCAACGGCAGGCCGCCTTACGCGCGGGGGCTCTGTTCTGGGACTGGCAAGCGTATATGGGAGGCCCCTGTTCGATTGAGGCTTGGCAGGCCGACCACCTTGCTCAGAACGATCTGGTTCACCTGAACGAGCAAGGCTATCGAAAGAGTGCGGCCGGGCTTTATCGTTATTTGCAAACCCGCTTGGCTGGGCAGTAAACCTTTAACAAAAAGCCCCGCACTGGGCGGGGCTTTTTTATGCGCAGGATTAGGCCTTACAGCCCGTCCAGCATTGCCTTGTTACGCACGGCACCCTTGTCGGCACTGGTCGCCAGCAACGCATAAGCCTTCAACGCAGTAGTCACCTTGCGTGGACGCTTCTCCACCGGCTTCCAGCCCTTCTTGTCCTGCTCGACCCGGCGCGCGGCCAGTTCTTCGTCGCTGATCAACAGGTTGATCGAGCGGTTCGGAATGTCGATCAGTACCTTGTCGCCGTCCTGTACCAGGCCAATCGCGCCGCCGGCAGCGGCTTCAGGCGAAGCATGGCCGATGGACAGGCCCGAGGTGCCGCCGGAGAAACGGCCGTCGGTCAACAGCGCGCAGGCTTTGCCCAGGCCTTTGGATTTCAGGTACGAAGTTGGGTAGAGCATCTCCTGCATACCCGGGCCGCCTTTCGGGCCTTCGTAGCGGATGATCACGATGTCGCCTTCTTTGACTTCGTCGGCGAGGATGCCGCGTACCGAGCTGTCCTGGCTTTCGTAGATCTTGGCGCGACCTTCGAACACGTGGATCGACTCATCCACACCGGCGGTTTTCACCACGCAGCCGTCGAGGGCGATGTTGCCGTACAGCACGGCCAGGCCGCCTTCTTTCGAATAGGCGTGCTCGACACTGCGGATGCAGCCGTTTTCACGGTCGGCGTCGAGGGTGTCCCAACGGGTCGACTGGCTGAACGCGGTCTGGGTCGGGATGCCCGCCGGGCCGGCCTTGAAGAAGGTGTGTACGGCTTCGTCGTCAGTCTGGGTGATGTCCCACTTGGCGATGCCTTCGGCGAGGGACTTGCTGTGTACGGTCGGCAGGTCGGTGTGCAGCAGGCCGCCGCGCGCCAGGGAACCTAAGATCGAGAAGATCCCGCCGGCGCGGTGCACGTCTTCCATGTGGTACTTCTGGATGTTCGGCGCGACTTTGCACAGTTGCGGCACGTGGCGGGACAGGCGGTCGATGTCGCGCAGGTCGAAATCGATCTCGGCTTCCTGGGCCGCGGCCAGCAAGTGCAGGATGGTGTTGGTGGAACCGCCCATGGCGATGTCCAGGGTCATGGCGTTTTCGAACGCCTTGAAGTTGGCGATGTTGCGCGGCAACACCGACTCATCGTTCTCGCCGTAGTAGCGCTTGCACAGCTCGACGATGGTGCGGCCGGCCTGCAGGAACAGTTGCTCGCGGTCGCTGTGGGTGGCCAGCGTGGAACCGTTGCCCGGCAAGGCCAGGCCCAGGGCTTCCACCAGGCAGTTCATCGAGTTGGCGGTGAACATGCCGGAGCACGAACCGCAGGTCGGGCAGGCGCTGCGCTCGTATTCCGCGACCTTCTCGTCAGAAGCGCTGGAATCGGCGGCGATGACCATGGCATCGACCAGGTCGAGGCCGTGGGAGGCGAGTTTGGTCTTGCCGGCTTCCATCGGGCCGCCGGAGACGAAGATCACCGGGACGTTCAGGCGCAGGGCGGCCATCAGCATGCCGGGGGTGATCTTGTCGCAGTTCGAGATGCACACGATGGCGTCGGCGCAGTGGGCGTTGACCATGTACTCCACGGAGTCGGCGATGATCTCGCGGCTCGGCAGGGAATACAGCATGCCGTCATGGCCCATGGCGATGCCGTCGTCCACGGCGATGGTGTTGAATTCCTTGGCGACACCGCCGGCGCGTTCGATCTCGCGGGCGACCAGTTGGCCCAGGTCCTTGAGGTGGACGTGGCCGGGGACGAACTGGGTGAACGAGTTGGCAATCGCGATGATCGGCTTCTTGAAGTCGTCATCTTTCATCCCCGTGGCACGCCACAGTGCGCGGGCGCCGGCCATGTTGCGGCCATGGGTGGATGTTTTCGAGCGGTAATCTGGCATTTGAGCCCTCCGGGCGGCTAATCAAAACTAATCAGGTGCTAAGGGGAGTGAGCTTCTATGGACGTCTGGAACACCCGAAAAATGGCACTGGTGTCCGGACGTTGCCGCAAACGTTACGGGATCGCCGTGCGTTTTGGCCTCGAGCTCATAAACCCGCCGGGGGATGACTGGCGATGAATAGGCCGATTCTACACCGCTGGCGGCTGGAGGGAATGGCGAAAAGCGCCGTGGCGACGCACGCCCGGATCAACCAATCTGATGTAGGAGCGAGCTTGCTCGCGAAAAACGAACAGGCGACACGGGCCTCCTGAGAGTACGGCGTTATCGTTGACGCTTTTCGCGAGCAAGCTCGCTCCTACAGGGGAGGGACATATTCAGAACCACTGTTTAGAGGCCGGTTGACGTCGCTGCGCCTACCGTTTCTCTTTCACTCACAGAAGAGGACGAAGGAATGTCCACCCAGCAACGTGCACATCGGCTGCGCATCGGGCGCTGTTCGGAGTCGGGCCGTATTTACCTGATCACTGCGGTTACCCATCAACGACAATCGGTCTTTCAGGACTGGCGCATCGGCCGCCTGCTTGTCAGTGAGTTCAGGCAGGCTCAGGACGAGGGTGAGGCGACTTCGCTGGCCTGGGTGGTCATGCCTGACCATTTCCATTGGCTGGTCGAGTTGCATAACGGCGACTTGCCAAGGCTGATGCGAATCACCAAGTCGCGAAGTGCCCGTGCCATCAACCAGGCCAGGTGTTCGTTCGGGACCCTATGGCAAAAAGGTTACTTCGACCGCGCACTGCGTCGGGAGGAAGATTTAAAAGCAATGGCCCGCTATATCGTGGCCAATCCCTTGCGTGCAGGGCTGGTCAAGCATATCGGCCAGTACCCGCTATGGGACGCCATCTGGTTGTGACCTCTTCCCCCTTGTAGGAGCGAGCTTGCTCGCGAAGCACGTCAACGATAACGCAGCGCTATCAGGTAGCCCGCGTCGTCTATGCGTTTTTCGCGAGCAAGCTCGCTCCTACAGGGGGACGGTTTTGGTCTTTAGCTATTTGGCAGCAACCGGCAGGTGATGCTCTTGATGTAGCGCGTCTCAACAATCGCCGGATGCACCGGGTGATCCGGGCCCTGGCCGCCGCGTTCGAGCATCTGGATGTTGCGGTCCAGGTGGCGGGCGCTGGTCAGCAGGATGTTCTGCAGGTCGTCTTCCGGCAGGTGCATCGAGCACGAGGCGCTGACCAGGATGCCGTCCTTGCTGAGCAGGCGCATGGCTTGCTCGTTGAGGCGGCGGTAGGCGCCTTCGCCGTTCTTCATGTCTTTTTTGCGTTTGATGAAGGCCGGTGGGTCGGCGACGATCACGTCGAAGCGTTCTTCGCTGGCTTTCAGCTCTTTGAGGGCTTCGAAGACGTCGCCTTCGATGCAGGTCATTTTCTCGGCGACGCCGTTCAGCGCGGCGTTGCGCTCGACGCCGTCGAGGGCGAAGGCCGAGGCGTCGACGCAGAACACTTCAGTGGCGCCGAAGGTCGCGGCTTGCACGCCCCAGCCGCCGATGTAGCTGTACAGGTCGAGGACGCGCTTGCCTTTGGCATACGGGGCCAGGCGTGCGCGGTTCATGCGGTGGTCGTAGAACCAGCCGGTTTTCTGGCCCTGGATCACCGGGGCTTCGAATTTCACGCCGTTTTCTTCCAGCGCGACCCACTCCGGCACCAGGCCGAACACGGTTTCGACGTAACGGTTGAGGCCTTCGGCGTCGCGCGCGGCGGAGTCGTTCTTGAACAGGATGCCGCTCGGCTTGAGCACTTGGGTCAGGGCGGCGATCACGTCTTCTTTATGCGCTTCCATGGTCGCCGAGGCGATCTGTACCACCAGGATGTCGCCGAAACGGTCGACCACCAGGCCCGGCAGCAGGTCGGAATCGCCGTAGACCAGGCGGTAGAACGGCTTGTCGAACAGGCGGTCGCGCAGGGACAGGGCGACGTTCAGGCGGTGTACCAGCAGCGACTTGTCCAAAGGCAACTTGATGTCACGCGACAGCAGGCGCGCGCAGATCAGGTTGTTCGGGCTCATGGCCACGATGCCCAGGGTCTTGCCGCCGGCCGCTTCGAGGATGGCCTGGTCGCCCGCCTGGAAGCCGTGAAGTGGGGTGGCGGCCACGTCGATTTCGTTGCTGTAGACCCACAGGTGGCCGTTGCGCAAACGACGATCGGCGTTGGCTTTGAGACGCAGGCTTGGCAGGGACATGACGTCGCTCCGGAAAAAAGAGCGGGAGTATACCGTGTTGCATTACATTTCGTGGCTTGGCCTGATGGGTTGCAGGGGGGGCGCGTGCTGTGGCGTCCATTTGATAGGAGTGCCATTTGGTTTTTTGAGGTGTCGGTCAGCTTCCCATCGGGGTTAGAATCCCCCTCTCGCCCAGAGTGTGTACTTATGTCCCAAGAGCTTTCCGCCGAACAGATCCAGCAGGCCCTGCAAGGCATCAGTGTGCCGCCTCAGCCGCAAATCATGGTGGATTTGCAGATGGAACAGTACATGCCCGACCCGGACCTGGAAGTGATCGCGCGGTTGATTTCCCAGGACCCGGGCCTGTCCGGCGCGCTGCTGAAGATCGTCAACTCGTCGTATTACGGCCTGAGCAACAAGATCGCCTCGATCCAGCGCGCCGTTAACCTGCTGGGTAGCCGTTCGATCATCAACCTGATCAACGCCCTGTCGATCAAGGGCGAGATGAGCGACGACACCATCGTCACCCTCAACCGTTTCTGGGACACCGCCCAGGACGTGGCCATGACCTGCCTCACCCTGGCCAAGCGCACTGGCGCCCAGGCGGTGGACGAAGCCTATGCCCTGGGGCTGTTCCACGATTGCGGCGTGCCGCTGATGCTCAAGCGCTTCCCCAATTACATGGTGGTGCTCGAAGAGTCCTACGCCAATGCCGGTGCCGACTGCCGAGTGGTCGACACCGAAAACAATGCGTTCAACACCAACCATGCGGTGGTCGGCTATTACACCGCCAAGTCCTGGCGCCTGCCGGAGCATGTGACCGACGCCATTGCCAACCATCACAACGCCCTGGCGATCTTCAGCGATGAGTCGCCGCGCAATCCGCAGCTCAAGAACCTGCTGGCGATCCTGAAAATGGCCGAGCACATCTGCGCGTCGTACCGGGTGTTGGGCAACCAGCCGGTCGACTATGAGTGGGACGCGATTGGCCATCTGGTGCTGGACTACGTGGGCCTGTCGGACTACGACTTCGAAAGCATGAAGTTGTCGATCCGCGAACTGGGCGCGCACTGACCCTTACCTCACGAGGCACACATGCCCGAGTTACCAGAAGTCGAAACCACTCGGCGCGGGATTGCGCCGCACCTGGAAGGCCAGCGGGTCAGCCGCGTCGTGGTGCGCGAGCGACGCCTGCGCTGGCCGATCCCGGAAGACCTCGATGTACGCCTGTCCGGGCAGCGCATCGTGCTGGTGGAGCGGCGGGCCAAGTACCTGTTGATCAACGCCGAAGTGGGCACCCTGATCAGCCACCTGGGCATGTCGGGCAACCTGCGCCTGGTGGAAGTCGGCCTGCCGGCGGCCAAGCATGAGCATGTGGACATCGAGCTGGAGTCGGGCCTGGCCCTGCGCTACACCGACCCTCGGCGTTTTGGCGCGATGCTCTGGAGCCAGGACCCGCATAACCACGAACTGCTGATTCGCCTGGGGCCGGAGCCGTTGACCGACCTGTTCGATGGCGAACGCCTGTTCAAACTGTCCCGTGGGCGTTCGATGGCGGTCAAACCGTTCATCATGGACAACGCGGTGGTGGTGGGCGTGGGCAATATCTACGCGACCGAAGCGCTGTTCGCGGCGGGGATCGATCCGCGCCGCGAGGCCGGTGGCATTTCACGCGGGCGCTATTTGAAGCTGGCGATCGAGATCAAGCGCATTCTGGCGGCCGCCATCGAGCGCGGCGGCACCACCTTGCGCGACTTTATCGGCGGCGATGGGCAGCCGGGGTATTTCCAGCAGGAACTGTTCGTCTACGGCCGGGGCGGCGAGGCGTGCAAGGTCTGCGGGAGCGAGTTGCGCAATGTGGTGCTGGGGCAGCGGGCGAGTGTGTTTTGCCCTAAGTGCCAGAGCTGACTGTTGTGTGAAGGCTGATATCGCCATCGGGGGCAAGCCCCCTCCCACATTTTGATGTGTGAATACATTCAAGTGTGGGAGGGGGCTTGCCCCCGATGAGGCCTTCACAGACGCCACCAGGCTCAAGCCTTACCGGTAATCTTCCGGTACTTCTCCATCAACTGTTCTTCAGTCTCCGGATGGGCTTCATCCAGTGGAATGCAATCCACCGGGCACACCTGCTGGCACTGCGGTTCGTCGTAGTGGCCGACGCACTGGGTGCAGAGGTTGGGGTCGATCACGTAGATCTCTTCGCCTTGGGAAATCGCGGCGTTCGGGCACTCGGGTTCGCAGACGTCGCAGTTGATGCAATCGTCGGTGATGATCAAGGACATGGAAACTCCTGCCAGGGCAGTCAGCCAAGGCATCTGGAAAACTAATGCGCGCAATTGTGCCGCATTGGCGCCCGCAGTGCGAGCGGGCGCCGAGTGAGCGGTCTTACTTCTTGAAGCGCAGGGTCAGCGCATCAGCCACGGCCGGATGCACGAACTTGGTGATATCCCCGCCCAGGGCCGCGATTTCACGGACCAACGTCGAGGAAATGAACGAATAACGTTCCGACGGCGTGAGGAACAGGCTTTCCACGTCCGGCGCCAGTTGGCGGTTCATGTTGGCCAACTGGAATTCGTATTCGAAGTCCGATACCGCGCGCAGGCCGCGCAGGAACACATTGGCGTTCTGCTCTTTGGCGAAATGTGCCAGCAGCGTCGAGAAACCCACCACTTCGACGTTGGGCAGGTGCTTGGTGACCTCGCGCGCCAGCTCCACGCGCTGTTCCAGGGGAAACAGCGGGTTTTTCTTGGGGCTGGCAGCGACCGCGATGATCACATGGTCGAACAAGCGCGAGGCGCGTTCGACCAGATCGCCATGGCCTTTGGTAATCGGGTCGAAGGTACCTGGGTACAACACTCGGTTCATCGCGTCGTCCTGGCGGAGTCCGTTGGGGAACCGGATGGTATCGCAGCCGTCCCGGTCGGCCAAGTCGACTTATGCAGATAGACCCGCGAAATACCCTGTTTTTTCATGCCGTTTTCAGACGTTCGGCCAATGCGCTCGCCAGTTGCGCGGTCAATCCGTACACCGACAACTGCGGGTTGGCGCCAATGCTGGTGGGGAACAGCGAACCATCGTGGATCGACAGGTTGCGCAGTTGGTGATGGCGACCGAGGCTGTCGGCCACCGCATTTTTCGGCTCTTCGCCCATGGCGCAGCCGCCCATCACGTGGGCGCTGCCCAGGCAGGTGCGGTGCAATTCCAGGTTGAGGCCGTCGATCAGGCTGCGTGCTTCGGCCAGGGTCTTCACGTAGCGCGCATCGTGATGCAGCGGCTTGACCGACTTGGCGCCCGCCGCGAACTGGATCTCGGCCATGCTGTGGAACGCGCGGCGCAGGCCGTCCCAGGCGTAAGGCGACACCTGGTAATCGAGCACCGGTGTGCCGTCGCCGCGCAGTTCCACGCTGCCGCCGGGGCTGTCGGGGTGGAAGCCGTCGCGCAGCAAGGCGAGCATTGCGTGGGTATGTGGCAATTGGCTCATGTCCAGGGCGTTCTGGGTGCCGTAGCCGCCGAGCAGCGTACTGGCCAGCGCCGGGTGCAGCGGCGGCGCTTCGAGCTTGTACGACATTCTGCCGGTGGTGCCGTCCAGCCATTGGAAGTGATCGGAATAGATCGACTGCGGCGCGCCATAGAACGGGTTGATCACCTCGTCGAACAGCGCCGCGGAGAAGTTCACCAAATGCAAAAAGGTGCGCTTGCCCAGCCGCGAATGCGGGTCGGGGGCGGCCGAGCGCATCAGCAGCGCCGGGCTGTTGATGCCGCCGCCGGCCAGCACGTAATGCCTGGCCTTGACCGTGATCTTGCGTCCAGTCGGCGCCACGCAGCGTTCGTCCATGGCCACGCATTCCAGGCTATTGATGCGGTCGCCGCTGTAGACCAGGCGTTCGGCGCGGGCCAGGTACAGCAGCTCGCCGCCTTTCTCCAGGGTGGAGGGGATGGTGGTCACCAGCATCGACTGCTTGGCGTTGACCGGGCAACCCATGCCGCAATAACCCAGGTTGAAGCAGCCGCGCACGTTGCGCGGGATCACATGCCAGCTGTAGCCCAACTGTTCGCAGCCTTTGCGGATCACGTCGTTGTTGGCGTTGGGCGGCATGGCCCAGGGAGCGATGCCCAGGCGCTGTTCCATTTTTTCGAACCATGGCGCCATGTCCGCGCTGCTGTGGCCCTTGACCGCATATTCGCTGGCCCAGTGGCTGAGGGTGGCGTCCGGGGTGCGGAAGCTGGAGGTCCAGTTGATCAGCGTGGTGCCGCCCACGGCCCGGCCTTGCAGGATGGTGATGGCGCCGTCCTTGCTCATGCGGCCGATGCCTTCTTGATACAGGCTGGCGTAGGCCTCGTCTTCGAGCAGCTTGAAATCGCTGCTGGTCTTGAGCGGGCCTTCTTCGATCAGCAGCACTTTGTAGCCGGCGGCGCTGAGGATTTCGGCAGTGGTGCCGCCGCCGGCACCGCTGCCGATGATCGCTACGTCGGCTTCCAGCGTCAGGTCGCGGTCGAGGGCGGCGCCATTGTGGGTTTTCCAGCCGCGGGCCAGGCCGTCGCGGAACAGATCGGGTACAGGCATCGGGGTCGTCTCTTGTTTTTATTGGGGGGATGCGAATCAGATCTTCGGCGGCCCGGGGTAGCCGCAATGTGCCCACGACGCCGGCCGGAAGTACCAGGCCATGATCACCAGCTTGAGCAACGAACCCTGGCCCATGCGCAGCAGGTTCAGGTAGCTGTTTTCCCAGCGGTGCAGGAAGTTGCGGATCTGTTCGCCACTGGCGTTTTCCCAACTGCCCCAGATCCCGGTCAGTGGGCCGCGGGTGATGCCCATGCCCAGCACGTCGAACAGTTGCTGGGTCAGCTTGAACATCTCCGGCGACAGGTGCTGCAGGCTGTAGTCGAGTTTTTTCAGGGTGTCTTCAATCCCGCTGGCAACTTCCTGGGCGCTGGCCACGCCTTCCAGCAGCACCGGGATCACCGCGCGCAGAAACGGCAAGTCGCTGCTGCGCAACAGGGCAAAGCCGCTGGCCGGAGTGCTGCTGGAGCAACCGCTGAGGCTGGCACCCAGCCCTGCGGTAGCCAGGAAGGCGCTGGCGCACAGGCCGATTTTCAGGACGCCGCGCCGCGACAGCGCGGGTGAATCAGTCAGGCTTGGGTTCATTGTTATGGTTATCCCGAGGGTGGCGGTATCAGCGGATAAACAGCTTCTGGATCAGCTTCTGGATCGATTTGCCGTAGGGCGGGTAGATCAACTTCGCGGCGTTCAGGCGCTGCTTGACCAGCACGCCCTTGGCCTTGCTGAACGTGAGGAACCCTTCATGACCGTGGTAGTGGCCCATGCCTGATGGGCCGATGCCGCCGAAAGGCATGTCGTCCTGGGCCACATGCAGCAGCGTGTCGTTCAGGCATACGCCGCCGGAGTGGGTTTCGTGGAGTACGCGGTTCTGTTCGCGCTTGTTGTAGCCGAAGTAGTACAGGGCCAGTGGGCGAGGCCGCTGATTGATGTAGGCAAAGGCTTGGTCGATGCCGCGATAAGGCACGATCGGCAGCACCGGGCCGAAGATTTCGTCCTGCATCACTGTCATTTCATCGCTGACATTCAACAGCAGGCTGTGGGCCATGCGGCGTGCCTGGCCCTGGTCGTACAGAGGGATCAGGGTGGCGCCCTTGTCGGTGGCGTCCTTCACGTAGGCGTTGAGCCGGGCCAGTTGCCGTTCGTTGATGATGGCGGTGTAGTCCGGGTTGTTGGCCAGCGTCGGGTAAAAACCGCGAAGCGCCTTGCTGTAGGCCTCGACGAAACCCTCGACGCGATCTTCCGGCACCAGCACGTAGTCCGGCGCCACGCAGGTTTGCCCGGCGTTCAGGGCCTTGCCGAAGGCGATGCGTTCGGCGGCGTCCTTGAGGGGCACATCGGCGGAAACGATCGCCGGCGATTTGCCGCCCAGTTCCAGCGTGACCGGGGTCAGATGCTCGGCCGCCGCGCGCATCACATGTTTACCGATGCTGGTGGCGCCGGTGAACAGCAGATGATCGAAGCGCAGCCTGGAAAATGCCATGCCGACGTCGGCCTCGCCCAGCACCACGCACACCAGGTCTTCGGGGAAGACCTTCGCCAGCAGGGTCTTGAGCAGTTCGCCGGTGGCCGGGGTCGATTCGCTGAGTTTGAGCATCACCCGGTTGCCCGCGGCCAACGCGCCCACCAATGGCCCGATGGCCAGGTACAGCGGGTAGTTCCAGGGCACGATCACCCCGACCACGCCCAGCGGTTGGTAGATGACTTTGGCCGAGGCGGGCTGGAAGGCAATGCCTACAGCGCGGCGGGAAGGTTTCATCCAGCCACTGAGGTGTTTGCTCGCATAGTGAATGCCATGCAGGCTGGGCATCAGTTCGGCGAACAGGGTTTCGTCGGCGCTGCGATGGCTGAAGTCCTGGCTGATCGCATCGATCAGCGCCTGGCGTTCGTCGCTGAGCACTTCGCGCAAGGCCTTGAGCCATTGCTGGCGTTGCGCGGCCGGCGGCATCGGGTTGGCGGCATAGGCGCGGCGTTGGGCGTCGAACAGGCCCTGGAGTTGATCCAGTGTCTGGGAATCTTGCGGGTAGGCAACGTTGGCAGACATGGTGCAGTTCCGGATTGTTATTGGTCTGCCTGGATTTTTAGAGTTATTGCTCTAAATTGTCAAATGGCATTGCAGCCATAACTGGATTTATCCCGGCAAGGTTAGGCCGTAAGATGGTCGATCACGTGTACAGAAGCTGATCCCCTATGGCACCACGAGTAAAGACCAGCGAGCGCATTGTGCAAACCAGCCTGGAGCTTTTTAACCAGCAGGGCGAGCGCAGTGTCAGCACCAACCATATCGCCGCCCATATGGAAATTTCGCCGGGCAACCTGTACTACCACTTCCCCAACAAGCAGGCGATCATCGCCGTGCTGTTTCGCGAATACGAAGCCTTGGTCGACAGTTTCCTGCGCCCGCCCCAGGGTCGCACCATGGTGGTGGAGGACAAGCGCTTCTACCTGCAGGCGGTCCTGGCCGGCATGTGGCGCTACCGTTTCCTGCACCGTGACCTCGAACACCTGCTGGAGAGCGACCCGGAACTGGCCACCGGCTACCGGCGCTTTTCCCAGCGTTGCCTGATTCAGGGTGGCGCCATTTACCGGGGGTTTGTCGATGCCGGCATTCTCAATATGGACCCAGTGCAAACCGAGGCGCTGACCCTCAACGCCTGGATCATCCTTACCTCCTGGGTGCGGTTTTTGTGTACCACCAATGAAAAATCCACACATCTGAGCGCCGAAGCGATCAAGCGCGGGGTGTATCAGGTGCTGGTGCTGGAAGCGGGGTTTGTCACGCCGCAGGCCAAAGCGGCGGTGGATGCACTGTTCAAAGAGTTTTACGTGCCGTTGAACCAGGCACTGGAAGAAGTGAAGTAGGATCTTTCCCGAATTTGTTCACAGGAGTCTGTCATGCCACTTGCCCAACTGATCAGCCCCCAGCAACTGGCCGAGCGCCAACAGCGCGGCGCTCTGGTGATACTTGACTGCCGCTTTGCCCTGGAAGACCCGGACTACGGAATGTGCAGCTACGCCGAAGGGCATATCGAAGGCGCGCAATATGCCGACCTGGAGCGCCATCTCAGTGGGCCGGTGACCAAGGGCGTGACCGGGCGTCACCCGTTGCCGCAGGCGCAGACGCTCGCCGAGCAACTGCGTGCCTGGGGCATCAATGCCGATACCGATGTGGTGCTCTACGACGACGGCCCTGGTGTTTATGCCGCCCGCACCTGGTGGTCGCTGGCGTGGCTGGGCAAGCGTGATGGCGTGTTTATCCTGGACGGTGGCTTGAAGGCCTGGCACGCGGCCGGCTTCCCGTTAAGCCTGGATGCGCCGGTGATCGAGCGCGGCACCTTTGTCGGCACGCCGGACAATCGCCTGTTGCTGGATGCCAAGCAGCTGCAAAAACGCCTGGGCCAACCGGGCCTGACCCTGATCGACGCCCGCGCCCAGCCGCGCTTTCGCGGCGATGTCGAGCCTATCGACCCGATTGCCGGGCACATTCCCGGCGCGCAATGTGCGGCGTTCACCGAAAACCTGGGCAGCGATGGGCGTTTCCTGCCGGCCGAGCAGCTCAAGCAGCGCTTCGCCGCCCAGTTGCAAGGCCGTTCGCCGGATGAGTTGGTGGCGTATTGCGGTTCGGGCGTGACGGCGTGCCATAACCTGTTCGCCCTGAGCCTGGCGGGTTACCCGTTGGGCAAGTTGTATGCGGGCTCGTGGAGCGAGTGGATTACTGATCCAACGCGGGAAATCGCGACGGGCGACTGAGTTGTCCTGCGTGTAAACCCACCTTGTTTAACGGGGTTGTGTCAGCAGCCATTGCGGAATCCGCCGCTCCAGGTAGTAACCGGGGCGCTTCAGCGAACCGTCGACAAACCCCACATGCCCACCCTTGGCCAGCAATTCGAACTCGGTGCAATCCGACAACTCGCTGGCTTCGGGCAGGCTATGGGCGAAGACAAACGGGTCATCGGCCGCCTGGATGATCAGGGTCGGCGTGCGGATATCGCCCAGGTAGTAACGGCTCGACGCGCGGCGGTAATAGTCTTCGGCACTGAGGAAGCCATGCAGCGGCGCGGTGACCCGGCCGTCGAAGTCCCAGAACGTGTGCATCTTCTCCAGAGACCCGAGTGCCTCCAGGGCCTTGAGCCCTTCAGCACGACCATCCTGTAAAAAGCGGCTTTGCTTGACGCGGATATACGCCACCATCTCGCGCATGAAGTGCTTTTGGTACACCCGCGAAAAGCCCAGGCCGATGCGATCGGCGCACTGATCCAGACGAAACGGCACCGACACCGCCGTCGCGCCTTGCAGCCCCGAATTCGCGCCGGTTTCGCCCAAATGCTTGAGCAGCACGTTGCCCCCCAGGGAATAACCCACCGCATACAACGGCGCCAACGGCCGCTTGGCGCGCAGATGGGCAATCGCCGCCGCCAGGTCTTCGCTGGCGCCCGAGTGGTAGCTGCGCGCCAACAGGTTCGGCTCGCCCGAGCATCCGCGCCAGTTCAAGGCCGCACTGGCCCAGCCCTGGGCAGCGAGGGCTTTTTGCAGGCCGGCCACGTAAGGCGAGTTGGACGAGCCGGTCAACCCATGCAGTACCAGCACCAACGGCGCTTGCGCGTCATGGGGGCCATGCCAGTCGAGGTCGAGAAAGTCGCCGTCGTCCAGCCACAGGCGTTCGCGTGGGCGTTCGAGGTGCGTGGTCGGGCGCCACAGCGGCCCCCACAACGTTTGCAGATGAGGGTTGCCGAGGCCGAAGGCGGGTTTGAACAGGTCTGAAGAGGGGGTCATGACACTCTCTGTGGCACGCGGACTCACTGTGGCGAGCGAGCTTGCTCGCCACAAAAGCCCGTTCAGGCCGAGGGCTGTACCGAACGTTGCCACAATGCGTAATACACCCGCCCGGATTTTTGTTCCCGGTGCAGGCGCCAGCTGCCGGGCAGGCCCAGGCTGGATGGCGCGCTTTCGCTTTCAGTGTAGATCCACGAGTCCGGCGCCAGCCATTGGCGCTCTTCCAGCAACGCGCACACGGTCGGCAGCAGGTTCTGGTTGAACGGCGGGTCGAGGAACACCACGTCGTATTCGCTGGCGGCCTGGGTTTCCAGGTAGCGCAACGCGTCGGCGGTCTGCACCTGGCCGTTGGTGCAACGCAGGGTGCCCAGGTGTTCCTTGAGGCTGGACACCGCCACATTGCTGGCATCCAGCGCCTGTGCCTGGGCCGCGCCACGGGACAGCGCCTCGAGGAACAGCGCGCCGCTGCCGGCAAACGGGTCGAGTACCTTGGCCCCGGCGATGTAGGGTGCCAGCCAGTTGAACAGGGTTTCACGCACGCGATCCGGCGTTGGGCGCAGGCCCACGACGTCGGGGAAGCTGAGCTTGCGGCTGCCCCATTCACCGCCAATGATGCGCAGTTGGCCCACACCGTTATGCACGTTGTGGACAGGTTTTTTCGGGCGAGATGAACTGGCCATTAATGCTCCGGAACCCCGAGCGGCTGCTCGGCAGGTTTATCAGTGGGGGGCGGTAGTGGCTTTTGCGCAGTCGTCGGGCCGGCGGTCACGATGACCATCTTGTCGGCGCTCAGGTGTTTGTTCAAAGCCGCTTTGACCTGTTCTACGGTCAGGGCCTGGGATTGTTTCATGAAATCTTCCAGATAGCTCAGCGGCAGGTTGTAGAAACCCATGGCGCCCAGCTGCCCGACGATATCGGCGTTGCTCGCGGTGGACAGCGGGAAGCTGCCGCTCAGCTCGCGCTTGGCGTCATCCAGCTCCTTTTGCGTCGGGCCGGTCTTGAGGTAGTCGGCCAGCACGTCTTCCACCAGGCGCAGGGTGCCGCCGCTCATTTCCGCGCGGGTCTGCAGGTTGATCATGAACGGGCCGCGCACTTGCATCGGCGAGAAACCGGAGTAGACGCCGTAGGTCAGGCCGCGCTTCTCGCGCACTTCACTCATCAAGCGGGTGCCGAAGCCCCCGCCGCCGAGGATCTGGTTGCCCAGGGACAGGGCGGCGTAGTCCGGGTCGGCGCGATCGATGCCCAGTTGCGCGAACAGCAGGTGCGTCTGCTTGGACGGGAACTCGATATGGCTCAAACCGGCCTTGGGCTCGGTCGGCTGGGCGATCTTCGCCAGGGCCGGGCCTTTGGGCAGCGAGGCCGAGACCTTGGCAGTCATGGCTTCGGCCTCGGCGCGGGTCAGGTCGCCCACTACGGCAATCACAGCGTTACCCGCGGCATACGCCTTGGCGTGGAATGCCTGCAACTGCGCCTGGGTGATTGTCGGAACGCTCTCGGCCGTGCCTTCGCTCGGGTGAGCATACGGGTGGTCGCCGTACAGGCGCTTGAACAGCTCCAGGCTCGCCAGTTTGCCGGGGTTCTGCTTCTGATACTCAAAGCCGGCGAGGATCTGGTTCTTGATGCGCGCCAGGGAGTCGGCGGGGAAGGTCGGTTTGCCGATCACCTGGTCAAACAGCGCCAGGGCGGCGTCGCGCTTGTCGCTGTCGCTCAGGCCGCGCAGGGACACCAGCGCCATGTCGCGGTAAGCGCCATTGCCGAAGTCCGCGCCGAGGCCTTCAAAGCCGCTGGCGATCTGGCTCACATTCTTGCCCGGCACGCCTTCGTTGAGCATGGCGTTGGTCATCAGCGCCACGCCGGGGACGTTGCCGTCCTGGCTGCTGCCGGCGGCGAACAGGATACGCATGTCGAACATCGGCAGTTCGTGGGCTTCGACGAACAGCACCTTGGCGCCTTCGGCGGTGTTCCAGGTCTGCACGTCGAGCTTGCGGTTGGTCGGCGCCTTGCCGTCCAGCTCCGCCAGGGATTGCAGTGTGTGGGTCGACTGGGCTTTTTCCAGCGCCGGGCTGGCGACGGATTCGCTTGGGCGCAGGAAATACACCGCGCTCGCCGCGATCAGGGTGACGGCGATCAGGCCGGGCAGGATCAGGCGGCTGCTTTTGCGATCACTCATGAGCGGTCTCCTCAGGCAGGACATGGGCGACGCTGAGACGTTCGCGGGTGAAATAGGTACGTGCGGCCTTCTGGATATCGTCCGGGGTCACGCTTTGCAGGTCGGCCAGTTCGGTGTCCATCAGTTTCCAGGACAGGCCGACGGTTTCCAGGGAGCCGATGGCGGTCGCCTGGCTGGTGATCGAGTCGCGCTGGTAGACCAGGCCGGCAATGACCTGGGCGCGGATGCGCTCCAGTTCCTCGGCGGTCGGCGGCTTGGCTTTGAGTTCTTCCAGCAGGCGCCACAGGCCGGCTTCGGCTTGTGCGATGGTCTTTTTCTTCTGCTGGTTCGGTGTGGCGCTCAGGGTGAACAGGCTGTCACCGCGGGTGTAGGCGTCGTAGTTGGTGGAGGCGGAGGAGACCAGCTCTTCACCGCGTTCGAGCCGTTCCGAAATGCGCGCGCTGTAGCCGCCGTCGAGCAGGGCCGAGATCAGGCGCAGGGCTTGTACCGAACGTTTGTCTGGCGCGGTGGCCAGGCCGGGCACGTTGAAGCCCAGGATCACGCTCGGCAGTTGGGTCTGCACATGCATCGTCAGCAGGCGCTCACCGGGCTCGGCCAGTTCCAGCGGGATCTTCGCCGGAGGCACGTCACGCTTGGGGATCGGGCCGAAGTAGCGCTGGGCCAGGTTCTTCACCTCGTCCGGGGTCACGTCGCCGACCACCACCAGGGTGGCGTTGTTCGGCACGTACCAGGACTGGTACCAGTGGCGCAGTTCTTCGACCTTCATGCGGTCGAGGTCGGCCATCCAGCCGATGGTCGGCGTGTGGTAGCCGCTGGCCGGGAAGGCCATGGCCTTGAAGCGCTCGAAGGCCTTGGACATCGGGTTGTCGTCGGTGCGCAGGCGGCGTTCTTCCTTGATGACCTCGATTTCGCGGCTGAACTCGTCGGCCGGCAGGCGCAGGCTGGCCATGCGGTCGGCTTCCAGCTCAAAGGCGACGCCCAGGCGATCACGCGCCAGCACTTGGTAGTAGGCGGTGTAGTCGTCGCTGGTGAAGGCGTTCTCTTCGGCGCCCAGGTCGCGCAGGATCAGCGAGGCTTCGCCGGGGCCGACCTTGGCGCTGCCCTTGAACATCATGTGTTCCAGGGCGTGGGACAAACCGGTCTGGCCCGGGGTTTCGTAGCTCGAACCGACTTTGTACCAGACCTGGGAAACCACCACCGGCGCGCGATGGTCTTCGCGCACGACCACTTTGAGGCCGTTATCCAGGGTGAATTCATGGGTGGGTTGTGGGTCGGCAGCCAAGGCTGAGAGGGGCAGACAAACTGTGCTGAGCAGCAGGCCTGCGGCGCGGCGGGCTAGAGCATTCATTCGTTTTTAAACCTGTTGGGCTGCCCGCTTGGTCTTAGCGTCGGCGGGCGAGGAGGTGCTAGGATACTGATCCGATTTGGGGACGGCCACTGCGGTCGTCATACCGTTCTGGATTCAGTTGTAGGAATTTTGAAGTTTGCTACGGTTTTCCCCGACAATCTTCAGCTTTTCGCCGATGTTGTCGCTTCAATTCCATATTGAATCGATTTGTTGAGGCCTTTATTTACGCCTTACAAAATGTTGCGCATGAACGAGCGAGCGTTAAAGCAGTCTGTTCTGCATCGAATTTTTATTTACCGAGGCGCCCTTGGCGCGTCGCTACCTTGAGATAGCCGTCCTCCATGTTTGGTTCCAACGACGACAAGAAGAGTCCAGCTGCGGCTGGCGAGAAAAAAGGCCTGTTCGGATGGCTGCGCAAAAAGCCGCAGGAAACCGTCGTCGAACAGCCGCAGGTTCAATCTGAGCCGATCCCTGAGCCCTTGGTAGGTGCCGAACCGACCGCGCCGGTGGCGCAAGCCGAGCCTGAGCACAAACCGTGGCTGGCACTGCCAGTGGCCGAAGAGCCCGTGGCACTGGTCGAAGATGTGCAGGCCGAGCATGTGACGCCGCCGATTCCGCAGGTTGAGCCGGTGGCGGTCGAGCCGACTCCCGCGCCTGTTGTGGCCGCGGCGCCCGCTGTGATCGCGCCGTCGCCCGTGGTTGCCGCCGAACCGAGCAAAACCGGGTTCTTCGCCCGCCTCAAGCAAGGCCTGAGCAAAACCAGCGCGACCATCGGCGAAGGCATGGCCAGCCTGTTCCTGGGTCGGAAGACCATCGATGACGAACTGCTGGAAGACATCGAAACCCGTCTGCTGACCGCCGACGTGGGTGTCGAAGCCACCGCCGTGATCATCCAGAGCCTGACCCAGAAGGTCGCGCGCAAGCAGTTGACCGACGCCGATGCGCTGTACAAATCCCTGCAGGCCGAGCTGGCCGCGATGCTCAAGCCGGTCGAAGCGCCGTTGGTGATTACTCCGAAGAAGCCGTTCGTGATCCTGGTAGTCGGCGTCAATGGCGCCGGCAAGACCACCACCATCGGCAAACTGGCCAAGAAGCTGCAGTTGGAAGGCAAGAAAGTCATGCTCGCCGCCGGCGACACCTTCCGCGCCGCGGCCGTCGAGCAACTGCAGGTCTGGGGCGAGCGCAACAAGATCCCAGTCATCGCCCAGCACACCGGCGCCGATTCCGCTTCGGTGATCTTCGATGCCGTGCAAGCCGCCAAGGCCCGCAACATTGATGTGCTGATCGCCGATACCGCCGGTCGCCTGCACACCAAAGACAACCTGATGGAAGAGCTGAAGAAAGTGCGCCGCGTGATCGGCAAGCTCGACGGCGAGGCTCCGCACGAGGTGCTGCTGGTGCTTGACGCCGGTACTGGCCAGAACGCCATCAGCCAGGCCAAACAATTCCACCAGACGGTGCAACTGACCGGCCTGGCATTGACTAAGCTCGACGGCACGGCCAAGGGCGGCGTGATCTTCGCCCTGGCCAAGCAGTTCGGGTTGCCGATTCGGTATATCGGCGTCGGTGAAGGTATCGACGACCTGCGCACCTTTGAAGCCGAACCCTTTGTCCAGGCACTGTTTGCCGAGCGGGAGCGTTCATGATTCGATTCGAACAGGTCGGTAAACGCTATGCCAATGGGCATGTCGGCTTGCATGAGCTGAGTTTTCGAGTGCGTCGCGGCGAATTCTTGTTTGTCACCGGCCATTCGGGTGCCGGCAAAAGTACCCTGTTGCGCCTGCTGCTGGCCATGGAACGCCCGACCACCGGCAAGCTGTTGCTGGCCGGCCAGGATCTGGCCACCATCAGCAATGCGCAGATCCCGTTCCTGCGCCGCCAGATCGGCGTGGTGTTCCAGAACCACCAGTTGCTGTTCGATCGCACGGTGTTCAATAACATTGCGTTGCCGTTGCAGATCCTTGGGCTGTCCAAGGCGGAAATCATCAAGCGCGTGGACTCGGCGCTGGAGCGCGTGGCGTTGTCGGACAAGACCGACCTCTACCCCGGCGACCTGTCCACCGGCCAGCAACAGCGCGTCGGCATCGCCCGCGCCATCGTCCACCGCCCGGCCTTGCTGCTGGCGGACGAACCCACCGGTAACCTCGACCCGCGCCTGGCGGCCGAGATCATGGGCGTGTTCGAAGACATCAACCGCCTGGGCACCAGCGTGCTGATCGCCAGTCACGACCTGGCACTGATCGCGCGCATGCGCCATCGCATGCTGACCCTGCAACGCGGTCGCCTGATCGGTGACGGGGAGGCTGGCGTATGAGTGCGACACGCAGCCCCAAGGTTTCCGAGCGCGTGGCGCCGAAACCGGCCGACCCGCAACCGAAAAAGAAAAAACACGACGAAGACGACGGCCCGGATTTCGCCACGCTGCTGCGTGCCTGGATCGAAAGCCATCGTGCCAGCCTGCTCGACAGCCTGCGTCGCCTGGGCAAGCAGCCGATCGGCAGCTTTTTCACCTGCCTGGTGATGGCCGTGGCCTTGAGTCTGCCCATGGGCTTGTCGCTGCTGCTTAATAATGTGGAGCGCCTGGGCGGTTCCTGGCAGCGCGCCGCGCAGATTTCGCTGTACCTGAACCTGGATGCCAGCGCCAAAGACGGCGAAGCCCTGCGCGAAGAGATCAAGAACCTGCCGGGGGTGGCGGATGCCGAGTACATCAGCCGCGATCAGGCCCTCGAGGAGTTCCAGCAACAGTCCGGCCTGGGCGAGGCGCTCAAGGAGCTGCCGCAGAACCCGCTGCCGGGCGTGGTGCTGGTGACGCCGAATGAAGTCGACAAACCGGCCCTGGAAGCCCTGCGACAAAAACTCGCAGAGATGCCCAAGGTGCAACAGGCGCAACTTGATCTAGTCTGGGTAGAGCGCCTGGCGGCGATCCTCAAGCTGGGCGACCGCTTTGTGTTCGGCCTGACGGTGTTGTTGGTGTCTGCATTACTTTTGGTGATAGGTAATACCATTCGTCTTCATATTGAAAACCGTCGCACCGAGATAGAAGTGATTAAACTGGTCGGCGGCACGGACAGCTATGTGCGTCGTCCTTTTCTGTACATGGGCGCGCTTTATGGCTTCGGTGCGGGGATTTTGTCCTGGGGCTTATTGGCGTTCGGCCTGGACTGGCTGAACGACGCGGTCATCGGGCTGGCCGGCTTGTACGGCAGTGATTTCGCCCTGGCCGGGGTGCCGGTCGCCGATGGTCTGTCGCTCTTGCTTGGCGCGGTCTTGTTGGGGTATATCGGTGCGTGGATTGCGGTCGCACGGCATTTACGTGAGCTGGCACCGAAGTAGTTAATGTCAGATTAATGTGGTTTCGTTTGTATTGACCGTATCAGTGGTTTAGGGAACTTGTCCTACGGTTCCCGGTCAATTTTCGCAGTGCTGAACTGCACGAGTTATGTGAGTCGGAGGTTTTTTCGTATGACCACTTCTTTGCAACCTGTTTATGCCTTGGTCCCGGGTGCGAACCTGGAGGCCTATGTGCACACGGTCAACAGCATTCCATTGCTGACGCCGGAGCAGGAGCGTGAACTGGCCGAGAGTCTCTACTATGAGCAGGATTTGGGGGCGGCTCGGCAGATGGTGCTCGCCCACCTGCGTTTTGTCGTACATATCGCCCGTAGCTATAGCGGCTACGGTCTGGCCCAGGCTGACCTGATCCAGGAAGGCAACGTCGGCCTGATGAAGGCAGTGAAGCGCTTCAACCCGGAAATGGGTGTGCGCCTGGTGTCGTTCGCCGTTCACTGGATCAAGGCGGAAATCCACGAGTTCATCCTGCGCAACTGGCGCATCGTGAAAGTCGCGACCACCAAGGCCCAGCGCAAGCTGTTCTTCAACCTGCGCAGCCAGAAAAAACGCCTGGCGTGGCTGAACAACGAAGAAGTCCACCGCGTGGCCGAAAGCCTCGGTGTGGAGCCGCGTGAAGTGCGCGAGATGGAAAGCCGCCTGACCGGCCATGACATGGCCTTCGACCCGGCCGCCGAGGCGGACGACGACAGCGCCTTCCAATCGCCGGCCAACTACCTGGAAGACCACCGGTACGACCCGGCGCGTCAACTGGAAGACGCCGACTGGAGCGACAACTCCAACCACAACCTGCACGAAGCGCTGGAAGTGCTGGACGACCGCAGCCGTGACATCCTCTACCAGCGCTGGCTGGCCGAAGAAAAAGCCACGCTGCACGACCTGGCGCAGAAGTACAACGTGTCGGCCGAGCGGATTCGTCAGCTTGAGAAAAGCGCGATGAACAAGCTGAAGCTGTCGATCGCCGCTTAAAACTGTGGGAGGGGGTAAGCCCCCTCCCACATTTATTTCTGTGTTGTGTCAGTCGGACCAAGGCGCCTTGCGCGAATTGTTCAACTCAACCAGATAGCCATCCCCACCCAATTGGCTCATCTGCTGGCGAATCCATGCCGCCCGCCGTGCCACATAGGCCGTTGGATGGCTGGCGCTCCATACCCGTGGATTGGGTAGCACCGCCGCCAGGTAGCTGGCCT
Source organism: Pseudomonas sp. PSPC2-3 (assembly GCF_049898265.1). Taxonomy (NCBI): domain Bacteria; kingdom Pseudomonadati; phylum Pseudomonadota; class Gammaproteobacteria; order Pseudomonadales; family Pseudomonadaceae; genus Pseudomonas; species Pseudomonas sp. PSPC2-3. The sequence goes on along the minus strand of NZ_JAFCXJ010000001.1, from coordinate 245,196 downwards.
GCTGCCGAGAAAGCGCCTTGGCACTCACCCCGAAGTGATGCTGCGCCGCCGCTTGCGCACCGAACACCCCTTCGTCCCATTCCACGCTGTTGAGGTACACCTCAAGGATCCGCTGCTTGGGCCACAGCACCTCGATCAGCCCGGTAAACCAGGCCTCCAGGCCCTTGCGCAGATAACTGCGGCCGGACCACAGGAACAGGTTCTTCGATACTTGCTGGCTCAGCGTACTGGCGCCGCGGATCGAGCCGCCGCGCTCGTTGTGCAGGAGCGCCGCCTGGATCGCGCCGAAATCGAAGCCCCAATGTTGTGGGAAACGCTGGTCTTCACCCGCCATCACCGCCACTTTGAGGTCGTTGGAGATCTCATCCCACGGCACCCAGGTGCGCTGCAGGTCAATCGGTTCGCCGTCAAACCAGGATTCGATCTTGCGCTCCACCATCAGCGCCGTGAACGGCGGCGGTACGACACGAAACAGCAGCACCAGCAACACGCTGCCGATGGCAAACCATTTCACGGCTTTGAGAAAACGACTGAAGAGGACACGCAGCATAGAGATGGCTTGGCCGAACCCGTTGAGCGGGCCATTATACAGACCCTGCCCAATGAGTCTGACTGGAGTTCCTCATGCTGCGTGGCTTTCTGATGCTGGCTGCTTTTTTCGGCTTCACTGGTGTCGCCCTCGGTGCGTTCGCCGCCCACGGCTTGAAAAACCGCCTGAGCGCCGAGTACCTGGCGATTTTCCATACCGGCGTGACTTACCAATTGGTCCACACCCTGGCGCTGTTCGGCGTGGCGTTGCTCGCGGCGCACCTGCCTGGCCGCCTGGTCACGTGGGCGGGCGTGTCGTTCGTCGTCGGCATTCTGCTGTTCTCCGGCAGCCTGTACGTGCTGACGATGACTGGCATCAGCAAGCTCGGCATCATCACGCCGTTCGGTGGTCTGGCGTTTCTGCTCGGTTGGTTCCTCCTGGGGCTGGCGGCGTGGCGCTTGCAGCAGGCGGCCTGAAGCGCGCTACTGATCAAAGGGCCTTGGGCCAGCTACGCCAATCGGGCTAGAATGCTTGCCCCTAAAAACGATGGCGGCCCATGGCATGCACATTCAGTTGAACGGCGAACCCTTTGAACTGCCCGACGGTGAAACCGTTGCGGCCCTGCTGACCCGTCTGGACCTGACCGGGCGTCGCGTCGCAGTGGAGCTCAACCAGGATATCGTCCCGCGTAGCCAACACGTCGAGACTGCGCTCACCGAAGGTGACCAGGTCGAAGTGGTCCACGCCATCGGCGGCGGCTAGTCGTCCGGCGCCCAGGCGCGCCACCCCGGATTCTGCAGAACCTCACCCCACCTCGAGGATTTCCCATGAGCATCGTTCGTAGCGACAAGCCCTTCGTCCTGGCCGGTCGTACCTACCAGTCCCGTCTGCTGGTAGGCACCGGCAAGTATCGCGATATGGAAGAAACCCGCCTGGCCATCGAAGCCTCGGGCGCCGAGATCGTGACCGTGGCCGTGCGCCGCACCAACATCGGCCAGAACCCGGGCGAACCGAACCTGCTGGATATCCTGCCGCCGGACCGCTACACCATCCTGCCGAACACCGCCGGCTGCTACGACGCCATCGAAGCCGTGCGGACCTGCCGCCTGGCCCGTGAGCTGCTCGACGGCCACAACCTGGTGAAGCTGGAAGTGCTGGCCGACCAGAAAACCCTGTTCCCCAACGTGATCGAAACCCTCAAGGCCGCCGAAACCCTGGTCAAGGAAGGCTTCGACGTGATGGTCTACACCAGCGATGACCCGATCATCGCCCGCCAACTGGCCGAAATCGGCTGCATCGCCGTGATGCCGCTGGCCGGCCTGATCGGCACTGGCCTTGGGATCTGCAACCCGTACAACCTGCAGATCATCCTCGAAGAAGCCAAGATCCCGGTGCTGGTGGATGCGGGCGTGGGCACTGCCTCCGACGCGACCATCGCCATGGAGCTGGGCTGCGAAGCGGTGCTGATGAATTCGGCCATCGCCAATGCCCAACAGCCGATCATGATGGCCGAAGCCATGAAACACGCCATCGTCGCGGGCCGCCTGGCCTACCTCGCCGGGCGCATGCCGAAAAAACTCTACGCCAGCGCCTCCTCGCCGCTGGATGGTCTGATCAAGTAAGAGCCATTGATGACTGAATCAAACGAAACGCCGAACACCGTGGAACAGGGCGACGAGTCCAAGCACCGCCGCATCAAGAGCTTTGTGATGCGCGCCGGTCGCATGACCGAAGGCCAGCAAAAGGGCCTGGAGCAAGGCACGCCGCTGTTCGTCCTGCCCCTGGCCGACGCGCCGGTGGACTATGACCAAGTGTTCGGCCGTTCGGCCCCGCGCTCCCTGGAAATCGGCTTCGGCATGGGCCACTCCCTGCTGGAAATGGCTGCAGCCGCGCCGGAACAGGATTTCATCGGTGTGGAAGTCCATCGCCCGGGTGTCGGCGCGCTGCTCAATGGCGTGCTGACCCAGGGTTTGACCAACCTGCGGGTCTACGACTGCGACGCGATTGAAGTGCTCAACCGCTGCATCGCCGACAACAGCCTCGATCGCCTGATGCTGTTTTTCCCCGATCCATGGCACAAAAGCCGTCACCACAAGCGCCGCATCGTCCAGGCGTCCTTCGCGGAGCTGGTGCGCAGCAAGCTGAAAGTCGGCGGTATCCTGCACATGGCCACCGACTGGGAACCCTATGCGGAATACATGCTGGAAGTGATGAACGTCGCCCCTGGCTACCGCAACCTGGCCGAAGACGGCAAATGCGTGCCACGCCCGGCCGAGCGCCCGATCACCAAGTTCGAACGCCGCGGCGAGCGGTTGGGGCATGGGGTGTGGGATCTGAAGTTCGAGAAAGTCGACTGATCAGCCAGTAACTTGGAATGCGGTCAAAAAATGTGGGAGGGGGCTTGCCCCCGATAGCGGTGGGTCAGTCATAGAGTGGTTGACTGACACTCTGCTATCGGGGGCAAGCCCCCTCCCACATTGTTTTGTATCTGGCTTTAAATTCAGCGGCGGTCGGCGACGACGCCGATCAATACCAGCACCACCACCAATACCGGCGCCAGGCTGTAGTTATTGAACTGGCTCAGCCCCCGCACAATCCACGGCGTGGCGTAGATCAGCGCCGCGCCGCTGCCGATCATGCACAGCAGGGCCATCAACGGTACGCGCAAGGCGCCGGCGATGCTGCCGAGGCGGGCTTCGACCCAGCCTTTGATATCGGCGCCGAACAGCACCAACAGGCAGCCGACGAGGGCCAGGGAGATTTCCGACAGGTTGCTGCGGCTCCAGCGGGATACGGTGGCGAGCAGGTCGAGTACCAAATCCATTCGATTTCCTTAAGAGCGATCAGCTCAAAAACTTCTGCAACAGGTCATTGAGAAAGAGTTGCCCGCGGTCAGTCGCCGCCAGGCGTGACGGTTCGACCTGCATTAAGCCACTTTGTTCTGCCTCGGTGCGGCCTTGCGCGAGGCTTGCCAGCGCCAGCCCGGTGCGTTCGGCGTAGAGCTTGGCGTCGACGCCTTCGGTGAGGCGCAGGGCGTTCATCAGGAACTCGAACGGCAGCTCTTCGTTGGTCAGCGCGTTCGTGCCGGCCAGGAAGCTTTTGGCCGGGTTGAGGTAGTCCTTCGGTGCGCGGGTCTTCCAGGTGCGGACGATGCGCCCGTCCGGGTGGCTGAGCTTGCCATGGGCGCCGGCACCGATGCCGATGAAGTCGCCGAAGCTCCAGTAGTTGAGGTTATGTCGCGCCGCTCGCCCCGGTTGCGCATAGGCCGAGACTTCATATTGCGCGTAACCGTGTTCGGCCAGCAGCGCCTGGCCGGCTTCCTGGATATCCCACAGGGTGTCGTCTTCCGGCAGCGTCGGCGGCTGGTTCCAGAATACGGTGTTGGGCTCCAGGGTCAGTTGGTACCACGACAAATGGGTCGGTTTGAGCGCGATGGCCTGGCGCAGGTCGCTCAGAGCGTCGTCCAAGGACTGATCGGGCAAGCCATGCATCAGGTCCAGGTTGAAGTTGTCGAACCCGGCCTGGCGCGCCATGCCGGCGGCGCGCACGGCTTCATCGCCGTTGTGGATACGGCCCAGGGCCGCGAGTTTTTCCTGCTGGAAGCTCTGGATGCCGATGGACAGGCGGTTGATCCCCAGCTTGCGGTACGCCACGAACTTCTCTTGCTCGAACGTTCCCGGGTTGGCTTCCAGGGTGATCTCGATGTCGTCGGCAAACGGGATGCGTGCTTCCACGCCCTTGAGCAGACGGCCCAGCGCGGCGGCACTGAACAGGCTCGGCGTGCCGCCACCGAAGAAGATCGAACTCAGTTCCCTGCCATAAACCGCGTGCAGATCCTGATCGAGGTCGGCCAGCAGCGCATCGACGTACTCTTCTTCCGGCAACACGGGGCTGGCGGTGTGGGAGTTGAAGTCGCAATAAGGGCATTTGCGCACGCACCACGGGATGTGGATGTACAGCGCCAGGGGCGGAAGATGGGGCAGGGCCGCCCGTGGTGTTTGCGCGCCGCCGTGGATCAGCGGCTGCGCGGAGGTGTTCTGGGTCATTTCAAGCCCAGGCGCTGGCGCAGCAAAGCCATGGCACGGGCGCGGTGGCTGATCTGGTTTTTGTCGGCCGGGCTCAGTTCGGCGCTGGAGACATCGCGCTCCGGCACCCAGAACAGCGGGTCGTAGCCAAACCCATGCGCGCCGCTGGCCGCATGCAGGATGCGCCCGTGCCACAGGCCTTCGCAGAGGATCGGCAACGGATCGTCGGCATGTCGCACCAGGGCCAGCACGCAGACGAACTGCGCGCCACGCTCGGCATCCGGCACGTCCTTGAGCACATCGAGCAGCTTGGCGTTGTTCGCCGCGTCGCCTTTGCCGTCGGCATAGCGCGCCGAATAGATACCGGGGGCGCCGCCGAGGAAGTCCACCGCCAGGCCCGAGTCGTCCGCCAGCGCCGGCAGGCCGGACAGGCGCGCGGCATTGCGCGCCTTGAGGATGGCGTTCTCGACGAACGACAGGCCCGTTTCTTCGGGCTCGACCTGGCTGAACTCGCCGATCGAGCGCAGTTGCACGGACTCGCCGAGCATGGCCTGGAGTTCTTTGAGTTTGCCGGCGTTATGGCTGGCCAGCACGAGTTGAGTCAGGTTCATCAGTCCGCCGGAAACAGTTCCTGGTTGAATTGGAAACCATGGGCCTTGCCGCCGGTTTCAACGTTGATGGTGAAAACCCGCACTTCCTGTTGCGGTACGTTGTAGGGCGCGAGGTAATAGATCGCACCTTTTTCGGTAATCTGCTTGAACGTCAGGATTTCGCTCCTGCCGCTCAGGTCTTTGATCGTGCCGGTCACTTGCGCGGCCACGGGCGTCACGCCCTTGATCACGGTCACGTTGATCAAGCCCTTGTTCTTGCTGCGTACCACGCCGACAGCCTGGGCCGTATCGGGTTGCAGGAAGCTGGAGGTGAAGGTGTTGTAGTGTACGGTGATATCGCCAAATTCCTTCTGGCGCTTACTGTCGATGGCATCGGCGGCCATGGCGCTGACGCCCAGGCACGCGGTGAGTAGAAATACAGCCAGGCGTCTCATATTCGTCTTCCTCGAAAATAGTTAGACGGCGATCTTGTGGTCTGTCAGGCCCGGGCTGCTGACCCGGTAAATCCCGATTTCACCCAACAGGTTGGGCCATAGTTTACTCGCCCAGCCGTGGCGGTGCTGTTGATCAACGGCAAGGCGGTTGATCACCTTGGCTTCCCGCTCGCCACACAGGGCTTCGAAGTCTTCGAAGGTGCAAAAGTGGATGTTCGGCGTGTTGTACCACGTGTACGGCAGGAAATCCGACACCGGCATGCGGCCCTTGGTGGCCAGGTACCAGCGGCAGCGCCAGTGACCGAAGTTGGGGAAGGTGATGATGCACTGGCGGCCGACGCGCAGCATTTCGTCGAGGATGCGGTCCGGGTAATGCACCGCCTGCAGGGCCTGGGTCATCACCACGACGTCGAAGCTGTTGCTGGCAAAGTTGCCCAGGCCCTTGTCCAGGTCCTGCTCGATCACGTTGATGCCCTTGGCCACGCACTCGGCGATGTTGTCCGGGTCGTTTTCCAGGCCATAGCCGGTGACTTGCTTGTTGTCGCGCAGCCAGCTCAGCAGTTCGCCATTGCCGCAGCCAAGGTCGAGCACGCGGCTGCCGGCGGGTATCCAGTCTTGGATGATTTCCAGGTCGGCTCTCATGGCGTTCTCACAGAGTTATGCGGTTCATGTAGTTACTGAACGCCTGCAGATAACGAGGAATCGGGATCAGGAAGGCGTCGTGGCCTTGCGGAGCATCGATTTCCAGGTAGCAGACGTCTTTCTTCGCCGCCATCAAGGCATCCACCAGTTCCCGCGAGCGGGCCGGCGAGAAGCGCCAGTCGGTGGTGAACGACATCACGCAGAACTTGGCCGACGCGCCCTCGAAGGTTTTCGCCAGGTCGTCGTCGAAGTTGGCGGCCGGGTCGAAGTAGTCCAGGGCCTTGGTCATCAGCAGGTAGGTGTTGGCGTCAAACCGCCCGGAGAACTCTTCGCCCTGATAGCGCAGGTAGCTTTCCACCTGGAACTCGACGCTGTGGAAATCGTAGTTGAGTTTCTCGCTCTTGAGGCCGCGGCCGAATTTCTCGCCCATGGAATCGTCGGACAGGTAGGTGATATGCCCAACCATCCGCGCCAGCATCAAGCCGCGCTTGGGGATCACGCCGGCTTCCTGGAACGAGCCGCCGTGGAAGTCCGGGTCGGTCAGGATCGCCTGGCGCGCCACTTCGTTGAAGGCGATGTTCTGCGCCGACAACTTGGGGGCCGAGGCGATGGCCAGGCAATGGCGCACACGATCGGGGTAAGTGATGGTCCATTGCAGGGCCTGCATGCCGCCGAGGCTGCCGCCGATCACGGCGGCCCATTGCTGGATGCCCAGCCGGTCGGCCAGGCGCGCCTGGCTGTGGACCCAGTCTTCCACGGTCAGCACCGGGAAGTCGGCGCCGAAGGGCTTGCCGGTTTCCGGGTTGAGGCTGCTGGGGCCGGTCGAGCCGTTGCAGCCGCCGAGGTTGTTCAGGCTGACCACAAAGAACTTGTTGGTGTCGATGGGCTTGCCGGGGCCGATGCAGCTGTCCCACCAGCCGGGCTTGCGCTCGTCGACGCTGTGGAAGCCCGCGGCGTGATGATGGCCGGACAAGGCGTGGCAGATCAGCACGGCGTTGCTCGCCGTGGCGTTCAACTGGCCGTAGGTTTCATAGATCAGGTCGTAGGCTGGCAGCGAACGTCCGCAGGCCAGGGCCAGCGGTTCGCTGAAGTGCGCCATTTGGGGCACGACCAGTCCAACAGAATCGGGGGGAAAGGCAGCTGGCATCGACCCTGCTCTCGTTTAAATGAGGCGTAAGTCTAAAGACCGCTGCCCCTAGCGGCAAGCAAAGGCCGGAGGTTATCCGGCCCTGACACGCAAGCGGGGCTGAATCAGATCAACCCGAACAGCTCTTTGGGCATGAACGCATAGAACGCCAGGCGCGGGATCACCCAGCTTTGCAGGAGCTGGATCGCGATAAATGCGAAGATCGGCGAGATGTCCAGACCGCCCAGGTTGGGGATCAACCGGCGGAACGGCGCCAGCACCGGTTCGGTGATCTGCGCGACCAGCTCGGCTCCAGGGCTGCGGCTGCCGGGTGCGACCCACGAGAGGATCACGCTGATGATCATCGACCAGAAGAGGATCTTCAAAAACAGCGAGAAAACGCCGATCAGCGCCCATGGCAGCAGCAGGAGGGTCAAGGCCTGGTAGCCGTTGAGCATCAGGATCACCGCGAATAGCAGGACCTGCAGCAGCAGCGCCAGCACCAGCGAGGACATGTCCAGCCCGAACAGGCTCGGGATCACCCGGCGCAGGGGCTTGAGCAGCGGCTGGGTGGCCTTCACCACGAACTGGCACAGCGGGTTGTAGAAGTTCGCCCGCACCAGTTGCAGGATAAAGCGCATCAGCACGATCAGCAGGTACAGGCTGCCCAGGGTCTGGATGATGAAAATGGCAGCGTCATTGATTCCGAGCATGTTCGATTCCTATCTAGTCCAGTTGCAGGTTGGGGACGACTATTTGCCCAGTTGCTCGGCCATCTCGGCCGAACGATGTGCCGCGGCACCCAGTGCTTTTTCCACCAGGGCTTCGAAGCCCCCGGCCTGGAACGATTCAATGGCGGCTTGCGTGGTGCCGCCGGGGGAGGTCACGCGGCGGCGCAGTTCGGCGGCATCCACGTCGCTGGTCACGGCCATCTGCGCGGCTCCCAGGGCGGTTTGCGCGGCCAGTTGCTCGGCGATGTCCCGGCTCAGGCCCAGTTTCACGCCGGCGGCGGTCATGGCTTCGATCAGCAGGAAGAAGTAGGCCGGGCCGCTGCCGGAGACGGCGGTCACCGCGTCCAGTTGCTCTTCCTGTTCCAGCCACAGGGCGATGCCCACGGCGGACAGCAGTTCCTGGGCCTGGTCGCGCTGTTCGGCGCTCACCTGGGCGGTGGCATACAAACCGCTCACGCCTTTGCGCAGCAGCGCCGGGGTGTTGGGCATGCAGCGCACGATGGGCTGGGCGCCGAGCCAGCGGTTCATGCTGGCGCAGGTGATGCCGGCGGCGATGGACACCACCAACTGGTGCGGCTGCAGGCTCGGGCGCAGGCTTTCGCACACGGCTTTCATGGCTTGCGGCTTGACCGCCAGCACGATCACGTCGACGCCCTGGATGGCCTCGGCGTTGTCGGCGAAGGTGTCGATACCGTGTTCGGCGCTGACGCGGGCGCGGGTTTCGGCGCCCGGATCGCTGGCGCGGATCTGTTGGGCTTGCAGGCCCTTGGCCCGCAGGCCGCCGATCAGGCTGGCCGCCATGTTGCCGGCGCCGATAAAGGCAATACGCGTGTTGCTCATGACAGGTCCTTATTCAGTGGGAAGTCGGCCATTTCACGGCTGACCGTAGTCGCGGGCGCCAAACAGAGCGGTACCGATCCGCACCCAGGTGGCGCCTTGGGCGATGGCCGACTCGAGGTCGTGGCTCATGCCCATGGAAAGTGTGTCGAGCGGCAGGTTCAAACTGGCCTGCAGGTCGCGGACGGCGGCGAACGCTGCATCCTGTGCGGCGCGGTCTTCGGTCGGTTCAGGGATCGCCATCAAACCGCGCAACTTCAAGCGCGGCAGGGCGCTGATCGCGTTGGCCAGCGCCGGCAGGTCGGCGGGCGTGCAGCCGGACTTGCTGGCTTCGCCACTGACGTTGACCTGGATGCAGATGTTCAGCGGCGCCAGGTCGGCCGGGCGTTGTTCGGACAGGCGTTGTGCGATTTTCAGGCGGTCCACGGAATGCACCCAAGCGAAGTTCTCGGCGATCGCGCGAGTCTTGTTCGATTGAATGGGGCCGATGAAGTGCCAACTCAAGGGCAGGTCGGTTAATTCGGCCTGTTTGCCCAAGGCTTCCTGCAGGTAGTTTTCGCCGAAATCGCACATCCCGGCGGCATAGGCTTCGCGCACGGCTTGCGCGGGCTTGGTCTTGCTCACGGCCAGCAGGTGGATGCTGTTTGCGTCACGTTGCACGGCGTCGGCTGCGGCGCGGATGCGCTGGCGAACCTGGCCAATGTTGTCTGCTATCGTCGACATTCAAGATGCGCCCGTGGATATGGAGTCCGCGGCATTCTACTGGAAATGGAAAGCCCTATGGATATCACTGAATTACTCACGCACAGCGTGCGCCGGGGCGCCTCCGACCTGCACCTGTCGGCCGGCCTCGCACCGATGCTGCGGATGGATGGTGAGGTCTGGTCCCTGGATGGGCCAGTGCTGTCACCCACGCATGTGGCGGATTTGCTCAGCCCTTTGCTCAACCAGTACCAACAAAAGGATTTCGAAACATCTCTTGAAACGGATTTCGCCTTCGAACTGCCCGGTGTCGGGCGATTTCGGGTGAATGTGTTCCAGCAGGCGCGTGGCATGGGCGCGGTGTTTCGCAACATCCCCGCCCAGGTCCAGAGCCTGGAAAACCTCGGGTTGGGCGCGGTGTTCCAACGTATCGCCCAACTGCCGCGCGGCCTGGTGCTGGTGACCGGGCCCACCGGCTCGGGCAAGTCGACCACCCTGGCGGCGCTGATCGATCACCTCAACCAGCACCGGCGCCAGCACATCCTCACCTTGGAAGACCCCATCGAGTTCATCCACCAGCCCTGCCGGGCCCTGATCAACCAGCGCCAGGTGCACCGCGACACCCACAGTTTTTCGGCGGCCTTGCGTTCGGCACTGCGGCAAGACCCGGATGTGATCCTGGTGGGTGAACTGCGTGACCTGGAAACCATCCGCCTGGCGCTGACGGCGGCTGAGACCGGGCATCTGGTCTTCGGCACCCTGCACACCGCGTCGGCGGCCAAGACCGTGGATCGCCTGGTGGACGTGTTTCCTGCGGGAGAAAAGCCGATGGTCCGCTCAATGCTTTCGGAGTCGCTGCAGGCGGTGGTGTCCCAGGTGTTGGTCAAGAAGATCGGCGGCGGGCGCGTGGCGGCCCATGAAATCATGCTGTGTACGCCCGCCATTCGCAATTTGATCCGCGAGGACAAGGTGGCGCAGATCGTATCGGCGATTCAGACCGGTGGCGCATCGGGGATGCAGACGTTGGATATGCGCTTGAAGGCCTTGGTCACGCAGGGCGTGATCAGCCGGGAGGCGGCGCGGGAGAAGGCGAGGGTGCCGACAGACATATGAGACTTGTGGGCAATGAAATCAAATGTGGGAGGGGCAAGCCCCTCCCACATAGATCAGCGTTGGACGATCCGCAGGTTGTTCTGTTCTTTCGGCAGAACCCGCTTGGCGATCACGTAGTTCTTGTCCCAGAACGGCTTCTTCAGGGTATCGATGCTGACCGACTTGCCACGGCGCGGTGCGTGGATAAAGCGGTCGTTGCCCAGGTAGATGGCAACGTGGTTAACCCGGCGGCTCTTCAGTTTGAAGAACAGCAGGTCGCCCGGCTTCAAGTCCTTGCGGTCAACCTTCTGCCCGTGGCCGGCGGCCATGGCGTTGGAGGTGCGTGGCAAATCCACCGCGGCAACGTCGTTGAATGCATATTTTACCAGGCCGCTGCAGTCGAACCCTTTACTTGGGCTGCTGCCGCCCCAACGATAAGGTGTACCGAGCACATTCACGGCGCGGCTGAGGACGGTGCTGCTTTGCTTGGTGTTACCCGCCATCAGGCCGGGTGTTGCCTTACCGTGGGCCTTGCTCAGTTGAGTCGGGCGGCTGACGGTAGGCTTTACGGATTTGGCCGTGCTGGGTGTGCTGTGGACTTTCGGGGTGAAGCCGTTGACGTTAGGAAGTCGTTGCTCACGATTGGTGGCGTGGGCGGCCAGTGGCATTAATAGGCAAATGGTTAGCCATGTCTTGAAAAATGGTCGCATTAGGCGTGGCTCTTATGGGTTTGCGCGCAACTTTATAACAGCTTTTTGTGTCGTTCTCAGGCCGTTTGTCGACTGAACCTTGGGGTCAAACTCAGGAAATACGCGACGAATCGCCGCAATTGTCCTACACAAGTCAGGTGGCATCAGGCTTTCAGGGGAGCGAAGATACCATCGGCCATACGTCGGGTGCATGTAAAAAAGTCACAAAGAAAGTGAAAAAATTTATCTATCGCAGCAAAAGAGGTACGCCATGAACACCTATCGACAGGATGTTTCGCAGCAAGACACCCACAGCAAGGTGATCGGTTACCTGCTCTGGATTTTTGGTTTTACCGGGGCGCATCGCTTCTATTACGGCAAACCCGTCACCGGGACGATCTGGTTTTTCACGTTGGGCTTGCTGGGTATTGGCTGGCTGATCGACTTGTTCCTGATTCCGGCGATGGACCGTGAAGCCGACCTGCGTTTTACCGCCGGCCCGATCGAATACAACGTGGCCTGGATTCTGTTGGCGTTTCTCGGGGTGTTCGGTGTACACCGGATGTACCAGGGCAAATGGATCACCGGCCTGCTGTACCTGCTGACCGGCGGCCTGTTCCTGGTGGGGGTGTTGTATGACTTCTGGACGTTGAATACGCAGATATCGATCCGTAACGCCGAGCTAAGAGGCGGGCGCTGATCTCTCAAGCTCTATAGAGAACCCAATGTGGGAGGGGGCTTGCCCCCGATGGCGGTGGACCAGTCAGCTTATCTGTAGCTGACCCACTGCTATCGGGGGCAAGCCCCCTCCCACATTTTTTACCGAGCCCGCTTTAGGCCTGGTAGCTGATGCGTCCGTCCACCAGGGTGTAGCGCACGCTCGCCGGCAGGCTATGGCCGATGAACGGGCAGTTTTCGCCCTTGGACAGCCAGTGCTCGCCGGCAATCGTCGAGCTGGCCGGATCGAACAGCACCAGGTCCGCCGCCGCCCCCACCGCCAACTTACCCGCCGGCAGGCGCAAGGCTTCGGCAGGGCCTGCACTCAGGCGCGCCAGCAGCGTCGGCAGGTCGAGCAAGCCATCCTCCACCAGCGTCATCGCCAACGGCAGCAACAGCTCGACGCTGCTGATACCCGGCTCGGTCGCGCCGAACGGTGCCAGCTTGGCATCGCGCTCGTGGGGCTGGTGATGGCTGGAAATCGCCGACACCACACCGGACTTCACCGCCGCACGCAAACCCTCGCGGTCGGCACGGGTGCGCAGCGGCGGTTGTACGTGATACAGGCTGGAGAAGTCGGTCAGCGCCTCGTCCGTCAGGATCAACTGATACAGCGCCACGTCCGCCGTCACCGGCAAGCCGCGGGCCTGGGCCTGGGCGATCAGGGCCACGCCGCGGGCGCTGGTCAGTTGGCTGAAGTGCGCGCGCACGCCGCTTTGTTCCACCAGCAGCAGATCGCGGGCCAGGGCCACGGTTTCCGCGGTCTCCGGGATGCCCGGCAGGCCGAGGAAGCTGGCCACGGCGCCTTCATGGGCCAGGCCGCCTTCGGCCAGGTCGCGGTCCTGGGAGTGGAAGATCACCGTCAGGTCGAAGGTGGCCGCGTATTCCAGGGCACGGCACAGCGTGCGGGTGCTGCGGAAACTCTCCAGGCCGTTGCCGAAGGCCACGCAACCGGCATCGCGCAGCGCGATCAGTTCGGCCAGTTGCTCGCCTTCCAGGCCTTTGCTCAGGGCGCCGATGGGGAACACTTTGCAATTGCCGGCTTCGCGGGCGCGGTCGAGGATCAGCTCGGCCACGGCCGAGGTGTCCAGCACCGGTTTGGTGTGCGGCGGGCAGCACAGGCTGGTGACGCCACCGGCGGCGGCGGCGCGGGTTTCGCTGGTGATGTTGCCTTTGCGGCTGTAACCCGGCTCGCGCAGGGCGACGTTCAGGTCGACCAGGCCAGGCGCGGCCACCAGGCCCTTGGCGTCGAGGGTCTCACTGGCGCTGAAGCCAGCGGGCGCAGCGCCGATGGCGATGATCTTGCCGGCTTCCAGATGAAGATCGGTGACTTGATCCAGGCCACTGGCCGGATCAATGACGCGGGCGCCGAGAATGCTGAGCTTCACTGGGCCTTCTCCTGCTCGAATTGACGTTGCGCGGTTTGCCCGCTCATGGCCATGGACAGCACCGCCATGCGTATGGCGATGCCGTAGGTCACCTGGTTGAGAATCACCGACTGGTTGCCGTCGGCCACCGCCGATTCGATCTCCACCCCTCGGTTGATCGGCCCCGGGTGCATCACGATGGCATCCGGCTTGGCTCCGGCCAGACGCGTGGTGGTCAGGCCGAACAGGCGGTAGAACTCGCCTTCGCTCGGCAACAGGCCACCGGACATGCGTTCGCGTTGCAGGCGCAGCATGATCACCACGTCCACATCCTTGAGGCCTTCGGTCATGTCGGTGTAGACCTTCACGCCGTACTGCTCGATGCCGATCGGCAGCAGGGTTTTCGGCGCGATCACGCGGATATCCGGGCAACCCAGGGTTTTCAGGGCCAGCATGTTCGAGCGCGCTACCCGCGAGTGCAGGATGTCGCCGACGATGGCCACCGAGAGGTTTTCAAAGCTGCCTTTGTGCCGACGGATGGTGAGCATGTCGAGCATGCCCTGGGTCGGGTGGGCGTGACGGCCGTCGCCGCCGTTGATGATCGCCACCTGCGGGCAGACGTGCTCGGCGATGAAGTGTGCGGCGCCGGAGTCGCCGTGGCGCACCACGAACATGTCGGCGGCCATCGCTTCGAGGTTGCGCAGGGTGTCGAGCAGGGTCTCGCCCTTGCTCGCCGACGAGGTCGACACGTTCAGTGTGATCACGTCGGCCGACAGGCGCTGGGCCGCCAGTTCGAAGGTAGTGCGGGTGCGCGTGGAGTTCTCGAAGAACACATTGCAGATGGTCTTGCCGCGCAGCAGCGGGACCTTCTTCACCGCGCGGCCACCGACTTCGAGGAACGAGTCGGCGGTGTCGAGGATTTCGGTGAGCAGTTCGCGGGGCAAACCGTCGAGGGACAAGAAGTGTTGCAGCTGGCCCTGAGCATTGAGCTGCAGCGGGCGCTTGGCATCTAGAGGCGTCATCGCGGGGACTCTTTACAAGGCGGGTTAAAGGGCAAGGTCTTGCAGTTCGAGTACGAGCGGCGTGGGACCGGACAATTTTACCCGCTGCTGGGCTGAAAGCGACAGGGTCGCGCCGACCACATCCGGGCTGATCGGCAGCTCGCCGGCGTCCAGGTCCAGCAGGCAGACCAGCGTCACGCTGGCGGGGCGGCCGTAGTCGAACAGCTCGTTCAGCGCGGCGCGGACGGTGCGGCCGCTCATCAGCACGTCGTCGATCAGCACCAGGTGCTGGCCTTCGATCTCGAACGGCAGGGCCGACGGGCGCACTTGCGGGTGCAGGCCGTTCTGGCTGAAGTCGTCGCGGTAGAAGGACACATCCAGCGTACCCAGCGGCGAATCGTTGCCCAGCTCTTGCAGCAGCGCCTGGGCCACCCACACGCCACCCGTGCGAATGCCGATGAAGCGCGGCTCGCTGATGCCACGGTGTTTCAGGTGGGCCTTGAGGCGAATCGCCATCTGGCTGATCAGTTCGGCGGGGTTTGGCAGGCTCATGGTCGCTCCTTCAAGGCCTTGCGCGGCAGGGTTTGCCAGCAAGGACCGGGCTCAAACGTAAAAAGACGCGGCAAGCCGCGTCAGTCAGGATTCAAATAACGCGGTGTTTTCATCCAGCCAACCCTGCAACAGCAAGGCCGCGGCGATGGCGTCCACTGGGTTGTCGCGGTAGCTGCCTTTCTGCCCGCCACGGTCGCGGCGCTCACCCTTGGCTTCGAAGGTCGTCAGGCGCTCGTCGTGGGTATAAAAAGGCAGGTTGTAGCGGCCGTTGAGGCGGCGCGCGAACTTTTCGGCGCGCAGGCACATGTCGCTGGGGGTGCCGTCCATGTTCAAGGGCAGGCCGACCACCACCGCGTCGGGCTTCCACTCCTTGATCAGGGCTTCGACCTGGTTCCAGTCCGGTATGCCGTTCTGGGCTTTCAAGGTACACAGCTCGCGGGCCTGGCCAGTGATGACCTGGCCGACAGCGACGCCGATCTGTTTGGTGCCGTAGTCAAAACCGAGGATCAGACGCAAGGCCATCAGGCGTGCCCCGCCTGGCTGGTCAGCAGGCTGAGGTTGACCCGCAGCTTGGCCGCGGCCGCGTCCAGGCGCAGCTCGGCGGCAGTGTTGAACAGAATGTCGGCATCGTAGGGGCAGGTCAGCCAGGCGTTACTGGCCAGCTCGGCCTCCAGTTGCCCGGCTTCCCAGCCAGCGTAGCCGAGGGTGATCACGCTCTGTTCGGGGCCGACGCCGTCGGCGATGGCGAACAACACGTCCTGGGATGTGGACAGCGACACGCCGTCGAGGTCCACCGTGGCCTGGAATTTCGGCCCGGTCGGGTGCAGCACGAAGCCGCGATCGGTCTGCACCGGCCCGCCGATATAGATCGGCACGCCCTGGCAGCGGGCTGGCGGGTCGATCTCCGGGCGCAGTTGCTCGAGAATATCGGCCAGGTTCAGCTCCTGCGGGCGGTTCACCACCAACCCCATGGCACCATTGGCCGTGTGCTCGACAATGTAGGTCAAGGTCTGCGCAAAGTTCGGGTCGGCCATATGGGGCATGGCGATCAGGAATTGGTGCTTGAGGTAGGTCGGGCTGACATTTTTCATGTCCGCTAGTGTGGCGTTGGAGGGGCGAACTGACAAGCTGGGAGTGATCCGAATACAGCGCCGTCGCCTTTTCTGTAGGAGCGAGCTTGCTCGCGAAAAACGCCAACGATAACGAAGTGCTCCAGGTAGAACCGCGTCGCTCTCAAGTTTTTCGCGAGCAAGCTCGCTCCTACAGTGATTGGTGTTGATTGGGGTTATCAGTTGCTGGACAGGCGATCGCCCTTGGCAAACCGCCAGGTGCGGATGATTTCCAGGCGGTCCACGTCATTCAGGTCGCCGCTGAACGGCGCAAAGGGCGCGGCCAGGCGCACGATGCGCTGGGCGGCCTGGTCCAGCAGCGGCTGGCCGGACGATTCGAGTACCTGCACTTCATATAACGTGCCGTCGCGGTTGATCGACACCAGCAAGCGCAAATTGCCGTAGATCTGCTGGCGGCGGGCCTCGTCCGGGTAGTTGAGGTTGCCGATGCGCTCGACCTTCTTGCGCCACTCGTCCTTATACCAGGCGCCTTTGTCGCGCATGGTGGACGCCGCGTTCAGGCGGTAGATGCGCGGGCGCTTGGCGTACAGCTGTTGCTCATTGGCCAGTTCGGCTTCGAGGCTGGATATCTGGTCGGAGAGCTGCGAGCTGTCGAAGGTCGGCGCCGGCTTGACGGGCTCGGGTCGCGGTTCGGTCTTGGTTTTCTCGCGCTGGGTCGCGGCTTTTTGCGGTTTCGGCGCGACGGTGGTCACCACAGGCTTGGGCGCGGCCTGGGGGACTTCGGGCTTGGGCGTCGGTGGCGGGGAGACTTTATTTACCTTGTTGTCCTGGAACGGCGCCACTTCGGTGGTCTTGGGCACGGCTTTCTTGTCCAGCGTGCCGCTGCCTTGCTGATTGTCCTGGGCGAGAAAATCGGCCTTCTCGGGCTTCTTTTCGCTCTTGAACGTGGCGAGGGTGATTTCCAGGGTCTTGGTGATTTGCTTGGGTTCGACCATGGTGAAACCCACGCCGAGGATCAGCGCCAGGTGGATCAATGCCGCGAGAAACAGGGTAAATCCGAGCCGATCAGCCGGGCGCACGCCGCTGGGGGAGGGTTCGAAGGGCAGATCGGACGGGAGTGTCATGACAAGAAAACCAACATCGCGTGTTTCACAGGTGGCGCATGATAACGCAATGTTGGCGGGTGTCCGGCTGTTCTATGTCACTTGGCTTGTAGCTTGCGCTCAATCGCGGCCATCAGCATTTCGCCGATGTTCGTGCCAAATGCATTGTCGATCTCGCGAATACAGGTCGGGCTGGTGACGTTGATTTCGGTGAGGTGTTCACCAATTACGTCGAGGCCTACGAACAGCAAACCTTTTTCCCGCAGGGTCGGGCCGACCTGGGAAGCAATCCAGCGGTCCTTGTCCGACAAAGGCCGGGCTTCGCCACGACCGCCGGCCGCCAGGTTGCCGCGGGTCTCGCCGGCTGCCGGGATGCGTGCCAGGCAATAGTCCACCGGTTCGCCGTCGATCATCAGGATGCGCTTGTCGCCGTCCTTGATCGCCGGCAGATAAGCCTGGCCCATGATCTGCTGGGTGCCCAGGGCGGTCAGGGTTTCGAGGATCACCGACAGGTTCGGGTCGCCGGCGCGGTGGCGGAAGATCGAGGTGCCGCCCATGCCGTCCAGCGGTTTGAGGATCACATCGCCGTGCTTGGCGGCGAATTCTCGCAGCACATCGGCGCGGCGGCTGACCACGGTCGGCGGCGTGCAGTGCGGGAACAGCGTGGCGAACAGCTTCTCATTGCAGTCGCGCAGGCTCTGCGGCTTGTTGACGATCAGCACGCCGGCGCGCTCGGCTTGCTCCAGCAGGTAGGTGGAGTAGACGAATTCCATGTCGAACGGCGGGTCCTTGCGCATCAGGATCACGTCCAGGTCGCTCAGGGGGCTGTCGATTTCGTCTTGCAGCTCGAACCACTTTTCAGGGTTGGCGAACACCTCGAGCGGACGCATCCGCGCACGCGCCTCGCCGCCGCCCTGGTAAAGGTCGCGCTGTTCCATATAGAACAGGCTCCAGCCGCGGGCCTGGGCGGCCAGGAGCATGGCCAGCGAGCTGTCCTTTTTATAGGAAATGCTGGCGATAGGGTCCATGACAATGCCGACGCGAACGCTCATGGGGGATTTCCTCTAGCAAATTAGGGCGCATAAAAGTGGCGTCAGAGTGGCGCTGCGACTGTTGTGGGTCAAGGAAAAACCACCTGGCGGGTCGCTCGATAGATTGCTCCACGAGACTGTGCTAAAAAGACTGCCACGGCGCAGCAGCCCCTGAATTCCAAGGCTTGTGACGCTCATCCTGGGCAGTATCAGGCCGTACACACCGAAAACCGATTCGCTGTGGCGATGGTAGAGCAGATATGGAACAGCATTCCAACGCCTTGAGAGTGATGGTGATCGACGATTCGAAAACGATCCGCCGCACCGCCGAAACCCTGTTGAAGAACGTGGGCTGCGATGTCATCACGGCCATCGATGGTTTCGATGCCCTGGCCCGGATTGTGGATCATCACCCGCACATTATCTTTGTCGACATCATGATGCCGCGCCTGGATGGCTATCAGACGTGCGCCCTGGTGAAGAACAACCCGGCGTTCAAGTCGATCCCGGTGATCATGCTGTCTTCCAAGGACGGCCTGTTCGACAAGGCCAAGGGGCGTATCGTCGGTGTCGATCAGTTTTTGACCAAGCCTTTCAGCAAGGAAGAACTGCTGGGCGCGATCAAGGCCTACGTGCCGGGTTTCGCCGCAGTAGAACAAGCACACTGACGCAACCTCACAAGGGCGTGCGTCTTCCAATGTAGTGGGGAAAACCATGGCACGTGTTCTGATCGTCGACGATTCGCCGACCGAAATGTACAAACTGACCGGCATGCTGGAAAAGCACGGTCATCAGGTCTTGAAAGCGGAAAACGGTGCCGACGGCGTGGCCCTGGCCCGCCAGGAAAAGCCCGACGCGGTCTTGATGGACATCGTGATGCCGGGCCTCAATGGCTTCCAGGCCACCCGCCAGCTGTCCAAGGAGCGGGAAACCAATGGCATCCCGATCATCATCATCACCACCAAGGACCAGGAAACCGACAAAATCTGGGGCGCGCGCCAGGGCGCCAAGGATTACCTGACCAAGCCGGTGGACGAAGCCACGCTGATCGCCACCCTGAACAAGGTCTTGGCCCGCTGACGGCACGCCATCATGACCGAGTCGCTAACCGCCTTCGAGCTGCTGCTGGACATCGACCGCCGCTGTCGCCTGCTGGCCGCTGACCTGCCGTCCCAGGAAACCCGCCTGCAAGGCTGGAGCGGGATCGGCTTTCGCGTGGGCGAACAGTGGTTTGTCGCGCCCATGCGCGAAGTCGCCGAAGTGCTGCATGAGCCGCGCTGCACTTTAATGCCCGGGGTCAAGACCTGGATCAGAGGAGTCGCTAACCTGCGTGGGCGCCTGCTGCCGGTGATGGATCTCGGCGGGTTCCTCGGCCATGCGCTGTCCAAGGCAGACAAGCAGCGGCGGGTATTGGTCGTGGAATACCAGGACATATTTATCGGGCTGCTGGTGGACGAGGTGGTGGGTATGCAGCATTTCGCACAAGACGCCTTGTTGCCCAGCGCCACCCCCGGCGTGCCCTTTATCAGTGGCCGGTTCGACGCTGATCAGCAGTGGCAGGTCTTCAGCCCCTTCGCTCTGGCCCAGGCCCCTGGCTTCATGGATGTTGCCGCATGACCACCGCTACCACGCCCAAACCCCAGGCAGGCTCACGCAGCCGCTCGCAGATCATCGTGCTGTTTATTGCGCTGATCGTGTTCATCATGTTGCTGTTCGCCAACTTCGCGTACCTCAACACCCAGTCCACCTACGACAAGCAGTACATCGGCCACGCCGGCGAGTTGCGGGTGCTGTCCCAGCGTATCGCCAAGAACGCCACCGAAGCCGCCGCCGGCAAGGCCGCGGCGTTCAAGTTGCTGGCGGAAGCGCGCAATGACTTTGCCCGGCGCTGGGGTTACCTGAAAAAGGGCGACCCGGACACCGGCCTGCCCGCCGCGCCCAGTGCGGTACGTGCAGAGATGCGGGCGGTGCAGACCGATTGGGAAGCGCTGCTGAAAAACACCGACGCGATCCTCGCCAGCGAACAGACCGTGCTGTCGTTGCATCAAGTTGCCGCAACCCTGGCCGAAACCGTGCCGCAACTGCAGATGGAATCGGAAAAGGTCGTGGATATCCTGCTGCAACGCGGCGCCCCGGCCAGCCAGGTGGCCTTGGCCCAGCGCCAGTCGCTGCTGGCCGAGCGGATCCTGGGGGCGGTCAACACCGTGCTGGCCGGTGACGAAACCGCCGCGCAGGCCGCCGATGCCTTTGGCCGCGATGCCAACCGCTTCGGCCAGGTGCTCACCGGCATGCTCCAGGGCAACCCCGGGCTGCGCATCACCCAGGTCGAGGACCACGACGCACGGGCGCGCCTGGCGGAAATCGCCGAACTGTTCGAGTTTGTCTCCGGCTCCGTGGACGAGATCCTCGAAACCTCGCCGCAACTGTTCCAGGTCCGGGCCTCGGCGAGCAATATTTTCAACCTCTCGCAAACCCTGCTCGATGAAGCCTCGCACCTGGCCACCGGCTTTGAAAACCTCGCCGGCGGGCGCAGCTTCGACACGATCGGCGGCTATGTGCTGGGCTTGCTGGCGCTGGCCTCGATCATCCTGATCGGCCTGGTGATGGTCCGCGCCACCAACCAGCAACTGCGGGAAACCGCCGAGAAGAACGAGCGCAACCAGAACGCGATCATGCGCCTGCTGGATGAAATCGAAGACCTGGCCGACGGCGACCTCACCGTGACGGCCTCGGTGACTGAAGACTTCACCGGCACCATCGCCGACTCCATCAACTATTCCGTGGACCAACTGCGCGACCTTGTCGCTACCATCAACCTCACCGCCGGCCAGGTCGCCGGCGCGGTGCAGGACACCCAGGCCACCGCGATGCACCTGGCGCAGGCCTCGGAGCATCAGGCCCAGCAGATCGCCGAGGCCTCCACCGCGATCAAGCAGATGGCCCAGTCGATCGATCAGGTGTCGGCGAACGCCGCTGAATCCTCGGCGGTGGCCGAGCGCTCGGTGGAAATCGCCAACAAGGGCAATGAAGTGGTGCACAACACCATCCACGGCATGGACAACATTCGCGAGCAGATCCAGGACACCGCCAAGCGCATCAAGCGCCTAGGCGAGTCGTCCCAGGAGATCGGCGACATTGTCAGCCTGATCGATGACATCGCCGACCAGACCAACATTCTTGCGCTCAACGCCGCGATCCAGGCAAGCATGGCCGGGGATGCCGGGCGCGGCTTCGCGGTGGTTGCCGATGAAGTGCAACGCCTGGCCGAGCGCTCCTCGGCGGCCACGCGGCAGATCGAAACCCTGGTGCGGGCGATCCAGGCCGACACCAACGAAGCCGTCATCTCGATGGAACAGACCACCACTGAAGTGGTGCGTGGCGCACGGCTGGCCCAGGACGCCGGGGTGGCGCTGGAAGAGATCGAAGGCGTGTCGAAAACCCTGGCGGCGCTGATCCAGAGTATTTCCAACGCGGCGCAGCAACAGACGTCGTCGGCGGGGCAGATCTCGCTGACTATGAACGTCATCCAGCAGATCACCAGCCAGACCTCATCGGGCTCGACTGCCACCGCCGAGAGCATCGGCAACCTGGCGAAAATGGCCAGCCAGCTGCGCCGCTCAGTATCGGGCTTCACCCTCCCGGCTGCTAAGCAGGCTGATGATTGAAATGCAATCCAAATGTGGGAGGGAGCTTGCTCCCGATGGCAGTGGGTCAGTCAATGAATCAGGTGACTGATACACCGTCATCGGGAGCAAGCCCCCTCCACATGTGATCTCGCTCTTTGTTTCAAGAACACCAGCAACTCATGAATTCTAAGCGGAGCAGTTATGGTTGATCGGCACGACTACGTGGCCCTCGAATGGGTCAAGGGCGACATTGCCGAAACCCTGAAACAGGCCCGTTCGGCGCTGGACGCGTTTGTCGAAACCACCGACAACGACACCCTCGGCGACTGCCTGGCGTGCATCCATCAAGTGCATGGCGCTTTGCAAATGGTCGAGTTCTACGGCGCGGCGCTGCTCGCCGAAGAAATCGAAGCCCTGGCTCTGGCCCTGCAGGCCGGGCGCGTCAGCCAGCGCGATGAAAGCATCCGCCTGCTACAACAAGCCCTCGGCCAATTGCCGCTGTACCTGGACCGCATCCACAGCGCGCGCCGCGACTTGCCGCTGGTGGTGTTGCCGCTGCTCAACGACCTGCGCAGTGCGCGCGGCGAAAGCCTGTTGTCCGAAACCAGCCTGTTCAGCCCGCAACTGCTGTCGATTGCGCCGTTGTCCGAAGAAACGCTGGCGCAACGCGCGCCGCCGGACCTGAACGAGCAGGTGCGCCAGTGGCACTTGCTGCTGCAACAAGCCCTGGCCGGGTTGCTGCGCGAAGATCACGGCCCGAGCAACCTGGAAGACATGGCGCGGGTCTTCGCCCGCCTCGAAGCGCTGTGCCAGGGCGCGCCGCTGTTGCCGCTGTGGCAAGTCACCTCGGCGCTGGTCGAGGGCATGTTGACCGGCGTGATCGCCAACAGCCCGGCGCTGCGCAGCCTGCTCAAGGCCAGCGACAAGCAACTCAAGCGCCTGCTCGTCCAGGGCATTGGCGGCATCAACCAGCCGGCGCCAGATGAACTGCTCAAGAGCCTGCTGTTCTACGTCGCCAAAGTCACCCGGCCAACGCCGCGCATGCAAAGCCTGAAAGAACGCTACGGCCTCGATGAAGCCTTGCCCGACAGCGCCGTGGTCGATGCCGAACGGGCGCGCCTGGCCGGGCCGGACCGCAATGCGATGGGCTCGGTGCTCGGCGCGTTGTGCGAGGAGCTGGTGCGGGTCAAGGAACGCCTCGACCTGTTCGTGCGCAGCGACCGTCAACACACCAGCGACCTCGATGCGCTGTTGGCGCCGCTGCGGCAAATCGCCGATACCCTCGCGGTGCTGGGCTTTGGCCAGCCGCGCAAAGTCATCATCGACCAGCTTGCGGTGGTGTTGAGCCTGGCCCAGGGCCAGCGCGAACCCAACGATGCGGTGCTGATGGATGTCGCCGGCGCGTTGCTCTACGTCGAAGCCACGCTGGCCGGGATGGCGGGCACGGTCGAGCCGGAAAACCGCGAAGAAAGCCGCCTGCCCACCACCGACCTGACGCAGATTCATCAGTTGGTGATCCGCGAGTCCTGCCAGTGCCTCAAGCAAGCCAAAGAGCTGGTGATCGACTGCATCGACGCCCAGTGGGAGCGCCAGCGCCTGGAGTCCCTGCCGGAGCTGTTGAGCCAGGTGCGCGGCGCCCTGGCGATGATTCCACTGCCACGCGCAGCGAGCCTGATGCGCGGTTGCACCGATTACGTCGATGAACAACTGATGATCAACGACGCAGTGCCGTCCGCAGAGCAGTTGGAGCATTTCGCCGACGTGATCAGCGGCCTGGAGTATTACCTGGAACGCATGCTCCAAGACCCCGACGCCGCTGGCGAACGGGTGCTGGAGCTGGCCACCCGGGGCCTGGCCGCGCTGGGTTACCTGCCTGCCGAAAAGCCCTGGCGCCAGGCGCTGGTGGCGCCGGATGGCGCGCTGTCGAGCGAGAGCACGCCGAGCCAGTCCCAGTTCGACGCGCTGGCCAATCCCGCTTCGCGCTTGAACCCGCCCGCCCTGCAACGCCCCGGCAGCCTGCTGCCACCGCCGGCCGGTGAAGAGCCGATCGACGACGAACTGCGTGAAGTGTTCCTCGAAGAGACCGCCGAAGTCCTCGAGGTGCTGCACCACCATCTACCGAGCGGCGTCGATAAAACCGCCCTCGGCGAAATGCGCCGAGCCTTCCACACCCTCAAAGGCAGCGGCCGCATGGTGCGGGCCCTGGTGCTGGCGGAACTGGCCTGGGCCGTCGAGAACCTGCTCAACCGCGTGCTGGAGCGCAGCGTGGCCGCCGGCCCCGAGGTGCAACAGGTGCTGGATGAAGCAGTGGCCCTGCTGCCGGAACTGATCGCCGACTTCGCCGCCGGTGCCCAGCGCCAGCGGGACGCGGTCGATGCCCTGGCCGCGCGCGCCCACGCGTTGGCCAGCGGCACTGCTGTGGCGGCTGCCGAACCCCATGACCCGATGCTGCTGGAGATCTTCCGCAACGAAGTCCAGAGCCACCTCGACAGCCTCAACCATTTCCTGCGCCAGGCCGCCGAGCATGTGCCGCTGCAAGTCAGCGATGAGCTGCAACGCGCCTTGCACACCCTCAAAGGCAGCGCCTACATGGCCGGCGTGCTGCCGATCGCCGAACTGGCGCGCCCGCTCGATCACCTGACCCGCGAGTACAAGGCCCACCGCCTGCCGTTGGACCTGGATGAAGTGGAACTGCTGCTGGAGGCCGAGGGCCTGTTCCAACGGGGCTTGCGCCAGTTGAACGGCGACCCGCTGATGCCGATCCAAGGGGCCGCCGACCTGATCGGTCGCACCCAAAGCCTGCTCGATCAGCAGCTTCAAGCCCAGCTCGAAGCGCCGAGCACCGGGCTGCGGATCAAGCGTGATCCGCAGTTGATCAACAACTTCCTGGCCCAGGGCATGGACATCCTGCTCGACGCCGAAAGCCTGCTGCGCCGCTGGCAACAACACCCCGGCGAACGCCAGGAACTGACTGCGCTGCTGGATGAATTGACCACCCTGGGGCAGGGCGCGCACCTCGCCGACCTGCACGCCATCGACGAACTGTGCGAAGCCCTGCTCGACCTTTACGGCGCCGTGGAAGAAAGCAGCCTGGCGGTCAGCGAGCGGTTTTTCCAGGAGGCCGAACAGGCCCACGAAGCGCTGATCAACATGCTCGACGAACTGGCCGCCGGCCAGGAAATCAGCCCGGCCCCGACGCGCATGCAAGCCTTGCGCGAGCTGCTGGATGGCGCCCTCGATCCGTCCGCCACCGGCCTGATCAAAAGCGACGGCAGCCGTGCGCTGAGCATCTCCGAACTGGGCGCCGCGACGGCCCGCCTGGATCGGCACGCGGTGGTAGATGATGAGATCGTCGAGATCTTCCTCGAAGAAGCCGTGGATATCCTCGACAGCGCCGGGCAATCCCTCAAGCGCTGGTTGCTGGAACCCGAGGGCGTAGCGCCGTTGACCTCGTTGCAGCGCGATATGCACACCCTCAAGGGCGGCGCGCGCATGGCCGAAATCGGGCCGGTCGGCGACCTTGCCTACGAGCTGGAAGGCCTTTACGAAGGCCTGGCGGACCGCCGCTACAGCTATTCCGGCGAGCTGTCCCAGGTACTGATGTCCAGTCATGAGCACTTGGCGTTGCAGTTGGACCAGTTGCAAGAGCATCAGGCGCTGAGCGATTCCAGTGAGTTGATCGCCAAAGTCCGGGCGTTGCGCCACAGCGGCCCGCCCGCAGCGCCGGCCGCGGCCGCGCATACCTTGGGCATCGACCCTGAATTGCTGGATATCTTCCTCGAAGAAGCTGCCGACATTCTCGACAGCTCGGGCGCGGCGTTGCTGCGCTGGCAGGCTGAGCCCCATAACCGCCAGGAAGTCGAAACCCTGCTGCGCGACCTGCACACCCTCAAGGGCGGTGCGCGCATGGTCGAGATCGGCCCGATCGGCGACTTGGCCCATGAGCTGGAGTTTCTCTACGAAGGCTTGTCCTCCGGTTTGCTCGTGGCGTCCTCTGAGTTGTTCGCCTTGCTGCAAGGTTGTCACGACCGCCTGGCGCAGATGATCGATGCGGTGGCGGCGGGCTTGCCGGTGGGCTCGGTGGACAAACTCATTGAGCGCATCAAGAGCCTGGTCCACCCCAGCGATGAGCCGGTGGCGGCGGTGGCGTTGGTGACGGGCAAGGCCGAAGCGGCTGTCGAACCGACGGCCGACATGGTGAAAATCTCCGCCGACCTGCTGGACGACCTAGTCAACCTGGCCGGTGAAACTTCGATCTTCCGTGGCCGAATCGAACAGCAGGTCAACGACGCGCAGGTTGCCCTCAACGAGGTGGAAACCACCCTCGAGCGCATGCGCGACCAACTGCGTCGGCTCGACAGCGAAACCCAGGGCCGCCTCTTCAGCCGTCAGCAGGCCGAAGCCGAGCGCTTGGACTATGACGAATTCGACCCGCTGGAAATGGACCGTCATTCACAGTTGCAGCAACTGTCCCGGGCGTTGTTCGAGTCTGCCTCCGACTTGCTCGACCTCAAGGAAACCCTCGAACGCCGCAACCAGGATGCCCACGACCTGTTGCAGCAACAGGCGCGCATCAACACCGAATTGCAAGAAGGCCTGATGCGAACGCGCATGGTGCCCTTTGAACGCATGCTGCCGCGCCTCAAGCGCATCGTGCGCCAGGTCGCGCAGGAGTTGGGCAAGGACGTGGAATTCGTGGTCGGCAATGCCGAGGGCGAGATGGACCGCAACGTGCTGGAACGCATGGTCGCGCCGCTGGAACATATGCTGCGCAACGCCGTCGATCACGGCCTGGAGTCCCGCGAGGCGCGGCTGCTGGCCGGCAAGCCCGAGAAGGGCCGCGTCACCCTGGACCTGACCCACGAAGGCGGCGATATCGTCTTCGACCTGCGCGACGACGGTGCCGGCGTGTCTCTCGATGCGGTACGGCGCAAGGCGATCAAGCGCGGCCTGCTCGCCGCTGATCAAGAGATCAGCGACCATGACGTGTTGCAGTTCATCCTGCAGCCGGGGTTCTCCACCGCGGAAAAGATTACCCAGATTTCCGGGCGCGGCGTGGGCATGGACGTGGTGCATGAAGAAGTGCGCCAGCTTGGCGGCTCGATGTTTATCGATTCGATACCGGGGGCGGGCGTGCATTTTCGTATTCGCCTGCCGTTCACCGTGTCGGTCAACCGTGCGCTGATGGTGCAGTGTGCGGACGATCAATACGCGATGCCGCTCAACACCATCGAAGGCCTGGTGCGCGTGTTGCCCCATGAGCTGGAAGGGCACTATCAACTGGACCCGCCGCGTTATGAATACGCCGGCCAGCGCTATGAGCTGTTTTACCTCGGCGACCTGCTGCACACGGTCGCCCGCCCGAAACTGCTGGGCCAGTACCAACCGCTTCCCGTGCTGTTGGTGCAGTACAACGAACGGCACGTGGCGGTGCAGGTGGACAGCATGGCGGGGAGCCGGGAAATCGTGGTCAAGGGCCTGGGGCCGCAGTTTGCCGGGGTGAAGGGGCTCTCCGGGGCGACCATTCTCGGCGATGGCCGCGTGGTCTTGATCATCGACCTGCTCGCCCACATCCGCGCCCGGCAACCGGCCTTGCCGGCGCAGGTGGTGGATGTCCCGCTGCTGCTCAACGCGCCGCTGAAAAAGCGCCCGCTGCTGGTGCTGGTGGTGGACGACTCGGTCACCGTGCGCAAAGTCACCAGCCGCCTGCTCGAGCGCAACGGCATGAACGTCCTCACCGCCAAGGACGGCATCGACGCCATGGCCGTGCTGGAAGAACACACCCCGGACCTGATGCTGCTGGACATCGAAATGCCGCGCATGGACGGTTTCGAAGTGGCCATCCAGGTGCGCAACGACCCACGGCTGATGCGCTTGCCGATCATCATGATCACCTCCCGCACCGGCCAGAAGCACCGCGACCGCGCCATGGCCATCGGCGTCAACGACTACCTCGGCAAGCCGTATCAGGAGTCGGTGCTGCTGGAAAGCATCGCCTATTGGAGCAAGTCCCATGCTTGACCACCGCACCAGCCAACTCACCGGCCTGCTCCTGCCCCTGGCCGACCGCCACCTGGTGCTGCCCAATGTCGCCATCGCTGAACTGATCGACTTCCAGCGCGGCGAACCGGCCAGCGACGCACCGCCCTGGTACCTGCGGCAAGTGACCTGGCGCGACCGGCAATTGCCGCTGATCAGCTTCGAAGCGGCCTGCGGTGAAGCCAGCGTGACCGGCGAGCGCTCGCGCATCGTCGTGCTGAACGCCCTGGGCGGGCGGCCGTCATTGAAGTTCATTGCGATGGTGATCCAGGGGATTCCCCGCTCGTACAAACTCGATAGCCAGTTGAGCTACGTGGATGTGCCGCTGTGCCCGCTGGAACTGGCGGCGGTGCAGGTGGGGGAGCATGTGGCAAAAGTGCCGGATTTGATGGGGTTAGAAGCCCTGCTGGTTGAATCCGGCCTGGCCTGAACATAAGCCTTGCGATGATCCCGATGTGGGAGGGGCTTGCTCCCACACAGGTTGGCGTTGAGCGCACTGATGTCAGAATTGAATGTTGTTTATGTAGGCAAGTTCTTTGCCTGGATTGGACAGGTTTTCTGGCCTGAATGGGACTCCCTTTTGGGGACCGCCATTTAAAAGACACCACCGAACAAATGTGGGAGGGGGCTTGCCCCCGATGGCGGTGTGTCAGTCTCAGTATCTGTAACTGAGCCACTGCCATCGGGGTGAGCCTCTGTCGGAATGGGATGTTGTTTATGTAGGCAATTTCTTTACTTTGATTGGGCAGGTTTTCTGGCCTGAGTGGGATGCTAATTTCAGCACCCCTCACTGCCAACAAGGACCGGCACATGGCCGTACCGTTAATGCCGCCTGGTGTTTCACTTCTAGAAAATATGGCAATAGCCAAATGCAAGCGTGTTCATCTCCAGTCAGGCTCGGCGTTCGCCTACTCCTGGTTTTATTCTCAGGTCAGAGCTGCCGGGCCATGGAACTACAAGAAGCGAGGGCGCCAATACGAGGCTTTTGGTAACTTCAATTACGGTGCAACTGGTACGGTGTTGGGCATTCCTGAGCACGTGTTGCTGCGCGCCGTTGGTGTTGCTCAGACCATCGCAAAAACCACCCATCCGGATTTTGGATCATGGTGGGGAGGTGATCCTTTTGGTGATGACCCGCGAGATCAATATTGGATAAGGAGAGGTATTGAGTATGCGATTTCTCAAGGCCACTGAAGGCTTCATACCGATCCTGCGTAACTGCCTGTTAGTGGTCTGCCTGATTTATATCGCGGGCAGTTGGGTCATGTCGCCCGGGACACCGGATCTGGATGAGGTGGTGTTGAAACATTCCTTGGGCAACGGCACCTCAATCTACGGCGCGCGGGATGGGCAGGGTGGTGCGACGGTGGGCTTTTCCTACAGGTACTACGTTCATAAGGACCTGGGGAGTGATCAGGAAATACTCACAGGGTTGGTGTCGGCTCATCCATTTCTGAAAACCAAAGAACCCGATGTGCAAGTAAGTGAGCATGAGGGCGTGCTTCGGTTGGATATTCAGGGGGGCGTGTATGAGTACAACAGCTACGCCCTCGAAGGTCTTGGAGCGGTCAAGGTGGTGATGGAGTTGTGATGAGTCAGCGTTCGGATTCTTCCTGCAATATTTTGCGCCCTGCATGAACGTGTCGCTCGCAGCGCGCAATCATGCTCGGAATCCAGCAAATGGCGGCTTTGGGGCAGTTGCTGGTCGACAGAGCGCGGGATCAAGTCAGCCCTTCTCCAGCATCTTGAAACGTTCCCAAACAGCGACTGATCACTCCCTTTTGGGGACCGCTATTTAAAAGACATCACCGAACAAATGTGGGAGGGGGCTTGCCCCCGATGGCGGTGTGTCAGTCTCAGTATCTGTAACTGAGCCACTGCCATCGGGGGCGAGCCCCCTCCCACACAGGTTAGCGCTCGTCTTCAGAGCTCAATCAATCCGCTGCTCCCAATGCTCGGCCTGCCACAAGTCGTAGGCGCTCGCCCGCACCCTGACTGCCAACCACTGCCGTCATAGCCGATTGGCAGAAGATGTGACTGCCAACGCATCTGCCATCTTCGTGCTCGAATAGTTAAGTATTTGTTATCAATCAATAAAAAACACATTTCCGCTCTTGGCATGGCGCGTGCTAACTGCCTGGTCATGGCCCGTTGCGATAAACGACGGCGACGTCATCTGCCAATGGCAGTGCTGTGTGACGCATGTGCTTGCGGGCGGGATAAAGTTCCAACATTGAGTGCTGACGATATGACTGAACTATTGAGTACCGTGCATAAGAACAACACCAGTACTTATCTCCAGTTAGGGGGAGAGGTGGGTATCCATAAACTGGTCGACCGCTTTTACGAATTGATGGAGGTGCTGTGCGAGGCGCGAAGAGTGCGCCAGATGCACCCGCCGAGTCTTGCCGGCAGCGCCGACAGTCTATTCAAGTTCCTGAGTGGCTGGCTTGGCGGCCCGCCACTGTTTCAACAGGAACGTGGCCACCCGCGTTTGCGCATGCGACATGCGCCCTTTGCAGTCAGTATTGTCGAGCGCGACGAATGGATGCTGTGCATGCGTCAGGCAATCAACGAGCAGGTGGATGACGCAGTCCTGAATGCGAAGCTGCAACGTATGTTTTCCGAAATGGCCGACCACATGATTAATACCGATGGCAGCCGCGCAGGTGTTGCGGCGCCGCTTTGAACGTCGGTTAACTCTCCCAACTGGACGCTTCCCAAATACCATGATTAAAACTGCCCACGATCTTGTAGTAGACGCTAAAGCCCGTATCGAAGAAGTTGCCATCGAAGACGTTGACCTGGCTATCCAGAATGCGGATGTACTTATTGATGTACGTGAAGCCGACGAGTATGCCGCAGGTCATATCTTGGGCGCTGTGCATGCCTCGCGCGGAATGCTGGAATTTAAACTGTCCAACGATACCGCACTCAGTTCGCGAGACCTTAAGGTCGTGCTGTACTGCAAAACGGGGGGGCGTGCAGCACTCGCGGCTGTATCGCTGCTTGATATGGGCTACCCGCACGTAACATCGATCACCGGAGGGTTCGACGCATGGGTGAGTGCGCAAAAGCCGACGGTGGTTCCGCATTTACCTCGCTTCGAGTAGCGCCGTGGGTTGTTTTGGGGGGCATGTTGCTCCCCATTAGGCTTAACCCCGTGTCTGTCGCTGATTCATTACTCCAGCCGTAACGATCCGCCGCCCAGCTTGATTGATGCCCCTCTGAATCACTCCTAAGGTACAGCCCACGACAGCAAACCCGTGGAGCGACCATGACAACAATAATTACCCCCGACTCGCGCTGGACGCGGCGGCGCGACGAGAAGCAGCGGCGGCTCGGGCTGGTCAAGCAGTATGCGGATGGGGCCGTGCTGCCCAGCGACAAAATCGTTGAGGCCCTCGAAGCCCTGATCCTCCCCGGCGACCGCGTGGTGCTGGAGGGCAATAACCAGAAGCAGGCGGATTTCCTCTCGCGCTCCCTGGCCAAGGCTGACCCGGCCAAGCTCCACGATTTGCACATGATCATGCCCAGTGTCGGCCGGTCCGAGCACCTGGACCTGTTTGAAAAGGGCATCGCGCGCAAGCTCGACTTCTCTTTCGCCGGCACCCAATCCCTGCGCATCAGCCAGTTGCTGGAAGATGGCCTGCTGGAAATCGGCGCGATCCACACCTACATCGAACTCTACGCCCGGCTGGTGGTGGACCTGATCCCCAATGTGGTGCTCTCGGCCGGCTTCATGGCCGACCGCGCCGGTAATATCTACACCGGCGCGAGTACCGAAGACACCCCGGCGCTGATCGAGCCGGCAGCGTTCAGCGATGGCATTGTCATCGTGCAGGTCAATCAGTTGGTGGATGACGTCACCGACTTGCCCCGCGTCGACATCCCGGCCAGTTGGGTCGACTTCGTGGTGGTGGCCGACAAGCCGTTCTACATCGAACCGCTGTTCACCCGTGACCCGCGCCACATCAAGCCGGTGCATGTGCTGATGGCGATGATGGCGATCCGCGGCATCTACGAAAAACACAACGTGCAGTCGCTCAACCACGGCATCGGCTTCAATACCGCCGCCATCGAATTGATCCTGCCCACCTACGGCGAATCCCTGGGCCTGAAGGGCAAGATCTGCCGCAACTGGACCCTCAACCCGCACCCCACGCTGATCCCCGCCATTGAAAGCGGCTGGGTCGAAAGCGTGCATTGCTTTGGCACTGAACTGGGCATGGAACACTACATCGCCGCCCGCCCGGATGTGTTTTTCACCGGCCGCGACGGTTCCATGCGCTCCAACCGCATGTTCTGCCAACTGGCCGGCCAATACGCGGTGGACCTGTTTATCGGCGCCACCCTGCAAGTCGACGGCGACGGGCATTCCTCCACGGTCACCCGCGGGCGCCTCGCCGGTTTCGGCGGCGCACCGAACATGGGCCACGACCCGCGTGGCCGCCGCCATGGCACCCCGGCCTGGCTCGACATGCGTCACGAGGATGCTCCCGAAGCACTCTTGGAGCGCGGCAAAAAGCTCGTGGTGCAAATGGTCGAGACGTTCCAGGAAGGCGGCAAACCGACCTTCGTCAACACCCTAGACGCGGTGGAGGTGGCGCGCAAAAGCGGCATGCCCCTGGCACCGATCATGATCTACGGTGACGACGTCACCCACTTGCTCACCGAAGAAGGCATCGCCTACCTGTACAAGGCGCGCTCCCTGGAAGAGCGCCAGGCGATGATCGCCGCCGTCGCCGGGGTGACCGCCATCGGCATGCGCCATAACCCCAAGGACACCGCGCGCATGCGCCGTGAGGGCCTGATCGCCTGGCCCGAAGACCTCGGCATCCGCCGCACCGACGCCACCCGTGAGTTGTTGGCCGCCAAGAGCGTGGCCGACTTGGTGGAGTGGTCCGGCGGTTTGTACAACCCTCCCGCCAAGTTCAGGAGCTGGTAAATGCGCGCCCTCAAACTGCACCCACTCAGCGTTGCCGAACGCCTGGCGGACCTGGCCGTCGACGCCCTGATCGACGAAGCCGACCTGTCGCCCAAACCGGCCCTGGTGGACCGTCGTGGCAACGGCGCCCACCGCGATTTGCACCTGGGCCTGATGCATGCCTCGGCGCTGTCGCTGTGGCCGATGTTCCTGGCAATGGCCGAAGCCGCCCGCGACATCGGTGAAGTCGGCTTGCCCCTGCGCGAAGCCCTCGGCCGCATCGGTCGTGAGGGTGAACAGACGATGCTCGTCACCACCCTCGGCGTGAACACCCATCGCGGTGCGATCTGGGCCCTCGGCTTACTCACCGCGGCTGCGGCACTGGAATCCCAATCCCTTCACCCGAATGCCGTAACCCTGACAGCGGCAAAACTGGCCCTGCTCGATGATCTCCATGCCCCGCAACCCATGAGCCATGGCGCGCAGGTGGCGCAACGCTACGGCGCACGCGGTGCCCGTGAGGAAGCCCAACTGGGTTTCCCCTCGGTGCTGCAACGCGGCCTGCCGCAACTGCACAAAAGCCGCCAGCAACAGGCCGGTGAACAGAACGCGCGCCTGGATGCGTTGCTCGCGATCATGACCGCCCTGGCCGACACCTGCGTGCTCTACCGCGCCGGCACTGCGGGCCTGCACGCCATGCAACACGGCGCCCAAGCGGTGCTCGACGCAGGCGGCAGCGCGACCCTGGCCGGTCGCCGCCATTTGCACGAACTCGACCAACAGCTGTTGGCCCTGAATGCCTCCCCCGGCGGCGCCGCCGACCTGTTGGCCGCCTGCCTGTTTATCGACCGCCTCGATGGAGCGTTTTGATGGAAACCTTATCCTTTGAATTTCCCGCCGGGCAGCCGCCCAAAGGTCGCGCGCTGGTGGGGTGTGTCGGTTCGGGCGACCTCGAAGTGCTGCTGGAACCGGGCACGCCCGGCATCCTGAGCATTCAGGTACAGACCTCGGTGAATGGCGCCGAACAGCGCTGGCAGCACCTGTTCGAGCGGATCTTCCAGGAGCACACGCCGCCCGCGTTGAACATTGATATCCACGACTTCGGTGCCACGCCCGGCGTGGTGCGCCTGCGCCTGGAACAAGGCTTCGAGGAGATCGGCCATGACTGACTTGCTCAGCAAACACAGCTTCGTCGAACTGGGCGCACGGCAGCGGGCCAAGGCCTTGTTGGACGCAGGTTCTTACCGTGAACTGATCGACCCGTTCGAACGGGTCATGTCGCCCTGGCTCAGCCGTCAGGGCGTGGTGGCCCAGGCCGACGACGGTGTGGTGATCGCCAAAGGCAACATCGCTGGCAAGCCGGTGGTGATCGCCGCGATCGAAGGCAACTTTCAGGGCGGCAGCCTCGGTGAGGTCGGCGGCGCAAAAATCGCCGGAGCCCTTGAACTGGCGGCCGAAGACAACCGCAACGGCATCCCGACCCGCGCCGTGCTGCTGCTGGAAACCGGTGGCGTGCGCCTGCAGGAAGCCAACCTGGGCCTGGCGGCGATTGCCGATATCCACGCCGCGATTGTCGATCTGCGCCAGTATCAGCCGGTGATCGGCGTGGTGGCGGGCAGCGTCGGTTGCTTTGGCGGGATGTCCATCGCCGCCGGGCTGTGCAGCTATCTGCTGGTGACCCGCGAAGCGCGCCTGGGCTTGAACGGTCCGCAGGTGATCGAGCAGGAAGCCGGCCTGGATGAATACGATTCCCGCGACCGGCCCTTTATCTGGAGCCTGACCGGTGGCGAACAACGCTTCAACAGCGGCTTGGCCGACCGTTACGTGGCGGACGATGTCGCGCAGATTCAGCAGACCGTCAGCGCGCTATTGCAGCTCGGCTTGCCCGCTCAACAACGCAGTCGCCGCGCCGACTTCTATCTGGCGCGCCTGGCTGAACTGGACGCCGAACCGCAAATCGACCCGGCGACGGTTCGCGATCTGTATCAGGGAGAACGCTCATGAGAGGCTTGCAGTGGTTCAACGCGTTGAGTGCCGGCGCCCAACCCGTGGAAGGGTTGCCGGACTCGCTGAAAGTCGCCGATGGCGTATTGGGTGAACACAAGGTGCGCTTTATCGCCGTGGTCCCTGACGCGCAAAACCGCTTCCCTCGCGCACGCAATGGCGAAGTCGGCCTGCTCGAAGGCTTTGGGTTGGCCAAAGCCGTGGATGAAGCCATTGCGACCGGCGACCAGCGCCCATTGATCGCCATCGTCGATGTGCCGAGCCAGGCCTATGGCCGTCGCGAAGAAGCCCTCGGCATCCATCAAGCCCTGGCCGCCGCGGTCGACAGCTACGCTCGCGCCCGTCTGGCCGGGCACCCGGTGATCGGGTTGTTGGTGGGCAAGGCCATGTCCGGCGCGTTCCTCGCCCACGGCTACCAGGCCAACCGCCTGATCGCCCTGCGCGACCCCGGCGTGATGGTTCACGCCATGGGCAAGGCCTCGGCGGCGCGGGTGACCCTGCGCAGCGTCGAAGAGCTCGAAGCCCTGGCCGCCAGCGTGCCGCCGATGGCCTATGACATCGACAGCTATGCCAGCCTCGGTTTGCTCTGGGAGACCTTGTCGGTCAGCCAGATTGAACAGCCGACGAAGGACGATGTGGCGCGGGTCAGCGATTGCCTGGTCAGTGCGATCAAGGATGTCGATGGCCGTGATTTGAGCGGTCGCCTGGGTGCGCCCCATCGCGCCGCCTCCAGCCATGTGCGCCAACTGCTGCGGGCGCAATGGTGAACGCCCACGACCTGCTCTGGGGCATGACCCCGGCGCATGTGCCTGCCGATGCGCCGGCCTGGGTGCTGGAGGCGCTCGGTGCCGGGCAGCCGGTGGTGGTCCGCCGCGCCATTGCGCAACCGGGCCAGGTGGCGGTCGGCGTGCGCGGGCGTTTGCGCGAGCAGCGTTTCGCCGCGCAGATGCCGCTGGCGCTGGTACGGCGGCGCGT
Organism: Pseudomonas sp. PSPC2-3; assembly: GCF_049898265.1. Classification (NCBI taxonomy): domain Bacteria; kingdom Pseudomonadati; phylum Pseudomonadota; class Gammaproteobacteria; order Pseudomonadales; family Pseudomonadaceae; genus Pseudomonas; species Pseudomonas sp. PSPC2-3. Next base: position 209,366 of record NZ_JAFCXJ010000001.1, on the reverse strand, counting down.
GACGCCGCAAGCCCTGCGCGAGGTGACATCGCCACGGGATTTGCCGGCATTGCAGGCGCTGGCTCAACTGCGGCCGCTGCTGGCGCAGAAGGATTGGGGCGTCAGCGGCAGTGCGGGTTTTGAATTGGCCACGGGCATCGAAGCGCTGCATGACGCCAGCGATCTGGATTTGATCCTGCACACCCCCGAGCCGCTGGGGCGACGCGACGCCGGGGACTTGCTGGCGATCCTGGACACGGCGGTCTGCGCCGTGGACCTGCAACTGCAAACCCCGTTTGGCGCCGTCGCCTTGCGCGAATGGGCCGGCTCGTCACGTCGCGTATTACTCAAAACCGCCAGCGGCGCGCACCTGGTCATCGATCCCTGGCAGGCGCTGATATGAGCAGCCTGCTGGTGTTTCCGGGGCAGGGCGCGCAACGCCCTGGCATGCTTCGGCATTTGCCCGCGTCGGTGCTGGACGAAGCCAGCGAGGCCTTGGCTGAAGACGTTCGCCAACTCGACTCTGCGCGGGCCTTGGTCAGTACCCGCGCTGTGCAGTTGTGTCTGTTGATTGCGGGTGTGGCCCATGCGCGCCTGTTGGCGCGCACGCCGGATTATGTGGCGGGTTTGTCCATCGGCGCTTACCCGGCGGCGGTGATTGCCGGTGCCCTGGACTTTGCCGACGCCGTCCGGCTGGTCAGCCTGCGTGGCGAACTGATGCAGCAGGCTTATCCACAGGGCTACGGCATGACCGCCCTGATCGGCCCGGATTTATCCACTGTCGAAACCCTGCTGGCCGACATCCATAGTCCCGAAACCCCGGTGTACCTGGCCAATATCAACGCCGACAACCAGACGGTGATCGCCGGCAGCGATGAAGCGATGCAGCGTGTCGCCCAGCGCGTCAAAGGCAACGGCATCGCCAGGCGCCTGGCCGTCAGCGTGCCGTCCCATTGCGCGCTGCTGGAGCGCCCGGCCCAGGTGCTGGCTGAAGCGTTCGTCACGCTCAAGGCTCCGCGCATCAGCTACTTGAGCAGCACCCGGGCGCGGCCGATCCGCGACCCTGCGCAATTGCGCGACGACCTGGCCTTCAACATGTGCCGCGTCGTCGACTGGCGCGGCACCGTGCAAAGCGCCTATGAGCGCGGCGTGCGCCTGCAGATCGAACTGCCCCCCGGTGCCGTTCTCACCGGCTTGTCACGCCGCGTGTTCGAACACGGCACGGTGATCGCCTGCGAAGGTGCGCGCCTGGACACCTTGCAGGCCCTGCTGGAAGAGGAGGAGCGCCGCCACCGATAAAGCACCACCCAAGGCTTTCGAAGCACAACAACAAAAAATCGATCGAGCACTTTGAGGACAACAACAATGATTATTTACGGTGTGGCATTGCTGGCGATCTGCACGCTCGCGGGCGTGATCATGGGCGACATGCTTGGCGTGTTGCTCGGCGTCAAATCCAACGTGGGCGGGGTGGGCATCGCGATGATCCTGCTGATCTGCGCACGGCTGTGGATGCACAAACGCGGCGGCATGACCAAGGATTGCGAAATGGGCGTCGGCTTCTGGGGCGCGATGTACATCCCCGTGGTGGTGGCGATGGCCGCGCAACAAAATGTGGTCACCGCTCTGCACGGCGGCCCCGTCGCGGTGCTCGCGGCGATTGGTTCGGTGGTGGTGTGTGGTTGCACCATCGCGTTGATCAGCCGCACGCACAAGGGCGAACCGCTGCCCGATGAAGAACCGCTGATCACACCGACACCTGTCGTGGGAGGCCGCTGATATGTGGGCTCTCATTGAAAAGGGTTTGGAGCATAACGGCCTGGTCACCGCCTTTGCGTTCGTGGGCGTGGTGATGTGGATTTCTGTGGTGCTGTCCAAGCGTCTGACGTTCGGGCGCGTTCACGGCTCGGCGATTGCCATCGTGATCGGCCTAGTGCTGGCCTGGGTCGGCGGCACCATGACCGGCGGGCAAAAAGGCCTGGCGGATATATCGCTGTTCTCCGGCATCGGCCTGATGGGCGGCGCGATGCTGCGCGACTTCGCCATCGTCGCCACGGCGTTTGAAGTGCAAGCCACCGAAGCGCGCAAGGCCGGGATGATCGGTGTGATTGCGCTGCTGCTGGGCACGATCCTGCCGTTTATCGTCGGTGCAAGCATGGCCTGGGTGTTCGGTTATCGCGATGCGATCAGCATGACCACCATCGGCGCCGGCGCCGTGACCTACATCGTCGGCCCGGTGACCGGTGCGGCGATCGGCGCGACCTCGGATGTGATGGCGCTGTCGATTGCCACTGGCTTGATCAAGGCGATTCTGGTGATGGTCGGCACGCCGGTTGCGGCGCGTTGGATGGGCCTGGATAACCCGCGTTCGGCGATGGTGTTCGGTGGGCTGGCCGGTACGGTGAGTGGCGTGACGGCGGGGCTGGCGGCAACAGATCGGCGCCTGGTGCCGTATGGCGCGCTGACCGCGACGTTCCACACCGGGCTTGGCTGTTTGCTCGGGCCTTCGTTGCTGTACTTCATTGTGCGAGGGTTGGTGGGCTGACTTTGGGGTTTTGCGGTGATTGGGCTGGCGCTATCGGGGGCAAGCCCCCTCCCACATTTGGAGTGCGTTTCAATGTGGGAGGGGGCTTGCCCCCGATGACGGTCTGTCAGGCTGTCACCTGCCGATTGGCATACATCCGACACTCCGCCAACAACGCCAGCAAATTCGGATCACGCTCCTTGGCCTTCAAGAACACCACCCCGATATGCTGCTGCAACCGATACCGGGGTTGCAGCGGTATCAGCTTCACGCGGTTCTCATACACCGCCGCAATCCTTCCTGGCAGCAGCGCATAACCGACCCCCGAACTGACCATGCTCAGCAGGGTGAAGATGTCATTGACCTGCATCGCCACCTTCGGTTCGAACCCCGCTTGCTTGAACACACGGTTGCCGTCCTGGTGGGTGGCGAAGCCTTGGGTGAGGGTGATGAACGTGGCGTCGCGCACGTCGGCCAGGTCGATCTGCTGGTCGCGGTCGAAGGGCGAGTCGGCGGGCGTGGCGAGGAAGATGTCGTCGGAGAACAACGCGATCTGTTCGCAATCGGGGTCGTTGGCGCGTTCGTCGAGGGAGATCAGGATCGCGTCGACTTCCATGTTCTTGAGCTTATACAGCAGGTCGAAGTTGGAGCCGAGGATCAGGTCGATGTTGAGTTCGCTGCGGCGCAGTTTCAGGCCCATGATCAGCTGCGGCACGGTTTTCACCGTCAGCGAATACAGCGAGCCGAGCTTGAAGCGTTCGGCGGAGAAGCCGGCGGCTTCGCGGGTCAGGCGGATGCTGTCGACTGCGTCCTGCACCAGCTTTTGTGCGCGCTCTTCGAGCACGTAGGCGCTTTCCAGCGGGGTGAGGTTGCGGCCTTCATGCTTGAACAGCGGGCAGCGCAGGGCGTTTTCCAGGGAGTGGATGGCGCGGTGTACGCTGACGTTGCTGGTTTGCAGCTCGGCAGCGGCGCGGGCCAGGTTGCCGGTACGCATGAAGGCCAGGAAGATTTCCAGCTTTTTGAGGGTGAACTCTTCGTCGATCAACATGGCCGTGGCTCTTGTTCGAATGCTGCCGATTGTGCGCGCAAAACCGTGCGGCGTCGCCGGAACGTCATAAGGCCCTTGCACTCTGATGCGCAAGGCGGGACGCTTGCCAGCCAGCGGTCAACGGTTACGGGAGGTCAGTGACAGATGTACCACGGGGAACGATTCAACGCCTGGAGCCATTTGCTCGGTGCAGTCGCGGCGTGTGTGGGCGCGGTGTGGATGTTGGTGGTGGCGAGCCTGGACGGCAGCCCCTGGAAGATTGTCAGCGTGGCGATTTATGGGTTTACGTTGATGGTGCTGTACAGCGCGTCGACGGTGTATCACAGCGTGCAGGGGCGGCGAAAAGCGATCATGCAGAAGGTCGATCACTTTTCGATCTACCTGTTGATCGCCGGCAGTTACACGCCGTTTTGCCTGGTCAGTTTAAGAGGGCCGTGGGGCTGGACGTTGTTCGGGATCGTCTGGGGGCTGGCGGTGATCGGCATTCTGCAGGAGATCAAACCGCGTTCCGAAGCACGGGTTCTGTCGATCGTGATCTATGCGGTGATGGGCTGGATCGTGCTGGTGGCGGTCAAGCCGCTGATTGCCGCGCTGGGCACGGCGGGGTTTATCTGGCTGGCGGCGGGCGGGGTGTTGTACACCGTCGGCATCATCTTTTTTGCCCTGGAGGATCGCCTGCGGCATTCCCATGGGATCTGGCATCTGTTTGTGATCGGCGGCAGTTTGCTGCATTTCGTGGCGATCATGCATTACGTGCTCTAACGCACGACGCGGTCTAAAAAATGTGGGAGGGGGCTTGCCCCCGATGGCGGTGTGTCAGTTGGCAAATATGCTGGCTGAACCACCGCCATCGGGGGCAAGCCCCCTCCCACATTGGTTCTTCAGTGGGGTTGAGGGCGCTGACTACAGGCGTTCGAGCAGCTCCCGGGCACGTTCACCGAAGATCTGCAGCAGGTTGGCCAACATGTGCGGCGGCGGTTCGTCGGCGCGGGTCAGGGCGTACAGGGTGATCGGCAGCGGCGGTGTGAGCGTGCGGATGCAGGTGGTCGCCGTCGACGCGCCGAGGGCGGTGAAGGGGTCGATGACGGTCAGGCCGGCGCCGGATTCCACCATCGCGCGAGCCAGGGAGTAGGTCTGCACCGAGAGGCTCACCCGTGGTGGCGGGTCGACTTTCTCCAGGTAACTGTCGAGCTTTGCCGCCAACGGGTCGGCGCTGGACAGGCCAATCAACGGCGCTCCCGCCAGCTCCGCCAAGGGCAGCGGCTGGTGGGTTTGCGCGTCGCTCCAATAACCCTTGGACGCCAGCGCGACCAAGGCTCCGTTGGCCAGCACTTGGGTGGTGAGCCCCGGGTGGCCGGCGAAGTTGAGGGTCAGCGCCAGGTCGATTTCGCGCATCAACAGCTTCTGCACCAACTCGCGGCTATGGTCGCTGGACAGTTCGCAGGCGATGTCCGGGTAAGCGCGTTTCCACTGCAGAATCGCCGGTGGCAGCAACGACAGCGCCAGCGCCGGGATCGCGCCGATCCGCACACTCTGCGCTGGCGACCGGCGCAGACTCTTGGCCAGGCGCCTTACGCCTTGCAGGCTTTCGCTGACTTTCTCGACTTCGCGTTCCAACGCCAGGGCTTCCGGCGTGGGCTGCAATTTGCCGCGCACGCGCAGAAACAGCGGGAAGCCCAGTTGCAACTCGGCGTGCTGCAACACTTTGCTCACCGCCGGTTGCGAGACGTGCAGCAATTGCGCGGCGGCGCTGATGGAGCCGGTCTGGCGGATGGCCTGGAAGATTTCGATATGACGCAAGCGCATGGCGAGTCCATAACCTTTGCTTATAGGTGACCCATCTTTATTCATTGTCGCGGGCCTGTCACCTGCCCCTACGCTTGAGCCGTCTTATTCAACGGCGAGGAGCGGGGATGGCCAGGCAGGTTTGTATCATCGGGGGTGGGGTCATCGGCCTGGCAAGCGCCTACGCGCTGGTGCGCGCCGGGCATGACGTGACGCTGATCGACGCGCGCGACACCCTGGGCAGCGAAACCAGTTTCGCCAACGGTGGGCAGTTGTCGTATCGCTACGTTGCGCCGCTGGCCGATGCCGGGGTGCCGCTGCAAGCGCTTGGCTGGCTGCTGCGCGGTGATTCGCCATTGAAGCTGCGCCCGCGCCTCGACCCGCAGCAATGGCGCTGGATGGCGGCGTTCCTCGGCGCCTGCCGTGGCTCGGTGAACCGGCGCAATGCCGCCCACCTGCTGCGCCTGGCGAGCCTGAGCCAGGCCACCTTGGAGCAGTGGCGCGAGGATGATCGCCTGGACGGCTTCGACTGGCGGCGCAACGGCAAGCTGGTGACGTTTCGCAACGCCGACACCTTCGAGCATGCGCGCCGCAAGGTCACGGATATCCTGCAACAGCAGGTGCTGTCGGCGGCCGATTGCACCCGCCTGGAGCCGGCGCTGGCGAGCGGTGGTTTTGTCGGTGGGATCTACACGCCGAACGAGGAAGTGGCCGATTGTCACGCCTTCTGCCAACGCCTGGCGGCGCGCCTGCAAGCGTCGGGGCATTGCCGCTTCTTGCTGGGGCGCAAGGTCACCGGGATCCGTCACAGCGCCGGTGCGGTGCAGGCCATTGAGTTGGGTGAGGAGGTAATGCCGGTCGAGCAACTGGTCCTCGCCGCCGGGCATCGCAGCGCTGAGTTGGGGTTGCCGGGGCTGGCGCTGCCGCTGTATCCGCTCAAGGGCTACAGCCTGAGCGTGCCGATTGGCGCGCAGCATCGGGCGCCGAATGTGAGCATCACCGACTACGACCGCAAGATCGTGTACGCCCGGATCGGCGAGCAATTGCGGGTGGCGGCGATGGTCGATATCGTCGGTTTCGACGCCGGCCTCGAGCCCAAGCGGCTCGCGTTGATCAGGCGCCAGGCGGTCGAGACATTCCCCTTGGCCGGCGACTACGCCCAGGCGGTCGAATGGGCCGGCATGCGTCCCGCCACGCCGACCGGGGTGCCGCTGATCGGCGCCAGCGCCTATCGCAACCTGTGGCTGAACCTGGGCCACGGCGCGCTCGGTTTTACCCTGGCCTGCGGCAGCGGCCAACTGCTGGCCGAACTGATCGGCCAGCACATGCCATCGATTGATATGCAGGGCCTGGCGCCCCGCGCTGCTTGAATCGTCACACACCAACGGAGAATAACAATGAGAAAAATCCTGTTGATCGGTTGCACCCTGGGGCTTTTGTTCGGCGCGCCGGTTCAGGCGAATGAACCGCCGACAGAGGGCACGTTGAGTAAGATCGCCAGCACCAAGTCCATCACCTTGGGTTATCGCGATGCGTCGGTGCCGTTTTCCTACGTGGGCGACCAGAGCGGCAAGCCCATGGGCTATTCGGTGGACCTGGCCAACAAGATTGTCGAGCGCATCCAGCAGAAAACCGGGGTGGCCAACATTAGCGTGAAGTACAACCTGGTGACTTCCCAGACCCGTATCCCGCTGGTGCAGAACGGCACCGTCGACCTGGAGTGCGGTTCTACCGGGGTGACCGCCGAGCGGCAGAAGCAGGTGGCGTTTTCCTACGGCTTCATCTACGTGAAGGGGCAACTGCTGACGGCGAAAGACAGCGGCATCCAAGGCTTCGCCGACCTCAAGGGCAAGAACGTGGTGACGACCGCCGGCACCACCAACGAACGCTTCCTCAAAAGTTACAACGCCGAGCACAACGGCAACCTGTCGGTGATCAGCGCCAAGGACCACGGCGAAGCCTTCAAGATGCTCGAGACCGGCCGCGCAGCCGCGTTCTATATGGACGATGCGTTGCTCTACGGCGAGCGCGCCAAGGCCAGGGACCCGCATCGCTGGGTGGTGGTGGGCGAGGAGCAGTCGCGGGAAATCTACAGCTGCATGGTGCGCAAGGACGATCCGCAGTTTCTCGCGGTGGTCAACGACACCTTGGGCGATCTGTACCGCACCAGTGAGATCAACGGGATTTACCGGCGCTGGTTTGAACAGCCGATCCCACCGAAGGGCCTGAACCTGGAGTTTCCGATGACCGCCGAGTTGAAGGCGATCTTCGCCACCCCGGTCAGCGACCCGGTGGAATAAACCCGCTCCTCGGGCCGGTCAGAAGTCGCCCCACAGTTGTTGGGCGACGGCCAGCGCGACGACCGGCGCGGTTTCGGTGCGCAACACGCGCGGGCCGAGGCGGGCGGCGTGGAAGCCGGCGTCTTGGGCGGTGTCGACTTCAGGGTCGGTCAAGCCGCCTTCGGGCCCGATCAGGAACGCCAGGCTCGATGGCTTGGCATGGCTGACCATCGGCTCTGCCACCGGGTGCAGCACCAGCTTCAGGTCCGCCTCGGTCTGCTTCAGCCAATCGGCCAGTAGCAGCGGTGGATGAATCACCGGCACCGTCGAGCGCCCGCATTGCTCGCAGGCGCTGATCGCCACCTGGCGCCAGTGCAGCAGGCGTTTGTCGGCGCGTTCGTCCTTGAGGCGCACTTCGCAGCGTTCGCTGAAAATCGGCGTGATGGCGTTGACGCCCAGTTCGGTGGCTTTCTGAATCGCCCAATCCATCCGCTCGCCGCGGGACAGGCCCTGGCCGAGGTGAATGTGCAGCGGCGATTCGGCCTGCCCGGCGAATTGCTCGGTCAGTTGCACGCTGACGTGTTTTTTACCGACCTCCAGCAACGTGCCGCGAAACTCCTGGCCGGAACCGTCGAACAGTTGCACGGCATCGCCTTCGCCCATGCGCAGCACGCGGCTGATGTAGTGCGCCTGGGCTTCAGGCAATTCGTGATCGCCGAGGCTCAGCGGGGTGTCGGTGAAAAAGCGGGACAGTCTCATGTCTGTTCTCTGGAAAAAATACAAAGCTTGAAGGGCAAATCAACCTGGATCGCGAAAGCCTGGGTGGAAGTCTTTGGGCACGGCAACGCTCACCTTGCTGTTGGTGGCGATATCGATCCCTTCGCTGGCCACTTCCGCCAAAAAGTCGATCTGCTCCGGCGTAATCACATACGGCGGCAGGAAGTACACCACGCTGCCCAACGGCCGCAGCAGCGCGCCGCGCGTCAGGGCGTGCTCGAACACCTTCAGGCCACGGCGCTCCTGCCAGGGGTAGGCGGTCTTGGTGGCTTTGTCCTGGACCATCTCGATGGCCAGCACCATGCCGGTCTGGCGCACTTCCGACACATGGGGGTGGTCCGCCAGGTGCGCGGTGGCCGTGGCCATGCGCTGGGCCAGGGCCTTGTTGTTTTCGATGACGTTGTCTTCTTCGAAAATATCCAGGGTCGCCAGGGCCGCCGCGCACGCCAGCGGGTTGCCGGTGTAGCTGTGGGAATGCAGGAAGGCACGCAGGGTCGGGTAGTCGTCGTAGAAGGCGCTGTAGACATCTTCGGTGGTGACCACCGCCGCCAGCGGCAGGTAGCCGCCGGTGAGGGCCTTGGACAGGCACAGGAAGTCCGGGCGGATGCCGGCCTGTTCACAGGCGAACATGCTGCCGGTGCGGCCGAAGCCCACGGCGATTTCGTCGTGGATCAGGTGTACGCCGTAGCGGTCGCAGGCTTCGCGCAGCAGCTTGAGGTATACCGGGTGGTACATACGCATGCCGCCGGCGCCCTGGATCAGCGGTTCGACGATTACGGCGGCGACTGTGTCGTGGTTGTCCGCCAGGGTCTGTTCCATGGCCAGGAACATGTTGCGCGAGTGTTCTTCCCAGCTCATGCCCTCGGGGCGCAGGTAGCAGTCCGGGCTTGGCACCTTGATGGTGTCGAGCAGCAGCGCTTTGTAGGTTTCGGTGAACAGCGGCACGTCGCCCACCGACATCGCGGCGATGGTTTCGCCGTGGTAGCTGTTGGTCAGGGTGACGAAGCGTTTTTTGTTCGGCAGGCCGCGGTTGAGCCAATAGTGAAAGCTCATCTTCAACGCGACTTCGATGCACGACGAACCGTTATCGGCGTAGAAGCACCGGGTCAGGCCTGCGGGCGTCATCGCCACCAGGCGCTCGGACAGTTCGATCACCGGCTGGTGGCTGAAACCGGCGAGGATCACGTGTTCCAGCTGGTCGACCTGGTCTTTGATGCGTTGGTTGATGCGCGGGTTGGCGTGGCCGAACACGTTGACCCACCAGGAGCTGACGGCATCGAGGTAGCGCTTGCCTTCGAAGTCTTCCAGCCACACGCCTTCACCGCGCTTGATCGGGATCAGCGGCAGTTGCTGGTGGTCTTTCATCTGGGTGCAGGGATGCCACAGCACCGCAAGGTCGCGTTGCATCCACTGGTTGTTCAAGCCCATCGTCTATCTCCTCGAAGCGGTCCTGCGCCCGGCGCAGGTGAAACAATCGCGCAAGCCTATGCAATGGAGGCCCGTGTCACAAGCCATTGTGGGGCAATTCGCAGTAAACACAGGACGGTCTGTCACGTTTCTTAGGAATAGTCTTAATCCCTCGTTAACGTATTGTGCCTAGGCTTATGATCATATTTCTCGATATTTCAAAGCAAAAAATTGCGCTTTAATTCGATAGGTAAATCGTTAGTCTTGAGCACAGTTCTTACGGGATTAAGTACATGCAGCTACGTAACTCACCAGCCCGCTACGGCTGGGTCAGCATGGTATTGCACTGGGGCGTGGCCCTGGTGGTGTTTGGTCTATTCGCCCTGGGCTTGTGGATGGTCGGTCTCGACTACTACAGCGCATGGCGCAAAGACGCGCCGGATCTGCACAAAAGCATAGGCATCACGCTGTTCGCCATCATGCTGGTGCGTATCGTCTGGCGCCTGATCAGCCCGCCGCCACCGGCGCTGGCCAGCTACAGCCGGCTGACGCGGATCGGTGCTGCATTTGGCCATGGGTTCCTTTATGTCGGCTTGTTTGCCGTGATGATCGCCGGTTACCTGATTTCCACCGCGGACGGTGTGGGTATCCCGGTGTTTGGCCTGTTTGAGATTCCTGCCTTGGTTTCCGGCTTGCCGGACCAGGCAGACACCGCAGGCGTGGTGCATCTGTACCTCGCCTGGGTGCTGGTGGTTTTCGCCGGCCTGCACGGCGTGGCCGCGTTGAAACACCACTTTATCGATCGTGATGCGACCCTCACGCGAATGCTGGGGCGCAAAGCCTGATGTTCAACCTCGACTCACAAGGAATAGAAAGCATGTTGAAAAAGACACTCGCTGCTCTGGCAATCGGTTCTGCTCTGCTGTCCGCAGGCCAGGTGATGGCCGCTGACTATGTTGTCGACAAAGAAGGCCAGCACGCCTTCGTCGACTTCAAGATCAGCCACTTGGGCTACAGCTTCATCACCGGTACGTTCAAGGACCTGGACGGCAAGTTCAGCTTCGATGCCGCCAAGCCTGAAGACAGCAAGATTGAGTTCAACGTCCGCACCGCCAGCGTGTTCACCAACCACGCTGAACGTGACAAGCACATCTCCAGCAAAGACTTCCTGGACGTTGGCAAGTTTGCCGATGCCAAGTTCGTCTCCACCAGTGTTAAAACCACCGGTAAGAATGCTGCGGGCCAAGTCACTGCCGACGTGACCGGCGACCTGACCCTGCACGGCGTGACCAAGCCGATCGTCGTCAAGGCCACCTTCCTGGGTGAAGGCAAGGATCCATGGGGCGGCTACCGTGCCGGTTTTGAAGGCACCACCAGCTTCAATCGCCAAGACTTCGGCAAGCAGATGGACCTGGGCCCAGCGTCCAACAATGTTGAGCTGTACGTGACGTTTGAAGGTGTGAAAGCGAAGTAACGCTTCACTTGTTGGAGCGAGCTTGCTCGCGAAAAACGTAGAGACACCGCGTTTTTTCAGGCTGCCAGCGTTATCGTTGACGACCTTCGCGAGCAAGCTCGCTCCTACAGGCAAAAAAACCCGTATCTCGCGATACGGGTTTTTTTTTATGCTTCGCGGTTGCGGGTCAGCAGCGCTGGTTTTTCACCACGAGGACGGCCTGGCAACTGATCCAGTTGCTCCGGTGTCGGGAAGCGGTCGGCTTTCGACTCCTTGTGGATGATCTTCGGCGCAGGGCCGCCGCGTGGGTTCTGCACCGCTGGCTCGGACAAGCGTGGCTGGTCGTCACGGGCCGGGCGGCGGTTGTTGCTGCGCGAGTCTTCGCGACGCGCCTGGCCATCACGCGGTGCGCCGTTACGCGGGCCGCTGCGCTTGGCCGGTGGCGTACCGGTGGTGCCGCCGCTGCTGTTGCGCGGGCCGTTCTGACGCGCGCCCTGTGGCTGGCCGCCACGCGGTGCGCCAGTGCCAGCGCCCGGAGCCGGAGCGCCTGGACGACGGCCACGGCCCTGGGCCGGTTTGGCCTGGGGCACGTAGTCGACGCGGTTACCGAAGTTATCCACATCGTCGTCGAGGAACTCGTCCGGCGCGCGGTCGGCGCTGGCGCGTGGCGGCTGGCTTGGCTGGCTCGGCTGACGCTGTTCGCGGGCCGGGGTGCCTTCGCGGGGCTTCTGCTCGCGGGCCGGGCGTTCGCCGCGGCCGTTGGTCGACGCTTTTTCCTTGCCGCCCTTGTCCTTGCCCTTGTCGCGACGACCGCCACCACCACCGCCGCCGTTCGGGCCATCGCCCTTCGGACCGCGTGGGTTGCGTGGGTTACGCACGTCCGGACGTTCGCGCACCTCAGGCTTCTCGGCCTCAACGGTGCTGGCATCGAAGCCCATCAGGTCGCCGTCGGCGATTTTCTGCTTGGTCATGCGCTCGATGCTTTTCAGCAGTTTTTCTTCGTCCGGCGCAACCAGGGAGATGGCTTCGCCCGAACGACCGGCACGGCCGGTACGGCCGATACGGTGTACGTAGTCTTCGTCGACGTTAGGCAGCTCGAAGTTGACCACGTGCGGCAGTTGGTCGATATCCAGGCCGCGTGCGGCGATATCGGTGGCCACCAGGATGCGTACTTCACCGGCCTTGAAGTCGGCCAGCGCTTTGGTGCGCGCGTTCTGGCTCTTGTTGCCGTGGATGGCGACGGCGGTGAGGCCGTGCTTGTCCAGGTACTCGGCCAGGCGGTTGGCGCCGTGCTTGGTGCGGGTGAACACCAGCACCTGTTCCCACGCGCCGTGGGTGATCAGGTGCGCCAGCAACGAACGCTTGTGGCTGGCGGCCAGGCGGAACACGCGTTGTTCGATACGCTCGACCGTGGTGTTCGGCGGCGTGACCTCGATGCGCTCCGGGTTGTGCAGCAACTTGCCGGCCAGGGCGGTGATGTCGTTGGAGAACGTTGCCGAGAACAGCAGGTTCTGACGTTTGGCCGGCAGGCGGGCGAGGACCTTTTTCACGTCATGGACAAAGCCCATGTCGAGCATGCGGTCGGCTTCGTCGAGCACGAGGATTTCCACGTGGGACAAATCGACGCTGCCTTGGCCGCACAGGTCGAGCAGGCGACCCGGGCAGGCGACGAGGACGTCAACGCCACGGGACATGGCCTGAACCTGTGGGTTCATGCCGACGCCGCCGAAGATGCAGGCGCTGACGAACTTCAGGTCGCGGGCATACAGCTTGAAGCTGTCGTGCACTTGGGCGGCGAGTTCGCGGGTAGGGGTCAGGACCAGTACGCGCGGTTGGCGCGGGCCATGACGCTGGGACTTGTCCGGGTGACCATTGGGGAACAACCGCTCCAGAATCGGGAGGGCGAAGCCGCCGGTTTTACCAGTACCTGTCTGAGCCGCAACCATCAGGTCGCGACCTTGCAACACGGCGGGAATAGCCCGCTGTTGCACCGGAGTAGGCTCGGTATAGCCCGCTGCCTCGATGGCGCGGACTAAAGCCTCGGAGAGACCGAGGGAAGCAAAGGACATGAGTAATCCTGTTTTAGTTAGGGCTTGGCCCAAAGGGATAATCTTGCCGGGCGTGAATGGCGCTTAGGGGAGCGCAACCCCGTCCGGTCCTGCTGCGTCTGGCGGACACTCCAATGGCTCGCGCGGGCCGCAAAGCTGCGCAGTAGCTGGGTTGGGTGTCTTTTTCAAGACCTCAGCGGCCGGGCGTAAGCCTGGCGGGAAGGCCCGAGTATAACAGAGCAATCACCGCGCGCTGCTTTCCTGCTGCTCAACGGTGTGTTCGTGCAGTGTAATCGGCGCCGCTGCGCTTTGAATACCACCATATTTGGCACTCAAGGCGGCGTAGGCCGGCTCTTGTTTGAAGCGCTTGAGTTCGGCGGCAAAGCGCTGCACCAGCAGGTCCATGCCCGCGCCACGGCGCACGGCGAGGAACTGCTGCTGGCGGCGGATCACGGCGGGCGCCTGGCTGACCTGGCCTTCCAGGCCCAAGGCCGCGATCACATGCTGGCCGACCCTGCGGTCAGTCACCAGCAGATCGATGCGGCCAAGCAGCAATTTGCCGAAGTTCGCTTCATGACTCGGCGCCGGCTCGCGTTGGAACATGTTGGACTCACTGAATTCGGCGCCGTACAGGTAACCCGGCGAGGTGCCCACGGTCAGCCCGCGCAACTCGTCGAGGGTCTGGACCGGGTGGGGCCGCTCATTGGCGTAGAACAGCACGAACTCCACTTCCGACAGCGGTTCGCTGGGGTACAGCAGCAGGGCATCGCGCTCATGGCTGTGGAAAATGTCCAGCGCGCCGTCGGCGTGGCCTTGTTCGAGCATCGCCAGGCAGCGTTTCCACGGCAGGAATTGCCACTGCACATCGACGCCCAGGCGCTGGAACACGATCACCGTGGTTTCATAGTCCAGCCCGCGCATCGTGCCGTTGTCGTCATACACGTAAGGCGCCCACGGTTCGGTGACGATGCGCAATTTCTCGCCGTGAGCGGCCAGGCTCAGGCAAGTAAAAAGAGTCGCAGTCAACAGCTTCAGAAGGGCGGACATGGCCTGAGGTTACGATGCTCCTGAATGAAAGAGAAGCTCTGGCACGCGCATCTGCAAGGATCGTTATTTGGCGGGCGAGGTTATCAAGTGTTCGTAGATCGCGCTGCGCCGCTCGCCCAGAATCAGCCTGACCACCGGGTTGGCGAACCAGTGCTCCAGTTGGTGGGCGTCGAGCGGACGTTGCTGGCGCTCTTCCTGATTCTGCCGCGCCTTGTCCCACCACACCGGGCCACACGCCTGGTCGAACTCGTTCTCGTGCTCGTAGCAACCGTAGAGAACTTCGCGGATGAACTGCTGCTGGTGCTTGGGCAAGAGCAGGGTGATCAGTTTGTACATCAGGCGCTGCAAGCGCGGCGGGCGCGGCAGGTGCGAGGAAACCTGACGCGTGTCGGCCAGGGCCTGCGCGCTGGTGGGGGCGGCCGCATGCTTGGCGATCCACGCCTTGACCTTGGCGCGGAACAGCTGCTTGCGGCTCCAGTAATGGTGGATCAGGTCCGGGCACTCGCGCACATTCACGGTGCGGTAGGCGGCGATCGACAGGCAGAACTCTTCCAGGGTGTAGGCGCCCTGGGCGTGGGGGAACAGTTCGTCCATCAACTCGATGGAGCGATCGAGGATGTGCGCGTCCTGTTGCGTCAGGCCGATGACGCCGGAGTTGAGGGTCATCATGTCATCGTCGGCCACGCCCATGTCCAGCAGGTGCTGGTGCAAGGCGCTATAGAGGATGCTTTCGTGATTGTCGCCGTACTTGGTGTAGAAGGCGTTGCACAGCAGAGTGCCGGGTTGCACGCGCTCGAACAGGGCTGTGGGCGAATGGTGGAAGAAGGTGTCGGTGTCGATCAGCAGGGCTGTCGACGACTCTTCCAGCACCTGGCGCAGCACCACGTGTTTGGTGCGGAAGTGATAGCCATGGGGCTCGCTCCAGCGTTTGCGGGTGGCGTCGTCCAGCGGGCGCACGCGTACCGGCAGCAGGCGATAGGGTTCGGGGTTGTCGCTGAATACCTGGATGTCCACGACGGCGTCCGGGGTGTCCTGCAGAAAAGCCAAGGCGCTGGCGATACTGAAGACGGCTTCCTGATGGTAGGTCTGGGCACCGAAAACCAGATACACCAGTTGCGGGCGGGAAGTCGTGGGGACTGTATTCATGGACTGCTGGGTTCCGTGGGCATGTAAAACGACAAAGGCCCTCGTAGAAACGAGGGCCTTGGCACAGCCGGGCAAACTTCAGCGTGGCAGCTTGAGGTTGTTCCAGATGGCAAGGCTAGGTTCAGCCTGGTTCAGGGTATAGAAATGCAGCCCTGGCGCACCACCTTGCAACAATTGTTCACACATCTCACTGATTACCTGTTCGCCGAATGCCTGGATGCTTTTGACGTCGTCGCCATAGGCTTCCAGTTGCTTACGCACCCAGCGTGGGATCTCAGCACCGCAGGCGTCGGAGAAGCGCGCCAGCTTGCTGTAGTTGGTGATCGGCATGATGCCTGGCACGATCGGGATGTTCACACCCATGGCCCGTACACGCTCGACGAAGTAGAAGTAGCTGTCGGCGTTGAAGAAGTACTGGGTGATCGCACTGTCGGCGCCGGCGTTGGCCTTGCGCACGAAATTCTGCAGATCGTCTTCGAAGTTGCGCGCCTGTGGGTGCATCTCCGGGTAAGCGGCCACTTCGATGTGGAAGTGATCGCCGCTTTCTTCGCGGATGAAGCTCACCAGGTCGTTGGCGTAGCGCAGCTCACCGCTGGCCATGCCCATGCCGGATGGCAGGTCACCGCGCAGGGCGACGATGCGCTTGATGCCGGCGCCTTTGTATTGGGTCAGCAGGGCGCGCAGGTCGGCCTTGCTGTCGCCCACGCACGACAAGTGCGGCGCGGCGGGAATTTTGACTTCGCTTTCCAGCTGCAACACGGTGTTGATCGTGCGGTCACGGGTCGAGCCGCCAGCGCCGTAGGTGCAGGAGAAGAAGTCGGGGTGGTAGCTGGCCAACTGCTTGGCAGTCGCCATCAGTTTTTCATGCCCAGCATCGGTCTTGGTCGGAAAGAACTCGAAGCTGTAGCGACGGTCTTGGGACATGGTAATACCCTTGGAAACTCAGAAGCCGACTGTGCAACCCACCTGCACTGTAGGAGCGAGCTTGCTCGCGAAGAACGTCAACGATAACGCGTCAAACAGGCTGTACGCGGTGCCCTTGGGTTTTTCGCGAGCAAGCTCGCTCCTACAGGTTAGAGCAGGTGGAGCTGGTTACTTAGTAGCGGTAAGCGTGCGGCTTGAACGGACCTTCGACGGTCACGCCGATGTAGTCGGCCTGGGTCTTGGTCAGTTGAGTCACCACGCCGCCGAAGCCGCGGACCATTTCCAGGGCCACTTCTTCGTCGAGTTTCTTCGGCAGCACTTCCACGGTCAGACGCTCGGCTTTCTGGGCCGGCGACAGGTCGGCGTACTTCTGGCCGAACAGGAAGATCTGCGCCAGTACCTGGTTGGCGAACGAGCCGTCCATGATGCGGCTTGGGTGGCCAGTGGCGTTACCCAGGTTTACCAGGCGGCCTTCGGCCAGCAGGATCAGGTAGTCGTCGTTCTGCGGGTCGAAATCGCCCGAGCCGGTACGGTGAACCTTGTGTACCTGTGGCTTCACTTCTTCCCATGCCCAGTTCTTGCGCATGAAAGCGGTGTCGATTTCATTGTCGAAGTGACCGATGTTGCACACCACGGCGCGCTTCTTCAGGGCCTTGAGCATGTTGGCATCGCAGACATTCACGTTACCGGTGGTGGTGACGATCAGGTCGATCTTGCCCAGCAGGGCCTTGTCGATGCTCGCTTCGCTGCCATCGTTGATGCCATCGATGAACGGCGAAACCACTTCGAAACCGTCCATGCAGGCTTGCATGGCGCAGATCGGGTCGACTTCGGAGACCTTGACGATCATGCCTTCCTGGCGCAGGGACTGGGACGAACCCTTGCCCACGTCACCGTAGCCGATCACCAGGGCTTGCTTGCCCGACAGCAGGTGGTCGGTGCCGCGCTTGATCGCATCGTTCAGGCTGTGACGGCAGCCGTACTTGTTGTCATTCTTGCTCTTGGTCACCGAGTCGTTGACGTTGATGGCCGGGATTTTCAGCTCGCCCTTGGCCAGCATGTCCAGCAGGCGGTGTACGCCGGTGGTGGTTTCTTCGGTCACGCCGTGGACGCGGTCGAGGATCTGCGGGTACTTCTTGTGCAGCAGCTCGGTCAGGTCGCCGCCGTCGTCGAGGACCATGTTGGCATCCCAAGGCGCGCCATCTTTCAGGATGGTTTGCTCCAGGCACCATTCGTACTCTGCTTCGGTCTCGCCTTTCCAGGCGAATACCGGGATACCGGCAGCAGCGATGGCGGCGGCGGCCTGGTCTTGTGTCGAGAAGATGTTGCAGGACGACCAACGCACTTCGGCACCCAGGGCAACCAGGGTTTCGATCAGCACGGCAGTCTGGATGGTCATGTGGATGCAGCCGAGAATCTTCGCGCCCTTGAGCGGTTGCTCAGCGGCGTACTTGCGACGCAGGCCCATCAGGGCAGGCATTTCGGATTCGGCGATAAAGGTTTCGCGACGGCCCCAGGCAGCGAGGGACATGTCGGCGACTTTGTAGTCGTTGAAATCTGCAGGCGTAATTACAGCGCTCATGAAGAGCCTCCATTCGTAGTGTGCGAATGGGCGCCGTTGTGCGTTTAGTATCAGGCCAGGACAACCAGGCCGGACAACGCCCCATCCGAGCCTGACAGGTCTAACCTGCTGCAGCGCCCCTCGGACAGGTGGCGGGAGAACGGTATCAACTGAAGATGACCGTTTTGAAGCGGGTGCGATTATAGCTGTGTACGCGGCACTTCCCAAGCCTTTCTGTCGGCGATATGAAGATCCCGTATGGGGGCGATAGGCAATGGCGCATAGAGCTTGCGCCCAGGCTCTGCCATGATATTGCCCATCATTCGGCAAGACGCTTTGGAGTGACCATGAACTTCCACACCCGCAAATGGGTAAAACCTGAAGACCTCAACCCCAACGGCACCCTGTTCGGTGGCAGCCTGCTGCGTTGGATCGACGAAGAAGCGGCCATCTACGCGATTGTCCAATTGGGCAACCAGCGCGTGGTGACCAAGTACATCTCCGAAATCAACTTCGTCAGCGCCTCGCGCCAGGGCGACATCATCGAGCTGGGCATCACCGCCACCGATTTCGGCCGCACCTCCATCACCCTGACCTGTGAAGTGCGCAACAAGATCACCCGCAAAAGCATCCTCACCGTGGAAAAAATGGTCTTCGTCAACCTCGGCGAAGACGGTTTGCCCGCGCCTCACGGCCGGACCGAGATCAAATACGTGAAAGACCAGTTCAAGGAAGACAGCCCTCCTGCGTAACCGCACAGCGGTTTGATTGCTTTACCAAATCATTCCGCGTGGATCTTTCCCAGGCTTTCTCACGACTCAGGACTACGTTCTGTATCGAGAGCCTATGTATGAAAGTGTCGTCCAATCTGGCTGCGCAGATGCAGCCGCTTTCGCTCCAGTCATCGCAAGCCCCCCTCAGCCAAGACGTGAAAACCACGTTGGTTGAGGCCGCGGGACCGCGCAAACTGAGTCTTTCCCGCAATATTGACGGCCAGGTGGAGGTGGTGTTGTCGCCGCCACCGCCCAGCCATCTGGTGCTTAGCGGCGGAGGTGCCAAAGGCATTGCCTATCCGGGAATGGTGCAGGCGCTGGAGGACAGTGGGAAGCTGCAAGGTATCCAGGTTATTTCCGGCTCATCCGCCGGCGCGATTTCTGCCTCGTTGCTCGCCAGCGGCATGAACGCCGAGGTCTTCGGCAAGCTATCGAACCGCATCGACCTGCCGAGCCTGTTGAACAGCGACGACCCGTTGACGGCCTGGCTGCAAGAGGCCAGTGCTCGCCTGGGCAAACTCACCCGGCGCTTGCCAGGCCCGGCGGGCAATATCTCTCAATTGTTGCTGACCATGATGCCGCGCCTGCAAACCGAGGCGCGTCCCTTGGAACAATTGCTGCGCAATGAGTCGCGCCAATCGGTCCTTGCCCATATCGCCGCTACGCCAAGGGCCACCCGGCCTGGTGAAGTCATGAAAATCGCCGACCGGCTCAGCGCCGGCGAGGCTCCGACGTTTCGCGATCTTGAAGTGTTGAACCGACATATCCCGGCGATCAAACCGCTCAATATCACCGGCACTGGGATGTTCGACGGCCGCCCGCAATTGGTGACGTTCAACGCCAGCCTGACCCCGGACATGGACATCGCCCGCGCCGCACACATTTCGGCGTCGTTGCCGGTGCTTTTCAAGCGCCCTGCCGAGCAGGGGCATGTCTTCCAGGAAACCACCGAAGCCACTGCCTTCCAGGACGGTGGCCTGCTGCTCAACACGCCGGCCCCCGGGGTGATCGAGCCCTCGTTTGCAGAAAGCCCTTTGAGCCAGCACGAGTCTCTGATCGTCAAGTTTGAAGCCGAAGACGCAGCGATGCCGAAAAAAAGCGGCGGTTTTTTCAGCAGCCTCGTCGACAAGCTGACCGGAACGCCCCATGCGTCCGCCGAAGCCTATCAAAATGAGCGGCTCAAGGCGTTTGCCGAGCAGACCGTGGTCCTGCCGCTGAAGACGGATAAGGGGGACTTTCGCGGCACGCTCAACGGCACCGTGAATTTCACCATGAGCGCGCAAGACAAGCAGCATCTGCAGGCACAGGCGCGCAAAACCGTGGCGGCGCACTTGGAACAACGCGACACGGTGCGCGAGCATCACACGTTCGCCTCGTTGGATGACGCGGTGCTGGCAATGGACGATGCGATGCTGGCCAGTGCGCAAGCAACCTTGCAGAAAGACCCGGCCGCCGCCGCGGTGTTGATGTTCAGACAGAACGCACAACAAGCGCTGCAAACCCTGGACAGTGCCATTGCCAAGGTGAACCAGGCCCACGACACCCTGATTTTCACACCTGAGCTGTCTGCCGCGCTGCGTAACCTGGATGCGCTCGCCAGTCGGCCTGAGCACGTCGAGTGGCTGGGGCGTCGATTGAATGCCGCGGGGCAGCGCAATTTTCAGCAGTTGTTGCAGGTGGCGGCCAAGCAGGCTTCGGGCGCCTCGCCGATGTCCAGCGTCATGGCCAGTGCGGTCGCCGAAATGAAACGGCGCGACATCGCGGTAAAGGCCGAAAACTTCACCCGCGAGGTCATCTACCCATCGCTGTACCGGCCAGGCCAGACCGACGCCAATGTCGACCTGCTGCAACGCGCTGCGGCGGATTTGGCCAAGGCGACCACCCCCGCGGCGTTCAACCGGGTGCTCGACGAGATCATTCGGCACTACGGCGCACGCAACAAGCCCTGGTCAAAACCGTTCAGCTCGACCACGGTGGAGATGGCCAAGGCCTGGCGCATACCGGTTTAGTTGCCAGGCCACTGAACAGCCATCGCTCCAGCCTGTCGTAGCTACAGGTACCCCTTGGACTCTGGAGCATCATGGCCACGCACGACGACGGCAAGACCCCCAACCTGTCGAAGGAAGAGCAGCACGACGTCGACAAGAACCAGCCACCCCGCGCGGCGGTGCTGCATGAAATCATCCGCACCCAGGGCGACCAGGAACTGGAGCGCACGGTGGCGGCATTGTGGTGGTCGGCGCTGGCGGCCGGCCTGACCATGGGCCTGTCATTGATGGGCATGGGCCTGCTCAACTCGCGCCTGCCGGACGGTGAAGGGTTCAAAGTCATTGCCAGTTTCGGTTACTGCGCGGGCTTTTTGGCGGTGATTCTCGCGCGTCAGCAGTTGTTCACCGAAAACACCCTGACCGCAGTGCTGCCGGTGATGAGCAAACCGACCCTGGCCAATGCCGGGCGCTTGCTGCGGCTGTGGACGGTGGTGCTGGTGGGCAACCTGTGCGGCACCTTGCTGGTGGCTTATGTGATGCTGCACCTGCCGATCTTCGATACCAGGACCGACCAGGCCTTCCTTGAGATCGGACGCAAAGTCATGGAAAACGCCCCCGGCCAGATGTTCGCCAAGGGCATCGTTTCCGGTTGGATGATCGCCACCATGGTGTGGATGATTCCGTCGATGGAAAGCGCCAAGCTCTGGATCATCATCCTGATCACCTACTTGATGGCGCTGGGGGATTTCACCCACATCGTGGTCGGCTCGGCGGAAGTGTCTTACCTGGTATTTGCCGGTGAACTGCCGTGGAAGGATTTCTGGCTGATATTCGCCGGGCCGACCCTGGCCGGCAATATCATTGGAGGCAGTTGTATCTTTGCGCTGATCAGTCATGCGCAGATCCGCAGCGAAAGCAGCTTGCCGGGTAAGGTTGCAGCGGACCCGAGGCACCCGCAGCGGATCAATAAGGATCAGTGAGCGGCAGAATCAACGCGCTGCCGACACGGAACCCATGGCGGTTGGGGGTGTGCGTTTTGATGAGCTACGCTTGGGTGCTTTGGGCCATGCGGTTGGACGCAGAGCCTGTGGCTGGATGCGGGTCGGCATGTTCGTGATAAAGCGTTGATCGCCTTGATAAAACCAAAAAAGGAATGAGTGATGACTGTCGCTTTCTGGTGTGTATTGATCGCAATCTTTCTGCCGTACCTGTGTACCGGTGTGGCCAAATTCAGTGGCGGCAAGTTCGGGCCACGGCAGAACCATGACCCGCGTGCCTTCCTCGATACCCTGGAAGGCTTCGCCAAACGCGCCCATAACGCGCAACTCAACAGCTTTGAAGTGACCCCGGCGTTTGCTGCCGCAGTGATCATCGCGCACCTGGCCGGCACCGCCGAACTGGTCACGATCAATGTCCTCGCGGTGCTGTTTATCACCAGCCGCCTGCTGTACATCATCTGCTACCTGGCGGACTGGGCCATCCTGCGCTCGCTGGTGTGGGCGGTGGGCATGGCGCTGATTGCGAGTTTCTTCTTCGTCTCGATCTAACGCTTGCCGCAGTGTGGGGGCTGGCTTGCCCCACACTGTCGGTCAGCGTCTGTCAGGTGCCGGCCGGGGCATCCGGTACCTGGGGTAATGCGGCGCCCTTCGGCCACAACATCCAGATCTGCCCCTGCTGCTTCATATTCCCTGCCAGTTCGCCTGCGGCCGCCCCTGTGCCCCAGAACAAGTCTGCGCGCACTTCGCCGGTGATTGCGCCGCCGGTATCCTGCGCGGCGACGGGGCGCACGATCGGCGCACCGTCCGGGCGTGTGGTCGACAGCCACAGCAGGCTGCCCAGCGGAATCACCTTGCGATCCACCGCCACGCTGTAGCCGGCGGTCAGCGGCACGTTCAGCGAGCCGCGAGGGCCTTCGTTGCTGTCGGGGCGGGCGCTGAAGAACACGTAGCTGGGGTTGCTCGCCAGCAGTTCCGGAATGCGTTGCGGATGCGCCTTGGCCCAGGCGCCGATGGCCCCCATGGTCACGTCTTCTTTCTTCAGCTCGCCTTGCTCCACCAGCCAACGGCCGATGGGGCGGTAGGGGTAGCCGTTCTGGTCGCCATAGCCGATGCGCAATTGGCGCCCGCCTGCCAGTTGAATCCGCCCCGAACCCTGGATCTGCAGGAACTGCAGGTCCATCGGGTCGGTCAGCCAGGCGATCGGCTTGGCGGTGGAGCCTTGGCCGTTGATCGTGCTGGCGTCGTCATACGGCTTGAGTACACGACCTTCCAGGCGGCCGCGCAGGCGCTTGCCCTTGAGTTCCGGGTAGATGCTTTCGAGGTTGACGATGATCAGGTCGTCCGGCACGCCGTACACCGGCACATGGGCGGTGGGGGTTTCGGTCAGGCTGCCGGGGTAGACGGGTTCGTAGTAGCCGGTGATCAGGCCGTTCGGTGTGTTGTCGGCCGAGCGCAGGCCGAATACGTCCAGGCGTTCCTTGAGAAAACCGCGAACCGCCGCGGCATCGCCTGGCACCGCCGTTGCCGCCGCGCAGGTCGCGCCCCACACCGGGTCAGCCTTGAGGCGTTGGCAGGCGCTGCGCCAGGACTCAAACCCGGCCAGCAGTTCGCTGTCGGACACCGCCGGCAGGGCTTCCCACGGTGCGTTCACATAGGTGGCCACCGCATGGGGTTTGATTGTTTCATCTTTGTGCGTGTCCTTGCCCGCATCGCAGCCGGCCAGCACCGCGATCATCGGTAGAGCCCACGCCAGACGGCGGCTCCAGGGTTTCAAAGCGATATTCATACAAGCAATTCCTGAAGCGATTGCCCGTGCGTCGACGCGTTTGGGCAACCCTTATCGTTAATAGGGCTATTGGTCTTTGCGAGTGGGGCGAGGATACTGGCCGCCGTTTCCCGTGACCTCGAAGCCACCATGACTTTTAAAAAACTGACTGTTGTACTGCTGGCCTGCCTGGCGCTGTCCGCCTGTGGCGGCGTTGATCCGAATTCGCCCCTGGGCCAGCGCAAAGCGATCTTCAAGCAAATGCTCAAGACCGGCGAAGACCTGGGTGGCATGTTGCGTGGGCGCATCCCGTTCGACGGCGCGAAGTTCGCCGAAGGCGCGGTCAAGCTCGATGCGTTGTCCCATGAGCCATGGAAGCATTTTCCGAGCGTGCGTGAGGAAGACCACACCAGCGCCAAGGACGACGTCTGGCAAAAACAGGCGCAATTCCAGCAAATGGCCCGCGACCTCGAAGCGGCCACCGGTGAATTGGTGATTGCAAGCCAGGTGCAGCCTTACAAGGCCAGTAACCTTTCGCCTGCAGTGCAGAAAGTCGAAGATGCCTGCAGCGCCTGTCATAAGCAGTTCCGGGACCACTGACCGGTTTACTGGTCGAGTTCTTCCACCGCATCCTGCAGTGCTTTGCGCGACTCGGCCAGTTTGTCCTTGCGTTTGTTGATCTTGTCCGCGTCGCCTTTTTTCATCGCCTTGTCGAGGTCGGCCTGACGGCGGCTGACGTCATGCTTGGCGTCGAGCACCTTGTTTTCGCGTTCCTTTTTCAACGCCGCGTCGTTGCAGTTGGCCGTGACTTCACTCAGGGCTTTCTCCAGGCCGGCTTGTTGTGCGCTGTCGCCATGGGCCTTGGCCTGTTCGATCTGGGTGCTGATGGCCTGGCGCTTGGCGGCGCAGCCGGTCAGCGGGGTTGCTTCTTCGGCTGCCAGCAGCGGCGTCGCCATGAAGCATGCGACGGTCAGCAGGGCAAAAGGGGCTAAAAATTTCATATGGAGCTCCAAAGTCGCAATCTGATGGCCGGGTCGGGTTCAAAACCCGTCTATTCCGGCCACGCGTAGTGTCTCAGCCAAAGCCTGTATCTGCGGGTCGCGAAAAAAAGCGCTGAGTTGCGCCGCGCGGCCCGGGCCGATGCCATCCAGGGCCAGCCAGGCTTGGGTGTCCTTGGCAACCAGCGCCTGCCAGCCGCCTTCCAGGTTATTGCGTGCCGCAGGCGGTACACCCAGGGCTTTGAGCCATTGAGCGAAAGGCCGTTGCCGCGCGCTTTGGATACTGTCGAGCACCCGCGCACGGCTGCGATCGCCGAAGCCCTCAATGTTAGCAAGCTCTGCCGCATCGAGGGTCAACCAATCGAGGAAGCCTGCGATTAGACCGGCCTGGATCAATACGTTCCACGTCTCCCTGCCCATATGCGGCAGGCCCAGGCCCTGGTTGCCGCTCAACCAGGTCAGGCGCGACAGCAACTGTTCTTCGCAGCCAGGGTCCAGTTGCCAGCAACTCAGGGCGTGAAAGTCCCGGGCGTTGGGGACTTGGATGTCCACTCGGGTCTCGTTGCGCAGGACCACCTCGTCCAGTCGCGGGATGACCTGGCCGGCGAGGCTGATGGCGACCTGGTCGCCGGGGCGGATATCCAGGGTTTTCCAGCGTTGCAGGGAGCCGGTGCTGACGCGGCTGATCTGCCGGTCGTCCAGGCGCACCGGTTCGAGTTCCAGGATAGGGGTGATGCGCCCGGTGCGGCCGATGTTGAACTGCACCTTGCGTACCAGTGCGAGAGCCTTGGCGGCGGGGTATTTCCAGGCGACTGCCCAGTAAGGCGCACTGACCTGCCAGCGCTTGGCGGGTGCGCGCGTGGCCTGGTGCAGCACGACGCCATCACTGGCAAATGGCAGTGGATGGTTGTACCAGTAGGTGCGCCAGCGGGCGGCGCCGGCGATGTCCTGGATGGGCCGGCTGTAGCGTTGGCTGTCGATGAAGCCCCTGCCTGCCAGGGTGGCCAGGCGCTCGGTGAAGTCCGCCGGGCCATCGGGCCAGGCCCAGACAAACAGACCGATCCCGGCGGCCTCGGCGTCGCTCAACTGTCGACGGTTCATCAAACCGGCCACCCTGCTGCGCGCATTGAGCCCGCCCAGGCTTGATTGCACATGGTCGTCGAGACGCCAATAGAGCTCACCTTGCAGCACCAGGTCGATGGGCTCCGGCAATTGCTGGACGATGCCGGGGATTTTTTTCGCGCAGGCCGACCAGTCCTGGCCGAGCAGGCCGTCGCCCCGGCTGATCACTTGGTGCAGGCGCCCCTGGCGGTACACCAGGCTCACGGCGACACCGTCGACCTTGGGCTGGACCCACACATCTTGGCGAACCTGGAGCCATTCGCCGACGGCGTGTTCGTCGAGCAATTTGTCCAGGCCCGTATGGGCCACCGGGTGCGGCGAGGTGCCCCGTGAGCTGGCCAGAGGCTTGTCGGCCACCGCCGCCGGTTGCGGGAAACACCGCTGCCAGTGAGCCAGGCGCTGGCGGGCCTGGTCGTAGAGTTCGTCGCTGATGGGCGAATGGCCGAGCCGGTGGTAACTGTCGTCCCAGAGGCTGATTTGCCGAGCCAGCGGGCCGATTTGTGCCCGTGCGTCATCGGGGCACTCTTCAGCCCTGGCCAACCCGGTTAGAACACTGAGTAAAAGAACGATCAGCAAGCGCATCGGGAGCATCCTTGCTCGGTAAGGGGCGTTCAGCCTAAGGGATCTTCGCGCCCACAAAAAAGCCCCGACAGAGCGGGGCTTTTTACCGGGTGTTTCTGCTTACTTGAACAGACCACCCAGGGCTTTCACGGCATCGTTGTTTTCTGCCTTGGCCTGCTGCTTTTGCTGCTTGGCATCGACGTTGGCCTGGGACTCGGCGAGTTTGTTACAGCCTTTGTTGACCTGCTCCAGCGCGGCTTCGAAGGCCTTCACTTTCAACGCGTCGTTCTTGGCATTGGCCGCGTCGATCTTGGTTTGCAGGTCTTTGGCATGCTGCTGGCAGTCGCGGGAGTTGCCGCCACCGAGCTGGGAGCTCAGTGCGCCACTCAGTGCGCTCAGGTCGGCGGCGTTCACCGGCAGGGCAAACAGGCTGAGCAGCAGGGCGGCAGGGGCGAGCTTGGAAATATGCATGAAAACCTCAATGTCCGATTGCCTGCGCGCTGATGAGTCCCGGGCCGGCGCAGTGCAATATCCAGAATAAGGTGGAGGGCCCGAGAGGGCGCGGATTCTAGTGGGCCATTATTTAGCCTGCAAGGTTTGGATCCAAAAAATGTGAACACCGACGCGAATCGCCCGACAATAAAAAGCCCTGCCGGGCGAACCCGGCAGGGCTTTGGGTAGCGCAAGCGATTACAGGCCGGCAGCGATACGCAGGTCGTTGGCGCGGTCGGTTTTTTCCCAGGTGAAGGTGGTGAAGGTGTCGTCGCCGACCGTCTTCTGCGCCGGGGTACGGCCGAAGTGGCCGTAGGCCGCGGTTTCCTGGTACATCGGGTGCAGCAGGTCGAGCATGGTGGTGATCGCGTAAGGGCGCAGGTCGAAGATCTCGCGCACCAGTTTGACGATCTTGTCATCGCTGATCTTGCCGGTGCCGAAGGTGTTCAGCGAGATCGACGTAGGCTGGGCCACGCCGATGGCGTAGGACACCTGAATCTCGCAACGCTCGGCCAGGCCAGCGGCGACGATGTTCTTGGCCACGTAGCGACCAGCGTAGGCCGCCGAACGGTCAACCTTGGATGGGTCTTTGCCGGAGAACGCGCCACCGCCGTGACGGGCCATGCCGCCATAGCTGTCGACGATGATCTTGCGCCCGGTCAGGCCGCAGTCGCCCACCGGGCCACCGATGATGAACTTGCCGGTCGGGTTGATGTGGAACTGGGTGTCCTTGTTCAGCAGTTCAGCCGGCAGCACGTGCTTGACGATCAGCTCCATCACGCCTTCGCGCAAGTCGGCGTAGGAAACGTCCGGGTTGTGCTGGGTCGACAGCACGACAGCATCGATACCGACCACTTTGCCGCCTTCATAACGGCACGTCACTTGGGATTTGGCGTCCGGACGCAGCCACGGCAGCAGGCCGGATTTACGGGCTTCGGCTTGGCGCTGCACCAGTTGGTGCGAGAAGGTGATCGGCGCTGGCATCAGCACGTCGGTTTCGTTGCTGGCGTAGCCGAACATCAGGCCCTGGTCGCCGGCGCCCTGGTCTTCTGGCTTGGCGCGGTCGACACCCTGGTTGATGTCCGGGGACTGCTTGCCGATGATGTTCATCACGCCGCAGGTCGCGCCGTCGAAGCCGACGTTGGAGCTGTTATAGCCGATGTTGGTGATCACCTCGCGGACGATATGCTCCAGGTCGACCCAGGCCGTGGTGGTGACTTCGCCGGCGATGATCGCCACGCCCGTTTTCACCAGAGTCTCGCACGCCACACGGGCGAACTTGTCTTCAGCAATGATGGCGTCCAGCACCGCATCAGAAATCTGGTCGGCGATTTTGTCCGGATGCCCTTCAGACACGGACTCGGAGGTGAAAAGGGAGTATTCGCTCATCTCGATGTTTTCCTGATATTTACCGATGGTGAGTGTCGCCAGCCGGTCGCTGAAAATGGCGGACCTGGATCTGGAAACCATTACGTAAACCTACATAGAGGCTTTCCCCGGGAACGAGTCCCGCAGCGGTGGCCCAACGGGCCAGATCGTCCTGTTCAAAACCCAACCAGAGATCACCGCAGGCCTCCCTGGCCCAATTCTGGTTGTGGCTGCATAAATCTGTAACCAGCAGGCTACCGCCGGGTTGCAGCAAATTCGCCATCTGCTTGAGGGCGTCGGCGGGGGCGGCGAAATGGTGCAGGACCATGTTCAGCACCACGCAATCGGCCCGCAGGCTGGTGTCATTCAGGGCATCGGCCAACTGCAGGCTGACGTTGCCCAAGGCCTCGCGCTCGCACAGTTGGCGTGCCAGTTCGAGCATCGCCGGGCTGTTGTCCAGCGCCGTGACCTGTTGAAAGCGGCGCGCCAGTTCCGGCAAAAAGCCGCCATCGCCAGGCCCGACTTCCAGGGCCGTCGCTTTATGACTGAAGCTCAGCTTGTCCAACAACGCCAGTACACTTTCGCGATATTGCGGCAAGCCGGCGATCAGGTCTTGCTGGGCGCGAAACTTCTCGGCGACCCGTGAGAAAAAGTCCTGGCTGGCCGCCGCGCGCTGCCCGTGAACCTGGCCGATGCGTGATTGCACGTCGCCGGGCAGGCTCAAGTTGTCCACTTCTTCCAGCAGCGCGCTGTGCAGCTTGCCGCCGAGCAACTCGGTGTGGGGCAGGGCGCGGCGGTAAAAAATCGCATTGCCTTCGCGGCGGGTGGCCACCAGGTCGGCCTGGGCCAGGACCTTCAAGTGATGGCTCATGCCCGATTGGCCGATGGCGAAAATCTGCGCCAGTTCCAGCACGCCAAAGGAATCGTTGGCCAGCACCCGCAAGACGTTCAGGCGCAACGGATCGCCAGCGGCCTTGCATAAGGCTGCCAGTTCATCGCCATCGTCGGGACGCAGGGAGGGCACGGGTAAGTTCATAAGGCCAGCAGTCTAGTGACGGGTGGAAATCATCGCAAGGCCAATATCAAAAAGTTTTGATATTGGTCGATAAGTGGCGGTTATAAGCGAGCGCTATTCCCGTTAGACGAAGCGGCGGCAGGGTTCTGCAGGCGATTGCCGCGCAAACCACAGGAAAAACGCCCTCAAGTGACTATCTGTCATTGCCCGCAGGCGGTGGCTGAGGGAAAATGCTGGTCCTTTTTTCCGTTTCTTTTATTCAACCCTCAGGAGAACAGCGATGCCCAGCCGTCGTGAGCGTGCCAACGCCATTCGTGCCCTCAGCATGGATGCCGTGCAAAAAGCCAACAGCGGCCATCCCGGTGCCCCGATGGGCATGGCGGATATCGCCGAGGTACTCTGGCGTGACTACCTGAAACACAACCCGACCAACCCGTCTTTCGCCGACCGTGACCGCTTCGTGCTGTCCAACGGCCACGGCTCGATGCTGATCTACTCGCTGCTGCACCTGACCGGCTACGATCTGACCATCGACGATCTGAAAAACTTCCGCCAGTTGCACAGCCGTACCCCGGGTCACCCGGAATTCGGCTACACCCCAGGCGTCGAGACCACCACCGGTCCCCTGGGCCAAGGCCTGGCCAACGCCGTCGGTTTCGCCCTGGCTGAAAAAGTCCTGGGCGCGCAGTTCAACCGCCCCGGCCACCACATCGTCGACCACCACACCTACGTATTCCTGGGTGATGGCTGCATGATGGAAGGCATTTCCCACGAAGTCGCTTCCCTGGCTGGTACCTTGGGCCTGGGCAAGCTGATTGCCTTCTACGACGACAACGGCATCTCCATCGACGGCGAAGTCGAAGGCTGGTTCACCGACGACACCCCTAAGCGTTTCGAGGCCTATAACTGGCAGGTGATCCGCAACGTCGACGGCCACGACCCGGAAGAAATCAAGACCGCTATCGACACCGCCCGCAAGAGCGAGCAGCCGACCCTGATCTGCTGCAAGACCACCATCGGTTTCGGCTCGCCGAACAAGCAAGGCAAAGAAGACTGCCACGGCGCCCCGCTGGGTGACGCGGAAATCGCCCTGACCCGTGAAGCGCTGAAGTGGAACTACGGCCCGTTCGAAATCCCGGCCGACATCTACGCCGAATGGGATGCCAAGGAACAAGGCCTGGCCACCGAAGCCGAGTGGGACCAGCGTTTCGCCGCCTACTCCGCCGAATTCCCGGAGCTTGCCAATGAGCTGGTACGCCGCCTCGCCGGTGACCTGCCTGCCGACTTCGCGGAAAAAGCCTCTGCCTACATCGCCGAAGTCGCAGCCAAGGGCGAGACCATCGCCAGCCGTAAAGCCAGCCAGAACACCTTGAACGCCTTTGGCCCGCTGCTGCCTGAGTTCCTCGGCGGTTCGGCTGACCTGGCCGGTTCCAACCTGACCCTGTGGAAAGGTTGCAAAGGTGTCTCCGCCGAAGACGCCAGCGGTAACTACATGTACTACGGCGTGCGCGAATTCGGCATGAGCGCGATCATGAACGGCGTGTCCCTGCACGGCGGTCTGGTGCCTTACGGCGCGACCTTCCTGATGTTCATGGAATACGCGCGCAACGCAGTGCGTATGGCCGCGCTGATGAAGAAACGCGTGATCCACGTGTACACCCACGACTCCATCGGCCTGGGCGAAGACGGCCCGACCCACCAGCCGGTCGAGCAATTGACCAGCCTGCGCACCACGCCGAACCTGGATTGCTGGCGCCCAGCCGACGCGGTCGAATCCGCCGTGGCCTGGAAACACGCGATCGAGCGCAAGGACGGCCCTTCGGCGCTGATCTTCTCCCGTCAGAACCTGCAACATCAGGTTCGCACTGACGCGCAGATCGCTGACATCAGCCGTGGTGGCTACGTGCTCAAGGACTGCATCGGCGAGCCGGAGCTGATCCTGATCTCTACCGGTTCCGAAGTCGGCCTGACCGTTCAGGCCTACGACAAGCTGACTGCCCAGGGCCGCAACGTGCGCGTGGTGTCCATGCCTTGCACCAGCGTGTTCGAAGCTCAGGACGCCGACTACAAGCAATCGGTATTGCCGCTGCAGGTCAGCGCGCGTATCGCCATCGAAGCGGCTCACGCCGACTACTGGTACAAGTACGTGGGCCTGGAAGGCCGCGTGATCGGCATGACCACCTACGGTGAGTCGGCGCCGGCACCAGCCTTGTTCGAAGAGTTCGGTTTCACCCTGGAAAACATCCTGGGTCAGGCTGAAGAGCTGCTGGAAGACTAAAAGCGCGAACGCGGTGGCCAACTGGCTGCTGCACACAGATGTGCGGTGGCGACTGCCCATCGCACCCACTGTAGGAGCGAGCTTGCTCGCGAAGAACGAGAGAGCGCCGCGTCAAACCAGAGACGCTGCGTTATCGTTGACGATCTTCGCGAGCAAGCTCGCTCCTACATTGGTTAGATGGTTTGTGTCGCCCACACTGCGAGAACCCCATGCCCCAACCGCGTCCCTACAAAGTTGCACTCAACGGCTACGGCCGTATTGGTCGTTGCGTCTTGCGTGCTCTGTTCGAGCGAGGGGCGGCGGCCGGGTTTGAAATTGTCGCGATCAACGATTTGGCCGACATGGCCAGCATCGAATACCTGACACGCTTTGACTCCACCCACGGCCGGTTCCCCGGCGAAGTGCGGGTGGAAGGCGATTGTCTGCATATCAAGGGCGACTGCGTGAAAGTGCTGCGCAGTGCCACCCCCGAGGGCATCGACTGGGCGGCGCTGGGCGTCGACCTGGTGTTGGAATGCTCCGGTGCCTATAACACCCGTGCCGACGGCCAGCGTTTTCTCGATGCCGGCGCGCCGCGTGTGCTGTTTTCCCAGCCGATGGCCAGCGAGGCGGATGTCGACGCCACCATCGTCTACGGCATCAACCAGGATTGCCTGACCGGCGCTGAACGGCTGGTGTCCAACGCTTCCTGCACCACCAACTGCAGCGTGCCGTTGTTGCGCCTGCTGGACCAGGCGATCGGCGTGGACTACGTGTCGATCACCACCATCCACTCGGCGATGAACGACCAGCCGGTGATCGACGCGTATCACCATGAAGACCTGCGCCGCACGCGTTCGGCGTTTCAGTCGGTGATTCCGGTGTCCACCGGTCTGGCGCGTGGCATCGAACGGCTGTTGCCGGAACTTGCCGGGCGAATTCAGGCCAAAGCCGTGCGGGTGCCGACGGTGAACGTTTCATGCCTGGACATCACCATGCAAACCGTCAGCGACACCGATGCGGTGGAGGTCAACCGGATTCTGCGCGACGCCGCCACCAGCGGCCCGCTCAAAGGTTTGCTGGCCTACACTGAGTTGCCCCACGCCAGTTGTGATTTCAACCATGACCCGCATTCGGCGATTGTCGATGCCAGCCAGACCCGCGTTTCCGGCCCGAGGCTGGTGAATATCCTGGCCTGGTTCGACAACGAATGGGGGTTTGCCAACCGAATGCTGGACGTCGCAGAACACTATCTGCAAACAGCCTCTCCAAAACTTTAGCCTCAGGAATTGCCACCCATGACCGTGTTGAAGATGACCGACCTCGATCTGCAAGGTAAACGCGTACTGATTCGCGAAGACCTCAACGTCCCAGTCAAGGACGGTGTTGTCACCAGCGATGCGCGAATCCTGGCCTCGCTGCCGACCATCAAGCTGGCCCTGGAAAAAGGTGCGGCCGTGATGGTCTGCTCCCACCTGGGTCGTCCGACCGAAGGTGAGTTCTCGGCCGAAAACAGCCTCAAGCCTGTGGCCGATTACCTGAGCAAGGCCCTGGGCCGCGACGTGCCGCTGGTGGCTGACTACCTCGGCGGCGTCGACGTGAAAGCCGGCGACGTCGTGCTGTTCGAAAACGTGCGCTTCAACAAGGGCGAGAAAAAGAACAGTGACGAACTGGCCCAGCAATACGCCGCCCTGTGCGACGTGTTCGTGATGGACGCCTTCGGCACCGCCCACCGCGCCGAAGGTTCGACCCACGGCGTGGCCAAGTTCGCCAAGGTCGCTGCCGCCGGCCCGTTGCTGGCTGCCGAGCTGGACGCGCTGGGCAAGGCCCTGAAGGCGCCGGCCCAACCAATGGCGGCCATCGTGGCCGGTTCCAAAGTCTCCACCAAGCTGGACGTACTCAACAGCCTGAGCCAGGTCTGCAACCAGTTGATCGTCGGCGGCGGCATTGCCAACACCTTCCTGGCCGCAGCCGGTCACCCGGTGGGCAAGTCGCTGTACGAGCCGGACCTGCTGGACACCGCTCGCGCCATCGCGGCCAAGGTCAGCGTGCCGCTGCCGGTGGACGTGGTCGTGGCTAAGGAATTTGCCGAAAGCGCTGAAGCCACCGTCAAACTCATCGATGACGTGGCCGCTGACGACATGATCCTGGACATCGGCCCGCAAACCGCAGCCAACTTCGCGCAATTGCTGAAAGCCTCCCGGACCATCCTGTGGAACGGCCCGGTCGGTGTGTTCGAGTTCGACCAGTTCGGCAACGGCACCAAAGTGCTGGCCAAGGCCATTGCCGAAAGCTCGGCATTCTCCATCGCTGGCGGCGGCGACACCCTGGCGGCCATCGATAAATATGGCGTTGCCGACCAGATCTCCTACATTTCCACCGGTGGCGGCGCGTTCCTCGAATTCGTCGAAGGCAAAGTCCTGCCGGCGGTTGAAGTCCTGGAAAGCCGAGCCAAAGGCTGAGGCAGATCAGGAAAAGGAGCATTCCCATGATCAAGTCGTTGGCACTGGTGATCGCAGCGGGCCTGTTGGCCGGCTGCGGCAGCACGCCGAGCGCGGCGCCGGCACCTGGAAAGGCGCTGCCGGCGCAGAAAAAAAGCTGCTACCAAGCCGATTGGCAAGCCGAGACCATGCCGGTGATCAACAAGCGCATGGGCAACGAACGGCTGGAGAAATACGACTCTGCGCCCAACGGTCAGGAACAGGGTTGCCCTTGAAGGGTCTGATCAACTAACCGACTGCAACGCAGGCCCAAGGCCTGCGTGCGAGGATTGGCAATGAAAGGCGTTTTCGCCCTGGTAGCACTGGCGTTATTGGCCGGTTGCAGCAGCATGAACATGTTCAACAAGGCAGAGCCTGCCGACAAATGGACGACCTGGACCTGCGACAGCAAGGCCGAGGTCAACTGGCGCTTTGCCAACCCGGCCCGCACCGAAGTGGATGTCCGCCTCGGCGGCTCGACCCAGGTTTACCGCCTCAAGCAGGACGTGGCGGCATCGGGTGTGCTCTACAGCAACGATCAGTTGGCGTTTCACACAAAAGGTGAGGAAGGCCTGGTTTACTGGGTGGCCACCGACGATTTGATCGGACGTGGCTGCAAGGCCCAGTAAAAGAACACGGTCTCAACATTAATGAGATCCCAATGTGGGAGGGGGCTTGCCCCCGATAGCGTTGGGTCAGCCACCCGCGATGTCGACAGGTAAATCGCCATCGCGGGCAAGCCCCCTCCCACATTGATCCGGTTCCAAAGTGATACAGGCGGTGAACCGGATAGTGAAAAAACGATTCAGCAGGCCAGGTATGCAAAGCCTGACCGGCAATAACTTGAATAGCAGCCGCCGCTACGGCAGGCTTGCACGATTAACGACCCTCGACCGGGAGAGACAACACAATGGCACTTATCAGCATGCGTCAAATGCTGGACCACGCAGCCGAGTTCGGCTACGGCGTCCCAGCCTTTAACGTCAACAACCTTGAGCAGATGCGCGCCATCATGGAAGCCGCTGACAAGACTGACTCCCCAGTGATCGTCCAGGCTTCGGCCGGTGCGCGTAAATACGCCGGTGCCCCGTTTCTGCGTCACCTGATCCTCGCCGCGATCGAAGAATTCCCGCACATCCCGGTGTGCATGCACCAGGACCACGGCACCAGCCCGGACGTGTGCCAGCGTTCCATCCAACTGGGCTTCAGCTCGGTGATGATGGACGGCTCCCTCGGCGAAGACGGCAAGACCCCGACCGACTACGAGTACAACGTGCGCGTCACCCAACAAACCGTGGCCATGGCTCACGCCTGCGGCGTCTCGGTTGAAGGCGAGCTGGGCTGCCTGGGTTCCCTGGAAACCGGCATGGCTGGCGAAGAAGACGGCATCGGCGCCGAAGGCGTGCTGGATCACAGCCAGATGCTGACCGACCCGGAAGAAGCCGCCGACTTCGTCAAGAAGACCCAGGTCGACGCCCTGGCCATCGCCATCGGCACCAGCCACGGCGCCTACAAGTTCACCAAGCCGCCTACCGGCGACGTGCTGGCCATCGACCGCATCAAGGAAATCCACAAGCGCATCCCCAACACCCACCTGGTGATGCACGGTTCTTCCTCGGTGCCGCAAGAGTGGCTGGCGATCATCAACCAGTACGGCGGCGACATCAAAGAAACCTACGGCGTACCGGTTGAAGAAATCGTCGAAGGCATCAAGTACGGCGTGCGCAAGGTCAACATCGACACCGACCTGCGCCTGGCATCCACCGGCGCGATGCGTCGCCTGATGGCCACCAACCCGAGCGAATTCGACCCACGTAAATTCTTCGGCGCCACCGTGACTGCGATGCGCGATGTGTGTATCGCACGTTATGAAGCGTTTGGTACTGCGGGCAATGCTTCGAAGATCAAGCCGATCTCCCTGGAAGCGATGTACCAGCGTTACCTGAAAGGTGAGTTGAACGCTAAGGTGAACTGAGCCTCAAGCGTTTAAAAAGAAGCCCGCAGCGATGCGGGCTTTTTTGCGGCTGGAATTTGATCAGCTTGCAGGCGCGTAGGACCAGCACCGAGTCCTAAGGCTACACAGGGGAACGGCGTTTACCAGTGCTCGTAATGAGGCCAATCCGTTCACTCGTGATCAATATCCAACTTCGCAAACGTCACCTTCGCCCCTTCCTTGCTATCCCCGCTGTTGTCCTGCACATACGCCCCCGCCTTGAAATACAGCGGCTTGCTGCCCCAGGCCGCGCCAATGCGCTCGTTCCACTGCCCGTCGGCGGCTTCCACACTCAGCAACCCGGCTTTGTTGAGGTTGATCACGTAGGTAAAACTCTTCTCCAGCGGCACATTGGAGGCGACGATGATCACCCGGCTTTCATCGTCGTCCGGGCGCATGCGGACCTTGGCGACGATGTTGCCGGTCTGGGTTTTTTCCTTGAACTGGTATTCCACCTTGATCAAGGGTTTCTGGCTGTCGTAGGCGTGGATCTGGCCGATGACGATTTTCCCGGAGGAGGGCACCTGGTTGACGGCCAGCGTGGCGCGCAGATAATTGTCGGCTTCGGGGTAGGTCCAGTTGCGCAGGCGCCCGTCGGCGTAGGTTTCGCGCAGTTCGCTGCGGGGGTAAATGGCGTTCTCGGTACGTGTGCCGGTGACGGGTGTCCAGAATTGCACGTTGCTGCCTTCGGCCTGGAAATATTGGTCATTGAAGCCACTCATCAGCTTCGGGGTGTCGATGGTCGCGGGAGGCGAGCCGACCGGAATGCTCAGGTTCCAGGTGGAAAGATCAATCATGGCGTAGGCCTTTTTACAGATAGGTATAGGCTTTGGCCCTCGGGCCAGACAGCATCTTTATAGGCGGTAGTCCGCCGCTTGTTAATGAATGCCTGGCAAGTTATTGGCGCCAAGGGAATGTCAAAAAGCCATGTTCCCCATGAACCGTGGGCTGCAGGGGTTGACCGTTAGTCGGCTTAGCAGTCTTTGGTGCGATGATGGCACCCGCTTCACTTCTGATTTTTGGGAACCAAGGCTAGAGTGAGACCTCAGTGCTTGCCCGGGTTTTCTGTCAGAACTGACCGGTGCGGCACCTTAAGGAAGAGACGTAGTATGGAATGCGCTCCACACCAAGGCGATGGCGGTTCGGTTCTTCTGGTGGTCGATGACTACCCGGAAAATCTGATTAGCATGCGCGCCCTTTTGCAACGTGATGACTGGCAGGTGGTGACCGCCGGTTCCGGCCTGGAGGCTCTGGAACTGTTGCTCCAGCACGAGGTAGACCTGGTGCTGCTCGACGTGATGATGCCCGGCATGGACGGTTTTGAAGTCGCCCGCCTGATGCGCGGCAGCCAGCGCACGCGCATGACGCCGATCATCTTTCTCAGCGCGAATGCGCAATCGCCGGCCGCCGTGCTGGAAGGTTATGCCAGCGGCGCCATCGATTACCTGTTTAAACCCTTCGACCCGCATATCCTCAAACCCAAGGTCCAGGCGTTGCTGGAGCAGCAGCGCACCCGTCGGGCGTTGCAGCGCCTGAGCCATGACCTGGAGTCCGCCCGCGCCTTCAATGCCTCGGTGCTGGACAACGCCGCCGAAGGCATCCTTGTGGTGAGTGATGCGGGCGTGATCGAGTACGCCAACCCGGCGATTTCACGCCTGCTCAATGCCACGCACGATGAGCTCAAGGGCAAGGATTTTTTGAGTTTCCTGCAAAAACCCCATGTGCCTGCCTGGCTGGAATCGCAGATGTACGCCGGTTTCCGTCAAGGCCAAACCTGGCGTTTGCATGATGCGATCTTGCGTACCGGCCGCGGTCAGCAGGTGCCGGTGGCGCTCTCTTGTGCGCCGTTGCCCGCCGAGCAGAAGGCCATGGTGGTGACCGTGTTGGACATGTCCGAGGTCTGCCACCTGCATCAGCAACTGGAGTTCCAGGCGGTGACCGACCCGCTGACCGGGTTGTTGAACCGCCGTGGCTTTTACCAGGCCGTGGAAAACTCCCTGCTGCGCAGCGATCGTACCGAGCAGTCGCTGGTCTTGTTGTACCTGGACCTCGACGGCTTCAAACGGGTCAATGACTCGCTGGGGCATGACGCGGGTGATCGGGTGCTGCGCTGGGTTTCGGAACAGTTGCAGAGCTGCCTGCGTTCCTACGACATTCTCGGACGCATGGGCGGGGATGAATTCACGGCGTTGTTGGAGCTGGAGTTCCCCGAACAGGCGGCGAAGATTGCGGAAAAACTGATCGACCGGGTGTCTGTTTGCCAACAGGTGGATGGCTTGGAGGTGATGCTCGGGGTCAGCATCGGCATCGCGACTTTTCCGGATTGCGGCTCGGACTTGGGCGGCCTGTTGCGTGCGGCTGATATCGCCATGTATGAGGCCAAGCGTGCGGGGCGTCAGCAATATCGCTATTACGATCAGGAAATGAACGGTCGCGCCCGCTCGCGGCTGATGCTCGAGGACAGCGTGCGCAACGCCATCCAGAACAAGGATTTCACCCTGGTGTACCAGCCCCAGGTGTCTCTGGAGGACGGCCATCTGCGCGGCGTCGAGGCGTTGTTGCGCTGGCAGCACCCGAGTGTCGGCGATGTACCGCCGGGGCTGTTTTTGCCGCTGCTGGAAGAGGCGCGGCTGATCAGCCAGTTGAGTGCCTGGATCTACCACCAGGTCGCCGCCCAGCGTCAGGTGTGGCAAGCCATGTTCGAGGATGAACTGGTGTTGAGCGTGAGCCTGAGCAGCAGCCAGTTCAACATGCCCAACCTGGCGAGCCAACTGCAGCAGGTACTCGACCGACATGGGTTGCAGGGGCGCCAGTTGGAGGTGGAAATCGGCGAGGACAGCCTGATGCATAACCTCGAAGCGTCCGCCAAGCAGTTCAAGTTACTGCGCGCGGTCGGGGTACGCATCGCCCTGGATGATTTTGGTTCCGGCCACTGTTCCCTGGCCCATCTGCGCGACCTGCCATTCGACACGCTCAAGCTGGACCGCCAATTGGTCGCGGGCCTGCCGGGCTCGGCGCGGGATGCGGCGATGGCGCGCAGCATTATCGAGTTGTGCGGGCATTTCGGCGTGCTGGTAGTCGCCGAGGGCGTAGAGACGCTGGAGCAAGCCCAGTGGCTCAAGGCCAATGGTTGCCCGTTTGTCCAGGGGCCATGGGCGGCCCCACCGTTGATGGCCGGGGCGGTGGTCGACTGGTTGCGCGCCCGTTCCTGCTGAATTCGCTACACTGGCGCCCATTCGAACCCTGTTGCAGACCTCAATGACCGCGCTGAAATACCTCCAGGCCTATCCCGCTGCCCTTCAGGAGCAAGTGCGCCAACTGATCGCCAAGGACCAGTTGGGCGCCTACCTGGAGCAGCGTTACCCCGAACGTCACGCCGTGCAGAGCGACAAGGCCCTGTATGCCTACGCGCTGGCCTTGAAGCAGGAGCACCTGCGCAACGCGCCGGCTATCGACAAAGTGCTGTTCGATAACCGCCTCGACCTGACCCACCGTGCCCTCGGCCTGCACACCACGATTTCGCGGGTGCAGGGCGGCAATCTGAAGTCCAAGAAAGAAATCCGGATCGCCGCGCAGTTCAAGGAGGCCGCCCCGGAATTTTTGCGCATGATCGTGGTACACGAACTGGCGCACTTCAAGGAATCGGACCACAACAAAGCGTTCTACAAACTCTGTGAGTACATGATGCCGGGCTACCATCAGGTGGAATTCGACCTGCGCGTGTACCTCACGTATCGCGACCTGCAGGGCAAACCCTGACTTTCCAAGGCGGTTGACCATGGATGTGAGCAAGACCAAAAGCAGCTTCTACCGCCGCCTGTACGTGGCGTATCTGATCGACAGCGAGCAGGCCAGCAGCGTGCCGGCGCTGACCGAGGTGACGGGCATGCCCCGGCGCACCGCGCAGGACACGATTGCGGCATTGGCGGATCTGGATATCGTCTGCGAGTTCGAGCAGGAAGACGGCGCGCGCAATCATGCGGGGTGCTATCGGATTCGCGACTGGGGCGCGATCGATCGGCGGTGGATCGAGGCGAATCTGGCGTCGATCAAACAGGTTTTGGGTTATCCCTGAGGCTTGGCGGTCGCTGGGCTGACGCGATGGGGCCATCAGGCGCGCCGCATGCCGATGTGCGGAATGTCGTCCTCAAGGTATTCCTCACCCGCCACCAAAAAACCATACCGCGCGTAATACCCCTGCAAATGCGCCTGGGCTGAGAGAAAGATCGGCGTCTCTGGCCAGATATCGTCAATCTGCTTGAGCGTTTCTTCCATCAGCAGATGCCCCAGCCCGGTGCCGCGTGCCATCGGTGCCACGATCACCCGGCCGATCACCACATCCCCGGCCTGGGTCTCCGGGTCCAGCAGGCGCAGGTAGGCCACCAGGTCATCGCCTTTCCAGGCCATCAGATGGTGGGTATCGCCTTGCAGGTCCTGCCCGTCGATGTCCTGGTAGACGCACTTTTGCTCGACAACGAAGACCTCGCTGCGCAGGCGCAGAATGGCGTACAGCTGCTCCTTGCCCAGGTCGTTGTGATGTTTGCAGACCCATTCGACTGTCATGGTGTGATTCTCTTGGAAGTGTCTGTCCCGGATAGTAAGCGCGGCGGGCACTTCTGTCTAAATCGGTTGTTTGGAACAGTGACGTCAATCTGCCATCATTGTATGCATTCAGCGGCGGGTTCTTTGTGTAATCTGAGCTACTGTTACATCCTCAGGTACCGCCTGAGCCAGGGCCACCGCCTGCCTGCCAAGGACTTTAAGCATGCCGCGATTTTCTCGTGCCGTTGCTTTGATTGGAATGTTGTTGCTGGCCCAGCCGGCGTTCGCACAGCGTCTGCGCCTGGTGGCGGATGCCTGGCCACCCTTTACCGATGCCACCTTGATCAATGGCGGGCTGGCTACCGATATTGTCAGCACAGCCTTGGCCCGCGCCGGTTATGCCAGTGATTTCGAGCAGGTGCCCTGGGCTCGGGCGTTGATGGGGGTCGGCGATGGGCGCTACGACGTGGTGGTCAACGCCTGGTATGACGAGGCCCGCACGCGCCTGGGGCAGTTTTCCGCTGAATACCTGATCAACCGCCTGGTTTTTATCAAGCGTCGCGACGACCCGATCGAGTTCCAGAACCTTGAGCAACTGCACAACTATCCCATCGCCGTGGTGCGGGGGTATGCGTATTCCGCGGCGTTCGACCAGGACACGCAGTTACAGAAAGTCCCGGTACACAACTTCGCCATGGCGGTGCGGATGCTCGTTGCGCGTCGGGTACGCCTGACGGTGGAGGACGAATTCGTTGCCCGTTATTACCTGGCGCAGGAGTCGGCGCGGGTGCGCAATGCGGTGGAGTTTTTGCCGCAGCCGTTGAGTGAAAACAGCCTGCATATTCTGGTCAGCCTGAAGAACCCCGAGCATGAGCAGATCGTTGCCGGTTTTGACCGCGAGATTGCCAAGATGAAGGCCGACGGCAGTTATGCGCGGTTGATGAAGCAGCACGGCATGTAGTGGCCTACGCCGCGCTGGTGTCTTTGATCAGGTGGGCCGCCAGGGTGCGCAACGGCCCCAACTGCCGGCAAATCAACGCCAGTTGCGTCTGCACCAGACGTTGCCCCTCATCGATCTCATCCGGCATCTGTTCCAGCTCCGCAGCCAAGGCTTCCTCGGCATCGCTCTGAATCGAGATCGGCTGTTTATTGGCCAGCCCCGTGGCGATTTCGTCGATGCTCGCCGCCAGGGTTTTCCCCGCGCCGTCGATCAAGTGCTCGCGCACGTCGGCCGGCAGTTGGGTTTCGCGGTGCGCGCCGAGCCCCGACAGGTAGCTGAGCAAGGTGTGGGACAGCACCAGGAAGCGGAAGCCCACGTCGGCCTCCTTACGGAACTGCCCCGGCTCCATCAGCATATTCGCCAGGGTGGTGGACAGCGCCGCGTCGGCGTTGTGCGCGTTGCGTCGGGCCAGGCGGTAAGCCAGGTCGTCGCTTTTGCCGGCGGCGTATTGCTGCATGATTTGGCGCAGGTAGATGCTGTTGCAGGTCAGGGTATTGGCCAGCACTTTGTTCAGGCGCCGGCCTTGCCAGTCCGGCAGGAACAGGAACACGGTCAGGCCGGCAATCACGCTGCCGATCAAGGTGTCGAACAGGCGTGGCAGGAACAGCCCGTAGCCATCGCCCACCTGGTTGAAGCAGAACAGCACCATCAGGGTGATCGCCGCGGTGGCCAGGGTGTAGCGGGTGGTGCGGTTGATAAAGAACACCAGGCCCGCCGCGATGGCGAACATCGACTGCACCAGGGCGCT
The DNA here is from genome assembly GCF_049898265.1 of Pseudomonas sp. PSPC2-3. Lineage (NCBI taxonomy): Bacteria > Pseudomonadati > Pseudomonadota > Gammaproteobacteria > Pseudomonadales > Pseudomonadaceae > Pseudomonas > Pseudomonas sp. PSPC2-3. Next base: position 167,288 of record NZ_JAFCXJ010000001.1, on the reverse strand, counting down.
GGGGAACAGGTCGAACAGTGCCCAGGCCACGGTGAGCCCGATGGCTGTGCCGATGATCCGCTGGCCGAGCTTGCGCCGGGTGGCGCCGTAGTTGGGCTGGCAGACGAACAGGGTGGTGAGGATGATCCAGTAGCCCTGGGAAGCGTGGATCGCATGCAGGGTGCCATAGCCGATGGTCAACGCCAGGGCCAGGCGCAAGGCGTGGCGGAACAGCAGCGAAGTCGGCGTGAGCTGGGTGCGCAGGCGCGTCCACATTTCCTTGAGGTTGCGTGGGGCGCGGTCAAGCAGGTTGCTGTCGCTGGCGTCGGCCAGGGCGTCCGGGTTGCTCGCGTCGCCCAGCAGGCGGTCGAGGGTCGACAGGTTGGCCGCCAGCGCACGCAAGGAACGCAGCAGGCCGCGCCAGGCCGGGTTGCTCTGGATGCGCAGGTGTTCCATGGAGGCGTTCAGGTCGCCCAAGGCTTCGGCGAAGCTGGCGTCATAGATGAACGGCTGGCGCAGCTGGATCGATTCGGCCAGGGCCTCGCAGGCCTTGCCTTGCTGGCGCAGCAGGCGCTGGCAGCGGAACAGCACATCGCTGTGGAAGAAGGCCTCGGCCAGGGCGTTGTAGGGATAGTGCGACGAGCTGGCGCGTTCGTGGATGTCCTGGGCCAGGAAATACAGCTTGAGGTAACGACTGACCTTGGAGCCCGGCCGGCCATTGCCGACGCGGTGCAGGATGATTTCCTTCGCCGCATTCAGCGCGGCCACCACCCGGCCGTTTTGCTGGGCCAGCTCCAAGCGGCGCGCTTCCACGTCCAACTGGCGGATCGGCTCGAACAGCGACGATTTGAGCTTGAGGTAATGCCCCAACTCGCGAAACAACCGCGCCAGGCTCTGCTGCACCGGCTGGTTGGAAAACAGCACCTGCCACAGCACCGACAGCGCACCGTACCAGGCGGCGCCGGCCACCAGCAGCAGCGGTTCGTGCCAGAAATCCGTGACGGCACCGCCGCGCTGGTCCACGCCGATCATGGTGTAGACCGACAGGATCAAGGTGGCCGACGCGATCGCGCCATAACGCTCACCGAGGGCGCCGAGCATGGTCAGGCCGAAACTCGCCAGGGCCAGGGCGACCGCGAAGGCCCAGGGGTAGGGGAACAACAGCTCCACCGACAGCGCGGCAATGCTGAAACACACCAGCGTCACCGCCAGGGCGTTGAGGCGGCCTTGCCAACTGTCGTCGGTCTCGGCCAGGGCACTGGCGATAATCCCCAGGAACAGCGGGATCAGCAGTGTCATTTCATCCTGATACCAGCACAGCGTCATGCTGCCGGTGAGGGCGATGAATACCCGAACGCTGTAACTGAATTTATCCAGTGCCCATAGGCGCCGCATGGACTGCTTGAACGAGGTCGATGACATGAAGGCTGGAGTCTTCCGGGACGATGCCGCTAAATTGAGCTATCAAGGACGCTGCGGCAAGGGTGGTGATCACATCACTGCACAAAATTTCTCCCGGGCACACTGAAAATCAAAATGTGGGAGGGGGCTTGCCCTCCCTCCCACATTTTTACCGCGTTGTGTCAGGCATATTGCGCGGCGGCGTAGCCGGAAGCCCAGGCCCACTGGAAGTTGAAGCCGCCGAGGTGGCCGGTCACATCCAGCACTTCACCGATGAAGTACAAGCCCGGGCTTTTCAGCGATTCCATGGTCTTGGACGACACTTCCCGCGTATCCACGCCGCCCAGCGTCACTTCGGCGGTGCGATAACCTTCGGTGCCTGCCGGTACCAATTGCCAGCTCGCCAGTTTTTGCGCGATGTCGGCCAGTTCGGCGTGGGTGTACTGCTTCATCGGCTTGGACACGAACCAGGTTTCTGCCAGCAGGTTGGCCATCTTCTTGGTGAAGATTTCACCCAGCAGGGTTTTCAGCTCGCTGTTGGGGCGCTCGGCTTGTTGCTGTTGCAGCCAGGCGTGGGCGTCGTGGTCGGGCAGCAGGTTGATCTCGACCGTGTCGCCGGACTCCCAATAGGAGGAAATCTGCAGAATCGCCGGCCCGCTCAGGCCGCGATGGGTAAACAGGAGGTTCTCGCGAAAGCTCTGGCCGTTGCAGCTGACCAGGCAATCGACCGACGTGCCGGATAACTCGCCGCACAGCTCCTTGAGCTGGTCGGTGATGGTGAACGGCACCAGCCCGGCGCGGGTCGGCAGCAGTTCGTGGCCGAATTGCCTGGCCACCTGGTAACCGAAGCCGGTCGCGCCGAGGGTCGGGATCGACAGGCCGCCGGTGGCGATCACCAGGGATTCGCAGCGCAACTCGCCCAGGGTGGTCTGCAACTGGTAGCCGCTGTCGAGCTTGGCGATGGTTTCGATCGAGGTGTCCAGGTGCAGGCTCACGCCGGTCTGGATGCACTCGTCGAGCAGCATGCCGAGGATGTCGCTGGATTTGTTATCGCAGAACAACTGGCCGAGCTTCTTCTCGTGGTACGGCACGCCGTGCTTGGCCACCAGGCCGATGAAGTCCCATTGGGTGTAGCGGGCCAGGGCGGACTTGCAGAAGTGCGCGTTGTGCGAGAGGAAGTTCGCCGGTTCGGTGTACATATTGGTGAAGTTGCAGCGACCGCCGCCGGACATCAGGATCTTCTTGCCGGCCTTGTTCGCGTGGTCGATCAGCATCACCTTGCGCCCACGTCCGGCGGCGGTCAGAGCACACATCAAGCCTGCGGCGCCGGCGCCAATGATCACAACTTCGGTCGAGCGCACAACGGTGTCCTCATCTATGAATCAGTACGATCCCTGTAGGAGCGAGCTTGCTCGCGAAAACCCCATAGACGACACGGGCTACCTGATAGCGCAGCGTGATCGTTGAGGTTTTTCGCGAGCAAGCTCGCTCCTACAAGGGTGGTGGGTTTTTTACAGGATCCGCACGCGCAGCGAGCGGCCTTTGATCTTGCCGTCGTTCAAACGCTGCAACGCTTGCTTGGCGACGCTGCGTTCCACGGCCACAAACGCCTGGAAATCGAAGATCGCGATCTTGCCGACCTGGGCCCCCGGAATGCCGGCTTCACCGGTCAGTGCGCCGAGGATATCGCCCGGACGGACCTTGTCTTTACGGCCGGCGGCGATGCACAGGGTGCTCATCTGCGGCAGCAGCGGGCCACCGCTCTGTGGCTTGAGGTTGTCCAGTTGGTCCCAGTTCAGCGGCGACTTCTGCAGTTGCTCGATGGCCTGGGCGCGGTGCGCTTCGGACGGCGCCACCAGGCTGATGGCGATCCCGGTCTCACCGGCACGGCCGGTGCGGCCGACGCGGTGGATGTGGATTTCCGAGTCGCGGGCCAGTTCGACGTTGATCACCATGTCCAGCGAATCGATGTCCAGGCCGCGGGCAGCGACGTCGGTGGCGACCAGTACCGAGGTGCTGCGGTTGGCGAACATCGCCAGCACCTGGTCGCGGTCACGCTGTTCCAGGTCGCCATGCAGGCCGACGGCGGAGATGCCTTTGGAGGTCAGGTGGTCGACGGTTTCCTGCACTTGCTGCTTGGTGAAGCAGAACGCCACGCACGAGGCCGGGCGGAAATGCGCGAGGACTTTGGTGACGGCCTCCATGCGTTCTTCCGGCGAGATCTCGTAGAAACGCTGCTCGATCTGCTCATCGGAGTGGAACGCTTCGGCCTTCACTTGCTGCGGCGCGCGCATGAATTTTGAGGCCAACTGCTTGATGCTCACCGGGTAGGTGGCCGAGAACAGCAGGGTCTGGCGGCGGGCCGGGGTCTTGCTGATGATGTCTTCGATGGCGTCGTAGAAACCCATGTCGAGCATGCGGTCGGCTTCGTCGAGGATCAGCGTGTTCAAGCCGTCGAGCACCAGCGAACCCTTGCGCAGGTGTTGCTGGATGCGGCCCGGGGTGCCGACGATGACGTGGGCGCCATGTTCCAGGGAGGCGATCTGCGGGCCGAGGGACACGCCGCCGCACAGGGTCAGCACCTTGATGTTGTCTTCGGCGCGGGCCAGGCGACGGATTTCCTTGGCCACCTGGTCGGCCAGCTCGCGGGTCGGGCACATCACCAGGGCCTGGCAGCCGAAGTAGCGCGGGTTGATCGGGTTCAGCAGGCCGATGCCGAACGCAGCCGTCTTGCCGCTGCCGGTCTTGGCCTGGGCAATCAGGTCCAGCCCCTTGAGGATCACCGGCAAGCTCTGCGCCTGGATCTGCGTCATCTCGGCATAACCCAGCGAGTCGAGGTTAGCCAGCATGGCGGCGGAGAGCGGCAACGTATTAAAAGCGGTGGCGATGGTGGTCACGGGACTGGCTCTGCAAAAACAAAATGTCGCGCAGTGTAGCAGTCTCGTGGGATTTTCCCTGCAAGTTCTCGACGAGACGCCTGCTAGTGTTCGATGTCGTGTTCGCGGCTGCCAATGCGTTTGCCGTCTTTTGGCGACAGTTGCAGGAAGATCGCCGCCGCCAGCATTGCCATGATGCCCACGGTGAGGAAGGTCAGCTGGAAGGCGCCGAGTACTGTGCTCACGCCGTCATTGCCCGATTCGGCGGTGAACCCGCCGAGCAGCGCACCGGCGCAGGCTACGCCGAGGCTCAGGGACAGTTGTGCCACCACCGACAGCAAGCTGTTGCCGCTGCTGGCCTGGGCATCGTCGAGGTCGATCAGGGTAACGGTGTTCATCGCGGTGAACTGCAAGGAGTTGATCGCCCCGAGTATCGCCAACATGCCCAGCAGCAGCGGGTAGGGCGTCTGTTCGCTGACCAGGCCCATGCTCGCCAGCATCAGGCCCAAGGCCAGGGTGTTACCGGTCAGCACCACGCGGTAGCCCAGGCGTTCGATCAACGGCCGTGCAACCGACTTGGCCAGCATCGCCGCCGCCGCCAGGGGCAGCATGCTCATCCCGGCCTGGGACGGTGAATAGCCCAAGGCCACCTGCAACAGCAACGGCACCAGAAACGGCAAGGCGCCGCTGCCCAGGCGTGCGAACAGGTTGCCCAGGATGCCCACCGCAAAGGTACGGGTCTTGAACAGCGCCGGCGCAAACAGCGGGTTATCGATATGCCCGGCGCGCAGCCAATAGGCCGCCAGGCAGGCCAGCCCGCCGAACAGCAGCAACATTACCCGCAGGTGCGGCAGGTGCAATTCGCCCAGGCCTTCCATGGCGATGGTGATCAACACCATCGCCGCGCCGAACAGCAGGAAGCCGATGCCGTCGAACCGCGTGCGCTCGCTGCCGCGCAGGTCGGGGATCAGTTTCCACACGGCGTAGCAGCCGATCATGCCCACCGGCAGGTTGATCAGGAAGATCCAGTGCCAGGTCAGGTATTGCACCATCCAGCCGCCCATGGTCGGGCCGAGCAACGGACCGAGCAGGCCTGGGATGGTGATGAAGCCCATGATCCGCACCAGCTCGGAGCGCGGATAAGCGCGCAGCACCACCAGCCGGCCGACCGGCAGCATCAGCGCACCGCCCAGGCCCTGGACCACCCGCGCGCCGACGAGCATGGTCAAGCTGCTGGACAGCGCGCACAGCAGCGAGCCGATGCTGAACAGCATGATCGCGCCAAAGAAGATTTTCTTGGTGCCGAAGCGGTCGGCGATCCAGCCCGACGCCGGGATCAGCAAGGCGACGGTGAGCATGTAGGCGATCACCACCCCTTGCATGCGCAGCGGGTTTTCCGCGAGGTCCCGGGCCATCGCCGGCAGTGCCGTGTTGAGAATCGTCCCATCCAGCGATTGCATGAAGAAGGCAATCGCGACCACCCAGGGGAGCCAGCGGGCGGTCTTGGCATCGAGAGGGGCGCGATTTGGCATGGGATCCCTTTTGTTAGGAGGCTATGTGTCGGCGATTATGCGCCATTCGTCGCTCCTTTTCCCACTGAAGGTTCGTCTACATCCGACAACATCGCGTGCTCGCCCACCAGGAAGTCCAGCAGCGCGCGATGTACCGCCCGCGCCGCTTCGCGGGACTCCAGGTCGAGCAGATGCCCGGTATGTTCGGCGACGGCAAAGCTGCTGCGGCCTACGTAGTGCTGGAACAGTCGGGCCTCGGCGGCCGGGGTGTATTCGTCCAGCGTGCCGTTGAGGAAATGCACCGGCGTTTCGATCCGGCTGAGCTGTGGCAGGTAGTTGCCATCGCCCAGCGCCAGCACCTGGTGGATATGAAAGCGCGCCTGGCGGTATTCGGTGGTGGCCATGTTCGACAGGTGCCGATGGTTATTGCGCTTGAGTCGCGGCGACAGGTATTTGCCCACGGTGTCGTTGAGCAAATGGCCGACGGCGGATTTGTCGTCGGCTTCGATCAGCACGCGCACCCGCTCCACATAGTCGAGCATCGCCTGGTTGAGGTTCGGCGCCAGCGCCATCACCACCGAGCTTTCGATGGAGGGCGGGTTGTGTGCCAGGGTCAGCAGCGTGGAGATGCCGCCCCACGAGGCCGACACCAGGTGGTTGACCTGGAAGCGCTCCACCAGCGCCCGCAGGATTTGCACTTCGTCGTCCTTGGTCACCAGGTCCAGGTCGGTGTTGTGCTCGCGTGAATAGCCGGAGAACGGTAAATCGAACAGCAGCACATTGAAATGCTCGGCCAGGCATTTACTGGTGCGGGCGAAGGAGCGCGTGGTGGATAGCGCGCCATTGACCATCAGCACGGTTTTCTTTTGCGGATGGTGACCTAGTTGCTCAACATGAACGTTGTAGTGCTTGAACAGCTTTTCTATGACAAAACTTCCATGGTTCATGTCAGTGCTCCAGCTTGCCTTTTCCCGGGCGAGGTCATGCATCACGTGCGGGCACGTGGGTTAGGTGGCGGGGTGCCACTAACCGTTATAACGGGGTTTTTTACAGGCGACAACCGGCCTTGGGCGGGCGGTGAGAGAGGTCTGATTTAGCTGTAGGACATGTCGAAACAAGACGTCTGAAATCAACACAAAACAATGTGGGAGGGGGCCCTCCCACAAGCAGACTACTGTCGGTCAGAGGGTCAGGGTCAGGCGCTTGACCAATGCCCCCGGCAACAGATTGGACGCGGTGTTGCGCTGGCTGTAGGTACTGGCCGACAGCAACAGTTCGCGCTCTGCGGTCAGCGCTTCGAGTTGTGAGCCGAGCAGGCTGTAGACGCTGTCATCGAAGCGCATGGTGCTGACCGGCGCCTTGATCTCGCCGTCTTCCACCCAGAACGTGGCGAACCGCGTCATGCCGGTCAGGCGCGCTGCCGGCAGGTCGGAGTAGTTCAGGTACCACAGGTTGCTGATGTACAGCCCGGTGCCCAATTGCTTGAGGATATCGGCCTGGGCCAGGCTGCCCGCCGCCATCTGCAACGCGCTGGGGGACTCGTCGCTGCTGGCGCCGTTGGTGCTGAGGCCGTATTCGGCGGCGCTGCGCGAATTGACCAGTTGGCCGGCGCCCTGGCCGGCGTTGATCAGCGTGACGTCACTGCACGGGTAGCCTTCGCTGGAGAACGCCGGGCTCAGGGAACCGCTGATGTGCTCATCCACCGTCACCAGCGTGCTCAACGCCTGCTCGCCGGCATACAGCCGCTGTAGCGAGCTGCTTTTGCTGGCGATGGCCTGGGCGGAAAAACCGCCCCAGGTGATGATGCTGATGATTTCTTCCAGGGCCGCCGGCGCCAGGTAGGCGCGGTACTCGCCGGGCGCCAGCTTGTGCAGTGGCCGTCCGAGGAATTCCAGCTGTTCGCGAGCCTGCTGGAAGCGGCGGGCGAACTCGGCGCTGTTCCATTCATTGCCGGCGTAACTGGCTTTGACCGCTTCGCCGTTGGCGTGGAACAGGCTGAAGTCGAAGTTGAAACTATTGGCCTGATGCCAGCCGAACGCGCCGTCCGAACTGGCGAAGCCACGGCTGATCGGGCCAGCGGCGTAGAAACCGACCAGATCGACGCCGTGTGCCGCCTGGCTGATGTCTTCCAGCACCTGGCCCAGCTCGGGCAGCGGCCGGGCCTGTTCGTTTTGGCTCTGCCAGGCGTTGTGGTTCAGCAACAGGTACGGATCGTGCGGCAGCAACGGCAAGGTTTCGCGCAGCTGTTGCAGGCCAGCGGCGAGGCGCTGGCGGTCCAGCGCCGGCTCGCCGCCGAGGGTGATGCCGAGGTCGGCGTGGCGGCCATCGTTGATCAGTTTGAGGGTCAGGCTGGCCTGTTGCACCTGCCCGGCCTGACGCACCTTGGCGTGGTTGAAACGCACGAATTCGGAAGATTCCGCGGCGTAGCCCAGGTGAAATTGTTCTTTGTCGGTGAGGGCCTGCTTGAGCCACTCCACCAATGCCTTGAAGTTGTTCATCAGGCGTCTCCCCCAAATACGTCGACATGGCTGAATACACAGGCGGGCGAGGCATGGCCGACGCGGATCACCTGGTTGGGCTCGCCTTTGCCGCAGTTCGGCGTGCCCAACACCTGGAAGGTGCTGGCGTCGCCCACGGCGCTGAGCTTGCGCCAGAACTGCGCGGAAATGGCGCGGTAGTTGGGGTTTTTCACCACGCCTTTGAGTTCGCCGTTTTCGATCAACTGGCCCCATTCGCAACCGAATTGGAATTTATTGCGCGCGTCGTCAATGGACCACGAACGGTTGGTCGACATCAGGATGCCGTGTTCGATGCCGCCGATCAGTTGCGCCAGGTTCTGGTCGCCGGCCTCGATGTTCAGGTTGGCCATGCGGTCGATCGGCGGGCGGTTCCAGCTGCTGGCGCGGCTGTTGGCGACGCCGCTCATGCCCGCGCGAAATTGCGACAACGCCCCGCCCAGCGGTTTGAGCAGCAGCCCCTCGCGGATCAGGAATTGTTTGCTGGCCGGGGTGCCGTCGTCGTCGTGGCCGTAGCTGGCCAGTTGTTCGGGGATGTCCGGGTCGAAGGTCACGTTGAGCAGCTTGGAGCCGTATTGCAGGTGGCCGAAGTCGCTGGCCTTCACAAAACTGGTGCCGGCGTAATTGCGCTCGTCACCGAGGATGCGGTCGAGTTCCAGCGGATGGCCGATTGATTCGTGGATCTGCAGGATCATCTGGTCGGGCATCAACAGCAGGTCGCGCGGGCCCTGCGGCGTGTTCGGCGCCAGCAGCAGTTGCAGGGCTTCGTCGGCGATGCGCGGCGCGGCGCCGACCAGGCCGAAGCGCTCGATCACATCAAACCCGCCTTGCTGGCCGAAGTTACTGCCGCCGAGGGTGCGCGACTGGCTGTCGTTGCCGTCGTAGGCCGTGACGTTGACGCCAGGGAACACAAAACGCTGGGCCTGGCGCAGTTCCGCGCCGGCGCTGTTGAGGTAGATCTGTTCGACGTGGCTCAGGCCGAGGCTGACTTCCCAGTTCACCAGGCGCTCGTCCCGGGGCACGGCTGCAGATTCAGCGCCGAGCAATTGGTAGCAGTCGCTCAAGGAGGGGAAGGCTTGCTCAAGGTGGGGCGACAGGTAATCGGCGACGTCGCTGGACACGTGTTGCTCGCGCAGGTCGAGCAGGGCGTGGGGTTTTATCAGGCGTGCTTGCTGTTCGGCACGCTCGAGCGCGGCTTGCAGGCCGGGCAGGGAAATATCGTGGGTCGCGGCGTAGGTTTCGACACCGTTGACGCGCACGGTGAGCATGGCGCCTTCGTCGTGGTTCAGGTGCGGCGGTGCGGCGACGTTCTTGCGCACCGACAGGTAGTGGCCGGATTCGCGCACGTAACGCAGGGAGAAAAACTCGGCGGTGGTGCGCAGGGCACTGAAATGCTTTTTGAGTGTGGCGTGGTGTTCGAACATGGGGCCTTCCTTGTGGGCGGCTCAGCGCGGGCAGACGAACAGAGTAGGCCTGGGCTGGGGAGCGGATCAAGGAGAGTGTAGGCGTAAGGTTTGCGGTGTTGGGTCGGGCCCTATCGGGGGCAAGCCCCCTCCCACATTTTGAATGTATTCACAAATCGAAGTGTGGGAGGGGGCTTGCCCCCGATGCGGGCGACACGGTCTTCCAGTTACTGCGCAGTAGGCCCCACTTCACGCATCGGCTTGCCCCGCACCGGCGCATCGCCTGCCACGTAGTAGTCAGCGGTGCTGCGCGGCAGTGGCTTGCGGCCACGGATCTTGTCGGCGATTTTCTCGGCGATCATGATCGTCGGCGCGTTCAGGTTGCCGGTGGTGATGATCGGCATGATCGACGCATCGACCACCCGCAGGCCCTGCATGCCATGCACGCGGCCTTCGCCATCCACCACGGCCATCTCGTCGTTGCCCATCTTGCACGAGCAGGACGGGTGGAACGCGGTCTCGGCGTGTTCGCGGATGAACTGGTCGAGTTGCTCGTCGGTCTGCACCTCGATGCCCGGGCTGATTTCGCGGCCGCGGAACGGGTCGAGTGCCGGCTGTTGCATGATTTCGCGGGTCAGGCGGATGCCATCGCGAAATTCCTGCCAGTCCTGCTCGGTGGCCATGTAGTTGAAGAGAATGCTCGGGTAGTCCCGTGGGTTCTTCGACTTCAATTGCACGCGGCCACGGCTCGGCGAACGCATGGAGCCCATGTGCGCCTGGAAACCATGCTCTTTCACGCCGTTGCTGCCGTTGTAGTTAATCGCCACCGGCAGGAAGTGATACTGGATGTTCGGCCAATCGAAGTCTTCCCGGGTACGGATAAAACCGCCCGCTTCGAACTGGTTGCTGGCGCCGATGCCGGTGCCGTTGAACAGCCACTCGGCACCGATGGCCGGTTGGTTGTACCAGAGCAGCGACGGGTACAGCGACACCGGTTGGGTGCAGGCATATTGCAGGTACAGCTCAAGGTGGTCCTGCAGGTTTTCGCCGACGCCGGGCAGGTCGTGGACCACCGGGATGTCGAGGCTTTCGAGCAGTTTGGCCGGGCCGACGCCGGAGCGTTGCAGCAGTTGCGGCGAGGCGATGGCGCCGCTGCACACCAGCACTTCTTTACGCGCACGGGCTTCGACGCGTTCTTCGGCGGCGCCGATCAGGTAACGCACGCCGACCGCACGCTTGCCTTCGAACAAGACTTTGTCGGTCAAGGCGTGGGTGACGATGGTCAGGGTGGAACGCTTTTTAGCCGTGTCCAGGTAACCGCGTGCGGTGCTGGCGCGCCGGCCGTTTGGCGTGACGGTACGGTCCATCGGGCCGAAGCCTTCCTGCTGGTAGCCGTTCAAGTCTTCGGTACGCGGGTAACCGGCCTGTACGCCGGCTTCGACCATGGCGTGGAACAGCGGGTTGTTGCCGGCCTTGGGCGTGGTCACGCTGACCGGGCCGTCGCCGCCGTGGTAGTCGTTGGGGCCGATGTCGCGGGTTTCGGCTTTACGGAAATACGGCAGGCAGTCGAGGTAGGTCCAGTCTTCCAGGCCGGGCAGTTTCGACCAGTTGTCGTAGTCCATGGCGTTGCCACGGATGTAGCACATGCCGTTGATCAGCGAGGAACCGCCCAGGCCCTTGCCGCGCCCGCATTCCATGCGACGGCCGTCCATGTGCGGTTCTGGATCGGTCTCGTAAGCCCAGTTGTAGCGACGGCCCTGCAGCGGGAACGCCAGGGCGGCGGGCATCTGGGTGCGGAAGTCGAGACGGTAATCCGGGCCGCCGGCTTCCAGCAGCAGGACGGTGACGCCTTCGTCTTCGGTCAGACGGGTCGCCAGGGTGTTACCGGCGGAGCCGGCACCCACAATGATGTAGTCGTATTCTTGGGACATTGAATGCACCCTCTTTGAAGTGTGGTCAGGTCGGGCCTCATCGGGGGCAAGCCCCCTCCCACATTTGATCGGGTTTACACAGTCAAGGGTGGGAGGGGGCTTGCCCCCGATAGCGGCCTCACAGGCAACGCAAGGCTCAGGCTTTAGAACACCGAGGCGTAATCGCCCAACTCGACCTGTACCGATTTGATGCGGGTAAAGTTGTTCAGCGAGCTGATCCCGTTCTCACGGCCCACGCCCGACTGTTTGTAGCCACCGACCGGCATTTTCGCGTCGGACTCGCCCCAGGCATTGATCCAGCAGATGCCCGCTTCCAGTTGATGAATCACGCGGTGGGCGCGGTTCAGGTCCTTGGTCACCAGGCCGGCGGCGAGGCCGAAGTCGGTGTCGTTGGCGCGGCGGATCACTTCTTCCTCAGTCTCGTAGGTGAGGATGCTCATCACCGGGCCGAAGATTTCTTCACGGACGATGGTCATTTCGTCGGTGCAGTCGGTGAACACGGTCGGGGCAACAAAGGCGCCTTTGGCGAAGTCGCCGTCGGTCAGGCGGTCGCCGCCGCACAGCACGCGAGCGCCTTCGGCCTTGCCCTTGGCGATGTAGCCGAGCACGCTTTCCATGTGGGCGAAGCTGACCAGCGGGCCGAAGTTGGTGTTGTCGTCCTGCGGGTCGCCGATGCGGATGCGCGCAACACGTTCGGCGATCTTGGCTTCGAACGCGGCTTGCAGGTGCTTGGGCACGAACACGCGAGTACCGTTGGTGCAGACCTGACCGGAGCTGTAGAAGTTGGCCATCATCGCGATGTCGGCGGCGCGGTCCAGGTCGGCGTCTTCGAACACGATCAGCGGCGATTTGCCGCCCAGTTCCATGGTCACTTCCTTGAGCGAAGAGCTGGAGGCGCTGGCCATGACTTTCTTGCCGGTGTCGGTGCCGCCGGTGAACGAGACTTTCTCGATGCGCGGGTGCTCGGTCAGCCAGGTGCCGACTTCGCGGCCGCTGCCGGTCAACACGTTGAACACACCGGCCGGAACGCCGGCTTCGGTGTAGATCTCCGCCAGTTTCAGGGTGGTCAGCGAGGTGACTTCGCTGGGTTTGAAGATCATCGCGTTACCGGCGGCCAGGGCCGGTGCGGATTTCCACAGGGCGATCTGGATCGGGTAGTTCCACGCGCCGATACCGGCGACCACACCCAGCGGCTCGCGGCGGGTGTAGACGAACGAGGTGTCGCGCAGCGGGATCTGCTCGCCTTCGATGGCTGGCACCAGGCCCGCGTAATATTCCAGCACGTCGGCGCCGGTGACGATGTCGACGTACTTGGTTTCGGAGAAGGATTTACCGGTGTCCAGGGTTTCCAGGGCGGCCAGTTCGTCATTGCGCTCGCGCAGGATGTCGACGGCACGACGCAGGATGCGCGAACGCTCCATGGCGGTCATGGCGGCCCAGATTTTCTGGCCTTTTTCAGCGCTGACCACGGCACGTTCAACGTCATCGAACGTTGCGCGTTGCACTTGGGCGAGAACTTCACCGTTAGCCGGGTTGATGGCTTCGAAGGTGGCATCGCTGCCAGCGTCGCTGTAGCCGCCGTCAATGTAGAGTTTTTGCAGGTCGAAACGGGCCATAAAGTCCTCGCAAGTGCATAAGTGGTTGGCGTTAACCACTGAGGGGTGGCCAATAAGAGTCTGGCAACACCGATCAGTGGAGGTTCAGGGGTTGAGCGGTTATGTGTGCTCTAACTCACCTGCTTGGCCAATTGGAAATCCATGTATTCGTAAGCGATCCGTTGCGCCTGCGCCGTGTCGAATTCATCTCCCGACAGGGCGCCGCGCAACCACAAACCGTCGATCAAGGCCGCCAGGCCTCGGGCTGCGCTGCGTGCATCCGGCAGCGGCAACACGCGGCGGAACTGGCAGCACAGGTTGGAATACAGGCGGTGATCGTTGATCCGCTGCAACCTGTGCAAAGACGGGTGGTGCATGCTGGTCGCCCAGAAGGCCAACCAGGTTTTCATTGCCGGGCCGTTGACCTGGCTGGCGTCGAAGTTGCCGCCGATGATCACTTGGAGGTGCGCCCGTGGCGTGTCCTCCGTCAACGCTTGTCGCCGCTCGTGGACGTTCTCGATCAGCACATTCATCAAGTACCGCATCGTGGCCGCGATCAGGCCGTTCTTGTCCTTGAAGTAGTGACTGATGATGCCGTTCGAAACGCCGGCCAAACGGGCGATCAGCGCAATGCTGGCATCTCCCATTCCGACTTGATCGATGGCCGTCAGCGTGGCTTCGATCAGTTGTTGGCGGCGTATGGGTTGCATACCGACCTTGGGCATGGAGTACCTCTCCTCAGGCCTGCCGGCGGGCGATGACGTCCGTCGACTCGATGGCCAGTCTATTTTGTTTTGATTGAACGTTCAATCAACAAAGAATAAGCTCTGCGACAAATGGTCGCTGCCTGCCGGTATTTCCTACAGGTAGGTGGCGACATCTGACACCTGTGAAAACCCTTGAAACAGGCCATTTCAGAGCCTGAACACCGCTTCGGCGGGCTCAAGAATTTTCGGGGTGTCTTTATAACACCCGTCCGTCGACTGCCGAAAAATCGATGAGCACGGGATCACCGCTGCCTTGTGTTTCTCTCTCGCACTGCCTGGAGCATCTGCGCCATGAGTTCTGCCTCTCTAATAAAAACCCCACCGGAAAAGGTGCGGGTCAACGGTTGGGTGTTCTACACCTCCACCGCACTGATTCTGTTGCTGACCGCCATTTTGATCGTCGCCCCGCAAGAGGCCGGCCGGATGCTCGGCGTGGCGCAGGCGTGGTTATCGAAAAGCTTCGGCTGGTACTACATGCTGGTGATCGCCGCCTACCTGGTGTTCGTGGTCGGCCTGGCGTTTTCGTCCTACGGCAAGCTGAAGCTGGGCAGCAAGGACGACACCCCGGACTTCAGCTACGGCGCCTGGGCCGGCATGCTGTTTTCGTCGGGTATCGGCATCTCGTTGCTGTATTTCGGCGCATCGGAGCCGTTGGACCATTACTTCAACCCGCCCGAAGGCGCGGCCGCCAGCAACGGCGCGGCGCGCCAGGCGCTGCAATTGACCTTCTTGCACTGGGGCCTGCACGGCTGGGCGATCTATGCGCTGGTCGGCCTGGCCGTGGCGTACTTCGCGTACCGCCATAACCAGCCACTGGCCCTGCGTTCGGCGTTGTACCCGCTGGTGGGCGAGCGTTGGGTCAAAGGCGCGGCCGGCCATGCGGTGGACGGGTTCGGCATGTTCGTGACCCTGCTGGGCCTGGTGACCAACCTCGGTATCGGCGCGATGCAGGTGTCGTCCGGCCTGGAAAACCTGTTTGGCATGCAGCACAGCAACACCAACCTGCTGATCGTGATCATCGTGATGAGCACTGTGGCGACCATTGCCGCCGTGTCGGGGGTGGAGAACGGCATTCGTCGCCTGTCCAACCTCAACATCGTGTTGTTCAGCGGTTTGCTGATCTTCGTGCTGTTGTTCGGCCCGACCCTGCACCTGCTCAACGGCCTGGTGCAGAACACCGGTGACTACCTCAACGGCATCCTCCTGAAAACCTTCGACCTGTATGTGTACGAAGGCGACGCCGACAAGACCGAACGCTGGATGGGCCTGTGGACCCTGTTCTACTGGGCCTGGTGGATTTCCTGGGCGCCGTTCGTGGGCATGTTCATCGCACGGATTTCCCGAGGCCGCACGGTGCGTGAACTGGTGGCCGGCGTGCTGCTGATCCCGCTGGGCTTCACCCTGGCGTGGTTGTCGATCTTCGGTAACTCGGCGCTGGACCTGGTGTTGAACCAGGGCGCGGTGGCGTTGGGCAAGACGGCGCTGGAACAACCGTCGATGGCCATCTACCAATTGCTGGAGCATTACCCGGCGTCGAAAATCGTCATCGGCGTGTCGATCTTTGTCGGCTTCGTGCTGTTCCTGACCCCGGCGGACTCCGGCGCGGTGATGATGGCCAACCTTTCCTGCAAAGGCGGCAACGTGGACGAAGACGCGCCGCACTGGCTGCGGATCTTCTGGTCGGCGGTGATCACCCTGGTGACTATCGGCCTGCTGTTTGCGGGTAACTTCGAAGCCATGCAAACCATGGTGGTGCTGGCGGGGCTGCCGTTCTCGGTGGTGCTGATTGTCTTTATGTTCGGGTTGCACAAGGCGATGCGCCAGGACATGGCGACGGAACTGGAGCAGGCGCAATTGGCCGAGCGTGGCCGTCGTGGTTTCAGCGAGCGCTTGACCGCCCTGGACCTGCAACCGAGCCAGGCCACGGTGCAGCGCTTTATGGACAAGCACGTCACGCCGGCACTGGAAGACGCGACGAAGGCGTTGCGCGACCAGGGGCTGGATGTGCAGACCCTGTTGGGCAAATCCAAGCGTTGCATCGGCGTGCGTATCGAGATGGAAGAGGGCAACCCGTTTGTCTACGAAGTGAGCCTGGACGGCTACGCGGTGGCGTCGGACGAACTGCCCGAGGCGGAGCGCGCCCGTTACTACCGGGCCGAGGTGTACCTGCACAACGGGCCTCAGGAGTACGACCTGATGGGCTTCGCCCAGGAACAGATCACCCGGGACGTGCTCGATCAGTTTGAAAGCCATCGGCAGCTCCTTGGCCGTGTCTATAGCTGATGGTTGAAGCCTGGTGGTGTCCCCACTGACACCACTGGGGCAAAAAATGTGGGAGGGGGCTTGCCCCCGATTGCAGTGTGTCAGTCAGCTCATCTGTTACTGATACACCGCTATCGGGGGCAAGCCCCCTCCCACATTTTGACCCTGTTTCTCCAATGGGTTTTGCGGTGTTTGTTAGCCCAGGTTCTTGCCCAGCAGGGCATGGTAGAGCTCGCTGTCCCCCAGGATCCCCACCACCTGGTTGTTGTCGTGCAATACCAACTTGTTGCCCGTCTGGTAGCGGATCTGCAGCGCATCGCGCATGCCGATATTCGAGTCCACCAGTGTCGGCAGGCGGCCCAGGCCTTCCACGGGTTGCCCCGGTGCCCAGTTCTGCAGGTTCATCACCGCGCCATTCTGGCGTGCGCCCCGGATGGTGTTGCCTTCGGCCAGGTCGAGCCACGAGTCGCCGCCCGGATCGAGGCACACCGAGCCGTTGATGCGTTTGCAGTTGTCCAGCGTCCGCATCAGGCTGCGCCCGCACAGCACGTTCAGCGGGTTGGTATGTGCGACGAAGGTACGCACATAATCGTCCGCCGGGTTCAGCACGATTTCTTCCGGCACGCTGTACTGGATGATCTTGCCGTCTTTCATGATCGCGATGCGGCTGCCGAGCTTGAGGGCTTCGTCGAGGTCGTGGCTGACGAACACGATGGTCTTGCTCAGCTTGCTTTGCAGCTCCAGCAACTCGTCCTGCAGGCCTTGGCGGATCAGCGGGTCGAGGGCGGAGAAGGGTTCGTCCATCAGCAGGATGTCGGCGTCCATCGCCAACGCCCGCGCCAGGCCGACGCGCTGCTGCATGCCGCCGGAGAGTTCGTCTGGCTTCTTGTTACGCCATTGGCTCAGGCCCACCAGTTCGAGCTTTTCGTCCACCAGCTTGCGCCGGTCTTTCTCCGGGCGGCCCTGCATTTCGAGGCCGAAGCTGATGTTCTCGCGCACGGTCAGCCAGGGCATCAGGGCGAACTTCTGGAACACCATGGCGATGCGTTTGGTACGCATCATTTTCAGCTCGGCCGGGGTGCAGGAGGCGATGTCGATCTGGCGCCCTTCGTGCTCGACGAACAACTGGCCACGGCTGACGGTGTTGAGGCCGTTGATGCAGCGCAGCAGGCTCGACTTGCCGGAGCCCGACAGGCCCATCAGCACACAGATCTCGCCTTTTTCCACATCCAGGCTGGCTTTTTCAACGCCGACGATCTGGCCGGTCTTTTTCAGGATCTCGTTACGGCTCATGCCCTGGTCCAGCAGCTTGAGCGCTTCGCGTGGGTCTTTGGAGAAGATCACGTCGACATTGTCGAATCGGATAATGCTCATGCATCACCCCCTACTTTGGCGTCGGGTTGTTTGCAGATGCGGTCGAGCATGATGGCCAGCAGCACGATCGCCAGGCCGGCTTCAAAGCCCAGGGCGATGTCGGCGGTGTTCAGTGCGTTGACCACCGGCTTGCCGAGGCCGTCGGCACCCACCAGGGCGGCGATCACCACCATCGACAGCGACAGCATGATGCATTGGGTAATGCCGGCAGCAATGCTCGGCATGGCGTGGGGCAGTTCAATGCGCGAGAGCAATTGACGGCGCGAGCAGCCGAAGGCCTTGCCGGCGTCCATCAACTCTTGCGGTACATCACGGATACCCAGGTAGGTCAGGCGGATCGGCGCGGCAATCGCGAACACCACCGTGGAAATCAACCCGGGCACCACACCCAGCCCGAAGAGGGTCAGGGTAGGGATGAGGTAGACGAAGGTCGGTACGGTCTGCATCAGATCGAGCACCGGCCGCATCAGGGTGTAGAACATCGGTTTGTGCGCGGCAACAATGCCCAGCGGCACGCCGATGACCACGCAGACCAGGGTGGCGAACAGCACCTGCGCGAGGGTCTCCATGGTTTCCTGCCAGTACCCCAGGTTGAGGATCAGCAGGAAGGAGGCGATGACAAAAACAGTCAGGCCCCATTTACGTTGAATGAAGTGAGCCAGCAGCGCAATCAGACCGATCAATGCCAGCGGATTGAACCAGGTCAGCGCGAACGTCACGCCGTGGATCATCGTTTCCAGGGTCGATGCGATTGCGTCGAAGTAGTTGGCACCGTGTTGGGTCAACCATTCGACGAAGGCAGCGATGTACTGGCCTAGTGGGATTTTCTGTTCAGTCAGCATGGTAGTGAATGTCCACATGCGAAGGGGAAAACATCCCGGACCAGCGCACCAGCCCGGGGTCAGCAGGGATTACTTGGCGAGGTAAGCTTTGACGGCCTCCAGACCTGGTTTGCCATCGACGGTGGTGACACCGGCAAGCCAGGTATCGAGCACTTGCGGGTTCTTCTTCAGCCAGGCCTTGGCCGCGGCGTCGGGTTTCATCTTGTCGTCCAGGACGTTACCCATCAGGGTGCTTTCCATGTTCAGGGTGAACGACAGGTTTTTCAGCAACTGGCCGACGTTGCTGCATTCCTGGGTGTAGCCCTTGCGCACGTTGGTGTAGATGGTGGCCTGGCCGTAGTTGGGGCCGAACGAGTCGTCACCCCCGGTCAGGTATTTCATCTTGAAGCGGGTGTTCATCGGGTGCGGTTCCCAGCCGAGGAACACGATGGCCTTGCCGCGCTTGGTGGCGCGTTCGACCTGCGACAGCATCCCGGCTTCGCTGGACTCGACGACTTTGAAACCGGCCGACTTCAAGCCGAACGCGTCCTTGTCGATCAGGGTTTGAATGGTGCGGTTGCCGTCGTTGCCGGGTTCGATGCCGTAGATTTTGCCTTCCAGCTCATCCTTGAATTTGGCGATATCGGCGAAGTCTTTCAGGCCTTTGTCATACAGCGCCTCGGGAACGGCCAGGGTGTACTTGGCGTTTTCCAGGTTGGCGCGCACGGTTTCCACGGTGCCGGCATCACGGTATGCCTTGATGTCGTTTTCCATGGTCGGCATCCAGTTGCCGAGGAAGATGTCCATGTTCTTGCCGTCGGCCAGGGACTTGTAGGTCACCGGCACCGAAATCATCGTGGTGCGCGGCTTGTAGCCGAGGCCCTTGAGGATTTCGCTGGTGGTCGCGGTCGTGACGGTGATGTCGGTCCAGCCGACATCGGAGAAGTTGACGGTCTGACATTGTGCCGGTTCTGCAGCGTGCGCCAGGACTGGCAGACTCAGCATGGCGGCCAACAACAACGAGGGTGAACCTTTCATGGGGCTAGACTCCTGTGTGCTTTCTGGCGGCATTCGCCGCGCTTTATAAGTGTTGCGGTTGGAACGTGCTTTGAGGCGGCGGCACGGTGCCTTGCCAACGAGTCGAGACTGATCATGTACCAGTGAAAATCTGACGCCTACAGGGGGCGTCGTATCCAGTACAGGCAGGGTCGCATCCAGTGTCGGTGACGTCGTTTACAGATTTTTCCTAAGGTAAAACCGCTGTTTTTACCCATCTGCACCGCTAAAAACGCCCAAAACAGGCCCTTGCTCGTGAGCGACGCTGATGAGCATGGTTGCGTCGGTGTGAGACGCCGTGATGGCGGATAAAAGCCTGATGATGCCGCCATCTGGGCGATCTGAGCGTAGCACCTCGTTCAAGCCTGGCCTGTGCTTATCGAGGAGTTCCACGGCAATGGCTATCAGTGTTTTCGACCTGTTCAAGATCGGCATCGGGCCTTCGAGTTCTCACACCGTCGGCCCCATGCGCGCCGCAGCGTTGTTCGTTCAACGGTTGCGTGAACGTGAATGGTTGGAACAGGTACGACGCGTCGAAGTTCAGCTCTACGGCTCATTGTCGGCCACCGGCATCGGCCACGGCAGCGACACCGCAACCATCATGGGCCTGATGGGCGAGTGGCCGGACGCAATCGATCCGGCGCAGATCGGCCTGCGTATCCATACCCTGCGCGAGACCGACACGCTGCTGCTGGACGGGCGTTTACCGGTGCCTTTCGTGTGGGCGCGGGACATGCGCCTGCTCGACGAAAACCTACCGTTCCACCCCAATGCCATGACCCTGGTGGTGTTCGGTGCTGACGGCGAGTTGCACCGCGACACCTACTACTCCGTCGGCGGCGGCTTTGTGGTGGATGAAGCCCAGGCGCAAAGCGGCGTGGCGGATATGGACCGCAGTGCATTGCCCTATGAATTCTCCAGCGCGGTGGAGCTGCTGCAACTGTGCAAGAGCCACAACCTGCGCGTCGCCGAGCTGATGCTGGCCAACGAAAAAGTCTGGCGCTCCGAGGATGAAATCCGCAGCGGCCTGATGACGCTCTGGCGCGCCATGCAAGCGTGCGTCGAGCAGGGCCTCAAGCACGAAGGCATCCTGCCCGGCGGCCTGAATGTGCGCCGTCGTGCCGCCAAGTTGCACCGCAGTTTACTGGAGTTGAGCAAGCCCAACGTGATCGGCTCGACCTTGAGCGCGATGGAGTGGGTCAACCTGTTCGCCCTCGCGGTCAACGAAGAAAACGCCGCCGGCGGGCGCATGGTCACCGCGCCGACCAATGGCGCGGCGGGGATCATCCCGGCGGTGCTGCACTACTTTATGAAGTTCAGCGACGACGTCACCGAAGCCAACGTGGTCGACTACCTGCTCAGCGCGGCGGCGGTGGGCATTCTGTGCAAGAAGAACGCCTCGATCTCCGGCGCCGAAGTCGGCTGCCAGGGCGAGGTCGGCTCAGCCTGCGCCATGGCGGCGGCGGGGTTGGCGGAGATCCTCGGCGCCACCCCGGAGCAACTGTGCAACGCTGCCGAAATCGGCCTGGAACACAACCTCGGCCTGACCTGCGACCCGGTGGGCGGCCTGGTACAAGTGCCGTGTATCGAGCGCAACGCGATTGCCGCGGTGAAGGCGATCAACGCCGCGCAGATGGCCCTGCGCGGCGACGGCCAGCACTTTATCTCCCTCGACCGGGTGATCCGCACCATGCGCGATACCGGGGCGGACATGCATGACAAGTACAAGGAAACCTCGCGGGGTGGGTTGGCGGTCAGTGCGGTTGAGTGTTGAGACCGCGTCGCCGCTATCGGGGGCAAGCCCCCTCCCACAGGGGAACGCATTTCAGATGTGGGAGGGGCGGTGCGACGATTCGACTTGCCCCCGATAGCGCCAGTCCAAACAACCCTGCTCATAAAGTGAACACCAAAACCAAAAGCGCCACCTTTTAGCGCGTCGCAAACAGATAAGTACCCCCCAAACACTTTCCCCTCCGACCACCCGTCACCCGTGCCTGCGGTGACAGACGCTTGCTTCGCCCTCAAAGCGCCTACCCACAAGTGCTACCGATCTGCTCACAGCCCTTGAACGGGGCCGCTTGCGCCGCCGATTCGGGGCATATTCCGCACTTCGTGCAGGGGCTTGTCTAGACACATCAAGAGGTCGTTTTCAGGAGTTATTGAATGGCCATTCAAATTTAGGCATGGCAATTGCTCTATCAACTCAACGCCTCTCTCTGCATCAGAGACGAGCGCAATAACAAGAGCCTCGCCTGAGGCCATCACCCGCTTTGTGTGAGGAGATACCGCGATGACGTCGTTCAACTCCGGGGCCCAACCCCAGAACCGTGCGCCTCAATCCATCGGCTTTCTGCTGCTGGACAATTTCACGCTGATTTCCCTGGCTTCGGCAGTGGAACCGCTGCGCATGGCCAACCAGTTGTCCGGGCGCGAGTTGTATCGCTGGACAACCCTGAGTGTCGACGGCAACCAGGTGTGGGCCAGCGACGGTCTGCAAATCACCCCCGATGCCGCCATGCACAAAGCCCCGGCCCTGGACACCGTCATCGTGTGCGGCGGCGTGGGTATCCAGCGCACCGTCACCCGTGAACATGTGTCGTGGCTGCAAAGCCAGGCGCGCCAGTCCCGTCGCCTCGGCGCGGTGTGTACCGGCAGTTGGGCCCTGGCCTGCGCCGGGCTGCTCGATGGCTTCGATTGCAGCGTGCACTGGGAATGCCTGGCGTCTATGCAGGAAGCCTTCCCGCGCGTGTCGATGAGCACCCGCCTGTTCACCCTCGACCGCAACCGCTTCACCAGCTCCGGCGGCACCGCGCCGCTGGACATGATGCTGCACCTGATCAGCCGCGACCACGGCCGTGAACTGTCGGCGGCGATCTCCGAGATGTTCGTGTACGAGCGCATCCGCAACGAACAGGATCACCAGCGTGTGCCGCTCAAGCACATGCTCGGCACCAACCAGCCGAAGTTGCAGGAAATCGTCGCGCTGATGGAAGCCAACCTCGAAGAACCGATCGACCTGGATGAGCTGGCGGTGTACGTCGCCGTGTCGCGGCGCCAGTTGGAGCGGCTGTTCCAGAAATACCTGCACTGCTCGCCGTCGCGCTACTACCTCAAGCTGCGCCTGATTCGCGCACGGCAGTTGCTCAAGCAAACGCCGATGTCGATCATCGAAGTGGCGTCGGTGTGCGGGTTCGTGTCCACGCCGCACTTCTCCAAGTGCTACCGCGAATACTTCGGTATTCCGCCACGGGATGAGCGCGTCGGTTCCAACACCACCCAGCAGGTGGCGATGATGCCGATTCCGCCGGCGTTGGTGTTGTCCCCGTTGTCGGGGCCGATGTCGGCGTTGAGCCAGGCGCGCAATGAGTCGACGTTTGCCAGTGTGAGGCTCTAGACCGAGTCGCCTGCATCGGGGGCAAGCCCCCTCCCACACTCGAATTGTGAATACAGTCAAATGTGGGAGGGGGCTTGCCCCCGATAGCGGTCTGTCAGACGCCGGAGTTCTGTTTGAACTGCATCAGCGCCGGCAATAACTGCTTATCGATCGCCTGCCGCACCGCCGGCAGAATCGTCGCACTGCCGCTGTACATCTGCTCGACCATGCCCTTGAGCGCCTTGGCCCGCGCTTCGCTCAAACCGCGTACCGCACATTCACAGGCCTGCTCGGCGCTGGCGCCGCTGGATACCTCGAAACCGAGCGAGCGCAGTTTGCTCAGCAGGTCATCCTGGTCAATCAAATCCGCATGCATCATGACGTTTATCCTGGTGAAGGGAGCGGGGGGATCGATTTGGATTCTGGTAGCCGACCAGGCGGTCGGCAAGGGCAGAATGCATGAATGGCTCGGATGGCTATGAACAGGTCGTTTTCGGGCCATTTGGCGCGGGCAGGCCAATGACGCGGCCGAGGAGGGCGGGAGTGGGCAGGTCGACTTGCGTGGCGCGGATGGCCGCGAGGCGTTCCAGTGTCGCCTCGGTGAACGGCGTCGAGCGCGGCCCGGCGAGGTCGACGTGCAGCAGCATCTGTTCGTTGCCCGCCAGTTCCTTGTCGTCGCTCACCAGGTGCAGGCTGTGATAGAGGTGCAGGCGCTTGGCATCGTGGGCGATCAGTTGGGTACGCACCTCCACGTCGGCGCCGAGTTTCACTTCGTGCAGGTAGTTCAGGTGCAGCTCCAGGGTGAACAGCGAATGGCCGCTGGCGGCGCGGTTTTCGCTGTCCAGGCCGAGGGTGTCCATCAACGCGTCGGTGGCGTAGCTGAAGATCAGCAGGTAGAACGCGTCGCGCAGGTGGCCGTTGTAGTCGACCCAGTCGGGGTGGACCTGGGTGGTGTAGGTGGTCAGTGCCGGCATGCTGGGGGGTTCCTTATTCGGCGAAGGTCATGCCGTGCTTGGCTTTAGTGGTCTTCACCGCTTCCAGCACCGCCAACAGACAATCATCACGGTAGCGCTCCAGCGCCGAAATGCTGTGGTTACCCAACTGCTCGCGGGTGCCGTCGACCACATCGTCGATCAACTTGTCGGTCAGCTCCGGCGCCGGCAGGTGGGTCCACGGCAACTGCAACGCCGGGCCGAACTGTGCCATGAAGTGCCGCATCCCGGCATCGCCGCCGGCCAGGGTGTAGGTCAGGAACGTGCCCATGAACGACCAGCGCAAGCCGGCGCCAAAACGGATTGCGTCGTCGATCTCGCCGGTAGTGGCAACGCCATCGTTGACCAGGTGCAGCGCCTCACGCCACAGGGCTTCGAGCAGGCGGTCGGCGATAAAACCGGGGACTTCCTTGCGCACATGCAACGGGCGCATGCCGAGGGATTCATACACCTGGATCGCCGCCTGGATCGCCTCGGGCGCGGTGTGTTTGCCGCCCACCACTTCCACCAGCGGCAGCAGGTACACCGGGTTGAACGGGTGACCGACGACGCAGCGTTCAGGGTGGGTCGAGCCTTCATAGAATTCGCTGGGCAACAGGCCCGAGGTACTGGAGCCGATCAACGCATTCGGCTTGGCGGCCGCGCTGATTTTGCTGTGCAGCTCCAGTTTCAGCTCCAGGCGTTCCGGGGCGCTTTCCTGGATGAAGTCGGCGTCTTTCACGCACGCCTCGATCGTGGCGACAAAACGCAGGCGGTCCTGCGATGCGCCGGGGGCCAGGCCTTGTTTCTCCAGGGCGCCCCAGGCATTGGCGACGCGTTGGCGCAGCGCGGCTTCGGCACCGGGCGCCGGGTCCCAGGCCACCACATCGAGGCCGTGGGCCAGGGCGCGGGACACCCAACCGCTGCCGATCACACCGCTGCCGAGGGCGGCGAAGGTTTTGATATCTGTAATAAAACGCATGGCGACATTCCTGAATAAGGTGATGTTCCCCTGTGGGAGGGGGCTTGCCCCCTCCCACAGGTTTTGATCCGGTTTGGGCTGGGGGTTAGCCGCGTTTTTTGAGGCCCATTTTCAGGCGCCCTTCGGCCGGGGTCATGACCCGCGCGCCCAGGCGGCTGAGGATTTCACTGGCGCGTTCCACCAGTTGACCGTTGGTGGCCAGCACGCCTTTGTCCAGCCACAGGTTGTCTTCCAGCCCGACCCGCACGTTGCCGCCCAGCAGCACCGCCTGCGCCGCCATCGGCATTTGCATGCGGCCGATGCCGAAGCCGGCCCACACTGCGTCGGCGGGCAGGTTGTCGACCATGGCTTTCATGGTGGTGGTGTCGGCCGGCGCGCCCCACGGGATGCCCAGGCACAGTTGGAACAGCGGGTCGTCGAGCAGGCCTTCCTTGATCATCTGCTTGGCGAACCACAGGTGGCCGGTGTCGAAGATTTCCAGCTCGGCTTTTACGCCCAGTGCCTGGATGCGTTTGGCGCCGGCCCGCAGTTGCGCCGGGGTGGACACGTAAATGGTGTCGCCATCGCCGAAGTTCAGCGTGCCGCAGTCGAGCGTGCAGATTTCCGGCAACAGCGCTTCCACATGGGCCAGGCGCGTCAGCGGGCCGACCAGGTCGGTGTTGGGGCCGAATGCCATGGGCGTCTCGCCGCCGCCGATATCCAGGTCGCCGCCCATGCCGGCGGTGAGGTTGACGATGATGTCGATGTCGGCCTCACGGATACGCTCCATCACTTCGCGGTACAAGGCGACGTCGCGGCTGAACTTGCCGGTCTCGGGGTTGCGCACATGGCAGTGAACGACAGTGGCGCCGGCCTTGGCGGCTTCCACGGCGGCGGCGGCGATTTGTTTGGGGGTGACCGGTACATGGGGGCTTCTGGCGCTCGTGTCGCCAGCACCGGTGAGTGCGCAGGTGATGATGACGTCGTGGTTCATGGGGCAGGTTCCTTACAGGCGTGATTTCAAGGCGTAGCGAGGCCGTTCGCGGTCAGGCACGACCGCGAAACGGTGCGTCGAATACCGTTATTTGCTGGTCAGTTGCAGGTTGGCGGCGGCGGGTTTGCCGTCGAAGGTGGTCACGCCTTCGAGCCAGCGCTGCTGGTCTTGCGGGTGATCCTTGAGCCACTGCTTGGCGGACTCGAAGGCGTCCTTGTGTTCCAGCAACGGCTGCATCATTCGGCTCTCGTCGGCGGCGGTGAAGGTCAGGTTGGTCAGCAGCTTGTGGACGTTGGGGCACTGCTCGGCGTAGGTCGGCGAGGTGACGCTCCACACGGTGGCCATGCCTTCGTTCGGGCCCAGGGCGTCTTCGCTGCCGGTGAGGTAGGTCATCGCGATGTTGACGTTCATCGGGTGCGGCGCCCAGCCGAAGAACACCACGGCTTCCTTGCGACGCACCGCGCGGTCGACGGCGGCGAGCATGCCCGCTTCGCTGGACTCCACCAGCTGGAATTTGCCCAGGCCGAACTGGTTCTTGGCGATCATCGCCTTGATCTGGGTGTTGGCGCCCGAGCCCGGCTCGATGCCGTAGAGCTTGCCGCCCAGTTCTTTCTCGAACCTGGCGATGTCGGCGAAGGTTTTCAGGCCTTTGTCGGCCAGATAAGTCGGCACCGCCAGGGTCGCGCGCGCGTCTTCCAGGCTCGGTTTATCGAGGACCTTGACCTGCTTGGCGTCGACGAACGGGGCGATGGTCTGGGTCATCAGCGGGTTCCAGTAGCCGAGGAACAAGTCCAGGCGCTGGTCGCGGATGCCGGCGAAGATGATTTGCTGGGACGCGCTGGTCTGTTTGGTCTTGTAGCCGAGGCCATCGAGCAACACTTGGGTCATGGCGCTGGTGGCGATCACGTCGGTCCAGTTCACCACGCCCATACGCACGTTCTGGCAGGATGGCGCGTCGGCCGCGAAGACGCTGGTACTCAAGATGGCGCTGGCGCTGAAGGCGAGCACGCAGCGGCTGATCAGTCGGTTCATGGTGGTTCCCTCGGCAGGTCGTTATTGTGGGGGCCGGCGTCTTTGTGCGCCGTGGGGTCACGTTACGCAGCTTGAGGGGCGACAAAACGCACGGCGGCGACCCGCTCTTGCACTGCAGCGACCTGTGCTCTTGAATGGGCCGTTGAACTGGCGTATCACAGTGACCACGCTGCCGGTCCTACGAGAGCGCACCATGT
Organism: Pseudomonas sp. PSPC2-3; assembly: GCF_049898265.1. Classification (NCBI taxonomy): domain Bacteria; kingdom Pseudomonadati; phylum Pseudomonadota; class Gammaproteobacteria; order Pseudomonadales; family Pseudomonadaceae; genus Pseudomonas; species Pseudomonas sp. PSPC2-3. Next base: position 140,268 of record NZ_JAFCXJ010000001.1, on the reverse strand, counting down.
CCCAGGATTTCTACTTTCTGCTGATGCCAGGGTTCTCGGCCATCGGCTTTATCTCAGCGCTCGAACCGCTGCGCGTGGCCAACCGCTTTCGTGGCGAGTTGTACCGCTGGCATGTGTTGAGCGCGGACGGCGGCGCGGTGCTGGCGAGCAATGGCATGTCGGTCAACGCCGACGCGGCGCTGGAGCCGCTGAAAAAAGGCGCGACGCTGATGGTAGTCGCCGGTTTCGAACCGCTTGAATTCGCCACTCCGGCCCTCGAACATTGGCTGCGCCGCCTCGACCATGACGGTGTGACCCTCGGCGCCATCGACACCGGCGCCTGCATCCTGGCCGAAGCCGGGCTGCTCGACGGCCACCGCCTGACCCTGCACTGGGAAGCCATCGACGCCTTCAAGGAAGCCTATCCGCACCTGAGCGTGACCCAGGAACTGTTCGAGATCGACCGCCGCCGCATTACCTGCGCCGGCGGCACCGCTTCCATCGACCTGATGCTCGACCTGATCGCCCAGGCCCACGGCCCCGACCTGGCGATCCAGGTCTCCGAGCAATTCGTGCTCGGGCGCATCCGCCCGCGCAAAGACCACCAGCGCATGCAGATCGCCACGCGCTACGGCATCAACAACAAGAAGTTGGTGCAGGTGATCGGCGAGATGGAACAACACACCGAACCGCCGTTGAGCACCCTGGCCCTGGCCGAGGCGATCAAAGTCACGCGGCGTCAGTTGGAGCGGCTGTTTCGCCTGCATCTGAACGACACGCCGAGCAACTTCTACCTCGGCCTGCGCCTGGAAAAAGCGCGGCAGTTGTTGCGCCAGAGCGACATGAGCGTGCTGGAGGTGAGCCTTGCCTGCGGCTTTGAGTCGCCGTCGTATTTCACCCGCAGTTATCGGGCGCGATTTGCCAAGTGTCCGCGGGAGGATCGGCGACGGGAGGTGGTTTGATCGGCGATTATAGTCAATTATACTCACGGCTATAATTTATAGTTAGTTCAATAATTGAGTATAAAAGCATGTCCAAGCCCAGCGGTTTTGTGTTCCGCCGCCCCACCCTGGCAAGCAGTATTGCCGATGGCCTGGTGGGCGTGGGTATCCAGGATTTCACCTCTGGCCTGTTTCTCGCGGCGCCGCGTCGTACCGGCAAAAGTACTTTTCTGCGCGAAGACCTTCTCCCCGAGTGCCAGGCTCGGGGTTGGCTGACGGTGTATGTGGACCTGTGGGCCGACAAGGAGAAAGATCCCGCCGAGCTGATTTCCAGCGCCATTGCCGGTGCGTTGGTGCCTTTCGAAAAGGGCATCCGCAAACTGGCGAAGAACATCGGCATCGAAAAACTCAGCTTCCTGCGCACCTTGTCCTGGGACTTCACCAAGCCTCAACTGCCCGTGGGCGCGACCCTTACGCAAGCACTGGAATTACTTCACCGCGCCGCCGAAAAAACCGTGGTGCTGGTGATTGACGAAGCCCAGCACGCGCTCACCACCGAAGCGGGCATCAACGCCATGTTCGCCCTCAAGGCCGCACGCGACCAGCTCAACCAGGGCCGCGAAGGCGAGGGCAGTGGCTTACACCTGGTGTTCACCGGCTCCAACCGCGACAAGCTTGCTCATTTGGTGCTGGGCAAAAGCCAGCCGTTTTTCGGCTCCAGCATCACGCCGTTTCCGTTGCTGGGTAAGGCGTTCACTCAGGCTTACACCGCGCATCTCAACGCGCACCTGGCCAAGACCAACCAATTCAACGCGGCGGATATCGACGAAGCGTTTGAGTTGGTAGGCCGGCGCCCCGAGATGCTGCGCACCATCATCGGTGAAGTGGCCCTGGAGTTGGGCGAGGCGAGCAACCTGGGCCAGTTGCTGCACAGCCGCGCGGAAGTGCTGCGCGCCGGCGTCTGGAACGAATTCGAAAGCGCCTGGAACGCCCTCACCCTTGCGCAACGTGCCGTGCTGCAAGTGATGGTGGAGCGTTCGCAACACAATCAACCCTTCGCCCCGTTCACCGACAGCACCCTCACTGCGGTCAGCAAGGCGCTGGAGGAGATGGGCAGCGACGTGGTGCCCGGCACTCAGACCATCCAGGCGTGTATCGATGCCCTGCGTGACAAGGAACTGGTATGGAAGTCCAGCCGCGGCGGTTATGCCCTGGAAGACAAGTCCTTCGGCGACTGGCTGCTGCACAAGCACCGTACACCCGGCTAAACACACCACAAAGCCAATGTGGGAGGGGGCTTGCCCCCGATGACGGTGGATCTGCGGCACCTGAGTGGCTGACACACCGCCATCGGGGGCAAGCCCCCTCCCACAGTAAATTGTCGGTGTGCCTATTGCTTTATCAGGGCCGAACACGCTGCCTTGAAGGCTTCATGCTGGTACTACACCCCTTCTCCTGTAAGCGACAAAGATCAAATGTGGGAGGGGACAAGCCCCCTCCCACAGTAAATTGCCGGTGTGCTTATTGCTTTATCAGGGCCGAACACGCCGTCTTGAAGGCTTCATGCTGGTACTACACCCCTTCACCTGTAAGCGACAAAGATCAAATGTGGGAGGGGGCTTGCCCCCGATGACGGTGGATCAGCGGCACCTGAGTGGCTGACACACCACCATCGGGGGCAAGCCCCCTCCCACAGTAAATTGTCGGTGTGCTTATTGCTTTATCAGGGCCGAACACGCCGCCTTGAAGGCTTCATGCTGGTACTTGTTCAGCGTCGCCGGCAGATCGAAATTGTGCTTCTTGTTCTGCGCATTGATGGTCTGCGGCGACAGCAGCGTCACTTCAACCCCCTCCAGCAGTTGAAACACCCCTTCAATCTTGAACGTGGTCGGGCCGCCGGCGAATTCGCCTTTTTTGCTGCGCTTTTTGATGGCGATGCGTTCGATGGCGTTGTCCTGCACGAACGCCTTCACCTGGGTGGCGAAGGCTTTGACGTTGGCCGCGTCATCGTCGTCTTCGAGGGCGATTTTCTTGGTGGCCAGGGCGACGTGGGTCAGCGTCTGATTGTCCAGGGAGGCAACGGCGATGATGGCTTCGCTGCCTTTGATTTCGATGCCGCAGAGAGTCATTGGGTCGCCTTGGGGCAAAAAAGAGAGGCCGCAATAGTATCAGGGTCGAGGGCTGAGACGGCCGCCGTCCACCCGTCGGGAACGTGCTTGACCTGTTATTTTTGACAGTAGACCGCCGCGTGCCCGGTCTCATAGATTCCCTGAAGGAGCCTGCCGAGGGTTCCGGCCTGTTCCATGGCTATTCCGACAAGGGAGTTATGCAATGAATATTCGCAAGGAAATTCGCGCACTGACCGCAACGGAACAACTGGAGTTTATCAACACGTTATTGGCGATGAAGCGTTCCGGTGTCTACGACAAGTATGTTCATTGGCATCACGCCGTCATGAAGGCCACGGTCTACCCGAACGAACCCCAAGATCCCAACTACCGTAACGGTGCTCACCGGGGGCCGGCATTTCTGCCGTGGCACCGTGAAATGTTGATGCAGTTCGAGGCGGATCTACAAGCGATCAACGTCGGCGTGACGTTGCCTTATTGGGACTGGACGCAGGATGCGGCCGCCCCTGAACAATCGCCGGTCTGGCGCCAGGGTTTCCTGGGGGGTGATGGCGACCCAGCCGATCAGTTTCGCGTGCAGGATGGGGTCTTTGCCCACAAATACGGGAACTGGCCCGTGCCGCCCTATGACGAGGAGGGTTTGCCCGGGCCAGGCCTCAAGCGTCAGTTCGGGCAAGTGATCAGCTCACTGCCAACCGAGGACGACCTGCGAGTGGCGATGAACGAAAGCCTGTATGACGAACCCAATTACAACTCGAGCCCTTTCATCCGCGGTTTCAGAAACCGCCTGGAAGGCTGGATCACCCAGCGCGGCGATCCTGCTGTCAAAACCTCCGGTTCGCAGCTGCATAACCGTGTGCATTTGTGGATTGGCGGCAATATGTTGCCCATGACCTCACCGGATGACCCGGTGTTCTTCCTGCATCACTGTTTCATCGACAAGATCTGGGCGGACTGGCAGGCGCAGAAGCGCCTGGATGAGCCGGACCTGGCCCCGCACTATTGCCCCATGCAGGACGGTCCGCCGGGCCACAACTATGATGATGTGATTAATCCCTGGACCCGCCGGATCAGTGAAGTGATGGATATCGCCGCGCTGGGCTACAGCTATGCGCCCAGCCGCCCATTGACGAAAAGCCGGTTCAAGTCGCCCTTCATGGCCTGACGCCTGTGAAGCGTTCCCGCGTTCAATGCGCGGGAATGCTTCACTCCTGGCCGATCGATTCCAAAAACTCCGACCGCTCATCACTCATCCGCGCCAGGCAATCGTTCAGTTCGATCGCATAGGGCTTGGTGCCGGTCGCCGCCGGGAAGGTGTCCACCGCGCAATCGGCGTCACGTAATTTTTCCCACTTCTGCTGGGCATCCTTCAGACGAGCGGTAATGTCTGCCAGCTGTGACTTGTTGCTGCCATAGGTCGAACCCATGCGCTCCAGCAACCCTTGATAGTTATCCTTGAGCAATTGCTCGGCGGTGGTTTTGTTGTAGGTGGCGCATTCCAGGGTTTGCTTGTCGTTTTCGATGCCGTCGCACGGCGTGCTGTCGGTGTCTTCGGCCGCGTGGACGCCGGTTGCGATGAGTGCCAAAGCCAGGAAAATCGATTTCATTGCGCCGTCTCATATCGGTTGATGCGGGAATTCTGGCCCAAGCGTAAGACAAAGAACAGCCGCCAGACAGACCTGTCTTAGCGACCTTCGTCGCGGATTGACGCTTTCGGCAATTCCCCTGTCGTTTTTGCACCCGGTCCGCTCGGCCCCTCGGCATATGCTGGCCCCAAAGCGCCGGCAGACGATTCGGCGCACGAATCGCCAATAAGGGGACGCCTGATGAGCCCAGCGCAATTACACGCCGACAGCATCGTTATCGACGGGCTGATCATTGCCAAGTGGAACCGCGAGCTGTTCGAGGACATGCGCAAAGGCGGCCTGACCGCCGCCAACTGCACCGTGTCGGTGTGGGAAGGGTTCCAGGCGACGATCAATAACATCGTCGCCAGCCAGACCCTGATCCGCGAGAACAGCGACCTGGTGATCCCGGTGAAAACCACCGCCGACATCCGCAAGGCCAAGGAACAGGGCAAGACCGGCATCATCTTCGGCTTCCAGAACGCCCACGCGTTTGAAGACCAGCTCGGCTACGTCGAGATCTTCAAGCAGCTCGGCGTCGGTGTGGTGCAGATGTGCTACAACACCCAGAACCTGGTCGGCACCGGTTGCTACGAACGCGACGGCGGGCTGTCGGGCTTCGGTCGCGAGATCGTCGGCGAGATGAACCGCGTCGGCATCATGTGCGACCTGTCCCACGTCGGCTCCAAGACCAGCGAAGAAGTCATCCTCGAATCGAAAAAACCGGTGTGCTACTCCCACTGCCTGCCCTCCGGGCTCAAGGAACACCCGCGCAACAAGTCCGATGAAGAGCTGAAGTTCATCGCCGACCACGGCGGCTTTGTCGGCGTGACCATGTTCGCGCCGTTCCTGGCCAAGGGTATCGATTCGACCATCGACGACTACGCCGAAGCCATCGAGTACACCATGAACATCGTCGGCGAAGACGCCATCGGCATCGGCACCGACTTCACCCAGGGTCATGGCCAGGATTTCTTCGAAATGCTGACCCATGACAAGGGCTACGCCCGCCGCCTGACCAGCTTCGGCAAGATCATCAACCCGCTGGGCATCCGCACCGTGGGCGAGTTCCCCAACCTCACCGAGACCCTGCTCAAGCGCGGCCACAGCGAACGCGTGGTGCGCAAGATCATGGGCGAGAACTGGGTCAACGTCTTGAAGGACGTGTGGGGCGAATAAGCCAAACACCCACGGGCAACACCACTACGAATTTTCTGGAGTTAAGTTTCCATGGCCAAGATCGCCCCGCAATTGCCTATCGAAGTCGACAGCGAAACCGGTGTCTGGACCTCCGACGCCCTGCCGATGCTGTACGTACCGCGTCATTTCTTCGTCAACAATCACATGGGCATCGAAGAGGTACTCGGTGCCGAGGCCTACGCCGCGATCCTCTACAAGGCCGGCTACAAATCCGCCTGGCACTGGTGTGAAAAAGAAGCCGAATGCCATGGCCTTGAAGGCGTGGCGGTGTTCGAGCACTACATGAAGCGCCTGTCGCAACGCGGCTGGGGCCTGTTCAAGATCCAGGACATCGACCTCGACAAAGGCACCGCCAGCGTCAAGCTCGAACACTCGGCGTTCGTCTACGTGTACGGCAAGGTCGGGCGCAAGGTCGACTACATGTTCACCGGCTGGTTTGCCGGGGCCATGGACCAGATCCTGCAAGCGCGCGGCAGCACTATTCGCACCGTGGCCGAACAAGTCTACGGCGGCTCCGAAGAGGGCCATGACGACGGCCTGTTCACCGTCAAGCCGTTGTAAGTCGAGGAACCCTGCCATGGCTTTCGAAGCAATGTTCGCGCCGATCCAGATCGGCAAACTGACCATCCGCAACCGCGTGCTCAGTACCGCCCACGCCGAGGTGTATGCCACCGACGGCGGCATGACCACCGACCGCTATGTGAAGTACTACGAAGAGAAAGCCAAGGGCGGGATCGGCCTGGCCATCTGCGGCGGGTCTTCCAGCGTGGCCATCGACAGCCCCCAGGGCTGGTGGAAATCGGTGAACCTGGCCGATGACCGGATCATCCCGCACTTCCAGAACCTGGCCGATGCCATGCACAAGCATGGCGCCAAGATCATGATCCAGATTACCCACATGGGCCGCCGCTCGCGCTGGGACGGCGAGCATTGGCCGACCCTGCTGTCGCCCTCGGGCATCCGCGAGCCGGTACACCGTGCGACCTGCAAGACCATCGAGCCGGAAGAGATCTGGCGCGTGATCGGCAACTACGCCAGCGCGGCAGCGCGGGCGAAAGCCGGTGGCCTGGATGGCGTGGAGCTGTCGGCGGTGCATCAGCACATGATCGACCAGTTCTGGAGCCCGCGGGTCAACAAGCGCACCGACGAATGGGGCGGCAGCTTTGAAAACCGCATGCGTTTCGGCCTGGAAGTGCTCAAGGCGGTGCGGGCTGAAGTCGGCCCGGATTTCTGCGTCGGCATCCGCCTGTGCGGCGATGAGTTCCACCCGGACGGCTTGTCCCACGAGGACATGAAGCAGATCGCCAAGTATTACGACGACACCGGCATGCTCGATTTTATCGGTGTGGTCGGCTCGGGTTGCGATACCCACAACACCCTGGCCAACGTCATCCCGAACATGAGTTATCCACCGGAGCCGTTCCTGCATCTGGCGGCCGGGATCAAGGAAGTGGTCAAGGCCCCGGTGCTGCATGCGCAGAACATCAAGGACCCGAACCAGGCCACGCGCATCCTCGAAGGCGGCTATGTGGACATGGTCGGCATGACCCGCGCCCACATCGCCGACCCGCACCTGATCGCCAAGATCAAGATGGGCCAGATCGACCAGATCAAACAGTGCGTCGGCGCCAACTATTGCATCGACCGCCAGTACCAGGGCCTGGATGTGCTGTGCATCCAGAACGCCGCGACCTCCCGTGAATACATGGGCGTGCCGCACATCATCGACAAATCCACCGGGCCCAAGCGCAAGGTGGTGGTGGTCGGCGCCGGGCCAGCGGGGATGGAGGCTGCGCGCGTCGCCGCCGAGCGTGGCCACGACGTGACCCTGTTCGAGAAAAAAGCCTTTATCGGCGGGCAAATCACTACCGCCTCCAAAGCCCCGCAGCGCGACCAGATCGCCGGGATCACCCGTTGGTTCCAGCTGGAACTGGCGCGGTTGAACGTCGACCTGCGCCTGGGCGTGGCGGCGGACGCGGCGGCCATCCTCGACCTGCGCCCGGATGTGGTGGTGCTGGCGGTGGGCGGGCATCCGTTCCTGGAGCAGAACGAACACTGGGGCGCGGCCGAAGGCCTGGTGGTCAGCAGTTGGGACGTGCTCGACGGCAAAGTCGCGCCGGGCAAGAACGTGCTGGTCTACGACACCATCTGCGAATTCACCGGCATGTCGGTGGCCGATTTCCTCGCGGACAAGGGCAGCCAGGTCGAGATCGTCACCGACGACATCAAGCCCGGCGTGGCCATCGGCGGTACGTCGTTCCCGACCTACTACCGCAGCATGTACCCCAAGGAAGTGATCATGACCGGCGACATGATGCTGGAAAAGGTCTACCGCGAAGGCGACAAGCTGGTGGCGGTGTTGGAGAACGAATACACCGGCGCCAAAGAGGAGCGGGTGGTCGATCAAGTGGTGGTGGAAAACGGCGTGCGTCCCGATGAGGAGATCTACTACGCCCTCAAGCCCGGCTCGCGCAACAAGGGGCAGATGGACATCGAAGCGCTGTTCGCGATCAAGCCGCAACCGTGCCTGAGCGAAGCGGGCGAGGGCTACTTGCTGTTCCGTATCGGTGACTGTGTGGCGCAGCGCAATACCCACGCCGCGATCTATGACGCCCTGCGCTTGTGCAAGGATTTCTGACCCGACACCGAACCAATGTGTACTCGGTCTGAAAATGTGGGAGGGGGGCTTGCCCCCGATGGCGGTGGGTCAGCTACAGCTGTATCAACTGACAGTCCGCCATCGGGAGCAAGCTCCCTCCCACATTCAGACCCGGTTTCACAGTAGATCCGTGTGGTCTGTGGGAGCTCACCATGTTGAATACTCTTCTTCCGATTCTGCTGTTCGCGGCGCTGGGCCTTGCTGTTCTGGGCGCACTGCGGCGGGCAGCCATGTGGCGCCGTGGGCGGGCGTCGAAGGTCGACTTGATCAAAGGCCTGCTGGCCATGCCCAAGCGCTACATGGTCGACCTGCACCACGTGGTCGCCCGCGACAAATACATCGCCAACACCCACGTCGCTACGGCGCTGGGTTTTGTGCTGTCGGCGCTGCTGGCGGTCCTGGTGCATGGTTTCGGCCTGCATAACCGCATCCTCGGCGTTGCCTTGCTGCTGGCGTCGGTGCTGATGTTTGTCGGCGCCACGTTTGTCTATCTGCGCCGGCGCAATCCGCCGTCGCGCCTGTCGAAAGGCCCGTGGATGCGCCTGCCGAAAAGCCTGATGGCGTTTTCTGTGAGCTTCTTCCTGGTAACGCTGCCGGTGGCCGGGGTGCTGCCCGCCGACTTCGGCGGCTGGTTGCTGGCCGCGTTGTTGAGCGTGGGTGTGCTGTGGGGCGTGTCGGAAATGTTCTTCGGCATGACCTGGGGCGGGCCGATGAAGCACGCCTTCGCCGGTGCCTTGCACCTGGCCTGGCACCGCCGCGCCGAGCGCTTCGGCGGGGGCCGTTCCACCGGTTTGAAACCGTTGGACCTGAACGATAAAAGCGCGCCCCTGGGCGTGGAAAAACCCAAAGACTTCACCTGGAACCAACTGCTCGGCTTCGACGCCTGCGTGCAGTGCGGCAAATGCGAAGCGGCGTGCCCGGCGTTCGCCGCCGGCCAGCCGCTGAACCCGAAAAAGCTGATTCAGGACATGGTGGTCGGCCTGGCCGGCGGCACCGATGCCAAGTTCGCCGGCAGCGCTTATCCTGGAAAACCGATCGGTGAACACCGCGGCAACCCGCACCAACCGATCGTCAACGGCCTGGTGGACGCCGACACGTTGTGGTCCTGCACCACCTGCCGCGCCTGTGTGGAAGAGTGCCCGATGATGATCGAGCACGTGGACGCCATCGTCGACATGCGCCGCCACCTCACCCTGGAAAAAGGCGCCACGCCGAACAAGGGCGCCGAAGTCCTCGAAAACCTGATCGCCACCGACAACCCCGGCGGCTTCGCACCGGGCGGCCGGCTGAACTGGGCGGCGGATCTGAACCTGCCGTTGCTCAGCGAAAAAGGTCGCTGCGAGGTGCTGTTCTGGGTCGGCGACGGTGCCTTCGACATGCGCAACCAGCGCACCCTGCGCGCCTTCGTCAAAGTGCTGAAAGCGGCCAAGGTCGACTTTGCCGTGCTCGGCCTGGAAGAGCGCGACAGCGGCGACGTCGCCCGCCGTTTGGGCGATGAAGCGACCTTCCAACTGCTGGCCACGCGCAATATCCAGACCTTGGCCAAGTACAACTTCACGCGCATCGTCACCTGCGACCCGCACAGTTTCCATGTGCTGAAAAACGAATACGGCGCCTTCAACGGTGACTATGTCGTACAGCACCACAGCACCTTCATGGCCGAGCTGATCGGCGACGGCGCGCTGAACCTGGGCCAGCACAAAGGCAGCAGCGTGACCTATCACGACCCGTGCTACCTGGGCCGCTACAACGGCGAATACGAGGCGCCGCGCCAGGTGCTGCGCGCGTTGGGGATCGAGGTCAAGGAGATGCAACGCTCGGGCTACCGTTCACGCTGCTGCGGTGGCGGTGGCGGCGCACCGATCACCGACATTCCGGGCAAGCAACGCATCCCCGATATGCGGATGGACGACATCCGCACAACCGGCGCCGAACTGGTGGCCGTGGGCTGCCCGCAATGCACCGCGATGCTCGAAGGCGTGGTCGAACCGCGCCCACTGATCAAGGACATCGCCGAGTTGGTGGCCGATGCCTTGCTCGACGAGCCGGCGCCGGCCAAAGCCCCGATCACGCGTGAACCCGCGGAGGTACACTGATGAGCGACATTATCCGCCGCGACCCACGCGCCGAATGGATCGCCCGTAACCGCCTGCACCCGCTGCATGCGGCGATGCAGCCGGTGCAACACAGTTGGATGGGACCCAACGGCGTCATCCGCAAGAACGTCCATGGTGTCGGTTTTATCGGCCCCAACGGCATCAAGCGCATCGACCGCAGCGGTGCCCAGCAGGGCGGGGCGGCCAAGCGCACGGCGGCGGTGGCGGTGCAGTTGCCGCTGCATCAGGTGGCGGCGCCCGCGTTCTACATCAACGTGGTGCCGGACATGGTCGGCGGCCGCCTGAGCAGCCACGACCGTGACCTGCTCGGCCTGGCCCGGCAACTCGCCGGCAGCGACGGTGCGGTGCTGGCCGTGGTGTTTGGCGAACACAAGGAAAACGCATTTGCCACGGCCGGCGTCGACCGCTTGCTGGTGCTCGAAGGCCATGCCTTCGACGGTTATTCACCGGAGCAACGCGTGCAGGGCCTGCGGGCTGTGGATAACCAGTTCAGCCCGCGCCATTGGTTGCTGCCGGACAGCCGCAGCGGTGGCGGCGAACTCGGTCGGCGTTTTGCCGCCAGCCTCAACGAGCGCCCGGCCACGCGGGTCTGGCAGATCCAGGGCGAGCAGTGCATCGGCCGTGCCGGTGCCGGTCAGCAAGACGTGGCCCGGCCGTTGCCGCGCCTGATCCTGGCGGCTGCCGAGTGCGCCGATCCGGTCAGCGACACTCGGCATGAAGTGCTGCCCGTGGAGTTATCCACAGCCCTGGCGCGCAGCCTGCCGCGTATCGAAGACCTCGGCGCGGTGGCGGTGGACCCGGCGGCGATTCCGATGGCTGAAGCCGAGTTTATTTTCTCCGGCGGCAACGGCGTGAAGGACTGGGCGCTGTTCCACCAGACCGCCGCCGCCCTGGGCGCTACCGAAGGCGCCTCGCGCGTCGCGGTGGACGATGGCTTCATGGCCCGCGATCGCCAGGTCGGCGCCAGCGGCACCTGGGTCACGGCGCGGGTGTATGTGGCCGTCGGTATCTCCGGGGCGATCCAGCACCTGCAAGGCATCGGCGCCTGCGACAAGGTGGTGGCGATCAACCTCGACCCCGGCTGCGACATGATCAAGCGTGCCGACCTCTCGGTGATCGGCGACAGCGCCGCGATTCTGCAAGCCTTGATCGCCGCGGTCGAGGCCTACCGCCACGGCGCCAAGCGCGATGCGGCTTAAGCAAAGGATAAGGGCATGAACACGCAGGTAATCAGTTTGGTCTCCATCGGCGCCCACCCCACCTCCGGGCGACCGCGCCGCGCCGAGCAGGATGCGCGCGCGGTCGAGTTGGGCCTGCAAATGGCTGGGGATAAGTTGCAGGTGCTGCATGCCGGCGACATCGCCGAACCCACGCTGCGCAGCTACCTGGGCATGGGGCTGGCGCAGTTGCATGTGCTCGAACAACCGCCTGGCGCCGATGCTTTGCCGGTGCTCAGTGAGTATCTGCGCGACGCCGGTGCCCAGGTGGTGCTCACCGGTAGCCAGGCCGAAACCGGCGAAGGTTCGGGGATGTTGCCGTTCCTGCTCGCCGAACACCTCGGCTGGCCGCTGATTGTCGGGCTGGCGCAGGTGGAGTCCATCGAGAGCGGCGTGGCCCTGGTGCTGCAAGCCTTGCCCCGTGGGCAGCGGCGGCGCTTGAAGGTGCGCCTGCCGTTTCTGGCCACGGTGGATAACGCCGCACCCAAGCCTCGGCAGAGCGCCTATGGCCCGGCGCAACGCGGCGAACTGGCGGCCCACGAGGTCGAGGTTGAAGCGGACGAGTTATTCACAGGCGCCGTGCTGCAACCGGCCAAGCCACGACCCAAGCGGCTCAAGGTGATCAAGGCCAAGAGCGGTGCGGACCGGATGAAGGCGGCCACGGCCAAGGCCAGTGGCGGCGGCGGGCAGGTACTCAAGGGCGTGAGCGCCGAAGAGGGCGCCCAGGCGATTCTCAAGTTGCTGGTTGAGGAAGGCGTGGTTCGCTGAGCCGCAACGGGGAGAATGGCTTACCCACAATCCCTGTTGACCCGTCTGTGGATAACCTGTTCGCGGTTGTCCACACCCCCTGTAAATCAAGCCCTGCAGCCCTCCGTACAAAAAACGACCAGGCTAACCCTCGGTTTTTCCTTGGGTTTCTGTGTGATCACAGCGATTACCCCGCGCAGAGTTTCCCCCAAAGTCTGTTGGCGCTTCTGTGGATAAGATGTTCGCTTACCGCTGCAGCCCTTATAAATAAAGGCTTACGCTAGGCTGATCGAAATTTGATCAATTGCGCGCATTTGCCCGCTGAAACGCGTGGATAGCCCGGTTTATGAAGGTTTGAAGGGGTTTTCCACAGCCGCGTCAAAGTTGCCCCCAAAGTCTGTTGGTGCTTCTGTGGATAAGGTGTTCGCGTACCGCTACAGGGCACGGTTCATATGGCTTACACGGAGTTGTTCAAAAATTGATCAGTGGCGCCTTAAAACGGCCAAGTCGAATAAGTCACGGATTTTCTTGATTTAATTTCGGCGGGCAGGCGCACTTGCGCACAATTGCTGTGGGTGGCTCTGTGGATAAGTTGTTGGGCAAAGGCTGGAGGGCAGGCGGCGAGAGGGGTTCAGTGTGCTTGAACAAATTTTGATCAGTGCGCAACCCAATGTAGGAGCGAGCAAGCCCGCTCCCACAGGGATGGTTACTGGGCGGCCACGCCTTTGAGGTAGGGCGCCGGCGCCGCGCCGAGGTTGCTCAGCATGCGCTCGCTGTACCAGTCGATGAAGTTCACCACGCCGAACTCATAGGTCTTGGAGTAGGGGCCCGGCTGGTAGGCGGTGGAGTTGATCCCGCGCTGGTTTTCTTCGGCCAGGCGACGGTCCTGGTCGTTGGTGGCGTCCCATACCTGGCGCATGCGCTCCACGTCGTAGTCCACGCCTTCGACCGCGTCCTTGTGGACCAGCCACTTGGTGGTGACCATGGTTTCCTGGGCGCTGATCGGCCACACGGTGAACACGATCACATGGTCGCCCATGCAGTGGTTCCACGAGTGCGGCAGGTGCAGGATACGCATCGAGCCCAGGTCCGGGTTCTTGATGCGGCCCATCAACTTCTTGCAGCCCTGTTTGCCGTCCAGGGTCATCGACACGGTGCCTTTGAGCAGCGGCATACGCACGATGCGGTTGCGCAGGCCGAAGCTGGCGTGGGCGTAAGGGATTTTTTCGGCTTCCCAGGCCGCGGCGCTGGCGGCCACGTGGTCCTTGAAGGCCTGGTCGGCGCGCGGGTCGGTGACGTCGTCCCACTCGAGCAGGGTTTTCAACAGCTCGGGGTGCGAGGCGTTGCAGTGGTAGCACTCGCGGTTGTTTTCCAGCACCAGTTTCCAGTTGGCCTTTTCCATCAAGGTGGTTTGCACCGCCACCTTGGTGTTTTCCATGTCGTAGGGTTCCATGTAGTGGTTCAGGGTCGACAGGAAGTCATCGATGGCCGGCGGGTTCTGCGCCAGGCTGATGAAGATGTAGCCGCCGGCGGTCTTCACGTTGATCGGCTTGAGGCCGTACTGCTTCATGTCGAAGTCGGCGCCCATCTCGGTGCCGGCGAACAGCAGGCGGCCGTCCAGTTCGTAGGTCCACTGGTGGTACGGGCAGACCAGCTTGGCGACCTTGCCTTTGTCGCTGGTACACAAGCGCGAACCGCGGTGGCGGCAGACGTTGTGGAACGCATGCACCACGCCATCGGCGCCACGGATCACGATGATCGGGTTCTTGCCCACTTGCAGGGTCAGGAAGTTGCCCTTGGTGGGGATCTCGCAGGTCATGCCGGCGATCAACCATTCTTTCTGGAAGATCTCCTGCATATCGATATCAAACAACCGCTCATCAGAGTAGAACGGCTGTGGCAGCGAGAACGTGCGTTCGCGCTCTTGCAGCATCTGCGCGGTGGCCTTGCGTGCGGGTTCCAGCGGATCGCCCAAGCTTAAGGTTGCGGTGACGTCCATCGTGTGTGTCCTCATGGCCATTCTGTGTGGCCGGCGAAAGTGGCTACGGTTAGTGCAGTGCAAGGCGTAAAGAAAGTGTCGTTGTTGGCAGCGAGTGTGCGGCCGCCGTTGCGGTGAACCTTATCCATGGGCGACATGGCCCAATCTGTTCCCGACGCGCAACCCCCTGTCGTTGGGGGCTGGTCGCGATAAGTATGTGAATGTCGCAGATAGGTAAATGGGTGGTTCTCGCGTTACGCAGAATCGCCACCATAAGGCCGAGCCTCGGCGGTGGAGAACAGCATGTCCAGTAACTTCCTGAATCCGGTAACCACCCAGACCTGGGCCAATGGTCGGCACATTGTCCGTTGCGTCAAAGTCATCCAGGAAACCTGGGACGTTCGCACCTTCTGCTTCATGGCCGACCAGCCGATCCTGTTCTTTTTCAAGCCGGGGCAGTTCGTCACCCTGGAGCTGGAAATCGACGGCCAGCCGATCATGCGTTCCTACACCATCTCCAGCTCGCCGTCGGTGCCTTACAGCTTCTCGGTGACGATCAAGCGCGTGCCGGGCGGCAAGGTCTCCAACTGGCTGCACGACACCCTGCACGAGGGCCAGGAGCTGGCGGTCCACGGGCCGGTCGGGCTGTTCAATGCCATCGACTTCCCAAGCCCCAAGGTGCTGTACCTCAGCGGCGGCGTCGGGATTACCCCGGTGATGTCCATGGCGCGCTGGTTCTACGACACCAACGCCAACGTCGACATGACGTTTATCCACAGCGCGCGCTCGCCCAAAGACATCATCTACCACCGCGAACTGGAGCACATGGCCTCGCGGATCGACAACTTCAGCCTGCACCTGATCTGCGAGAAGCACGGCCTGGGCGAGCCCTGGGCCGGGTATCGCGGTTACCTGAACCACAAGATGCTCGAATTGATGGTGCCGGACTTCCTGGAGCGCGAAGTGTTCTGCTGCGGCCCCACGCCGTACATGACCGCAGTGAAGCGCCTGCTGGAAGCCGCCGGTTTCGACATGACGCGTTATCACGAAGAGTCCTTCGGCGCGACGCCAGCGGAAGCCCGCGCCGATGCGGTGGAACAGGCCGAACAAGCCGCCGATGCGCCGGAAATCGACCTGGCGGACCTGCATCAGGTCGAGTTCATCACCTCGGGCAAGAGCATCCGCGTGGCGCCGGGCGAAACCGTCCACGCCGCTGCGGCCAAGCTCGGCCTGCTGATTCCCAAGGCCTGCGGCATGGGGATTTGCGGCACATGCAAGGTGCTCAAGCTGGGCGGCGAGGTCGAGATGGACCACAACGGCGGGATTACCGAGGAAGACGAAGCCGAGGGCTACATCCTGTCGTGCTGCAGCGTGCCGAAGGGCGACGTGCGGATTGAGTTCTGACGCTCAGTACAGCCCAGGCCGACGATCCCGGTGAACGTGGTTGTGCTCGCTGATTGACTTGTTCCTGGCCTGCGCCAAGGGCAAGTCAGCCACCAATTGTTGTTCCGTCGGGTGGGCGCTTGCTCCGGCCAGCGGGTAGCCATCGGCGTCGACGATGACCGAGCCGCCCACCCAGTTGACGCCACGTTCTTCGCCATGGCGGTCGCACGCCGCGATGAACATGCGGTTGACCGCCGCATTGGCCTGGACTCGCACGATCTCTGCCGGCCGCTCACCCACGGGGCGCGGGCCGTCCGGCCAGTTCACCGGGGTGCAGAGCAAGTCGGCTTGCGCCAGCGCGGCCAGGCGTACCCACTCGGGCAGCTCCAGGTCGTAGCAGATCATCATGCCGATCCGCCCGACGGCGGTGTCGACCACCGGTGGCGGCGCATCACCGGCGGTGAAGATCAGCTTTTCACGGTCCCACAGATGCGCCTTGCGATACACCGTCAGCCTACCGTCGGGCTCAATCAACGCGGCGCTGTTGGCAACTCGGCCGGCACTCAGACGCTCGCAGAAGCCGGCGACGACGATCAAGCCCAACTCGATAGCCAGGGCTTTCCACAGACACAGCGTCGGGCCGTCGAGCGGTTCCGACACCGCTCTGGCTTCTGCCAGGTCATTGAACGCGTAGCCGCTTTGCATGAGTTCGGGCAGCACCACCACATGGGCGCCCAGGGCGGCGGCGCTGCGGATCGCCGTTTCACTCAGACGACGGTTGTAGTCGGTGTCGCCCAGGTGCGGTTCCAATTGATGACAGACAACGCGTACCGGTGTCATGACTCTTCGCCTTCAAACAGGCGGTCGCTGGCTTCAATTGCGCGTTGCTCGGCGGTCAGGTCACGTGTACATGACAGCAGGCAGTAGGCGATTGCAGAAACTGCCAGGCCGACCACGAATGCAATATCGGCCCCGTCCAAAGCCGTCGCGATGGGCCCTTGGTAAAACCCCAGGGAGATGAACGGTGTCATCGCCCCCAGGCCGAGGAAATAGGAAACAAGCCCGGCACCCGACCAGCGGCCGTAGATCCCGTCCGGGTTGAAGATGTCGCTGATTGCGTATTGCCCCTTGCGGACAACATAGAAGTCCGCGAGGTTGACGGCGGTCCACGGCACCAGGAAATACAGCATCAGCAAGACGAAGGTATTGAAACTCTCCAGGTAGCTCTGCGGGATACTCAAGGCGATGGCGAAAATCACCCCGCCCACCAGGCTGATCCCCACGATGCGCCCTTTGATGCCCGGTTTGATCGACACGAAGCCGTCAATCGCGCTGATACCGGTCAGCATGGCGCCGTAACAGTTGACCGCCATGATGCCAACCAGCGCGGGTACTGCGATCAACACGGTAAAGGTGCCAAACCCTGGAAGCAGTTGGTTGCCCACCGCCTGCACGCTGCCGATGGCGTCGGGTGAGGGCAGCGCCGAGGCGAGAAACGCCCCCAGCGACATCAGCCACAGTGCCGAACTGGCAGCCCCCAGGTACGTCCAGGTGATGACCCTGCGCGACGGCGTGTCATGGGGCAGGTAGCGCGAGTAGTCCGAGACATAGACGGCGTAGCTGATCTGGTAACCGGCAGCGGCTGAAAGCTGGATCAGAAAGGCCGACCAGGAAAAATGCGCGTCGACCACCGCCGCGTCGGCCTGCAGGTTCATCACGGCAGCGACCGTGAGGACCGCGAACACACTGATCATCACGTAGGTCAGCCAGCGTTGCACGGTGTGCAGGAGGTTGTGGCCGATCACGGCAATCACCACGGCCAGGAGGATCATCAAGGCGTACCACGGTGCGCGGTTGCCGGGCAGCACGGTATTGATGGCGTCGGTCGCCAGGATCACGTTGAACACGTTAAAGCCGATATACACGAACACCACTGCGATAAAGGGCACGATTGCCCCGCGCAGGCCGAACTGTGCCCGCGACTGGATCATCTGCGGCAAACCCATGCGCGGCCCCTGGTTGGCGTGGAACGCCATGGCGAACGTGCCCAGGCACACGCCGATGACAATCGCCAGGATCGCATACACCAGGCTCAGCCCCAAGGCTGCGCCGGTAAACCCGGTGACCAGGGTGGTCAGTACGAAGTTACCGGTGAACCAGAACGGTGCCTGATGCCAGACCTTGCCGTGGCGCTCATTACGCGGCACGTAGTCAATGGAGCGGGTTTCGATTTTCAGTGTGGTGGATGGCGGAGCAGCCGAACGGTTGGGGGGCGTGTTCATAGGCATCACGGTCTGTTTTTATTAAGTGAGACTATGAAGAGTCTTGTAACTAAAAAGATTATTGAATCGGCATTTGCAAATAATCACTTCACGAATTTCTGAACTGATTGCCTGAAGCCTTCTGAAGCAAGGCTTGTATTACGCATTGGCTTTTTATTTCCAAGTGATATAGAGCCATTTCCTACAATTATCTACGCTGAGCAGCACATACGTCGTATTCGCCCTTCGCATTGAAGCAGTAGGTGGACGTCCTGATTACATACCAAGGACGATTGCCATGTCTGCTATCCCCTCCCGCAGTAAAGGCGCAGCGCGCTTGCTTGCCAAGAATGTCACTGCACTTGTTCCGGACTTTCCTTTTCATTACGCCCGGTTTCTTGAAACGGCTGACAGTTTAGGCACGCCGTTGGCGCAGGTATCCCGCCAGGCCTATGGCAAGCAGGTCTTGATCGTCGGCGCCGGCGTCGCTGGAATGGTCGCGGCCTATGAAGCCATGCGTATGGGGTTGCACCCGGTGGTGGTGGAGGCCAGTGACCGCATCGGTGGGCGACTGTATTCCTATGTGGCGGGTGATCCGCAAGATCCTGCTAACTGTGTTATCTGCGAAAAGGGTGCCATGCGCTTTCCTGTTTCAGGCAAAGCGTTGATGCACTATTTCAATAAAGTTGGCATGACGGCCAATTCGACAGACTTTCCCAACCCGGGGTCGCCTTTTACTCCCAGCACGGTCGTCGACTATCAGCAAAAACAGGTCTATTACGAAGGCGATAATCTGCCGTTTGAATACGCCGAGATCGAGCGCAAGCTATTCGAAGTGTTTCTTGAACAGGACCCGATCAAGTTCACGGAGATGGAAACCGCAATGTCCGAGGACAGCCTTGATCCGGTCAAGATCAAAGCCTTGTGGAACGCCATTCTTGATGCGGGTTGGGACAACCTGAGTTTTTTTGCCGCGATGGTCGAGCAGGCGGGGTGGAGTCGCGAAGATATCGATCTGTTCGGCCAGATCGGCTTCGGCACGGGCGGCTGGAACACCGATTACCCGAACTGTTTCCTGGAAGTGCTGCGGGTGCTGTATACCGGGCTGGATACCAACCACAAGCTGATGTATGACGGCTCCAGCGAGCTGCCGGGCCGGCTTTGGAGGCGCGCCCCGGATACCTTCGGCGACACCATGGTCCATTGGCCTGCGGGGACCACCGTCGAAGGCCTGACCACCCAGGTCATCTCTCAGCCTTTGAACCAGGAAGTGCGACAGATCGTGCGTCGGTCGGATGGCGAGTTCGATGTGTGGGTGTTTGATCGCACTCTGGGAAGCGAGCACTCATACACCTTTCCTGCCGTGGTCTATACCCCTCACAAACGGATCCTCGACAAATTCCGTTATATGGATGGCGCTGCCCGCTTTAACCAGATGAATGACCTGCTATCCCCCAAGGAATGGGAAGCGGTGATGTACACCCATTACATGCAGTCAGCCAAAATTTTCGCGCAAACCAAACGGCCGTTCTGGACCGATGTGGGGACTGATTTGCAATACAGGATGAGCGTGACGTTGTCGGAACGAATCACCCGTGGCACCTACCTGCTGGACTATGCTCAGAGCCAGGGACCTTACAAAGGCTGTGGCCTGTTTTTGTCCTACACCTGGAATGATGACGCCCTCAAATTCCTCGGTGATCGTGGTGCGCCGCTACCGTCCCACGTGCAGTTATGCACGACCCTGCTGGATAGCGTGTATGCCCCACATCAGTTGAATCTGGCCGCGGAGTTCGGCATGACCAACCCCTTTGTCGAAATCAACTGGGAGGAGCAGCCGTTTTTCCTGTGCGCGTTCAAAATGAACCTGCCGGGGCAGTACGAGTACCAGCGCTTGCTGTTTTCGCAGTTCATGAACGGAGTGTCGGTTTTGAACCCCGATGGGTTCATTCTCGCGGGTGACGACGTTTCGTGGACGGGTGGCTGGGCGGAAGGGGCGGTGACGACGGCCTTGAACGCCGTGAATAAACTGGCGGTGAAATTCAACGGTGGGACCCTTCTCACGAACCGCGGCCCCATTGATGAATGGCAAGCGCTTCAGCCGAAGGCCTTGTAAGCCCGCCAGTTACCGCCGGCCCGCGTCGCAGGTCATGACCTGCGACGTGGGCCGTCGTTTCAGGCCCCCATCACTTCGCGAATATCCGCCGCCAGCTCGCGCACGCGTTCTTCCTCGGTGTCCCACGCACACATGAAGCGCGCGCCGCCTTTGCCGATGAAGGTGTAGAAGCGCCAGCCCTTGGCCGTCAGCGCGGCGATCGCCGGTTCCGAGAGTTGCAGGAACACGCCGTTGGCCTGCACCGGGAACATCAATTCCACGCCGGGAATATCCGCCACCAGGCTGCTCAACAACTGCGCGCAGTGGTTGGCGTGGCGCGCGTGTTTGAGCCAGGCGTCGTTTTCCAGCAGGCCCACCCACGGCGCAGAGAGGAAGCGCATCTTCGACGCGAGCTGGCCGGCCTGTTTGCAGCGGTAGTCGAAGTCTTCGGCCAGTGCGCGGTTGAAGAACAGAATCGCTTCGCCCACGGCCATGCCGTTTTTCGTGCCGCCGAAGCACAACACATCCACCCCGGCTTTCCAGGTCAGGTCGGCCGGCGAACAGCCGAGGAACGCGCAGGCGTTGGCGAAGCGCGCGCCGTCCATGTGCAGGTTCAGGCCGAGCTCTTTGCAGGTGGCGCTGATGGCGCGGATTTCGTCCGGGGTGTACACGCTGCCGACTTCAGTGGCCTGGGTCAGCGTCACCACGCGGGGTTTGGGGTAATGGATGTCCTGGCGCTTGAGGGCGATCTCGCGGATCGATTCCGGGGTCAGCTTGCCGTTTTCGGTGCGCGCGGTGAGCAGCTTGGAACCGTTGGAGAAAAACTCCGGGGCGCCGCATTCGTCGGTCTCGACGTGGGCGGTTTCCGAGCAGATCACGCTATGGTAGCTCTGGCACAGCGACGACAGCGCCAGGGAGTTGGCGGCGGTGCCGTTGAAGGCGAAGAACACTTCGCAGTCGGTCTCGAACAGGTTGCGGAAACCGTCGGCGGCGCGGTGGGTCCATTCGTCATCGCCATAGGCGCGCTGATGGCCGTGGTTGGCTTGTTCCATGGCGGCCCAGGCTTCCGGGCAGATGCCGGAATAGTTATCGCTGGCGAATTGTTGGCTCTTGTCGGTCATGGCCCATTCCTGTGGTCGATGTTGGTGCACACTTTAACCAAGATTGTCTGGGGTGCACACGCACTGTAAATGCAAAGTCACTGGGGAATTATGCACGCTACTGAAACGATTCCTGTCGGACGTGTCCGCGATGGCGCCTTGGATTTGCTCAAGTGGCTGGCGCTGCTGAGCATGGTGCTGGACCACTTGCGTTATGTCGGGTTGAGCCTGGATGGCCTGTATGTGCCGGGGCGCCTGGCGTTCCCGTGGTTTTGCCTGGCGATTGCGGCGAATGTGCATCGGGTGCGAGACGCGCCGGTGAGCGGCCGCTGGCGTTACCTGGGCTGGTTGCTGTTGTTCAGCCTGATCAGTGAAGTGCCGTACCGGCTGTTCATCGAAGATGCCGATACGTTGAATGTGTTGCCCACCTTGGCGTTGGGCCTGCTGGTTGCCCGAGGATGGCAGCAGAAGGCGCTGGTTGATCGAGGATCGGCGCTGATTGCCCTGGCGATAGGCGCTGTGTTTTCCACGCAGCTGATGTTCGGTTTCTTCGGTGTATTGCTGCCGTGGGCGATGGTGTTGGTGTTTCGTCGGCCATGGTATTTCAGCGTATTTCCGGGGCTGCTGTGTGTGGCAGCCAATCAATGGCAGATTCTGCTCGATAGCGGCACGCCGGTGGCGTGGATGGGGTTGGCGGCATGCCTGATCGCGCCATTGGCCGGCCTGGTCCTGTTGCGACATGTCAAAAACGCCACGCCGCCGGCCATGCGCCGCTGGGCGTATGCCCTCTATCCTGTGCATTTCCTGCTGCTGCTACTCGTCCGTCAAATCATCGCCTAACCAGTGTGGGAGGGGCGGTGCGACGGTTCGACTTGCCCCCGATAGCGGTGGATCAGCTTGCACATGCCGTGGCTGACACACCGCTATCGGGGGCAAGCCCCCTCCCACATTTGTTCTGCGTTGTTCCAGCAATGTCGTAAACGCACCTTTGCGTGGCGTCCGTAGGCATTTGACCTGCCGGCGCCAGCCCTACCATCGCATCAAAGGGCCCTGCACGGGCCTTAACAATACGAAAGGCTGGGAGAGACGCGATGTTCAGCAAACAAGACCAGATCCAGGGTTATGACGATGCACTGCTCGCGGCGATGAATGCCGAGGAGCAGCGGCAGGAAGATCATATCGAGCTGATCGCGTCGGAGAACTACACCAGCAAGCGCGTGATGCAAGCCCAGGGCAGCGGCCTGACCAACAAGTACGCCGAAGGCTACCCGGGCAAGCGCTACTACGGTGGTTGCGAGCATGTGGACAAGGTCGAAGCCCTGGCCATCGAGCGCGCCAAGCAGTTGTTCGGCGCCGACTACGCCAACGTGCAGCCGCATTCCGGCTCATCCGCCAACAGCGCGGTGTACCTGGCGCTGTTGAACGCCGGTGACACCATCCTCGGCATGAGCCTGGCCCACGGCGGCCACCTGACCCACGGCGCCAAAGTGTCGTCCTCGGGCAAGCTGTACAACGCGGTGCAATACGGCATCAACACCGACACCGGGCTGATCGACTACGACGAAGTCGAGCGCCTGGCCGTGGAGCACCAGCCGAAGATGGTGGTGGCCGGTTTCTCCGCCTACTCCAAGACCCTGGATTTCCCACGCTTCCGTCAGATCGCCGACAAGGTCGGTGCGCTGCTGTTCGTCGACATGGCCCACGTCGCCGGCCTGGTGGCCGCCGGTCTGTACCCGAACCCGCTGCCTTACGCCGACGTGGTCACCACCACCACCCACAAGACCCTGCGCGGTCCGCGTGGCGGCCTGATTCTGGCGCGTGCCAACGAAACGATCGAAAAGAAACTCAACGCCGCTGTATTCCCTGGCGCCCAGGGCGGCCCGCTGATGCACGTCATCGCCGGCAAGGCGGTGTGCTTCAAGGAAGCCCAGGAGCCTGGCTTCAAGGCCTATCAGCAGCAAGTGATCGACAACGCCCAGGCCATGGCCGGCGTGTTTATCAAACGCGGCTACGATGTAGTGTCCGGCGGCACCGATAACCATCTGTTCCTGGTCAGCCTGATTCGCCAGGGCCTCACCGGTAAAGACGCGGACGCCGCCCTCGGTCGCGCCCACATCACCGTCAACAAGAACGCCGTGCCGAATGACCCACAGTCGCCGTTCGTGACGTCGGGCCTGCGTATCGGCACGCCGGCGGTGACCACGCGCGGTTTCAAGGTGCCGCAATGCATCGAGCTGGCCGGCTGGATCTGCGACATCCTCGACAACCTCGGCGACGCCGATGTCGAGGCCGACGTGGCCAAGCGCGTGTCGGCCCTGTGCGCTGATTTCCCGGTTTATCGCTGAGCGCGGTTTTGGAGTAATGACTATGCAACGCTACTCGGGCTTCGGCCTCTTCAAGCACTCACTCAGCCACCACGAAAACTGGCAGAAGATGTGGCGCACGCCGACCCCTAAAAAGGTGTACGACGTGGTCATCGTCGGCGGTGGCGGGCATGGTCTGGCGACCGCCTACTACCTGGCCAAGGAGCACGGCATCACCAATGTGGCCGTGGTCGAAAAGGGCTGGCTGGGCGGCGGTAACACCGCGCGCAACACCACCATCGTGCGTTCCAACTATCTGTGGGACGAGTCGGCGCACCTGTACGAACACGCGATGAAACTGTGGGAAGGCCTGTCCCAGGACCTGAACTACAACGTGATGTTCTCCCAGCGCGGCGTCTACAACCTGTGCCACACCCTGCAGGACATCCGCGATTCCGAACGTCGCGTCAGCGCCAACCGCCTCAACGGCGTGGACGGCGAACTGCTCAACGCCAAACAGGTTGCGGACGAGATTCCGTACCTGGATTGCTCGAAGAACACCCGCTACCCGGTGGTGGGCGCCACCGTGCAACGGCGCGGCGGCGTGGCCCGTCACGATGCCGTGGCCTGGGGCTTTGCCCGCGCCGCCGACGCCCTCGGAGTGGATTTGATCCAGCAGACCGAAGTGATCGGCTTTCGCAAGGAAAACGGCGTGTGCATCGGCGTCGAAACCAACAAAGGCTTTATCGGCGCCAAGCGCGTCGGTGTAGTCACGGCCGGTAACTCCGGGCACATGGCTTCGCTCGCCGGTTTCCGCCTGCCGATCGAATCGCACCCGCTGCAAGCACTGGTGTCGGAGCCGATCAAGCCGATTATCGACAGCGTGATCATGTCCAACGCCGTACACGGTTACATCAGCCAGTCCGACAAGGGCGACCTGGTGATCGGCGCCGGTATCGACGGCTACAACGGCTACGGCCAGCGCGGTTCGTACCCGGTGATCGAACACACCATCCAGGCCATCGTCGAGATGTTCCCGGTGCTCTCGCGCGTGCGTATGAACCGCCAGTGGGGCGGCATCGTCGACACCACGCCGGACGCCTGCCCGATCATCTCCAAGACCCCGGTGCCGAACATGTTCTTCAACTGCGGTTGGGGCACCGGCGGTTTCAAGGCCACTCCCGGTTCAGGCAACGTGTTTGCCGCGAGCCTGGCCAAGGGTGAAATGCACCCGCTGGCCGCACCTTTCTCCATCGACCGTTTCCACAACGGTGCGTTGATCGACGAACACGGCGCTGCGGCCGTCGCCCACTAACAGGAGAAATTCCCTATGTTGCATATCTTCTGTCCTCACTGTGGCGAACTGCGCTCCGAAGAGGAATTCCATGCCTCCGGCCAAGCGCACATCCCACGCCCGCTGGACCCCAACGCCTGCACCGATGAAGAGTGGGGCGACTACATGTTCTTCCGCGACAACCCCCGGGGCCTGCACCACGAGCTGTGGATTCACGCCGCCGGTTGCCGTCAGTACTTCAACGCGACCCGCGACACGCTGACCTACGAAATTCTTGAAACCTACAAAATCGGCACCAAGCCGCAATTCACCGCCAAGGCTGCTGGAGCGAAGGTATGAGCCAGATCAATCGCCTGTCCAACGGTGGCCGGATCGACCGTAACAAAGTCCTGACCTTCAGCTTCAACGGCCAGACCTACAAAGGCTTCGAAGGCGACACTCTGGCCGCCGCGCTGCTGGCCAACGGTGTCGACATCATCGGCCGCAGCTTCAAGTACTCGCGCCCACGCGGCATCTTTGCTGCCGGTGCCGAAGAGCCGAACGCGGTGCTGCAGATCGGCGCCACCGAAGCCACCCAGATTCCCAACGTGCGCGCCACGCAACAGGCGTTGTACCAGGGCCTCGTCGCCACCAGCACCAACGGCTGGCCGAGCGTGAACAACGACGTGATGGGTATTCTCGGCAAAGTCGGCGGCAAGCTGATGCCACCGGGTTTCTACTACAAAACCTTCATGTACCCGCAGTCGTTCTGGATGACCTACGAGAAGTACATCCGCAAGGCTGCAGGTTTAGGCCGCTCGCCGACCGAGAACGACCCGGACACCTACGACAACTTCAACCGGCATTGCGACGTGCTGGTGGTCGGTGCCGGCCCGGCCGGTCTGGCCGCTGCACTGGCCGCTGCGCGCAGCGGCGCCCGCGTGATCATCGCCGATGAGCAGGAAGAGTTCGGCGGCTCGTTGCTCGATTCGCGCGAAAGCCTCGACGGCAAGCCGGCCACCGAGTGGGTCGCCAGCGTCATCGCCGAACTCAAAGCCCTGCCGGATGTGGTGCTGCTGCCCCGCGCCACCGTCAACGGTTACCACGACCATAACTTCCTGACCATTCACGAGCGTCTCACCGATCACCTCGGCGACCGTGCGCCGATCGGCCAGGTGCGCCAGCGTATCCACCGTGTGCGTGCCAAGCGCGTGGTGCTGGCGACCGGTGCGTGCGAGCGTCCGCTGGTGTACGGCAACAACGACGTGCCGGGCAATATGCTCGCCGGTGCAGTCTCGACTTACGTGCGCCGTTACGGCGTGGCGCCGGGCAAGAAACTGGTGCTGTCGACCAACAACGACCACGCCTACCGCGTCGCCCTGGACTGGTTGGAAGCCGGCCTGAAAGTGGTGGCCGTGGCCGATGCCCGCCATAACCCACGCGGCGCGCTGGTGGAAGAAGCCCGCGCCAAAGGCATTCGTATCCTCACCGGCAGCGCCGTGATCGAAGCCCGTGGCAGCAAGCATGTGAGCGGCGCCCGTGTTGCCGCCATCGATGTCAAAGCGCATACCGTCACCAGCCCCGGCGAGTGGCTGGACTGCGACCTGGTGGCCAGCTCCGGCGGCTACAGCCCGGTGGTCCACCTGGCCTCGCACCTGGGCGGCAAACCGACCTGGCGCGAAGACATCCTCGGTTTTGTACCGGGTGAAGCACCGCAAAAGCGCGTGTGCGTTGGCGGTATCAACGGCGTCTACGGCCTGGGCGATTCCCTGGCGGACGGTTTTGAAGGGGGCGTGCGCGCCGCCAGCGAAGCCGGTTTTAGCCCGGTGGAAGGCACGCTGCCCAAAGCCTTGAACCGCTTGGAAGAGCCGACGCTGGCGCTGTTCCAGGTGCCTCACGAGAAAGCCACTGCACGGGCGCCCAAGCAATTCGTCGACCTGCAGAACGACGTCACCGCGGCCGCCATCGAACTGGCGACCCGCGAAGGTTTCGAGTCGGTGGAACACGTCAAGCGCTATACCGCGCTGGGCTTCGGCACCGACCAGGGCAAGCTGGGTAACGTCAACGGCCTGGCCATTGCGGCGCGTTCGCTGAACGTGACCATCCCGCAGATGGGCACCACCATGTTCCGCCCCAACTACACGCCGGTGACCTTCGGCGCGGTTGCGGGGCGGCACTGTGGGCACATCTTCGAGCCCGTTCGCTACACCGCGCTGCACGCCTGGCATGTGAAGAATGGCGCCGAGTTTGAAGACGTCGGCCAGTGGAAACGCCCGTGGTACTTCCCGCGCAACGGTGAAGACCTGCACGCGGCGGTCAAGCGCGAATGCCTGGCGGTGCGCGACAGCGTCGGCCTGCTGGATGCGTCGACCCTCGGCAAGATCGACATCCAGGGCCCGGATGCCCGCGAGTTCCTCAACCGCATCTACAGCAACGCCTGGACCAAGCTCGACGTGGGCAAGGCGCGCTACGGCCTGATGTGCAAAGAAGACGGCATGGTCTTCGACGACGGCGTGACCGCTTGCCTGGCCGACAACCACTTCCTGATGACCACCACCACCGGCGGCGCGGCCCGTGTGCTGCAATGGCTGGAAATCTACCAACAGACCGAATGGCCGGACCTCAAGGTCTACTTCACCTCGGTCACCGACCACTGGGCGACCATGACCCTGTCGGGCCCCAACAGCCGCAAGCTGCTGGCCGAAGTCACCGACATCGACCTGGACAAGGACGGCTTCCCGTTCATGACCTGGAAAGAAGGCCTGGTCGGCGGCGTACCGGCGCGGGTGTTCCGCATCTCGTTCACCGGCGAGCTGTCGTATGAAGTCAACGTGCAGGCCGACTACGCTATGGGCGTGCTGGAGCAAATCGTCGAGGCCGGCAAAAAGTACAACCTGACCCCGTATGGCACCGAAACCATGCACGTCCTGCGGGCCGAGAAGGGCTTCATCATCGTCGGCCAGGACACCGACGGCTCGATGACCCCGGACGACCTGAACATGGGCTGGTGCGTCGGCCGTACCAAGCCGTTCTCGTGGATCGGCTGGCGCGGCATGAACCGCGAAGACTGCGTGCGCGAAGATCGCAAGCAATTGGTCGGCCTCAAGCCGATCGATCCAGCGGTGTGGCTGCCGGAAGGCGCGCAACTGGTGTTCGACGCCAAGCAGACGATCCCGATGAAGATGGTCGGCCACGTCACCTCCAGCTACGCGCATAACTCCCTCGGTTATTCGTTTGCGCTGGCGGTGGTCAAGGGCGGCTTGAAGCGCATCGGCGAGCGGGTGTTTTCGCCGCAAGCGGATGGCAGCGTGATCGAGGCGGAGATTGTGTCCTCGGTGTTCTTTGATCCGAAAGGCGATCGCCAGAACATCTGATAGACCGAGGCGCGGCCATCGGGAGACAGGGGAATGCATTCCAAATGTGGGAGGGGGCTTGCCCCCGATGACGCCAGTAGCCACACAACAGAATTCAGCAAAGGTGCTCTATGACAGCAGCCAACGTATACCAACAACGCCCCACCACCGGGGCCAAGGCCGAGTCGTCGCTGCACCATGCCGACCTCGCCAGCCTGATCGGCAAGGGCCGCAAGAATGCCGGCGTGACCGTGCGTGAAAAGAAACTGCTCGGCCACCTGACTATTCGCGGCGACGGCCATGACGCCGCCTTCGCCGCTGGCGTCCACAAGGCCCTGGGCATCGAACTGCCCGGCGCGCTGACGGTGATTGTCAACGGCGACACCAGCCTGCAATGGCTCGGCCCGGACGAGTGGCTGCTGGTGGTGCCGAGCGGTGAAGAATTCGCCGCCGAACAAAACCTGCGTGCCGCCCTGGGCGATCTGCATATCCAGATCGTCAATGTCAGCGGCGGCCAACAGATCCTCGAACTGCGCGGCCCGAACGTGCGCGACGTGCTGATGAAGTCCACCAGCTACGACGTACACCCCAACAACTTCCCGGTGGGCAAGGCGGTGGGCACGGTGTTCGCCAAGTCGCAACTGGTGATCCGCCATACCGCCGAAGACACCTGGGAGCTGGTGATTCGTCGCAGCTTCTCGGATTACTGGTGGTTGTGGTTGCAGGATGCCTCGGCCGAATTCGGCCTGAGCGTTCAAGCCTGATATGACCCCCACCCCCCTCACCCGCCACCCTGTAGGAGCGAGCTTGCTCGCGAAAACCTCAAGGGCACTGCGGTCATCCAGGATGCCCGCGTTATCGTTGACGATTTTCGCGAGCAAGCTCGCTCCTACAGGGGTGGGTGAGGCCGGGCTTTGCTTGAGGAGTGACCTGTCATGAGCCGCGCACCCGATACATGGATTTTGACCGCCGACTGCCCCAGCGTGCTCGGCACGGTGGACGCGGTCACCCGCTACCTGTTCGAGCAGGGTTGCTACGTCACCGAGCACCACTCGTTCGATGACCGGCTGTCAGGGCGCTTTTTTATCCGCGTGGAGTTTCGTCAGCCGGAGGGTTTCGATGAGCAAGCGTTCCGCGATGGCCTGGCCGCGCGCGGGGAAGCCTTTGGCATGGTCTTCGAACTGACGGCGCCGAACTATCGGCCCAAAGTGGTGATCATGGTGTCCAAGGCCGATCACTGCCTGAACGACTTGCTGTACCGCCAGCGTATTGGCCAACTGTCGATGGACGTGGTCGCGGTGGTGTCCAACCACCCCGATCTGAAACCGTTGGCCGACTGGCACCAGATTCCCTACTACCACTTCGCCCTCGACCCCAACGACAAACCGTCCCAGGAACGTCAGGTGTGGCAAGTGATTGAAGACACCGGCGCGGAACTGGTGATCCTTGCGCGCTACATGCAAGTGCTGTCGCCGGAGCTGTGCCGCAAGCTGGATGGCAAGGCGATCAATATCCACCACTCGTTGTTGCCGGGGTTCAAGGGCGCCAAGCCGTATCACCAGGCGTACAACAAGGGCGTGAAGCTGGTCGGCGCGACGGCGCACTACATCAACAACGACCTGGATGAAGGCCCGATCATCGCCCAGGGTGTGGAGGTGGTGGATCACAGCCACTACCCCGAGGATCTGATTGCCAAGGGGCGCGATATCGAAGGGCTGACCCTGGCCCGGGCGGTGGGGTATCACATTGAACGGCGGGTGTTTTTGAATGCCAATAGAACGGTGGTGCTCTGACTGACGCCATCGGGGGCAAGCCCCCTCCCACAGTTGAATGTGTTCACAAATCAAAATGTGGGAGGGGGCTTGCCCCCGATGAGGCCCTAACAAACAACACAAGAAACAGCATCTGTACCCGAGCACTCAACGCGCTGCCCACCCACGGGCAACGCGCTTTCATAAAAACAACAGCGAGGTGAAAGCATGTCTGGTAATCGTGGTGTCGTGTATCTCGGCAACGGCAAGGTCGAAGTACAGAAAATCGACTATCCCAAAATGCAGGACCCCCGTGGCAGGAAGATTGAGCACGGCGTCATCCTGCGCGTGGTCTCCACCAACATCTGCGGCTCCGACCAGCACATGGTGCGCGGCCGCACCACTGCCCAGACCGGCCTGGTGCTCGGTCACGAGATCACCGGTGAAGTGATCGAGAAGGGCAGCGACGTCGAGAACCTGAAAATCGGCGACCTGGTGTCCGTGCCCTTCAACGTTGCCTGCGGCCGCTGCCGCTCCTGCAAAGAGCAACACACCGGCGTGTGCCTCACCGTCAACCCGGCCCGTGCCGGTGGCGCCTACGGCTATGTCGACATGGGCGACTGGACCGGCGGCCAGGCCGAATACGTGCTGGTGCCTTACGCCGACTTCAACCTGTTGAAACTGCCGGACCGCGACAAGGCCATGGAGAAAATCCGCGACCTGACCTGCCTCTCCGACATCCTGCCCACCGGCTACCACGGCGCCGTCACCGCCGGCGTTGGCCCTGGCAGCACCGTCTACATCGCCGGTGCCGGCCCGGTCGGCCTGGCCGCTGCCGCTTCCGCACGCCTGCTGGGCGCGGCGGTGGTGATCATCGGCGACGTCAACTCCATCCGCCTGGCTCACGCCAAGGCGCAAGGGTTTGAAGTGGTCGACCTGTCCACCGACACGCCGCTGCACGAACAGATTGCGGCCTTGCTCGGTGAGCCGGAAGTGGACTGCGCCGTCGACTGCGTGGGCTTCGAAGCACGCGGCCACGGGCATGACGGCGTCAAGCACGAAGCCCCGGCCACGGTGCTCAACTCACTGATGGGCGTGGTGCGCGTGGCGGGCAAGATCGGTATCCCCGGCCTGTACGTCACCGAAGACCCTGGCGCCGTCGACGCCGCCGCGAAGATGGGCAGCCTGAGCATCCGTTTTGGTCTGGGCTGGGCCAAATCCCACAGCTTCCACACCGGGCAAACGCCGGTGATGAAGTACAACCGCCAGTTGATGCAGGCGATCATGTGGGACCGCATTCACATTGCCGACATCGTCGGGGTCGAAGTCATCAGCCTGGATGACGCGCCGCGTGGGTATGGCGAGTTTGATGCGGGCGTGCCGAAGAAGTTTGTGATTGATCCGCATAAGTTGTTCAGCGCGGCGTAAACGCTAGAGCAAAAAACAAGGGCGCCTCGACGGGCGCCCTTATCAATTAGAGTGGGGCCGAGAGTCGAAGGTTAGCGGTCGATTTTATAGTTTCTGGCTTGCCCTCTTCATTTTCCGTCTGTACTTCAAGTGTTTTTCCACCATAGTTGCAGAATAGCTTTCCGTTAGCCTCCTGAACCCTGACCACGTTTTGCCATTGCCATTGGCGGTGTACGAACGGGGTTGATTGGATGCCGGAGCAGCAGGGCACTGCGAAATCCGCGGTGCCCGTGGCTTAGCGAATCGCCAGCGCGCCTTGATACACCGTCGGCCCGGTCGGCTGCTTGCTCACCGATCCACCCTTGGTTTCCGAGCTCACCATCAAGCCCACCGGTTTGCTGATGGATTCCTGCTGGCGTGGATTCAAGCCGATGATGCCTTTGCCATCTTCCGGCAACAGGCCGAGGGATACCGGCGTGCCGTCCTCGGGGATGGCCCACAGCTCCAGGCTCTGATCTGGGGCAGGGGCCGTGGAGGCAATCGGCTGCACTTCCAGGTAGTCCTTGTGGGCCATGATCTGCGCTGCCGGCTGCTGGGTGGTGGTCACCAGGGTGGCGGCGGATTTGACGCTGTCCTGGGTGTAGAGCGCGCCGCCGATACCGGCGGCCACTACAGCGCAGGCGCCGATGAACAGGCGCGGGCGGCTCCAGAATGAAGGCTTGTGATCAATCACTTGGGGGTGGATCGTCGTCATAAGTCTCTTCCTGACAAATTTTGTAGTCAGTTCATGGACCGGCTTATCGCAGTTGGGTTCCGGAGCGGGTTTGGAACAAGTGACGAAAAGGCCAGTCAAACGCCTGCTTTCACCCCTACATCCAGAGGTTGTTTCGATGAAGATTTCACGCGGTTTCGCCCTTTCCTGCCTGATGACCCTGGCAGCCGGCCCGGTATTCGCCGCCGGGTTCAGCCTTGGCGATGCGGCCAATGCGATTTCCGGTATGCAGGGCGGCAACAACAAAGCCGCTGCCGTTGCGCCGTCGTCCGAAACGGCCGGTTTGCTGAGTGCCCTGACCTCACAATTGAATGTCACCCCCGAGCAAGCCGTCGGCGGCACCGGCGCCATGCTGGGCCTGGCCAGGAACCAACTGAGCAGCAGCGACTATTCGCAACTGGGGAAAAGCGTGCCGGGTCTCGATCAACTGTCGGGCAGCAATGCGTTGGGCAGCCTCGGCGCCTTGAGCGGGATGCTCGGCCAGAGCGGCGGCAGCAAGACCAGCGGCCTCGACGGCCTGCTGGGTAACGTGAAGAACACCAACGACCTGAACACCGCGTTCAGCGCGCTGGGCATGGACAGCGGCATGATCGGCCAATTCGCCCCGGTGATCCTGCAATACCTGGGCGGCCAGGGTGCCAACAGTTCGCTGCTGGGCAAACTGGGCCAGGCTTGGGGCACCGGCAGCTAAGGCCGTGGTCCTTCAAAGCGGGTTCGCCCCCGCTTTGAAGTGGCCAGCAGGTTGCGGGGAACAGCGTTACGGTTGGTACTCAAAAGTACATTGGGAGGCGTCGATCGATACAGCGCCGCCTTGATTCCCGCAGCTGGTTCCTTTCCATGCTGTACCGGTCGCGGCCTTCGGGTTGTTAAACGGCAGGCCCAATTGAACATAGGGTTTGGAAACGTTGTTTACCGGCTCTGCGTTTTCTCTTTGCGTTGTACCGCCATAACTGCAGAGTATTTTCCCGTGGATCATTTCGGCACTGACTAACATCAGGTTGTATTTAGGTTCGAGGTAGGTCTCGCTTGTGGCCGTGGACTGGCCCTCCCACATCTGGCCACCGGGCCCGGGGGCTTCGTATTTGAAGCCTTGGTTGAAGTCCGGAGGAAGGTCCGGGTCGGTATACGGCGTAGCTTTTATTGAACTGACTGCGGGGCACGTGGCCATTTCTGCATGGGCAATGTTCGCTGCTGTCAGTAACGCTATGCCGGCGAAGAGGACTTTGATGGTCATGATCAGGGCACTCGACTGAGATGGAGTCCTTAGCCTAATCAGCCGCCCAAGGCGGGCGGAACTGTTAACTCTGACAGTTTTTTATGCGTTTTCAGACGATGCCCTATCGCGGGTTCGCTGCAGGGCAAGCGGGTCCAGGCGTGGGGCGCGGGTAGCCAAGGATTGAGTCAGCCCCTCGTTTGGCAATGCTGCGCAACAACTCCCGAGGAACTGTGTGGGATGTTTCACCACCTACGGGGACTGCTCCAGGAAAACCAACCCTCCTGGGGTGGATTCTTCAATCCGGTCAGGTAGGAGTCTTCCATGAACATCGTCAACACCTACAACGCTCTCGCTAGCGCTTCGTATCACGCCGCGACCCACAAGCCCGCTGCCGCAGAGCAAGGAAAAGCGCCCCACGACGCCAGCCAGGAGCAGGCTGATACCGTGAGCAGTCACGACACCATCGAGATAGCGCACGGGTGGCGTACCGGTGACGATTCGGCCACGTGGCCTAAGCGTCCGTAACGGTTACTTTGCCCATAAGGCCCCAGCGGTTTCGCCTCGCAGTTCCTGAATCCGCTGATCTTTCTCCATCCAGAGCCGGTTCACCCAGTTCTGTACGACCTGGCGAAACGCCGGGTCGTTTTCGTAGTCGCCCTGCCACAGCGCCGGGTCCAGCTCACGGGTGCGGATATCGATGATCACCTTCGGTACCGCCCCGCTGATCAGATCCCAGAACCCCGGCGTCTTCGCTTGCGGATAGACCACGGTCACGTCGAGCACGGCATCCAGTTGTTCGCCCAGTGCCGCCAACACAAACGCCACGCCGCCGGCCTTGGGCCTGAGCAGGTGGGCAAACGGTGAGCCTTGCTGGGCACGCTTGGCCTCGCTGAACCGGGTGCCTTCCAGGTAGTTGACCACCGTCACCGGCTGGCGCTTGAACAGCTCGCAGGCCTGGCGGGTGATCTTCAAGTCCTGGCCCGCCAGTTCCGGGTGCTTGGCTAGGAACGCCTTGGTGTAGCGCTTCATGAACGGATAATCCAGCGCCCACCAGGCCAGGCCCAGGAAGGGCACCCAGACCAGTTCTTTCTTCAGGAAGAACTTGAAGAACGGCGTGCGGCGGTTGAGGGCCTGGATCAGCGCGGGGATATCGACCCAGGATTGGTGGTTACTGATCACCAGGTACGAGGTGTCGCCGCGCAGGTCGTCTGCGCCGCGGATGTCCCATTGGGTCGGGATGCACCGCGCGAAGATCAGTTTGTCGATTTCGGCCCAGGTCTCGGCGATCCACATCACGGCCCATGACGCGTAATCGCGATAGCGACCGGGGGCCACCAGCTTGAGCAGGGCAAACACCGTCAGCGGCCCGATCAGGACCAGGGTGTTGAGCAGGAGCAGCAGCGAGACGAAACAGCCGGTGAGCAGGCGGCGCATAAGTAACTCTTGGAATCCTGTGGGCGGCACATAATAAGAGAGCGGCGTCTAGAGGCCAAATCGCAAATCGCCCGACGAATGTTTCACAATATGCCGGGTATGGTTGCAGAACTAACTAAGTGCTGCCTTTGCGGTCTAGAATTCGCCTACTTCTTTCCGAGGAAATCACTTCGTGAAACTGCTCCTTGCCTCGCTCGCCCTGGCGGCCTTGCCCGTTATGGCCGCCGAACCGACCGTTTACGGTCGCTACGAATACATCCAACTGCCGGAGATCGGCGAAACCTTCAAGGCCAAGATGGACACCGGCGCGCTGACCGCCTCGCTGTCGGCCCGTGACATCGAGACCTTCACCCGTGACGGCGACGATTGGGTGCGCTTCCGCGTCGGCGGCAAGGACGCCGGCAACAAAGTCTACGAACACAAGGTGGCGCGCATCAGCAAGATCAAGAGCCGCGCCGACGAAGACGAGGACAAGGAAGAAGCCACCGTGGCCACGCGCCCGGTGATCGACCTGGAAATGTGCCTGGGCAACGTCAAGCGCACCGTCGAGGTCAACCTCACCGACCGCAGCAGCTTCAACTACCCGCTGCTGATCGGCGCCAAGGCCCTGCGTGAGTTCGGCGCCGCGGTGAACCCGGCGCGTCGCTACACCGCCGACAAGCCGGACTGCTGACGGACCGCCATGCCGCATATCCTGATTGTCGAAGACGAAGCGGCGATAGCCGACACACTGGTTTTCGCCCTGCAAGGCGAGGGCTTTACCACCACCTGGCTGAGCCTCGGCCAGGAAGCGCTGGCCCACCAGCGCCAGACCCCGGCCGACCTGATCATCCTCGACATCGGCCTGCCCGACATCAGCGGCTTTGAAACCTGCAAGCAACTGCGGCGCTTCAGCGAAGTGCCGGTGATGTTTCTCAGTGCCCGCGATAGCGAGATCGACCGCGTGGTCGGGCTGGAGATCGGCGCCGACGATTATGTGGTCAAGCCGTTCAGCCCACGGGAAGTGGCGGCGCGGGTCAGGGCGATCCTCAAGCGCGTCGGCCCTGGCGTCGCTCCGGCGTTGTTCCAGGTCGACCTGGAGCGCATGCAGATCACCTACCGTGGCCTGGCACTGAGCCTGACCCGCCATGAGTTCCGCTTGCTGCAAAGCCTGCTGGAACAACCCGAGCGTGTGTTCAGCCGCGAACAACTGCTGGACGCGGTCGGCGTGCCGGCCGATGCCGGCTATGAGCGCAATATCGACAGCCATATCAAAAGCCTGCGCAGCAAATTACGCAGCGTGGCGGCGCAGGCCGAACCGATCCAGACCCATCGCGGCCTCGGCTACAGCTACAGCCCGAGCCACAGCTGATGCGCCTGGGGCTGCGGTTTTTCCTGGTCTACGCGCTGTTTATCGGCTTCACCGGTTACTTCGTGCTGAACACCGTGATGAAGGAAATCCGCCCCGGCGTGCGCCAGTCCACCGAAGAAACCCTGGTGGACACCGCCAACCTGCTGGCCGAAATCCTGCGCAACGACGTCAAGAACGGCACCCTCGCCCAAAGCCACTGGCCGGAGCTGCTCAAGGCCTACGGCACCCGTCAGCCGGGCGCGACCATCTGGGGCCTGCCGAAAAACCAGGTCAACCACCGCATCTACGTGACCGACGCCAACGGCATGGTGTTGCTCGACTCCAGCGGCGAAGCCGTGGGCCAGGACTACTCCAAATGGAACGACGTGTACCTGACCCTGCGCGGCGAGTACGGCGCGCGTTCCACCCGCAGCGCGCCGGATGATCCGGCCTCGTCGGTGATGCACGTGGGCGCGCCGATTCGCGACAACGGGCAGATCATCGGCGTGGTCACGGTGGCCAAGCCGAACAGTTCGCTGCAGCCTTATGTCGATCGCACCGAGCACCGGTTGCTGTGGTACGGCGCCGGCTTGGTGATCCTCGGCCTGCTGCTCGGCGCGCTGTTGTCGTGGTGGTTGAGCGTGGCACTGCGCCGGCTTACCGCGTATGCCGAGGCGGTCAGCGAGGGGCGGCGCGCCGAATTGCCGCATTACCGTGGCGGCGAGCTGAAGCAGTTGTCCACCGCTGTGGAGCACATGCGGACACAGTTGGAGGGCAAGGCTTATGTGGAGCATTACGTCCACACCCTGACCCACGAATTGAAGAGCCCGCTGGCGGCGATTCGCGGCGCGGCCGAGCTGTTGCAGGGCGACATGAGCCGCGAGCAGCAACAGCGCTTTTTCGGCAATATCGACAGCGAAAGTACCCGCCTGCAGCAGTTGATCGAGCGCTTGCTGAACCTGGCCCAGGTCGAGCAACGCCAGGGCCTGGAGGCGCAAGCCAGCCTGCCGCTGGCCGCGCTGGTGGACGATGTGCTCAAGGCCCAATGCGCGCGCATCGAAGGTGCCGGCTTGTGCATCGAACAAACGATCGGCGCTGAGGTGAAGGTCTTCGGCGAACCGTTCCTGCTGCGCCAGGCCCTGGGCAACCTGCTTGACAACGCCCTGGACTTCACGCCGGCGGGCGGGGTGTTGCGGTTCAGCGCACAGACCCGGCACAACGCTGTGCAGTTCAGCCTGTTCAACCAGGCCGCGCCGATTCCCGACTACGCCTTGCCGCGCCTGAGCGAGCGTTTCTACTCGCTGCCGCGTCCGGCCAGCGGGCGCAAAAGCACCGGCCTGGGCCTCAACTTTGTCGAGGAAGTGATGAAGCTGCATGGCGGCACGTTGCAGATCGGCAACGTACACGGTGGCGTGCAAGTGGTGCTGCATCTCCACACAGTCTCCACATTGCCCACATAAATTTCCCACATGCGCGGCTCACGCTTTCCCCATCAAAACAGGGAGAGTCCCATGAACCGCAGCCTGCTTTTCAAACTTGGCGCGATTGCGCTATTGATCCTGCTATTGCTGATTCCATTGCTGATGATCAACGGCCTCATCGCCGACCGCCAATACACTCGCGACAGTGTCCTGATGGATATCGCCCGTAGCTCCAGCTACAGCCAGCGCCTCACCGGCCCGGTGATGGTGGTGCCGTACCGCAAGACTGTCCGCGAGTGGAAGCTCAATGAAAAACTCAACAGGCGCTACGAGGAAACCCGTGAAGTGCGCGGTCGTCTGTATTTCCTGCCGGAGCGTTTTGAGCTCGACGGGCGGGTGCAGACCGAACTGCGCGCGCGTGGCATCTACCAGGCCCGGCTGTTCCACGCCGACAACCGCATCAGCGGACGCTTCGTCTTGCCGGAGCAATGGGGCATCAAGGAAAATTTCGCCGATTACCGCTTTGAGCCGGCGTTTCTGGCGGTGGGTATCAGCGATATTCGCGGTATCGAAAACGCACTGAAGCTGGAGCTGGGCAGCCAGCGCCTGGAGTTTGCGCCAGGCACCCACGTGGAGTGGCTGGGCGAGGGGGTGCATGTGGCGCTGCCGGAGCTGGACAGCAAAACCCCGGCCGCGCTGGACTTCGCCTTCGACCTGCGCCTGCAAGGCACCGAGCAACTGCAAGTGGTACCGGTGGGCAAGACCAGCCAGGTCACGCTGGCCTCCAACTGGCCGCACCCGAGCTTCATCGGCAACTTCCTGCCGGCGCAACGGGAAGTCACCGACAAGGGCTTCAGCGCCAACTGGCAGACCTCATTCTTCTCCACCAACCTCGAAGAAGCCCTGCGCGGCTGCCTGGACGAACGCGGCTGTGACGACTTCAACAACCGCAGCTTCGGGGTGAACTTCATCGACCCGGTGGACCAGTACCTCAAGAGCGACCGCGCGATCAAATATGCGCTGCTGTTCATCGCCCTGACCTTTGCCGGTTTCTTCCTGTTCGAAGTGCTCAAGGGCTTGGCGGTGCATCCGATCCAGTACGCCCTGGTGGGGTTCGCCCTGGCGTTTTTCTATCTGTTGTTGCTGTCGTTGTCCGAGCACCTGGGCTTTGCCTTGGCGTACCTGATCTCGGCCAGTGCCTGTGTGTTGTTGATTGGTTTCTACGTGTGCCATGTGCTGCGCAGCGTCGCCCACGGCCTGGGGTTTTCGGCCGGGCTGGCGGCGTTGTATGGCTTGTTGTACGGGTTATTGAGTGCCGAGGACTACGCGCTGCTGATGGGCTCGCTGTTGCTGTTCGGCCTGCTGGGGACGGTGATGGTGCTGACACGCAAACTGGATTGGTACGGCGTGGGCAAACGCAAGGCGGCCGAGCCTTTGGCATTTGATCTGGAGGCCGTGCAATGATCGGGTTGCGTGAGGACCAGCGGGAGCGAGCGCAGTTGGTGGCGAGGATTGTGGCGTTGTTTCCTGCGCCACCTATGCGCAGGGTCAAACCGGCGGCTGTGTCTCAAGCATCGAAGGGCGCTGGCTGACTTCGGCGTACCAGGCGGCAAGCTGGGGGTTGGCGTCGCGCCAGTGCAGGTCCGGGTGGCGGAAATCCAGGTAACCCAAGGCGCAGGCCACGCTGATCGCGGCGATATCGAAGTGGCTGGCCAGTTCGGCAATCGCATCCGCTTCCAGCTCCGCCAGGGTGCGCCGG
The DNA here is from genome assembly GCF_049898265.1 of Pseudomonas sp. PSPC2-3. Taxonomy (NCBI): domain Bacteria; kingdom Pseudomonadati; phylum Pseudomonadota; class Gammaproteobacteria; order Pseudomonadales; family Pseudomonadaceae; genus Pseudomonas; species Pseudomonas sp. PSPC2-3. The sequence continues at coordinate 100,818 of NZ_JAFCXJ010000001.1, read as the reverse complement.
ATCTTGTGGCGCTGTTCGTCGAGCCACGGCGCCCAGTGTTTTTCCGGCGGGCGCAGGGCGCTCTCGTAACGCACCAGCACGGCGGCATCCATGATGGCGTCGGCCATCGAGGCCAGGGTCAGGCGGCGCCAGCGGGCCGAGCCGTCACGCGGGATCAGCGGGTTGCCGACGTGCTGGTGGTCGAGGTAATCGAGGATCACCCGGCTGTCGTGCAACACCGTGCCATCGGCCAGGCGCAAGGCCGGGATCTTGCCCGCCGGGTTTTCGTTGACCAGTTGCACGTCCGGGTTGACCGGTGTCGGCATGCAGAGCTGCAGGGCCACACGGTTCTGCTGGCCGGTTTCGGCCAGCAGCACGCGGACTTTGCGCACGAACGGCGAAGCGGGGTTGTGGAACAAGGTCATGCTGGGAGCGGACATAGGCATTCCTCTGGATGGGATGGGCAGTCGCTAGCCTAGTGGGTTGCGCCGTTGCTGGCGAGGGGGGCTGTGGTTCTTGAGGGCCTCATCGGGGGCAAGCCCCCTCCCACAGGGGAATGCATTCCAATGTGGGAGGGGGCTTGCCCCCGATGGCGTCCTCAGCCACGCCGCCTGAACAACGCCCAAGTCCCAATGACCGCAGGAATACCCAACCCGACCCAACTCAGCGCATCCCACAGCCAATCCCTCTGGATGGGATGGGCAGTCGCTAGCCTAGTGGGTTGCGCGGTGGCTGGCGAGGGGGGGCTGTGGTTCTTGAGGGCCTCATCGGGGGCAAGCCCCCTCCCACAGGGGAATGCATTCCAAATGTGCGAGGGGGCTTGCCCCCGATAGCGTCCTCAGCCACGCCGCCTGAACAACGCCCAAGTCCCAATGACCGCAGGAATACCCAACCCGACCCAACTCAGCGCATCCCACAGCCCATCCCCCAGCAACGCGGCAAACAAACCGACGGCGCTGAGCAGGCCGATCCCCAGCGGAATGCCGAACACTTTCCAGAAACTCGATTGACGCGGCCTCATGCCTTGCCCGCCTTGCGCCGCACCCACCACAGGTACACACCGCTGCCGAGCACGACGATGGTCAGCCCATCCAGCAGCGCCCAGAGGATTTTCATCGGCATGCCGCCGTAGTCGCCGAAGTGCAGCGGCTGCGACATGCCCATGGCGTCCATGTACCACGGCCGCTCGGCGATCGCGGTGACGGCCAGGCTGCTGGCGTCGATCAGCACCGGCGTGAGCAGGTGCGAGGTCAGGTGGGTGCTGCCCTTCATGAACACCGCGTAATGGTGTTCACTGGAAAAGCGCGTGCCGGGGAAGGCGATGAAGTCCGGCTGCATGCCGGGCGCGGCCGCGGCGGCGATCTTGAGCAGATCGTTGGCCGGTGCGCGCAGGGTCAGCGGCGGGGCGTGCTGGTACGGTTCGATCATTGCGCTGAGGCTGTCGTTGCGCCAGGCGGCGATGATCAGGTCGGCGCAGGCGCTGATCACGCCGGTCACGCCGACCACCAGCGCCCAGGTCAGGGTGACCACGCCGATCAGGTTGTGCAGGTCGAGCCAACGCAGGCGGGTGGATTTGTCCTGGCGCACGGTGGCGAACGTCAAGCGGCGCATGAACGGCAGGTAAAGCAGCGTGCCCGAGACAATCGCCAGCACAAACAGCAGGCCCATGAACGCCAGCAGCCACTTGCCCGGCAGGCCGGCGAACATATCCACATGCAGGCGTAGCAGGAACAGCGTCAAGCCGCCGTTGGCCGACGGCATCTCCACGGTTGCGCCGGTGCGCGCGTCGAGCATGAACGTGTGCGACGCATTGGGTTCGGTGCCGGCGGTGGCGGCCATGATCGCGATCACGCCGTGCGGGTCGTCTTCGTCCCACGCCAGGTACTGCATGACTTCGCCAGGGCGATGCGCCTGGGCTTTGGCCACCAGTTGCTCGAGGTTCAGCTGTGGTGTGTCGGCGGGCATCTGCTGCAACTCGGGTTCGTTGCCCAGCAGGTGATCGAGCTCGTGGTGGAAAATCAACGGCAGGCCGGTAAGGGCGAGCAACAGCAGGAACAAGGTGCAGATCAGGCTGGTCCAGGTGTGGATAAAGGACCAGCGGCGGATGGTTCGGCTTTTCATTTGTTGGCCTTCAGACACACCCAAGCCGCCCCTGGGGGCGGCCGGGAGGTCAACTCAGTCGTTTACCACTGGTAGGTGGCGCTGGCGACCACACTGCGCTGGTCGCCGAAGTAGCAGTAGGAACCGTCACAGGTGGAGAGGTAGTCCTTGTCGAACAGGTTGGTCGCGTTCAGTTTCAGCGAGGCGCCTTTGAGGCTGTTGTCCAGGCGGCCGAGGTCGTAATGTACGGCGGCGTCGAACACCGTGTAGGCGTTGGCCTTGCCCGTCCAGGTATTGCCCTGGTCGCCATAGGTATTGCCGGTGTAGCGGGCCCCGGCGCCAATGCCGAAACCGTCGAGCATGCCGCTGTGCCAGGTGTAGTCCGTCCACAGGGAGGCTTGCTGGTTCGGCATCAGCTGCAGGCGGTTGCCCTTGTATTGGCCTTTTTGCACTTCAGACTTGGCCAGGGTGTAGGCGGCTATCAGCTTGAGGTTTTCACTCACGTCAGACACGGCTTCGAGTTCCAGGCCCTTGACCTTCACTTCGCCGGTCTGGTCGGTCACCGATTCGCCCCCGGCGCCGAAGCTGGTGACCAGCACGTTTTTCTGGGTAAGGTCGTAAACCGCTGCGCTGAGCAATGTGTTGGAGCCGGGAGGCTGATACTTGACCCCCAGTTCCCATTGCTTGCCCTGCGTGGGCTTGTACGATTTGACCGGGTCGACGCTGGCATTGCTCGCCGGCTGGAAGGACTCGGCGTAGGACAGGTACGGCACGAAGCCCGAATCGAAGACATAGCTCAGCGCCGCGTTGCCACTGAAGTTCCGGCTGCGGTCGGTGTTGGTCGCGTCGTCCTTGTTGAAGTACGTGGTGCCCTGATGCACCCAGTCTTCACGCCCGCCGAGGGTCAGGCGCCATTTGTCGAGGGCCATCTGGTCTTGCACGTAGAGGCCGGTCTGTATGGTTTTCTGGTTGTAGTCGTAGTACGCGTCGGAGCGCGGCGGGCGGACGATCGTCTGGCCGTAGGTCGGGTTGAAGATATTGGTCGTCCCGGCGCTGCCGAAAATCGACAGATACGAAGTGTCGGTGCGTTGATGATCGAGCCCCAGCAACAGCGTGTGCGTGATGTCAGCCGTGTTGAAGTCAGCCTGGAAATGGTTGTCGACCGCGAATTGGCCGATGTTTTCGTCAACGTTGGTCGACGAACGACCGATGTTGCCCGCAGCGTCGGCAGGGCCGTAGATCAGTGAGCCCACGGTCAGTTGCTGGAACGCCAGCTCCGACTTGGTGTAGCGCAGGTTCTGGCGGAACTGCCATGTATCGTTGAAGCGATGCTCGAACGCATAGCCCAGCGCGTAGTAGGTGCGGTCGTAAAATTCATAGTCCGGATCGCCCAGGTTCTTGTGGTGGGAGACCTCGCCCAGCGGCGATTTGATCTTGGTGCCCTGGATCGGCAGGAACTGGCTGGTGGTGCCGGTATCGTCGCGGGTGAACTGCGAGAGCAGGGTCAGCTTGGTGTCGGTGTCGATGTTCCAGACCAGGCTGGGGGCGATGTTGTAGCGCTTGTTGTCGATATGGTCGACCTGGGTGCCAGCATCCCGGACCACGCCGCTGACGCCATAGAGGAACTGGCCTTCATCATCGATCTTGCCGGTGCTGGCGAAATTGATCTGGCGATAGTTGTCGCTGCCGTACTGCACTTGAATGGCATGGCTCGACTCCGCGCTGGGGCGCCGGCTGACCATGTCCAGCAGGCCGCCCGGCGGGGTCTGGCCATAGACCGAGGAGGCTGGGCCACGCAGCAGGGCGAGGCGATCCAGGTTCCAGGTTTCGGCCTTGGGGTTGGCGTACACGCCGCGTGGCAACGGCAGGCCGTCGAGGAATTGGGTCGGTTCGAAGCCGCGAACGCGCATCCAGTCGTAGCGGGTGTCGCTGCCGTAGCTGGCGGACACAATGCCGGGCATGTATTTGACGGCGTCATCCAGGTTCTGCACGTTGCGGTCCTGCATCTGCTCGCGGGTGGCGACGGAGATCGAGCGCGGTGCTTCGACCAGCGCGGTATCGGTCTTGGTGCCGGCGGCGGTGCGCGTCGCCAGGTAGCCCTGCACCGGGCCCCAGGCGCTTTCAGTGTTGCCCTGGGCAACGATGCTGGTTTGCGGCAACGCCACGACCCCGTCCGCAATCGCCACCAGCGTGTAAGTCCCCGCGCTGCTCTGCTCCACCTGCAAGCCGCTGCCGCGCAGTGCCTCGCGCAGTGCGCCTGGGGCGTCGAACTGGCCCTGGACCGGCGCCGAGGTTTTGCCCGCGGCCAGTGCCGGGCTGAGGGTCAGTGCGAGGCCGGCCTGGCTGGCGATCTGGTTCAGGGTGGCGGCCAATGGCGCGGCGGGCAGGTTGTAGGCGCGCACGCTGGACGCTTGCTCGGCGGCGATCAGCACGCTGCTGGTCAGCGGGGTGCTGAGGGCAATGGCCACGGCTAACAGGCTGGGGCGCAACAAGGTGTCTAGCGTGCGGGACATAGGGCGGCTCCTGAATGGAAGTAATTCGCAATTACCCATGTGCCGAGCGAGATTCGAAAAGTGATAGGGCTTGGGGAAAATAATTGTTGCCTGGGGCTATTCGGTGTTCTTGAGGGCCTCATCGCGGGCAAGCCCGCTCCCACATTCGACCGCGTTCAGCCTGATACAACGCGGTCGAAGGTGGGAGCGGGATTTCTCGCGCGAGCAATATCCCCGACACCGCCGGACCTAGGGCCTACCCTTCACCGTCACCCACCACGGCGTGCGCTGTTCGATCCGCACCGGCAGCGTCGGCAGCAGTGCGTTGAGCGCCAGGGTGGTGTCGTGCAGCGGGAAGCTGCCGGTGATGCGCAGGTCGGCCACGGCGTTATCCACACCCAGGTAGCCGCGGCGATAACGGCTCAGTTCCTCGACCACATCGCCCAGGCGGGCGTTGTCCACCACCAGCATGCCGCGGGTCCAGGCGTCGGTGGCGGGGGTGACGGCGAGCAGCGGGCCGAGGCTGTCGCTGCGCATCAGCACTTGCTGGCCGGCCTTGAAGATCTGTTCCTGATGCAGCGCCTCGGGTTGCGCGGCCACCGCCGATTGCAGCACGCTCAGGCGCGTGGCGGCGTCCTCGCGCTTGACGATAAACCGCGTGCCCAGTGCGCGCAGGCTGCCGTCGCGGGTCTGCACATAGAACGGGCGCGCATCGTTGTGGCCGGTTTCGACGAGGATTTCGCCTTCCTGCAACACGATCAGCCGGCGTTTTTCATCGAAGCGCACATCGATGGCGCTGTGGGTGTTGAGGTTGATCTGCGTGCCGTCCGCCAGTGTCAGCGTGCGTTGTTCGCCGGTGGCGGTGCGTTGATCGGCCAGCCAATAGTGGAGCGGTACATAACGTTCCCCGGCAAACAAGGCCAGGCCGCAGACCAGTGCGATACTCGCCAGGCCGCTGCCGAGTTTGCGCACGCGCTGGCGAATGCCCTCGCGTGACTGCAACAACGCCGCCCGCGCCGGGCCCGAGGCCACGCTGAAGCGCTGGTCGAGCAGGCCCAGTTGGCGCCAGGCGCGGGCATGTTCTGCATCGCTGGCCAGCCATTTGGCGAACTCCTCCTGTTCCACGGCGCTGCCGTCCCCTGAGTCGAGGGACAGCTGCCAGGCAATCGCCGCATCCAGCACCCGAGCTGACACCGGTTTGCAACTGATCGCACTCACAGCGGCTCGCCATACAACGCGATGTAGCACTGACGGATGCCCTGGGCCAGGTACTGGCGCACGCGCGGCACCGACACGCCGAGGCGCCGGGCGATGTCGGCGTGGCCCAGGCCGTCGATGCGGTTGTAGAGGAACGCGGCGCGGGCCTTGCTCGACAGCGTGCCGAGCAGGCGGTCGATGGTCTTGAGGTCTTCGAGGATCAGTTGCTGGTCTTCCGGCGACGGCTGTTCGCTTTGCGGGATCAGCATCAATTCGCTGAGGTAGGCCTGTTCCAGGGCGGCGCGGCGGAAGTAGTCGAACAGCAAGCCTTTGGCGATCGCCACCAGGAAGGCGCGGGGCTCGCGGGGTTCGCGCAACCCGTCGCGGCCGAGCAGGCGCATGAAGGTGTCCTGGCTCAGGTCTTCGGCGCGGCTCGGGCAGGCCACATTGCGCCGCAGCCAGGCCAGCAGCCAGCCGCGATGGTCGCGATACAACGCACCGACAAGCTCACTGTGTGGGGTCTGGACCGACGACAAGGCATCACCGAATAAACAAGTTTAAACTAACGAGAATTATTCGCGATTGTGTCAGAGGCGTGCAGCGGGCGCAATTGGCGTCTGTCCGGCGGTGCTATTAAAACGATGGCGCTTGCTTGCGCCGTTTCCATTGGCTCAAACGTGCTTGCAGGGCGCGCGGTGTGTCGATGTGCTGCTGGCGCGCGCGGCTGAGCAGGATCAGCATCAGCTCCGCAGTGGCCAGGGCGTCGGCGCTGGCGTGATGGCGTTCGCCCACCTGCAGGTGGAAGTGGTCGATCCAGTCGTCCAGCCCGGCTTCGCGCAGCAGCGCCTCGGGGTACAGCAGCGGGGCGATGTCGGCCACGTCGAGGAAGGTATGGGCCAGGCGATAACCCAGGCTGTCCTTGAGCGCCCGGGCCAGCATGTGTTGATCGAACGGCGCATGGAAGGCCAGCAACGGGCTGTCGCCGACGAACTCCATGAAATCCAGCAACGCGTCCACCGGGTCACTGCCGGCGGCGATCGCGCTGGGGCCGAGACCGTGGATCAGCACGCTGGGGCTGAGTTTTGTTTCGGCGCGTTGCAGGGTGCGCTCGAACATCTGGGAAAAATCCACCGCGCCGTCCTCGATCACCACCGCACCGATGGACAACACCTGATCGCGGTTGAGGTTCAGGCCGCTGGTTTCCAGGTCCAGCACCACCCAGCGCTGGCTGCGCAATGCCGCGTCGCCCAGCGCGACCGGCTGGGGTAACTGCGCCAGGCGCTGCTGTTGTGTTGCGTCGAGATGGGGTTTGGCCGTGCGCAACCAACCAAATAAGTTCACAGCTGATACCGCACGGTCAGGCTGCTTTGCAGGCGCTGGGCCTGGCGCAGGGATTCGCGCAGGATGCGCCGGTCCAGATGGTTGAGGCTGTCGGGGTCGACGCGGTTGGAATACGGTTGGTTTTCCCGCATCTGCAATTGGTGCTGCTGCATGCGGGTTTGCTGGATAAAGTGATACGCCTCTTCATAGGCGGCGCCATCCAGCGGCTCGATCACTTCCTTGACCACCAACTGGCGCAGGCGCTCCAGGGTGTTGATGGCGTGGACGTCGTTGGCCAGGGCCAGCAGGCGCGCGCCGTCGACAAAGGGCGTCAGGCCTTGCACCTTGAGGTCGAGGGTGGCTTTTTCGCCGCCTTTGCGCGTCAGCACGAAATCGCGGAAGCGCCCCACCGGCGGGCGCTGGCGCAAGGCGTTCTCCGCCAGCATGCGCTGGAACAGGCGGTTATCCGCGACCTGGTCGAGAATGCCCTGGCGCAGTTGTTCACAGCCCTGTTCATCGCCCCACACCACCCGCAGGTCGAAATAGATGGTCGACCCCAGCAGGTTCTCCGGCGTGGCTTCGCGGATGAACGCCGCAAACCGTCGCGCCCATTCGGCCCGCGACAGGCACAGCTCGGGGTTGCCGGCCATGATGTTGCCTTTGCACAAGGTGAAGCCGCACTGCGCCAGGCTCTGGTTGATCTGCTGCGCGAGGGGCAGCAGGCGCGCGCGGATCTCAGCCGCTTCGGCGGCGTCCTTGGCGTCGAACAGGATGCCGTTGTCCTGGTCGGTGTAGAGCGTCTGCTCGCGCCGGCCTTCGCTGCCGAAACACAACCAGGTGAACGGCACGCCGGGGTCGCCTTTGTCGGCGAGGGTCAGCTCGATGACTCGGCACACGGTGTGATCGTTGAGCAGGGTAATGATGTGGGTGATCTGGGTCGACGACGCGCCATGGGCCAGCATGCGCTCCACCAACTGGCCGATCTCGCCGCGTATCGCCACCAGGTTTTCCACCTTGGGCGCGTTGCGGATGGTACGGGCCAGGTGGACCAGGTCCACGCGTTGCAGGGAAAACAGGTCGCGCTCGGACACCACGCCGCACAGACGCTGGTCTTTGACCAGGCACACGTGGGCGATATGCCGCTCGGTCATCGCGATGGCGGCGTCGAAGGCGCTGTGGTCCGGGGTGAGGAAGAACGGCGCATGGGTCATGTGTGCGTCGATCGGCAGGGTGAAATCGCTGGTGCCGTCGGCCACCACCTGGCGCAGATCGCGCAGGGTGAAGATCCCCAGGGGCGCCTTGTGCTCATCCACGATCACAATGCTGCCGACCTGTTGCTCGTGCATCAGCGTCACCGCTTCGCGCAACGGTGTAGCCGGGCTGCACGTCACCGGGTGGCGCATGGCCAACTCACCGAGGCGGGTGTTCAAGGAATATTGGGTGCCGAGGGTTTCCACGGCTTTTTGCTGCACTTGCTGGTTGACCTGATCGAGCAGGCTGCTGACGCCGCGCAAGGCGAAATCGCGGAACTCGCTGGACAGCGCGAACAGCTTGATAAACGCCGGCTTGTTCAGTTGCAGGCAGAAGGTGTCTTCGGCGGCCTTGTGCTCGGTGCGCGTCGCACGTTCGCCCAGCAGTGCCGCAAGGGGGAAGCACTCGCCGGTGGCAATCTCAAAGGTGGGTTCGGCCGAATCCGGCCGTTCGCCGATGACCCGGCCCTGCTTGACGATGTAAAAGTGCTCCACCGGCCCGGCCGACGGCTTGAGGATGCTTTCGCCGGGGCCATAAAAGCGCAATTGGCACTGCTCTACCAGGAACGCGAGGTGCGCGTTTTCCATTTGGTTGAACGGCGGGAAGCGTTGCAGGAACTGCAAGGTGCCGTGGATGTTCTGCAACACCGCAGTTTTTCCCGCCTGGGCGAATGCATCAGCTTTACTCATAACTATGACCGCGATGTTTTTGTCGTTATCGTCCTGCATGGTCGACTCCTGCACGGCGGGTGCCCATTGGACGTAAGTCTAGGTCGATGAAAACGGCGCATAACTAGGGAAAAACCTTACATGACGATCGTCCAAACCCCGTAGAACGCCCACTAGGCAAACTTTCCGACGAAGTGCACATTGTTCGCCCTTCCGCAGATGTCTGACGAGTGTGCTGGGAGATTGATGAGAGCTAGCTGAGAACCGTATGTCCGACCACGATATTTTGAGTGATGCCGAGCGCGAAGCGCTGAGCGCTGTGATGCTGAAGCCTGATTTACCGCCACAACGCGTGTTGATCGTCGACGACGACAAGGATGCGCGCGAACTGCTGGCGGAAATCCTGGGCCTGGACGGGATTCGCTGCATGACCGCCGAGAGTAGTGAGGCAGCCTTGAAACTCTTGAAGTCGAGCCGCTCCATTGGGTTGCTGATCACCGACCTGCGCATGGCGCCGAGCAACGGCCTCCAGTTGATTCGCGAAGTGCGCGAATCCGAGCGCGCGGCGTTGCCGATCATCGTTGTGTCCGGGAACGCCGGAGCGCTGGATGTGATCGATGCGATGCATTTGAGCGTGGTGGACTTTCTGCTCAAGCCGATTGATAGCGTGAAGTTGGCGAAGATGGTCAAGCGCGAGTTGGGGATGAGTTCCTGATTTTTGCGGTGTATGTAATGGCCTCATCGGGGGCAAGCCCCCTCCCACAGTTGACCGCGTACATCCTGTGGGAGGGGGCTTGCCCCCGATGAGGCCATTCCGGACACCACAAGCCTCAAAGAAAAAGCCCTGATCGCAAGACCAGGGCTTTTTCATTTACAGGCCGTTTTTAGCCTTGAACTCCCGACGCCTGCGATGCAACACCGGCTCGGTATAACCGTTAGGCTGTTTGGTGCCTTCAATCACCAACTCCACCGCCGCCTGGAACGCGATATTGCTATCGAAGTCCGGCGCCAGCGGGCGGTACAACGCATCCCCGGCATTCTGACGGTCTACCACCGGCGCCATGCGCTTGAGGCTTTCCATCACCTGATCCTGAGTGACCACGCCGTGGCGCAGCCAGTTGGCGATGTGCTGGCTGGAAATGCGCAGGGTGGCGCGGTCTTCCATCAGGCCGATGTCGTTGATGTCCGGCACTTTCGAGCAGCCGACGCCCTGGTCGATCCAGCGCACCACATAACCGAGGATGCCCTGGGCGTTGTTGTCCAGCTCGTTGCGGATCTCTTCGTCCGACCAGTTAGGGTTGTTCGCCAGCGGGATGGTCAGGATATCGTCCAGCGACGCGCGCTCGCGCTTGGCCAGTTCGGCCTGGCGCGCGAACACGTCGACCTTGTGGTAGTGCAACGCGTGCAACGCAGCCGCCGTCGGCGACGGCACCCAGGCGGTGTTGGCGCCGGCCAGCGGGTGGGCGATTTTCTGTTCGAGCATCGCCGCCATCAGGTCGGGCATGGCCCACATGCCTTTACCGATCTGCGCACGGCCTTGCAGGCCGGTAGCGAGGCCGATATCGACGTTCCAGTTTTCGTAGGCGCCGATCCATTTTTCCGCCTTCATCGCGGCCTTGCGCACCATCGCGCCGGCTTCCATGGAGGTGTGGATTTCATCGCCGGTGCGGTCGAGGAAGCCGGTGTTGATAAACACCACGCGCTCGCTGGCGGCCTTGATGCAGGCCTTGAGGTTGACCGTGGTACGGCGCTCCTCGTCCATGATCCCGACCTTGAGGGTGTTGCGCGGCAGGTTCAGCACGTCTTCGATGCGGCCGAACAGCTCGTTGGTGAACGCCGCTTCTTCCGGGCCGTGCATTTTCGGTTTCACGATGTACACGGAGCCGGTGCGGCTGTTCTTGCGGCTGCTGTTGCCGTTGAGGCTGTGGATCGCCGCCAGGCTGGTGAGCAGGCCGTCGAGAATGCCTTCCGGTACTTCGTTGCCGTTTTTGTCGAGGATCGCGTCGATGGTCATCAAGTGGCCAACGTTGCGCACGAACAGCAGCGAGCGACCGTGCAGTGTCACGTCCTGGCCGTTCACGCCGGTGTAGACGCGGTCGGCGTTCATGGTGCGGGTGAAGGTCTTGCCGCCTTTGGCCACTTCTTCGGCCAGGTCGCCTTTCATCAGGCCGAGCCAGTTGCGGTAGATCACCACTTTGTCGTCGGCATCGACGGCGGCGACGGAGTCTTCGCAGTCCATGATGGTGGTCAGCGCGGCTTCCATTAGCACGTCTTTGACGCCGGCCGCGTCGGTCTGGCCGACCGGGGTGCTGGCATCGATCTGGATTTCGAAATGCAGGCCGTTGTGTTTGAGCAGGATCGCAATCGGCTGGGCGCTGTCGCCCTGGAAACCGATCAACTGGGCATCGTCGCGCAGGCCGCTGTTGCTGCCGCCTTTGAGGCTGACCACGAGTTTGCCGTCAACGATCTTGTAGCCAGTGGAATCGACGTGGCTGCCGGCGCTGAGCGGTGCGGCTTCGTCGAGGAAGGCGCGGGCGAAGGCGATGACCTTGTCGCCGCGCACCTTGTTGTAGCCCTGGCCCTTTTCGGCGCCGTCGGCTTCGCTGATGGCGTCGGTGCCATACAGCGCGTCATACAGCGAGCCCCAGCGCGCATTGGAGGCGTTGAGGGCGAAACGGGCGTTCATCACCGGCACAACCAGCTGGGGGCCGGCCATGCGGGCGATTTCGTCATCGACGTTTTGGGTCGAGGCCTGGAAGTCTGCGGCTTCTGGCAGCAGGTATCCGATATCTTGCAGGAAGGCTTTGTAGGCCACCGGGTCATGCGCCTGGCCGGCGTGAGTCTGGTGCCAGGTGTCGATCCGCGCTTGGAAATCGTCGCGTTTGGCGAGTAGGGCTTTGTTCTTCGGTGCCAGGTCGTGGATGACCTTGTCGGCACCGGCCCAGAACTGGTCGGCAGTGATGCCGGTACCGGGAATGGCTTCGTTGTTCACGAAGTCGAACAGGACTTTGGCGACCTGCAGGCCACCGACTTGAACGTGTTCAGTCATTGCTTGCCTCACTCTGCGGAGCTTATGCGCTTTTCAGCTTTTCAATTTACCAATGAAGCCTCTGGCCATTTAAACCGCGGGCACGCTGCGCCGGTACATGCCTGTGAAGGCGGCTGGGCAGGCTGTGTCGCGGAGCATGGTTGCCGTGGCAGACATCGACCCAACGTTATGTAGTGCGCGATTGCGCATACTACATGATGACTTGCGCTTGTGAAAATTAGACTAAATACGTCGTTTAGCGACCCACTTTGGTCGTATGGTCACAGTGGGGTCTTGGATGTTCTCAAGAAACAGATGGATTGTTCCAGATAAATATAAAAATGGTACACGATTTGTTTTCGGGGGCATCTGCGTCCACCTTGTAGATTGAATTCCAGAGGGCTTCGCCATGGACCATCTTGTACTCACTATCATTGCCGCCGACAAACCCGGCCTGGTTGAACGCATTGCGCAGAACATCGCGGCCCACGGCGGCAACTGGCTGGAGAGCCGCATGGCGCACATGGCCGGGCAGTTTGCCGGGATTCTGAGGGTCAGCGTTCCCGCCGAGAACCGTCAGGCCCTGGTGAATGCGCTGGAGGACTTATCCACACACGGCATTCGCGTGCTGGTGGGCGAGAGCGGCGCCGGGCAGGCGGCGGCGTCCAAACCGATCACCATGACGCTGGTGGGCAACGACCGGCCGGGGATCGTGCGTGAGATCACCGCGCTGTTGAGCAAGCAGGGGGTGAACCTCGAACGCTTGAGCACCGACGTGCGCCCGGCGCCGATGAGCGGCGATCCGCTGTTCCACGCCGATGCATCACTGGCGGTGCCGTCTGGCTTGGCGCTGGACACCCTGCAAGCGGCCCTGGAAACCCTGGCCGACGACTTGATGGTGGAGTTGGAACTGCGCCGCGAGGAATAGCCACCCACAAGGTTATGCATGGAAATCTTGCATGGGCCTGTGGATAACCTGTAGAGACCCGGCGCCAGGCCACGCCGGCCGTGCTTCTCCGTCAGCTGAGCAAAAAACGAGCAGTTTCAAGGGCTTGTACACAAATGGCGGGGATCAGGTTGTGGATAACCTTGGGGTGGATCTCTGCAAGCCATGCGGGCCGTGGCTTGCAGAAGTTTGTACGTTATTTGATCAGCGTTTGCGCACGGTCAGCCAGGCGTCCAGGCTGTAGACCACCAGGCCGGCCCAGATAAACGCGAAGGCGATCAGCGTGCTGGTTGCCAGTTGTTCACCAAACAGCAGCACCGCTTCGAGCAGCACCAGGGTCGGCGCCACGTACTGCAAAAAGCCCAGGGCGGTGTAGGGCAAATGCCGTGCGGCGGCGTTGAAGCACACCAGTGGGATCAGCGTCACCGGGCCGGCGGCCACCAGCCACCAGGCTTCGGACGTACTCCAGAATGCCAACTGCGCGCTGTGCGCCGACGGGTTGAACAGCAACCAGGCGACGGCGATCGGCACCAACATCCAGGTTTCCACCACCAGCCCCGGCAGTGCCTTGACCGGCGCCTGCTTGCGGATCAGGCCATAGAAACCGAAGGTCAGCGCCAGCGCCAGCGACACCCACGGCAAACTGCCCACCTGCCACACCTGTTGCGCCACCCCCGCGGCGGCGAGACCGACGGCGAGCCATTGCAGGCGGCGCAGGCGTTCGCCGAGGAGCAGCATGCCGAGCAACACGTTCACCAGCGGGTTGATGTAGTAACCCAGGCTGGCTTCGAGCATGCGTCCGCTGTTCACCGACCACACATAGGTCAGCCAGTTAGCCGCAATCAACGCCCCGCTGAGCGCCAGGATCGCCAGGCGCCGCGGGTTATCGCGCAGTTCGCGGAACCAGCCGGGGTGTTTCCAGACCATCAGCAACAGCGTGCCGAACAGCGCCGACCAGAGCACGCGGTGTACGATGATTTCGGCGGCGGGGACACTGGCGATGGCTTTGAAATAGAGCGGGAACAGACCCCAGATGACATAGGCGCTCAGGCCCAGGATGTAGCCCTTGCGGGGGTTGGCGGCGTGCATTGCAGAATCCTTGCTTAGGCAGCTAACAAAGCGCGATTGTAAGGATATTTGTCTGCTCGTGGGGCCTGCAGTGCTTTATGTGGGAGGGGGCTTGCTCCCTCCCACAGGAAGCAACGCCGTCAGAACAGTTTCAGCGGTTCTTCGTTGAGCGCCGACAACTGTTCGCGCAACGCCAACACCTGATCACCCCAATACCGCTCGCTGCCGAACCACGGAAAGCTGTGGGGGAACGCCGGGTCATCCCAACGCCGCGCCAGCCAGGCGCTGTAGTGCATCAGGCGCAAGGCCCGCAGCGGTTCGATCAGCGCCAGTTCGCGCGGGTCGAAATCGTGGAATTCCTGGTAGCCGTCCATCAACTCCGACAGCTGGCCCAGACATTCCTGACGGTCGCCGGCGAGCATCATCCACAGGTCCTGTACGGCCGGGCCCATGCGGCAGTCATCGAGGTCGACGATGTGGAACATCTCGTCGCGGCACATCATGTTGCCGGGGTGGCAATCGCCGTGCATGCGGATGTTCTTGTGCGGCGTGGCCTTGTACACCTCTTCCACACGCTTGAGCAGGTCGCGGGCCACGGACTCGTAGGCCGGCAGCAGGCTTTTGGGAATGAAGTTGCCTTCGAGCAGGGTGGTGAGGGAGTCGTGGCCGAAGTTCTTCACGCCCAGGGCTTCGCGGTGTTCGAACGGGCGGGTCGCGCCGACCGCGTGCAAGCGCCCGAGCAACTGGCCAAGGCGATAGAGCTGGTCCAGATTGCCCGGCTCCGGCGCCCGGCCGCCACGGCGCGGGAACAGAGCGAAGCGGAACCCGGCGTGTTCGAACAGGCTTGAGCCGTTATGGATCATCGGCGCGACCACCGGCACATCGCACTCGGCCAGCTCGAAGGTGAAGCTGTGTTCTTCGAGGATCGCTTCGTTGCTCCAGCGCTGCGGTCGGTAGAACTTGGCGATCAGCGGCTCGGCGTCTTCGATGCCCACTTGATACACACGGTTTTCGTAGCTGTTGAGCGCCAATACGCGCGCATCGCTGAGGAATCCGATACTTTCGACAGCATCGAGCACCAGGTCGGGGGTGAGTGTTTCAAACGGATGGGCCATGCGAACTCCTGCGCGCAGCAGGGCGCCGCGTCCGGCCGGGTATGGTAACGCACCGGGCTTGAGATAGGGGGCGGCTGTGCCATTGCTATCGGGGGCAAGCCCCCTCCCACAGTTGAAGGTATTCACAAATCAAAATGTGGCAGGAGGCTTGCCCCCTCCCACAGTTGAAGGTATTCACAAATCAACATGTGGCAGGGGCAAGCCCCCTCCCACAGTTGAAGGTATTCACAAATCAACATGTGGCAGGGGCAAGCCCCCTCTCACAGTTGAAGGTATTCACAAATCAACATGTGGGAGGGGGCTTGCCCCCGATAGCGGTCTGTCAGGCGCCCACGATCCCACCATCATCCCGCCGAATCGCCATCACCGACGAACGCGGCTTGCCATTGGGCAGATGCTCCGGCCACGTCGAACCACCGGTTTCGCCGGGATGCTGAATCCCCACGAACAAGGTCTTCTGATCCGGCGAGAAGCTGATCCCCGTCACCTCGCACGCCACCGGCCCGACCATGAAACGGCGGATTTCGCCGGTGTTGGGGTCGGCGCAGAGCATCTGGTTATTGCCCATGCCGGCGAAGTCGCCGCCGTTGCTGTAGTCACCGTCGGTCAGAATCCACAGGCGCCCGGCTTTGTCGAAACCCAGGCCATCGGGGCTGTTGAACATGTTCTGTGGGTTGATGTTCGACGAGCCGCCCTTCGGCGTACCGGCATGCACGCCGGGGTTGCCCGCGACCACAAACAGATCCCAGGTGAAATCGGCGGCGCCGTGGTTATCGGCGTTGGGCTTCCAGCGCAGGATCTGGCCGTAGACGTTTTTCTCGCGTGGGTTGGGCCCACCGACCGGCTGGCCGTCTTCGCCGCGCTTGGCGTTGTTGGTCAGGGTGCAATAGACCTGGCCGTCGGTGGGGCTGACCACGATCCATTCCGGGCGGTCCATGCGCGTGGCTTTCACCACACTGGCAGCCAGGCGTGCATGGATCAGCACTTCGGCCTGGCTGGCGAAACCGGTGCTGGCGTCGATGCCGTTCTTGCCATGGGTCAGCTCGACCCATTGGCCGTTGCCCTTGGGGTGGTCGGCGTTGCCGTCGCCGGCGTCGAAGATCGCCACAAACAACGTGCCATGGTCGAGCAGGTCTTTGTTGGCCTTGGGGTTCTGGTGGTCGATCGGGTCGCGGCTGACGAACTTGTAGATGAATTCGCCGCGCTCGTCGTCGCCCATGTACACCACGGCGCGGCCGTCGCGGGTTTCCGCGAGGGCTGCGTTTTCATGCTTGAAGCGGCCAAGGGCGGTGCGTTTGACGGGAGTGGAGTGCGGGTCGAACGGGTCGATTTCCACCACCCAGCCATGGCGATTGAGTTCGTTGGGATTCTTGGCCATATCGAAACGCGGGTCGTGCAGGTGCCAGTTGATCTCTTTGCTCGCCGCCACCACGCCGTAGCGCTTTTGCCCGGCGTCGAAGGTTTGTTGTGGGTTGCTGCTGCCGAAGCAGTCGGTGAAGTTCTCTTCGCACGTCAGATAAGTGCCCCACGGCGTCTTGCCGTTGGCGCAGTTCTGGAAGGTGCCGAGGGCTTTTTTGCCGGATTTGTCGGCGCTGGTTTTCAGCCAGTCATGGCCGGCCGCCGGGCCGCTCAGGCGGATCGGCGAGTTGCCGTGGATGCGCCGGTTGTAGCGCGAGTCCTGGACGAACTGCCAGGTGTCGCCCTGGCGGCGCACTTCGATCACCGACACACCTTCGCTGGCCTGGGCCTTGCGCACGTCTTCGGCCGATTGCGGCGCGCCGCCGTGGGCGAAGAGGTAGCGGTAGTTGGTGTATTCGTTATTGATCGCCATCAGCGCGCGGTTGTCGTCGCCGGGGAAGGCGAACAGGCTCATGCCATCGTTGTTGTCACCGAACTGCTGCTCCTGGGCCTTGGCCGTGCCGTTGCCGGACGGGTCGAACGCCGGGGCATTCTTGTGCAGCGGCTGGCCCCAACTGATCAGCACCGAGGCGCTGTAGCCGGGCGGCAGGGTGATGCTGTCGCTGGTGGCGGCGGCGATGCTGGCGAACCCCAGCAGCGGGCTGGCGTTGGCGGCATTCACGGCCAGCGCGCTGCGGGTCAGCAGGTTGCCGCCGAGGAACATCGCGGCTCCGCACAGGGCACCGGCGCCGATGAAGCGGCGGCGGGTGAGGCCGACCATCTGTTCGAGGTCGGTGGCTTGGTTTTCTTCTAATAGGCTCATGTCAGGCTCCCTGCGGTTTTTGCAGACACCATAAGGAGCGGGCATGACGAAATTGTTGCAGTTTGACGGCGGGCGCAGCAGGCCCGGCGCTTAGACGGGCGTGCCGAGCAATACATTGCTCGGCGCGAATTGCACCTGGATCGGCTGACCTTCGGCGGCATCCAGGGCCTTGAGCGCGTGGGGCTGGGCCAGGGCGCAAAGTACCTGGCCGTTGGGCAGGGCGATTCGCACTTCGCTGGGGCCGTCCTCGGCGTCGAGAATGGCGTCGACGCTGCCGATCAGGCAATTGTGTCCAGGTGTTTCTGGGTGCTGGCTGGCACACACCTCCAGCCAGCCGGCCTTGATCAGGGCGACCACTTCGACACCGGCTTCCAGCTCCAGCCGTTGCGTGCTGTCGTGGGTGATCTGCGCGCTCAGGCTCAGGCCGCCGGCCAGTTGCAGGCGGATCAGATCATTGCGGCCGTGACGCTCGATGGCGACGACCTGGCCATGCAGTTGGTTGCGCGCACTGGTGCGCAGCATCAGGCGGCCCAGCAGGTTGAAGTCGCTGGCAGCTTCGTCCGAGCCGAGCACTTCGGCCTGTAACACTTGCAGGCGCTGATAGAGACGCAGCACGCGCTCGCCTTCGGCCGTCAGCCTGGCGCCGCCGCCGCCCTTGCCGCCGACGCTGCGTTCCACCAACGGGTTTTGCGCGAGGTTGTTCAGTTCGTCGATGGCGTCCCAGGCCGCTTTGTAGCTCAAGCCGGCGCTTTTCGCCGCGCGGGTGATCGAGCCCTGCTCGGCGATATGCGCCAGCAAAGCGATGCGCTGCGGGCGACGGATGATGTGTTGGCTGAGGGAGGTCGGCAGAGACATGGGGTTACGCTTCGATGAGATGAGCGGAACGTTGCGGGCAAGGCCGGCCGGAGTCAAGTCAGGCACCCGGTTTGGGCGTGCGCGCCAGGCAGTACACGTCGACCTGCCGCGCTCCGGCCTCCATCAACAGACGTGCCAGGCTATGGGCGGTCGCACCGGTGGTGAGCACGTCGTCGACCAGCGCAAAGTGGCGGTCGTGTACCGGTATGTCGCGCGCCAGGGCGAAGGCGCCGCGCAGGTTGCGTTGGCGGCTCTTGGCGTCGAGCGCCTGTTGCGCGACGGTTTCACTGGGGCGTAACAACAGGTGTTCATTGTAGGCAATGTGCAGTTCGGCGCTGAGCCAGCGTGCCAGCATCAACGCCTGGTTATAACCGCGCTCGCGCAGGCGTTTGCGCGCCATGGGCACCGGCAGCAGGCAGTCGGGGCGCGGCAGTTCGGCGTTGTCGAAGCGGTGTTGCAGATGGCGTCCCAGCAAGCGCCCCAGCAGATGCCCGAGGGGCCAGCGCGCCTGATGCTTGAAGCGGCTGATCAGGCTATCGACGGGGAAGCTGTAGCGCCAGGCGGCGATGACCTGTTTAAAGGCTGGCGGGTGTTTCTGGCATTGGCCGCAGATCAGACCGTCCAGCGGCAGGGGCAGGGCGCAGACCTCGCACTGCTCCATCAGCCAGGGCAGCTCGGTTTCGCAGGCGTTGCACACACAATCGGCCGACTCAGTGGCTTCATCGCAGATTAAACAGTGCTGTACGTTTTTTGACCATATGTAAACTTGGTGTTTGTATCCAGGTTGACAGTGCATGAATCTTCCTTAAATATGCCGAGCATCCGTGTCGTGCCTGTGGGTATTGCCCTTCCCACAGCGTTTGCCAAAGCATAATCAAGGAATCGCCCATGAGCGCCAGCACCACTGCCACCCTGCGTCACGATTGGTCCTTGGCCGAAGTCAAAGCACTGTTCGTGCAACCGTTCAATGACCTGTTGTTCCAGGCGCAGACCGTGCACCGCGCGCATTTCGATGCGAACCGTGTGCAGGTGTCGACCCTGCTGTCGATCAAGACCGGCGCCTGCCCGGAAGATTGCAAATATTGTCCGCAGTCGGGCCACTACAACACCGGCCTGGAAAAAGAAAAGCTGATGGAAGTGCAGAAGGTCCTCGAAGAGGCGGCCCGCGCCAAGGCCATCGGTTCGACCCGCTTCTGCATGGGCGCGGCGTGGAAACATCCGTCGGCCAAAGACATGCCCTACGTGCTGCAGATGGTCAAAGGCGTGAAGGCCATGGGCCTGGAAACCTGCATGACCCTCGGCCGTCTCGACCAGGACCAGACCGAAGCCCTGGCCCAGGCCGGCCTCGACTACTACAACCACAACCTCGACACGTCGCCGGAGTTCTACGGCTCGATCATCACCACCCGCACCTACGCCGAGCGCCTGCAAACCCTGGCCTACGTGCGTGATTCGGGGATGAAGATCTGCTCCGGCGGCATTCTCGGCATGGGCGAGTCCCTCGACGACCGCGCCAACCTGCTGATCCAGCTGGCCAACCTGCCGGAGCATCCGGAATCGGTGCCGATCAATATGCTGGTGAAGGTGGCGGGCACGCCGCTGGAAAACGCCGAGGAGATCGACCCGTTCGACTTTATCCGCATGCTGGCGGTGGCGCGCATCCTGATGCCGCAGTCCCATGTGCGCCTGTCGGCCGGCCGTGAGGCGATGAACGAGCAGATGCAGGCCCTGGCGTTCTTTGCTGGCGCCAACTCGATCTTCTACGGCGACAAACTGCTGACCACCGCCAACCCGCAGGCCGACAAGGACATGCAACTGTTCTCGCGCCTGGGCATCTTGCCGGAAGCGCGGGAAGAGCACGCCGACGAAGTCCACCAGGCGGCGATCGAGCAAGCGCTGGTGGAACAGAAAAGCAGCGAGCAGTTCTACAACGCCGCGGTTTAAAGCACCACGGCGATCCAAATGTGGGAGCTGGCTTGCCTGCGATAGCGGTCTTTCTGACACTTCGGTGGTGACAGTCCTGCCGCTATCGCAGGCAAGCCAGCTCCCACAGGGGATCGCGCCCTGTCTTACATTTCTCTGATCTGCCGAGGCCTGCATGTCTTTCGATCTCGCCGCGCGTCTCGCTGCCCGTCGTGCCGAACACCTTTACCGCCAACGCCCTCTGCTGGACAGCCCGCAAGGCCCGGAAGTGGTGGTGGACGGTCAACCGTTACTGGCGTTCTGCAGTAACGATTACCTGGGCCTGGCCAATCACCCGCAGGTGATCGAGGCCTGGCGTGCCGGTGCGTCCCGTTGGGGCGTGGGCGGTGGCGCTTCGCACCTGGTGGTCGGGCATGCCACGCCGCACCATGCGCTGGAAGAAGCCCTGGCCGACTTCACCGGACGCCCGCGTGCGTTGTTGTTTACCACCGGTTACATGGCCAACCTCGGCGCGGTCACGGCGCTGGTGGGGCAGGGCGATACGGTGCTGGAAGACCGCCTCAACCATGCTTCATTGCTGGATGCCGGCCTGCTGTCCGGGGCGCGCTTCAATCGCTACCTGCACAACGACGCCGCCAGCCTGGCCAAGCGCCTGGAGAAAGCCACCGGCAATACTCTGGTGGTCACCGATGGCGTGTTCAGCATGGACGGCAACCTCGCCGACTTGCCGGCGCTGGCCCGTGAAGCGCGGGCCAAAGGCGCCTGGTTGATGGTGGACGATGCCCACGGTTTCGGCCCGTTGGGCGCGAACGGCGGCGGTATCGTCGAGCATTTCGGCCTGAGCCAGGCGGATGTGCCGGTGCTGGTCGGCACCCTGGGCAAAGCGTTCGGCACTGCGGGCGCCTTTGTCGCGGGCAGTGACGATTTGATCGAAAGCCTGATCCAGTTCGCCCGGCCCTACATCTACACCACCAGCCAACCCCCGGCCCTGGCCTGCGCCACCCTCAAAAGCCTGGAGCTGCTGCGCACCGAGCATTGGCGGCGCGAGCACCTCAACGGCCTGATCCGCCAGTTCCGCCACGGTGCCGAGCAGATCGGCCTGACGCTGATGGACAGTTTCACGCCGATTCAGCCGATCCTGATCGGCGACAGTGCCAAGGCCATGGCGTTGTCGCGGATGTTGCGCGAGCGCGGCCTGATGGTCACCGCGATCCGCCCACCCACCGTGCCCGCCGGCAGCGCCCGTTTGCGCGTGACGCTGACCGCGGCCCACAGCGCGGCGCAGGTGCAGCTATTGTTAAACGCATTGGAAGCGTGTTTCCGCTTGTCCGGTACGACGGAGCCCGACCATGCGTGATCGCTTGATCCTGCTGCCCGGCTGGGGCCTCGGCGTGTCGCCGCTGGAGCCGTTGGCCGCCGCCCTGCACGGCCTGAACGAGCACCTGCGCGTACAGGTCGAGCCGTTGCCGGCGTTGGCCTCCAGCGACCTGGATGAATGGCTCGACGAACTCGACGCGAGCCTGCCGGACGACGCCTGGCTCGGTGGCTGGTCGTTGGGCGGCATGCTCGCTTCCGAGCTGGCCGCGCGGCGCGGCGAGCGTTGTTGTGGGTTGCTGACCCTGGCGAGCAACCCGTGTTTCGTCGCCCGTGATAGTTGGCCGAACGCGATGCCCGGCGCAACCTTCGAGGCGTTCCTCGCCGGTTGCCACGCCGACGTCCCGGTCACCCTCAAGCGCTTCGGCCTGTTGTGCGCCAAAGGCGCCGCGGACCCTCGCGGCTTGGCGCGTCTGCTGACCAGCGCGGCACCACAGACGCCGTCGAACGTGTTGATGAACGGCCTCGAGCTGCTTGCCCAACTGGATACCCGCGACGCCTTGGTGGCCTTCCGCGGCCCGCAATTGCACCTGTTCGCGGGCCTGGATGAATTGGTGCCCGCCGAAGCCGCCAGCGACCTGCTGAGCCTGCTGCCCGATGTCGAAATCGGCCTGATTGAACAGGCCGGCCACGCTGTTCTCCTGGAGGACCCCCACGGTGTAGCGGGGGCCATCCAGGCTTTTTTGCACGAGTGCGTTGATGACTGATTTAGCCCATGCCTGCCTGCCAGGCGCGTTGCCGGACAAGCGCCAGGTGGCGGCCTCCTTTTCCCGTGCCGCCGCCAGTTACGACAGCGTGGCCGAGTTGCAGCGCGCGGTGGGGCATGAATTGCTGACCCGTCTGCCGCCGGCCTGCAGTGCGCAGCGCTGGTTGGACATGGGCTGCGGCACCGGTTATTTCAGCCGCGTGCTGGGCGAACGGCTGCCGGCCGGCCAAGGCGTGGCGCTGGATATTGCCCAAGGCATGCTCGACCATGCGCGGCCGTTGGGCGGCGCGCAGCATTTCATCGCCGGTGACGCCGAGCGCCTGCCGTTGCAGGCGGCCAGCTGCGGGTTGATCTTCTCCAGCCTGGCGGTGCAATGGTGCGCGGATTTCGCGGCGGTGCTCAGCGAAGCCCATCGCGTGCTGCAGCCGGGCGGCGTGCTGGCGTTCGCCAGCTTGTGCGTGGGCACATTGGACGAGTTGCGCGAAAGCTGGCGGGCGGTGGACGGGCGGGTCCACGTCAACCGCTTCCGCAGCTTCGAAGCCTATCAACAGCTGTGCGCGACCAGTGGCTTCAAGGTGCGGAGCCTGGAGCGGCGTGCTCATGTGTTGCATTACCCGGATGTGCGCAGCCTGACCCACGAATTGAAAGCGCTTGGCGCGCACAATCTCAACCCGGGGCGGCCGGGAGGGTTGACGGGCCGCGCGCGGATTGTTGCACTGATCGACGCCTACGAGCAGTTCCGCCAGGCCCAGGGCCTGCCGGCCACCTACCAAGTGGTGTACGCCGTACTGGAGAAGCCTCTATGAACGCCGCTTATTTCATCACCGGCACCGATACCGATGTCGGCAAGACCACCATCGCCGCCGGCCTGCTGCATGCCGCGCGCCTGGCCGGCAAAAGCACCGCCGCCGGCAAGCCGGTGGCTTCCGGTTGCCAGGTCACCGCCAAAGGCTTGCGCAACGCCGATGCGCTGGCACTGCTGGCCGAGTGTTCGTTGCCGTTGAGCTACGCCGAGGTCAACCCGGTGGCGTTCGAGCCGGCCATCGCGCCGCACCTGGCCGCGCGCGAGGCGGGCGTTGCGCTGACGGTGCAATCGCTGCTCAAACCCATGCAACAGATCCTGGCGCGAAAAGCGGATTTCACCCTGATCGAAGGCGCGGGCGGCTGGCGCGTGCCGTTGGCCGACCAGGACAACCTGTCCGACCTGGCCATGGCGCTGCAATTGCCGGTGATCCTGGTGGTGGGCGTGCGCCTGGGGTGCATCAGCCATGCCCTGCTCACCGCCGAAGCGATCGCGCGCGATGGCCTGCCGCTGGCCGGTTGGGTGGCGAATATCATCGAGCCGAAGACCTCTCGTCTGGAAGAAAACCTCGCCACCCTGGCCGAACGCTTGCCCGCGCCGTGCCTGGGCCGGGTGCCCAAACTCAAGCACGCCAGCAGCGCCGCGGTGGCTGAGTACCTGCACTTGGACTTGCTTGACTGATTTTGGCTATCGATAAGGCATTATGCCATTAGTGTTTTTGACGGGCCTTTTGCCCGGATGTCTGTTTCAATTCAACTTCACGATTCTCTCAGCAGGTCCACGCCATGGAAATCTCTGGCAGCAGCGCGTTTTATTCAGGCCTGAGCACCATTCAGGCCGGGCAGAGCCGCGTCGACCAGGCCGCCGGCAGGATTGCCAGCGCCGCCACTACCCAGCCGTCGGACGCCCAGAGCGACCTGCTGCAGGCCAATGACCGCGCCCAGCCGACCAACTCGGCGAGCAATATGGTCGAAATGGCCCAAGGCAAGTTTCAGGTGGAGCTGGGCGCGAAAGTCGCCAAGGCTTCCGATGAAATGCTCGGCACGTTGATCGACACCTTCGCCTGACCCCCTGAAGCAACGCGGTGTGCCAGGCACACCGCTCGCGCCTGCACCTTCGCCTTTTTCCCGATAACCCTTGTGGCGCCTCGCCGCAGGCATCGTCGTGCGCGCTCTTGAGCGGTGTCATGACAAACGGCAGCGGGACGACGCTTGACATCCCCAGGTCGTAAACGTATGTTTCAAACACCTGTTTGACCGCCATAACAAATCCCACGCGGTTGTTCATCCCAGACACATCAGCAGAGGTTTATCGCTATGCCTGACTACAAGGCCCCCTTGCGTGATATTCGCTTCGTTCGTGACGAACTGCTCGGCTATGAAGCGCATTATCAAAGCCTGCCGGCTTGCCAGGACGCTACTCCGGACATGGTTGACGCCATTCTTGAAGAAGGCGCCAAGTTTTGTGAGCAAGTACTGGCACCGTTGAACCGCGTGGGTGACATCGAAGGGTGTACCTGGAGCGAGTCAGGCGTTAAAACCCCTACTGGTTTCAAAGAAGCCTACAAACAGTTTGTCGAAGGCGGCTGGCCGAGCCTGGCCCACGACGTGGAGCACGGTGGCCAAGGCCTGCCGGAATCCCTGGGCCTGGCGGTCAGCGAAATGGTCGGCGAAGCCAACTGGTCGTGGGGCATGTACCCAGGCCTGTCCCATGGCGCGATGAACACCATCTCCGAGCACGGCACCCCCGAGCAACAAGACGCCTACCTGACCAAGCTGGTGTCGGGCGAATGGACCGGCACCATGTGCCTGACCGAGCCTCACTGCGGCACCGACCTGGGCATGCTGCGCACCAAGGCCGAACCTCAGGCCGACGGCACCTACAAAGTCTCCGGCACCAAGATCTTCATCTCGGCCGGCGAACACGACATGGCCGACAACATCGTCCATATCGTCCTGGCCCGCCTGCCGGACGCACCGGCCGGTACCAAAGGCATCTCGCTGTTCATCGTGCCCAAATTCCTGCCGAACGCCGATGGCTCGATCGGTGCGCGCAACGCGGTGACCTGCGGTTCCCTGGAACACAAGATGGGCATCCACGGTAACGCCACCTGCGTGATGAACTTCGACGCAGCCACCGGTTTTCTGATCGGCCCGGCGAACAAAGGCCTGAACTGCATGTTCACCTTTATGAACACCGCTCGCCTGGGCACCGCGCTGCAAGGCCTGGCCCACGCCGAGATCGGCTTCCAGGGCGGCCTGAAATACGCTCGCGATCGCCTGCAAATGCGTTCCCTGACCGGCCCGAAAGCGCCGGACAAAGCGGCCGACCCGATCATCGTCCACCCCGACGTGCGCCGCATGCTGCTGACCATGAAAGCCTTCGCCGAAGGTAACCGTGCGATGGTGTACTTCACCGCCAAGCAAGTGGACATCGTCAAGTACGGCACCGACGACGAAGCCAAGAAACAGGCCGATGGCCTGCTGGCCTTCATGACCCCGATCGCCAAGGCGTTCATGACCGAAGTCGGCTTCGAGTCCGCCAACCACGGCGTGCAGATCTACGGCGGTCACGGCTTCATCGCCGAGTGGGGCATGGAGCAGAACGTGCGCGACAGCCGCATTTCGATGCTGTACGAAGGCACCACCGGCATCCAGGCGCTGGACCTGCTCGGCCGTAAAGTGCTGATGACCCAAGGCGAAGCGCTGAAGGGCTTCACCAAGATCGTCCACAAGTTCTGCCAAGCCAACGAAGGCAACGAAGCGGTCAAAGAGTTCGTGACACCGCTGGCCGCGCTGAACAAAGAGTGGGGCGAGTTGACCATGAAGGTCGGCATGGCGGCGATGAAAGACCGTGAAGAAGTCGGTGCCGCGTCGGTGGACTACCTGATGTACTCCGGTTACGCCTGCCTGGCTTACTTCTGGGCCGACATGGCACGCCTGGCGGCCGAGAAACTGGCCGCCGGCACCAGCGAAGCGGCGTTCTACACCGCCAAGCTGCAGACCGCGCGCTTCTACTTCCAGCGCATCCTGCCGCGTACCCGTACTCACGTGGCCACCATGCTGTCGGGCGCCAATAACCTGATGGACATGAAAGAAGAGGACTTCGGCCTGGCTTACTAAGCCTCACCGAGCCCACTTGAAAAACCGTCGCTCCTGTTGGGGGCGACGGTTTTTTTTTGCCGATAAAAAACGCAGCGGGGCGCTCAGGGATTGCGATTGGCTGCCGTTACAGTGATGGCAATGTGATACAGGCCGGGCAGGGTATGTTTAACTGTCTGGAGTAAGGCACAGTGCCATCATTCCTGGCGGGTCGGAGTTTTACCCTTGTCACGCGCGTCCGCTTTACGTTTCAGTCATTTCCTCCCTTCATTGCTGCTGTTACTGGCCGGGCTCTCGGCTGCGTATGTCAAGGACCTCAACGTCTTCTTCACCTCGCTGTTCAACGTGTTGCCGACCCTGGTGCTGTTGCTCGGCGGTTCGTATTGCGCGGTCTATCGTCGCCAGCGTGAACTGTTCCTGATGATCACGGTGTACATCGCCTACTTCCTGCTCGACACCCAGACCGACTACTACCGCGACAACGGCCGCGTGCGCGAAGACGCCGCGGTGGTGTTCCACTTGTGCTGCCTGTTGCTGCCGCTGCTGTTCGGCCTCTATGGGCTGTGGCAGGAAAAAACCCACTTGTTCCGTGATTTTGTCGCGCGCTGTGCGGTGCTGCTGGCGGTCGGCAGTGTCGCGTTGGCGCTGGAGCAAAGTTATCCCCAGGCGCTGCTGAACTGGCTGGCGGAAATTCGCTGGCCGGCGCTGCATGGCGCCTGGATGAGCCTGATCCAGCTGTCGTACCCGATGTTCCTGATCGGTTTCCTGACCCTGGTGGCGCAATACTGGTACCAGCCGCGCCCGCTGCACGCGGCGCAGATGGTGGGGCTGGTGGGATTGTTCTGGATGTTGCCGCAGACGTTTATCCTGCCGTTCACTCTGAACATCATGTGCAGCCAGGTGATGCTGATGATTGCGGCCGCGGTGGCCCACGAGGCCTATCAGATGGCGTTTCGTGACGAGTTGACCGGCCTGCCGGGGCGTCGCGCACTCAATGAGCGCATGCAGCGACTGGGGCGCAACTATGTGCTGGCGATGAGCGACGTCGATCACTTCAAGCGCTTCAACGACACCCATGGCCACGATGTCGGCGACCAGGTGCTGCGCCTGGTCGCCAGCAAGCTGTCGAAGGTCAATGGCGGCGGACGCGCCTACCGTTATGGCGGTGAAGAGTTCGCCGTGGTGTTTGCCGGCAAGACCCTGGATGAATGCATGCCGCACCTGGAAGAAATCCGCGAGATCATCGCCAACTACGACATCAAGCTGCGCAACCCGGACCGCCCGCAGGATGACCTGCAAGGTCGCCAGCGGCGCGCGGGCAGCGGTGCGTCGAGTGTCTCGGTGACCGTCAGCATCGGCGTGGCCGAGCGCCAGGCCGAGCATCGCACCTCCGAAGAGGTGCTCAAATCCGCCGACCAGGCGCTGTATGCCGCCAAGGGCGCGGGGCGTAACTGCGTGATTGCGGCCGGGCAAACCCGCCGTGGCGCGGTACGCACGCAGAGTGCTGCCGGTTGAGTGATGGTGCTGTATTCAGCGGCGCTACAGTGATTGTCCGGGGCGGTGGCCGGCAGTAGGTTGAAACCATCTGCTGCCGGAGACATCGCCATGCCTGAGTACAAAGCTCCCCTGCGCGACATGCGCTTTCTGATCGACAACGTGTTTGATTTCCACGCTCACTACGCCGCCCTCGGCGCGACGGACGCCAGCCCGGACATGGTCAGCGCGATCCTCGAAGAAGGTGCGAAATTCTGCGAGAACGTGCTCGCGCCGCTCAACCGCAGCGGCGATGAAGAAGGCTGCCATTTCGACAAAGGCGTGGTGACCACGCCCAAGGGCTTCAAGGAAGCCTTCGCTCAGTATGTGCAAGGCGGCTGGCACGGCGTGGCAGCCGACCCGGCCTACGGCGGTCAAGGCCTGCCGCAATCCCTGGGGTTGGTGCTCAGCGAAATGATCGGCTCCAGCAACACCTCCTGGGGCATGTACCCGGGGCTGACCCACGGCGCGATGTCGGCGATCCACGCCCACGGCAGCGCCGAACAGAAAGCCACCTACCTGAGCAAACTCACCGCTGGCGAATGGACCGGCACCATGTGCCTGACCGAAGCCCACTGCGGCACCGACCTGGGCCTGATCAAGACCCGCGCCGTGCCCCAGGCGGATGGCAGCTATGCGGTCAGCGGCAGCAAGATCTTCATCTCTGCCGGTGAGCACGACCTGAGCACCAACATCATCCACCTGGTGCTGGCCAAGCTGCCGGACGCCCCGGCCGGCACCAAAGGCATCTCGCTGTTTATCGTGCCCAAGTTCCATGCCGATTCGGGCGAGCGCAACGCGGTGCATTGCGGCTCCATCGAGCACAAGATGGGGATCAAGGCCTCGGCCACCTGCGTGCTGAACTTCGACGGGGCCAAGGGCTTTTTGATCGGCGAGGCGAACAAAGGCCTCAACTGCATGTTCACCATGATGAACCACGCGCGCCTCGGCACCGGGATGCAAGGGCTGTGCAACGGCGAAGCGAGCTTCCAGGGCGCGATCAGGTACGCCAACGACCGCCTGCAAATGCGCGCGCTGACCGGCGCCAAGGCCCCGGAAAAAGCCGCCGACCCGATCATCGTCCATCCCGACGTGCGGCGCATGCTGCTGACCATGAAGGCGTTCAACGAAGGCAACCGGGCGCTCACCTATTTCACCGCGCAACTGCTCGACACCGCGCACTTGAGCGCCGACGCCGGCCAGCGCCAGGAGGCCGAAGACCTGTTGGCATTCCTCACGCCGATCTGCAAAGCCTTCATGACCGACACCGGGCTGGAAGTGACCAACCACGGCATGCAGGTGTTCGGCGGCCATGGTTTTATTCGCGAGTGGGGCATGGAGCAGTTGGTGCGCGATTGCCGCATTGCGTCGATCTACGAAGGCACCAACGGCATCCAGGCGCTCGACTTGCTGGGGCGCAAGGTGTTGGGCAGCCAGGGCAAGCTGCTGCGCGGTTTTACCCGGATTGTGCATAAGTTCTGTGAGGCGAATGCCGAGCATGCGCAGCTCAAGGCGTATGTGGCGCAGCTCGATCAACTGAACCGGCAATGGGGCGAGCTGACGACCGAGGTCGGCATGGCCGCGATGAAAAACCCTGACGAAGTGGGCGCCGCCGCGGTGGACTACTTGATGTACAGCGGTTACATCGTCCTCGCCTATTTGTGGCTGCGCATGGCGATCGCGGCGCAGACCCACGACGATGCCGACTTCGCCAAGGCCAAGCTGGCCACCTGCGACTTTTACTTCAAGCGCCTGCTGCCGCGCACTGCCACCCATCGGGCTGCCGTGCAAGCGGGCAGCGAGTGCCTGATGAGTCTGCCTGCGGAGGCATTCGGCGGCTGATGACTTAAAAATACCAATCAGTCAAAAGTGGACCCTATGTGTCTGAAAAGTTGTTCGGGTACACTCGGCGCCTGTAAAACCGACCCTATCGAATTACTTTTCACGTTCTCACGAGGTTTGCCATGGCTGATTACAAAGCGCCGTTGCGTGATATGCGCTTCGTCCTCAACGAAGTTTTTGAGGTCGCCACACTTTGGGCCCAATTGCCGGCATTGGCAGACACTGTCGACGCCGAAACCGTTGAGGCAATCCTCGAAGAAGCCGGTAAAGTCACCGCCAAATCCATCGCCCCGCTCAGCCGCAGCGGCGATGAACAGGGCTGCCGCTGGGCCGACACCGTTGTCAGCACCCCGGACGGCTTTCCACAGGCCTACACCACCTACGCCGAAGGCGGCTGGGTGGGCGTAGGCGGCGATCCGGCGTTTGGCGGCATGGGCATGCCCAAGGCGGTGTCGGCGCAAGTCGAAGAGATGATCAACTCGTCGAGCCTGGCGTTTGGCCTGTACCCGATGCTGACTTCTGGCGCCTGCGTGTCGATCAACACCCACGCCAATGAAGCACTCAAGGCCACTTACCTGCCGAATATGTACTCCGGCAAGTGGGCCGGTTCCATGTGCCTGACCGAGGCGCATGCCGGCACCGATCTGGGCATTATCCGCACCAAGGCCGAGCCTCAGGCGGACGGTTCCTACACCATCAGCGGCACCAAGATCTTCATCACCGGCGGCGAACACGACCTCACCGAGAACATCATCCACCTGGTCCTGGCCAAACTGCCGGATGCGCCTGCGGGGCCGAAGGGCATTTCGCTGTTCCTGGTGCCGAAGTTCATGGTCAATGCCGACGGCAGCCTGGGCGCGCGTAACCCGGTGAGCTGCGGCTCCATCGAACACAAGATGGGGATTCAAGCGTCGGCGACCTGTGTGATGAACTTCGACCAAGCCGTGGGTTACCTGGTGGGCGAGCCTAACCGGGGCCTGGCGGCAATGTTCACCATGATGAACTACGAGCGTCTGGGCGTAGGCATCCAGGGCCTGGCGTCCGGTGAGCGGTCCTACCAGAACGCGATTGAATATGCGCGCGACCGCCTGCAGAGCCGTGCGCCGACCGGTGCCCAGGCCAAGGACAAAGTCGCCGACCCGATCATCGTCCACCCCGACGTGCGTCGCATGCTGTTGACCATGAAGGCGTCGAACGAAGGCGGCCGTGCATTCTCCACATATGTGGCGATGCAGCTGGATATCGCCAAGTTCAGCGAAGACGCCGCCGCCCGCGAGCGCGCGGATAACCTGGTGGCCTTGCTGACCCCGGTGGCCAAGGCATTCCTCAGCGATCTGGGCCTGGAAACCACGGTGCTCGGCCAACAAATCTTTGGCGGCCACGGTTACATCCGCGAGTGGGGTCAGGAGCAATTGGTGCGTGATGTACGCATTACCCAGATCTACGAAGGCACCAACGGCATTCAGGCCCTGGACCTGATGGGACGCAAGATTGTCGGCAGCGGCGGCGCGTTCTACACCCTGTTCGCCGACGAGATCCGCCAGTTCACCGCCACCGCGGGCGCGGAGCTGGCTGAGTTCACCGCGCCGCTCAATGCCGCGGTGGATAGCCTGGATGAGTTGACGGCCTGGGTGCTGGACCGTGCCAAGAGCAACCCGAATGAAATCGGTGCGGCCTCGGTGGAGTATTTGCATGCATTCGGTTACATGGCCTACGCCTACATGTGGGCAAGGATGGCCAAGGCGGCGCTGGGCAAAGAAGCCGAGGAAGGTTTCTACGCCAGCAAGCTGGGCACCGCACGTTTCTACTTTGCCCGTCTGCTGCCGCGTATTCAGTCGTTGAGCGCGTCGGTAAAAGCCGGTAGCGAATCGCTGTTCTTGCTGGATGAGGCCCTGTTCTAAGGGTGTAGAGGCTTTGTAAGCATTCTCTTACATGACGTGCTGCTAATCGTCCTCTATCGCCAAATTGGATCCACGGATAATCTACTTCACATGGACGTCGCGCAGGAAGCGCAAAGCAACAACACGGACACGTAGGATTCTGCCAGGATGGCGGAGTGAAATGGATGTCAGGGAAACAGTCTGCAAAGCCCCGCTTCGGCGGGGTTTTCTTTTGCCCGCGAAAAAGTCAGCCCGGCACCTGCGGAGCGTTCATCACGTCCTCCAGCAAGGTGCGCAGCAGTGCCAACGTCGCTTGCTGGCGCTGCACATCGCGGCACACCAACCCGACTTTCAGCGGCACCCTCGGTTCACTCAAGGGTTTCCACAGCAGCGCCTGGCTGTTGTGTTGGTCCTGGGAACGTCCCGGCAGTACCGTGGCCAGTTTGGTATGCGGCAGGCTGTCGAGAATCCCCACCATGGTATTCAACTCCGCCTGCACCTGCGGGCGCCGCCCGAGGTTGGATAGCTGGCCCTGCCAGATCTGCCGGATTTGAAACTCCTCCCCGAGCAGCAACATCGGCAACTCGGCCGCTTGTGTCAGGGAGACTTTCTTGAATTCACGCAGGGGGTGATCCTCCGGGATGACCACCTTCAGCTCATCTTCATACAGCAGCACGCCGTGCAACCCTGGCTGGCGGGGCGGCAGGTAACTGATGCCGATGTCCAGCGAACCATTGAGCAGGCGCCGTTCAATCTCCAGCCCGGTCAGTTCGTAGATTTGCACCACCAGGTGCGGCTGGGCCTTGCGCACACGCTCCAGCATCTGCGGCACCAGGCTGGTGTGTACGGTTTGCAACACACCGATGGCCAAGGTGCGCAATGCCTGGCCCTTGAAGTTGCGCAACGCCTCCACGGCTTGCTGCATGCCATCGATCAACGGCAAGGCGTGGTTGTATAACGTATGGGCCGCGAGGGTCGGCAGCAGGCGCTTGCTGCTGCGTTCGAACAGGCTCACATCGAGGTTTTGTTCGAGCTGGCGGATCTGCTGTGACAGGGCCGGTTGGGAGATCGACAGACGCTCAGCGGCACGGCCTACGTGGCCTTCCTCATACACCGCGACGAAATAACGCAGTTGCTTAAAATCCATAAGTAATTCTTATCGAAAAAGCTGGAAAATCGAAATGGCCGTTGGCCCCCAAGACGCCTAGTCTAGCGCCTATCCACAAGGCTTACAGGGCCAGATCGGGCGATGATTAGCGTTTATGTTGATGGTGTTTGCATAGGCAAGTCAAAAAACCTCCAGGTAGGTTTTGCGGGGTACACCGACCACGGCATGGTTGCCATGGGAGGAAAAGTGTGAACCTGTTCAATTTGCGCCGCTCGGCGGCCAGTCTGGATGACCTGATCCTGGATGCTTGTGGCGAAGATTTTCCCAGTGGATGCCTGATGCCTACCGTAGCGCGCCCCCCGCAGGTCTTTGTGCGCGGCCAGGGTTCCTGGTTGTGGGACAGCGATGATCGCGCCTATCTGGACTTCAGCCAGGGCTGCGCGGCCAACAGCCTCGGCCACAGCCCGCAGGTATTGATCCGGGCCCTGGCCGATCAGGCCCAGGCGCTGATCAATCCCGGTAACGGCTTGCATAACCGTCCCCAACTCAACCTCGTCGACCGCCTGTGCCACCGCACCGGCAGCGACCAGGCGTATTTGCTCAACAGCGGCGCGGAAGCCTGCGAAGCGGCGATCAAACTGGCGCGCAAGTGGGGTCAGCTGTATCGCGGCGGTGCTTATCGCATCATCAGCGCCAGCAACGGTTGCCATGGGCGCAGCTTCGCGGCGATGTCGGCCTCGGCGAGCAGCCGTGAAAACCGCTTTGAACCGCAACTGCCGGGCTTCAGTCACGTCCCGCTCAACGACCTGGCGGCGCTGCACGCGGCCGTTGACGCGCAAACCGTTGCCATCATGCTCGAGCCGATCCAGAGCGAAGCCGGCGTCATCCCGGCGACCGAGCATTACCTCAAGGGTGTCGAGCGGCTGTGCCGCGAGCTGGGCATTCTGCTGATCCTCGACGAAGTGCAAACCGGCATCGGCCGTTGCGGCACCTTGCTCGCCGAAGAGTACTACGGTGTACGCGCCGACATCATTGCGCTCGGCAAAGGCCTGGGCGGTGGCGTACCGCTGGCGGCACTGCTGGCGCGTGGCAAGGCTTGTTGCTTTGAAGTCGGTGAGCTGGAAGGCACCCATCATGGCAATGCGCTGATGGCCTGCGCCGGGGGGGCGGTGCTCGATGCTGTGCTGGGGCATGGCTTCTTCGAGCATGTGCGTGAGTCTGGTTGTTACCTCGGCGAAGGTCTGGCTCGCCTGGCTTATCGCTATGGCCACGGTCAACTGCGCGGCCAGGGCCTGATGTGGGGACTGACGTTATCGGATGATTCTGCGGATGCCGTAGTAAAAGCGGCTCTGGACGAAGGACTGATCCTCAACGCCCCGCAACCCAACTGCCTGCGCTTCACCCCGGCCCTGACGGTGAGCAAAAGCAACATCGACGAAATGCTCCTGCGCCTGGGGCACGCCTTTTCCCGGGTACGCACCGCACAACTGCAATGCCGCAAGGGCATCGCCGTCTGACCCCTTATTCCTGAACCGTCTCGCGGTATACGCGGCGCCCCCAGCTTGTTTTTTTTGGCTGGGGGCGTTTTTTTTTGTGCAGCGAACGATGGTCGCGGTGCCAGATCCTACTGAACCCTCACGAACGTCCAAGGTCGATTAGCTAGACGGCTCACACGAGCCGATTTTCAGGAGCTGAACCCATGGACATCATTCGTATCATCATCGCCATTCTGTTGCCGCCACTGGGTGTGTTCCTGCAAGTGGGTTTCGCCGGCGCGTTCTGGCTGAATATTCTGCTGACCTTGTGCGGTTACTTCCCAGGCATCATTCACGCGGTGTACATCATCGCCAAGCGCTGAGGCCCTCAGCTTTTTGCGATGAGTCGTGAGTTGCGCTCGTTGCGAAAGGCCAGTTGCTCGATGGTCTGGGTGGCGTGTTCGGCCTCTTCCCGTGCTTGAAGGATGATGCCGTGGTGCTCGGACTTGCTGCACACCGGGTCGGCATTGCTCGCATCCCCGGTCAGCATGAACGCCTGGCAGCGGCAGCCGCCGAAGTCCTTTTCCTTTTCATCGCATGAACGGCACGGCTCGGGCATCCAGTCGTAGCCGCGAAAGCGGTTGAAACCGAAAGAGTCGTACCAGATGTGCTGCATGCTGTGGTCGCGCACGTTGGGAAACTGCACCGGCATCTGTCGGGCGCCGTGGCAGGGCAGGGCGGTACCGTCCGGAGTTACGGTCAGAAAGATGCTGCCCCAGCCGTTCATGCAGGCTTTCGGGCGTTCTTCGTAGTAATCCGGGGTGACGAAAATCAGCTTGCACGGGTGCCCTTCGGCTTCGAGCTTGGCGCGGTATTCGTTGGTGATGCGTTCGGCGCGCACCAACTGTTCCTGGGTCGGCAACAACCCCACACGATTGAGCTGCGCCCAGCCATAGAACTGGCAGGTGGCGAGTTCGACAAAATCCGCTTCCAGCGCAATGCACAGCTCGATGATGCGGTCGATCTTGTCGATATTGTGCCGATGGGTGACGAAGTTCAGCACCATCGGGTAGCCATGGGCCTTCACTGCGCGGGCCATTTCCAGCTTTTGCGCGAAGGCCTTTTTCGAGCCGGCCAGCAGGTTGTTCACCTGTTCGTCGCTGGCCTGGAAGCTGATCTGGATGTGGTCCAGGCCAGCCTTCTTGAAGTCGCTGATCTTCTGCTCGGTCAGGCCGATGCCGGAGGTGATCAGGTTGGTGTAGAAGCCCAGCTTGCGCGCTTCGGCGATCAGTTCGGCGAGGTCCTGGCGCACCAGCGGTTCACCGCCGGAAAAGCCCAACTGCGCGGCGCCCATCTCACGGGCTTCGCGAAATACCTTGAACCACTGCTCGGTGCTCAGCTCCTTGCCCTGCTCGGCGAAATCCAGCGGGTTGGAGCAATACGGGCACTGCAGCGGGCAGCGATAGGTCAGCTCGGCGAGCAGCCACAAGGGCAGGCCGATGGCTGGTTTTTCAGGCAAGGGTGATCCAGTGCTCGGCACGGGCGACCTCCATGAATTGCTCTACGTCATTGCCCAGCTCAGGCACACCGGGAAATTGTTTATCCAGCTCACCGATGATCGTGGCGACGTCGCGCTCGCCGTCGATCAGTCCACCGATCAAGGCGGCACTTTCATTGAGCTTGATCATGCCCTCGGGGTAGAGCAGTACATGGCCTTTTTGCGCAGGCTCGTACTGGTAGCGATAACCCTGGCGCCAGGTCGGTTTCTTGCTGCGATCAAAGCTCATAGGGCGATCCCTTTATGCCAGACCCGCTGTGTGGTCACGCTGTGATAGGGCGGGCGTTTCAATTCGTAGGCCATGCTCATGGCATCGAGCATGCTCCACAGGATGTCCAGTTTGAACTGCAGAATTTCCAGCATACGCTCCTGGCCTTCGCGGGTGGTGTAGTGCTGCAGGGTGATCGCCAGGCCATGTTCGACATCGCGGCGGGCCTGGCCCAGGCGGGTGCGGAAATACTCATAGCCGGTGGGGTCGATCCACGGGTAATGCTGCGGCCAGCTGTCGAGGCGCGATTGGTGGATCTGCGGCGCGAACAGTTCGGTCAGCGAGCTGCTGGCGGCTTCCTGCCAGCAGGCGCGGCGGGCGAAGTTGACGTAGGCGTCCACCGCAAAGCGCACGCCGGGCAACACCAGCTCCTGGGAGCGCAGTTGGTCCGGGTCGAGGCCGACGGCCTGGCCCAGGCGCAGCCAGGCTTCGATGCCGCCGTCTTCGCCGGGGGCGCCGTCGTGGTCGAGCAGGCGCTGAATCCACTCGCGGCGGATTTCACGGTCCGGGCAATTGGCCAGGATCGCG
The DNA here is from genome assembly GCF_049898265.1 of Pseudomonas sp. PSPC2-3. NCBI lineage: Bacteria > Pseudomonadati > Pseudomonadota > Gammaproteobacteria > Pseudomonadales > Pseudomonadaceae > Pseudomonas > Pseudomonas sp. PSPC2-3. Next base: position 64,480 of record NZ_JAFCXJ010000001.1, on the reverse strand, counting down.
GCGTCCTTCAGCGGGATGTTCACTTGATAGTAGAAGCGGTTGGCGACCCAGCCCTGGATCTGCTCGCGGGTGGCGCGGCCTTCATACATCGCCACGTGGTACGGGTGATGGATATGGTAGAAGGCGCCCTTGGCCCGCAGGGCTTTTTCAAATGCATCGGTGCTCATCGGTATATCAGTCATATGGGTCTCCTGTGGGAGCGAGCTTGCTCGCGAAGGTCGTTAACGGTGACGCGTGCACCCTGAATATCTGCGGTGTTCTTGCGTTTTTCGCGAGCAAGCTCGCTCCTACAGTTCAATGCTCATGCCGTCGTAAGCCACTTCGACATTGCGCCGCACCAGCTCGGCCCGCTCGGGAGAATCTTCATCGAGGATCGGGTTGGTGTTGTTGATGTGGATAAGTACCTTGCGCTGCTTCGGCAGGTGTTCCAGCACTTCGAGCATGCCACCGGGGCCGTTCTGCGCCAGGTGGCCCATCTCGCGGCCGGTGCGGGTGCCGACGCCACGGCGCTGCATTTCATCATCGTCCCACATCGTGCCGTCCACCAGCAGGCAGTCGCTGCCGGCCATGATTTCCAGCAATGGCGCGTCCACCTTGCCCAGCCCTGGGGCGTAGAACAGTTTGCCGCCGGTGCGCAGGTCTTCGACGATCAGGCCGATATTGTCGCCGGGGTGCGGGTCGAAGCGGTGCGGCGAATACGGCGGTGCGGCACTGCGCAGCGGCAGCGGGGTGAAACGCAGGTTGGGGCAGGCCGGGATGGTGAAGCTGGCGTCCAGCTCGATACGGTTCCAGGCCAGGCCGCCATTCCAATGGGTGAGCATGGTGAACAGCGGGAAACCGCTGCTGAGGTCTTCATGGACCATGTCGGTACACCACACCTGGTGCGGGCAGCCTTCGCGCAGGCTCAGCAGGCCAGTGGTGTGGTCGATCTGGCTGTCCATCAGGATGATCGCGCTGATGCCGGTGTCGCGCAGGGCGCGGCCGGGTTGCATCGGCGCGAAGCCCTGCAGTTGTGCGCGGATATCCGGCGAGGCATTGCACAGTACCCAGTTCACGCCATCGTCGGAAATCGCGATGGATGACTGGGTACGCGCCTGCGCTCGCAGGCTGCCATCACGAAAGCCTGCGCAGTTCGCGCAATTGCAGTTCCACTGCGGGAAGCCGCCGCCGGCGGCGGAACCTAGAATCTGGACAAACATGGCCGCTCCATCAAACAAAGCTGAAAACAAAAACGCCCCGGACGAGCCGAGGCGTTGTCTTACCCAGCCAATCAGCGGCTGGCGAAGTACATAGTCACTTCGAAACCGATGCGCAGATCAGTGTAAGCAGGTTTGGACCAAGTCATATTCTTACTCCTACGAAGGGATGGGACGTTTACTACCAAGTAATACATATAGTCCACCTCCAGTCGGAGATGTTCAGATGTGTGCCTATGAATATTACGCATTTTTTTCCAAGTTAGCGCTGTCTTGGTGGAAAAAGCCTATTGCGGCAGCGGCAACGATCAGTCTGCCGATTGCCAGTCACCGCCGCTGCGCGGGCCGTTGGCGATGCAGCGCCAGCCGCCCGCGGCGTCCTGCACCTGTTGGGCGGCGCGCTGCAGATCCGCGTGCGTCAGGGCTTGGATCTGGTGTTGAAGCAGCGTCAGATAATCCGCTGGATGGCCGGCCAGGCGCGCCTGCCACAACAGTTCGGCGGCCTGGGCGAGGGGCAGCGCCTGCGCCGTGAATTGTTGCGCCAGCGCTGGGTGGCCGAGGTCGTCGCTGGCGTCGATCAATGCCGGCAATTGCGTGAGGAAGGTGCGCAGGTGCTGCATGATGCCCTCAAGGGAAACGCTGGGCGACTGCACGCCAAACAGCAGGCCGGTTTGCCCATTGATCTGTCGGATACCGCTGAACACCGCGTAGCCGATTTGCAGTTCTACCCGCAGGCGTTGGTAGAACGGCCCTTGGAGCAGGTGCGCCAGCAGGCGCCATGCGGCTTCATCTGCCAGGGCGCGCGTCGGCGTCGGGCAGAACAGCAGCAGGGCCGCATCGTGGGCATCGGTGTGGACCTCATGCCATAGACGCTGGCCGTTGAGGCTGGGGCATTCGGATTCAAGAATGGCCGGTTGCCCGGGCAAGCGGGTGGCGGCGGATCTGAGCGCCGCTTCGCAGTGGGCGGGCAGCCCAATGCCCAGGCCTTCCCAGCGTGCGTGGGCCCACGACAGCGAGGGCGCAGGCGGGTTTGGTCGAACGCCGACACAGCACGCCGGCAGCGCCTTGAGCAATTGCCGGATGGCAATCAGCGGTGTGCCGGCAGGGGCGTGTTGCCGATCCTCCTCAAGCAGGTTCAGGCTGCGCGCGAGTTCATCGAGTATCGCCGGCATGGGTTGGTGAAGACCGACCATCTTCACCAGCCAGTCATTGCCGATCGCGTCGAAGGATAAGTCGACGCCGGCCTGGCGGGCATTTTCGCGCAACGGTGCCAGGGTGTTTTCCAGCGTCGATGGGCGCGCGCAATCCAGCCGCCAGCGCAGGTAGAGCGCGCCTTCCTCTTGGGCATCGGCCAACGCCGGGCTGAACGACAACGCCGACAGCTCTCGCCGCCCTCGGGAACGGTCCTGGGCAAAGGTGCGCAGGCCCCGGTGGGCGCTGGTCTGGCCGCGAATCAGGCCGGCGCGTTCGTCCTTCACGGGTGGGCGCAGGAACGGGTTGTTGGGCGGCAGTTGCCACGCATGTCGGCAGGCTTGCAGCGGCAGGGCGTCGAGCAGGGTCTTGAGGGCGGCAACGTGCTGCTCCGACACCGGCGCTTCGAGTTCTTCGCTGTCATGCCGCGCCAACGCGAGGGCGCCTTGGACCTGCTGTTGGCGTGCGTTGAGCAGGGCGAATTCCTCGCGCAGAGATGTCCAGTCGCTGTGTGCGAAAAAGCTCAGCCAGTCGTACAACAACGCTTCGATCTGTGTCGCCGCGTCGCTTTGAGTTCCGAGGGTAAAGTCGAGATCCAGCAGCGCTTGCCCGGCGAAATGGTAGAGCACGGAGGCCTGCACAGTGCTCGCCAATTGCCGCGCTTGCAGTTCCGCGCGCAGCCCGCCGGGCGCCGAGGCGTTGAGCCCGAAACAAAGGAAATCCAGGGCTTCCCTGGGGGCGTCGACGCTGATGACGTGATGCAGATGGCCGTCGGCGCTGTGTTGGAAATGCTGTGTATGAGCGGGCATCAGCGCCGGCGGGGCCGCCTGCGGGTGTCGCGGGCCGGCGCGCAGTTGCTCACTGAAGCGCCGCGCCAGGCGTTCCAGTTCTGCCAGCGGTTGTGGGCCGGCCAGACTCAAGGTCATTTGCCCCGACTGATAGAAGTGCTGGTGGAAATCCCGCAATGCTTGCTGAAACGCCTGACGTTCCACCGGCAGGCTGTCGCGATTACCCGCATGGAAGCCGCGCAGCGGATGATCGGCCGCCAGGCCCTCCAGCAGCGCGACCTGTTGTTGCGCGTTGGCGTCCTGGGACCAGGCGATGAACTCCGCGTGCAGCACTTCGCGCTCGCGCAGTTGATCGTCCAGCGCCAGGCGCGGATGGGTCAGCAGATCGGCCAGGCGTTCGAGCCCATCGGCAAAGGTCGACAACGGCAGTTCAACGAAGAAATCCGTGGTGCGCTCGCGGGTGCTGGCATTGACCTGGCCACCGTGGCGCTGCACGTAGGTCATCAGCCCTTCATCGCTCGGAAAACGCTCAGTGCCAAGAAACAACAGATGTTCCAGAAAGTGCGCCAGGCCGGGCCACGCCAACGGCACGTCATGGCTGCCGGCCGCCACCCGCAAAACAGCGGCGCAACGCTTTAAACGCGGGGCATGGCGCAGGGAAACCCGCAGGCCGTTGGCCAGGGTCAGGTGAAGGTGATGGGGCTGGGCCGGCGCAGGCATGGGCACTTCCGATACGAGGGAAGTGCCTATGCTAGCAAACCCTCCAGATCAGGGCTTGTGCAGCGTGCCGTACAGTTCGGGGCGGCGGTCTTGCAGGTAGTCATTGGCGGCGCGGGCATCGAGAATCGATTGGTGTTCCAGCGTGCCGACGATCAAGGCTTCATCCAGGCCTGCCTGGGCGATTCGCTGCCCATCCGGCGCGGCGATGCTGCTTTGCCCGCAATACTGAATCTCGCCTTCGTGCCCGCAGTAATTGGCGTAGGCCACGTAGCACCGGTTCTCGAAAGCCCGCGCCCGCACGGTGACGTCGGCGACAAAGTCGAACGGCACCATATTCGCGGTGGGCACCACGATCAGGTCGGCGCCGGCCAGGGCCAGGCGCCGCGTGTTTTCCGGGAACTCCAGGTCGTAACAGATCAGCACGCCCAGTTTCCAACCGTTGAGTTCCACCAGCGGAAAATCATCGCCGCCGGCACTGAACATCGAATGATCGAGGTCGCCGAACAGGTGCGTCTTGCGGTAGTTGCACAGGCGCTGGCCGTGGGCATCGACCAACTGCACGGCGTTATAGATCTGCCCGTTCGCGGCGCGCTCCGGGTAGCCGTACAGGATTGCCAGCCCGGCACTTCGCGCCAGTTCGGCAATCGTTCGCGCCGACTCGCCATCCTGCGCCTCGGCCAATGCGCCGACAGCTTCGGCACCGATGTTGTAGCCGGTGAGGAACATCTCCGGCAGCACCAGCAGGTCGGCGCCGGATGCCTCATGCGCGAGTCGGTGCAGGCGCTCGAGGTTGCCGGTCACGTCCAGCGGCAGCGGCGGGCATTGGTACAGGGCGACACGCATGGCTTGGCTCCTTAATCGGCCAGGGCAATTGGCCCGATTTCATCGAACACATCACCCGGCCCCGGGTTCTCTGGGTGAGTGTGGCCGCCGAAGTGGGTCATGATGCCCCACACCGCGTTCAATGAGGTTTGCACCGCGCCTTCGACCCAGGCCGGTGTCCAGGATACGTCATCGCCGGCGATAAAAATCCCACGTTGCTCGGCGGGCATGTCCTTCTGCATGAAGTGCGCGTACATCCGCTGGTTGTAGCGATAGTGACCAGGCAACGCACCTTTGAAGGCCCCGAGGAAATGAGGGTCGGCTTCCCAGGACACGGTGATCGGGTCGCCGATGATGCGCGCCTTGATGTCGACTTTCGGGTAGATCTTGTTCAGTGCGTCGAGGGCCAGCTTCACGCGTTTATCGATGGGCTGCGGGAGCATTTTCAGCGCATCGCTCATCCATGAGTACGACAGGCAGATCACGCCCGGCTTGTCGTCGCCGTTGTCGAACAGGTAAGTGCCACGGGTCAGGCGATCGGTGAGGGTCATGCTCATCAGGTCGCGGCCGGTTTGCGGGTCTTTGTCTTTCCAGAACGGGCGGTCGACCATCACGAAGGTCTTCGACGATTGCATGTAGCGGGTGCGGTCCAGGGCCATCCACATCTTTTGCGAGAACAGGGTTTCGTCGCATTCGATCTGGGTGGTCAGCAGCCAGCTTTGGCAGGTGGTCAGCACGGCGGCGTATTCGCGGGTATCGCCGTAGTTGTCGGTCACGGCGAAACGGCCGCCGGGCGCGTGGGCAATGCGCTTGACCCCGGCCCGTGGCGCGCCGCTGTGCAGCGAACTCAGGCTGGTGCCCGCCGGCCAGTGGGCGCAGCGCTCCGGCACATGGCGCCAGATACCCATGGGCACCTGCGCCACGCCGCCGACCACCAGGTGTTGATGGTCGTCGCAGTTGGTCATCACCACGCGGAAGATTTCCAGCATGGAGTTGGGGAAGTCCGAATCCCAGCCACCGGTGCCGAAGCCGACCTGGCCAAACACCTCGCGGTGATGGAAGGACAGCTTGGCAAAGGCCTTGGAGGTGGCGACGAAGTCGTAGAAGGTGCGGTCGTCCCACAGCGGCACGAGTTTGTTCCACAGCGCCTTGAGGCGCGGCACGTCGCGGTCGCGGATGGCTTGCTGGATATCGCCGAACTGCGAGCCGGCTTCCAGGGCGTCGGCCCACGCGTCAGCCACTTCCTGGAACAGTGCAGGCAAATCGGACAGTTTTTGTGCGTAGTGGGTCTGGCCTTCCAGGTCGATGACCGTGCTGCCGGAAGCCGGCGTCAGCGGGTTGGGGAAGGGTTTGGTGTCCAGGCCGAGCTTGTCGACATAGTGGTAGAACGCGGTGGACGACACCGGGAAACGCATGCCGCCCAACTCGGCGATGATCCCTTCGGCGCCTTCAAACGCCTGGGAGCGCAAACGGCCGCCCATCTTCGAGGCCTCGTACACCACGGGCCTGAGGCCCAGCTTCATCAGTTCGTAGGCGGCCACCAGGCCGGCGATCCCGGCGCCGACGATCGCCACTTCGGCGCCGTGGTTGGCGGCCGGAATACTGCCCAGGCCGGCGGGGTGTTCGATCCAGTCATCAAACGCAAAGGGGAAATCCGGGCCGAAGATGGTGATCGGTTTTTTACCGTCGGCGGGGTGGCGATTGGTCTTGCTGATGCTGCTGGACGGAATGCTCATGGCTGACCTTACTAGCGGCTCGCGGGACGTACCCGCTGAGTATAGGAAAAGATGGCAGCCAGTTTAGGGAGCGTAGCGTTCGTTAATAAGACGCAAAGTGTCGTCGAATTGAATTGTTTTCAGTCAAAGTGACGAGGTTGGCGGTCAGATTGGTTGTCTGCGATCGAGTTTGTTGCTGAGGATGATCGACGTGGTGGTTTTTTCCACGCCGTCGACGCTGCCGATCTGGTCCAGCAATTGATCGAGCTGTTCTGGCGAATCGGTGCGCAGCCATGCCACGTAATCGAACTCGCCGCTCACCGCGCACAGTTGCTGAACCTGGGCCATGGCGCTGAGCTTGCGCAGCACGTCCTTGCCCGAGCGCGCCTGCACGGTGATGCCGACATACGCCTGCAGCCCGCCATCCACCACACGCTGGCCGAGGCGCACGCCATAACCGGTAATCACCTGGGTTTTCTCCAGACGAGCCAGGCGCGACGTCACCGTGGTGCGCGCAATGCCGAGTTGCCGTGCCAGCATGGCGACGCTTTCACGGGCATTGATCTGCAATGCGGAGATCAGTTGGCGGTCGATTTCATCGAGGACAGGCAAGGGCAGCTCCGGTGCGGACGGATAGGGGGCATATGTTACAGGCTTGCGTCAGCCAACAGACAGCGGGCAAACAGTTGCGGCACGGGCAGGTTGCGGTGGTTGTAGCGACTGAGCAGGATGATCTCCCGGTAAAAGGTCAGATGGCCTAGCGGAATAATTCGTACCTGGGGCGAGCGTTCGAGCCACAGCCCCGCCTGAGGAATCAGCGACACCCCCAGGCCACACTCGACCATCTTGACGATGGCTTCCAGCTCATCCAACTCTAGCGCCACCCGCACCTCGAGCTTCTGCTCGCGCAGAAACCGGCTGACCAATCGACCGCCAAACGACGCCCGGTCGTAGCGCACATGGGGTTGGCTGCCGAGCAACTGCAAGGGGTCATCGCCTGCCAGTGCATGCGGCACGATCAGCGCAAAAGGCTCCTTGCGCAGCACCTGTACGTGCAGCTCCTTAGGCAAGTCAAAAGGCGGTCGAATGATAATCGCCGAGTCCAGCTCGCCAGCGTCCACCTGGCTCAGCAATTCCAGGGACACGCCGGGCACCAACTTGCATTCCACGGTCGGCGCGGCCTGACGTAACCGGACCAGGGCCTGGGGCAACAACCCGGTCTGCGCAGTGCTGATCGCCCCGACTTTCAGCTCGCCCCGGTATTCATTGGCATCCACCGGCACTGCCATGCGGTTGAACGTCTCCAGAATCTCCTTGGCCAGCGGCAAGGCGCGAACGCCTGCGGCATTCAGCGTAGCCTGGCGCCCGGTGCGGTCGAACAACGCCACCCCGAGCGCCTGCTCCAGTTGACGAATCTGCGCACTGACCGCCGATTGCGTCAGCCCGATATGCATGCCCGTCGCGGCGAACGTACCGTGGCGCGTTACCGCGATAAAGGTCTTCAATTCACGCAGCATGGGCGCCTCAACTCATCGAAATTATTTGAGCTCGGCGCAAAAACTATCGTCTTTTCATCGCCAGCAGCAAGGCTAAACTCAAGCCTCTCCACGATCCGCAGAGGTTTGACCTGATGACACTGGCACCTTTTCACTTGGCCATTCCGGTATTCGACCTGGCCGCTGCCCGGCATTTCTACGCTGACGTGTTCGGCCTGCAAGAGGGGCGCTCCAGCGACCACTGGGTCGACTTCAACTTCTTCGGCCATCAACTGGTGATTCATGAACACCCCAAAACAGCCTCCCAGGCTGCGGCGCACACCAATGCTGTCGACGGCCACGACGTCCCCGTGCCGCATTTCGGCGTGGTATTGAGCTGGGACGACTGGCATGCCCTGGCGGCGCGCTTGCAGGCGCGGCAGACCGCGTTCGTGCTGGAACCGCACATTCGCTTCAAAGGCCAGGTGGGGGAGCAGGCGACACTGTTTTTGTTTGACCCCTGCGGTAACGCGTTGGAGTTCAAGGCGTTCCGGGATATCGGGCAGTTGTTTGCGACGTGAGCCTGAGGGCGAGGGCGCTGGCTAAAACGGCAGCGACAGACACACAAAAGCCGCGCAATGCGCGGCTTTGGAGTTGGTGGGCCCACACGGACTTGAACCGTGGACCAAAGGATTATGAGTCCTCTGCTCTGACCAACTGAGCTATAGGCCCTTAACAGGTCGCGGATTATAGCGATGGTTTCTCCGCTGTGCTATCCGAAAAATCCTGAACCCTCATACGAAGAAACGTCGCGGCAAAAAGCTCCGGGGGCAGGGGCAGGCTGACGATGTAGCCTTGCATCTGTTCGCAGCCCTCGGCGGCGAGGAAGGTTTGTTGTGCGGGGGTTTCTACGCCTTCGGCGATGATGGTGAATTGCATGCTGTGGCCCAGGGCAATGATGGCGCGCACGATCGCCACGTCGTGGGGGTCGTCGGGCAGGCCGCGGATGAAGGATTGGTCGATTTTCAGGAAGTCCAGGGGCAGGCGCTTGAGGTAGCTGAGGGATGAATAGCCGGTGCCGAAATCATCGATCGCCAGTTGTACGCCCAGGCGTTTGAGTTGGTGCAGCACGTCCAGCGCTTCTTCGGCCTGGCTCATGATGAAGTTTTCGGTGATCTCCAGTTGCAGGCAGCCGGGTTCGAGGCGGTAATCGCGCAGTAGCTGTTCGATGCGTGACAGCAGGTTGGGCTGGCGCAGTTGTGCGCCGGCGAGGTTGACTGACAGCGGGCCGAAGTGATCGAAGACGGTTTGCCAGGCGTGCATTTGTTGGCAGGCCTGCTCCAGGACCCAATCGCCGATCTGCAGGATCATGCCGTTCTCTTCGGCCAGGGCGATGAAGTGTTCGGGCGGTACGTCGCCGAAGGTCGGGTGGTGCCAGCGGATCAGCGCTTCGGCGCCGATCAGTTCCTGGGTCTCCAGGCTCCGTTTGGGTTGGTAATACAGGCTCAGCTCATCGCGTTCGATGGCCCGGCGCAGTTCATGTTCCAGCGCCACGCGTTCTTTGGCCTGGGCGGTCAGGTCGCGGGTGTAGCCTTCGACGCGGTTGCGGCCCTTGGCCTTGGAGCGGTACATCGCGGCGTCGGCGTTTTTGACCAGGGTGGCGACGTCCATGCCGTCCTGGGGGTACAGGCTGGTGCCGATGCTGGCGCTGATAAAAAACTCGTGCTCACCCGCCTGGAACGGCGGGGTGAAGCAGGCCAGCAGTTTATTGGCCAGGTGCTGGGCGTCGCTGGCTTGCTGCAGGCCGGGCAGGAGGATGATGAACTCGTCGCCGCCCAGGCGGGCGACGGTGTCGATGTCGCGCAGTTGCTCCTTGAGGCGCACGGCGATGTTCTGGAGCAGCAGGTCGCCGATCGGGTGGCCGAGGCTGTCGTTGATATGTTTGAAGCGATCCAGGTCGAGGAACAGCACGGCGCCCTGGTGGCCGCTCTCCTGTTGATTGTTGAGCGCGGCCTGTAGCCGGTTTTCAAACAGGGTGCGGTTGGGCAGGCCGGTCAGCGGGTCGTGATGGGCCTGGTAGTCGAGGCGGGCCTGGGCGTGTTTGAGGCTGGAGATGTCGGCAAACACCGCGACGAAGTGCGTGATCGCCTGGTCGCGGTTGCGCACGGCGCTGATGGTCAGCCAACTGGGGTAGACCTCGCCATTCTTGCGACGGTTGGAGATCTCGCCCTGCCAATGCCCGTGAGTGGTCAACTGGTGCCACATCGCGGCATAGAATGCGCTGTCATGCAGGCCGGAGGCGAGCAGGCGCGGGGTGTGGCCGAGGGCTTCGGCTTCGCTGTAGCCGGTGATCTCGCTGAAGGCGCGGTTCACGGCGCTGATGTTTTGCCGGGTGTCGGTGATCAACACGCCTTCGGCGGTGCTTTCGAAGACGGTAGCGGCCTGTTGCAGTTTTTCCTGCATCTGTTGGCGCTCGGTAATGTCCCGGGCGATGGTCAGCATGCAGTCGTCATCGCCGATGGGCAGCGGACGGCTGGACAACTCGCAGAGCCGGATCTGCCCGTCGCTGCGGCGGATATGGCAGATGAAATCGCGGACAAACCCGTCGCGTTGCAGCAGCTCCAGCATGTGTTTGCGTTCGTTGAGGTCGACCCAGATGCCCAGGTCCAGGGTCGACTGGTCGAGGGAACTCACGCTGGCGATGCCGGTAATGCGGCTGAACCCTTCGTTGACCTCGATCAGTTGGCCATCGCTCTGACGGCTCAAAAGCAAACCGTCGGGCGAGGCATGGAAGGCCTTGGCGAATTTCTCTTCGGAGGTTTGCAGCTGTTGCTGGGTTTCCTTGAGCTGGGTGATGTCTCGCACCACAACTACCAGGGCTTCGGTCGTGTCGAGTTGGAACGGTTCGGCGGAAATCAGCCCGGTAAAGGCTTGGCCGTTGCTGCGCAGAAAGCGCATTTCCAGGTTGCGGATGCTGGTGGTCTGCAGCCGTTGCAGCAGGTCCGGGCCGATGCCCGGGATACCCCAGATATTCAGCGACGTAGCGGTTTTACCGATCACGTCTTCGGCCTTCAGGCCCACCTGGTCCTCAAACGCTTTGTTGACCTCCAACAGGCAGCCGTCGGACATTCGTGCGATCACCAGAATGTCTGGGCACTGTTGGAACACCGAGGCAAATTTTTGCTCGGACAATTGCAGCGCCTCTTCCGTGCGCTTGGCGTCACTGATGTCGATCATCAAGCCACGGAGTACCGGTTCATGGCCGTGTTCGATCAGGCTGACAATGTCGCGTACCCACAGGCAACGGCCGTCGGCGGTGATCACCCGGTAATCGACGCTGTGATCACGGCTGGCGCGGGTTTCGCGGTAGCAATAGGCTTCGGTGCGCGTCAGGTCGGCGGGGTGAATGATGCTGCGCCAGAAGCCTGGAATCAGCCAATGGGCGCGGGGGTAACCGAGCAGTTCTTCGGCATGCGGAGACACGTAACTGTAGGTGAAATCACTAATGCTGGCTTCCCAGGCAATGGCGGACAAGCTCTCCACCAGGCCGCGATAGTGATATTCGCTGCTGCGCAGTTCCTGCTCGAGGGCGACGCGGCGGGAAATTTCCGAACTGAGCCGACGATTGATCCGAATCACGACGACCAATACGCTGCTCAGCAGCAGTATCGTGGGCAGGCCATACGTCAGCAGATCCGTCCAGAACGTGTGGTGATCGGTGAGGCTGCCGACCCAGTGTCGCTGGATCGCTTGCGTTTCGTCCGGGCTGAGGTCAGCGAGGACCTTGTCCAGAATCCCTACCAGCATTTTGTTTTCACGAGGCACGCCCATCGCCAGTTGGTAGCGGTAGGGCGTTTCACCGCTGACGTACAAGCCATCGAGCTTGAGTTGGCGCAGGCTCCATACGCTCGAAGCCAGGTCGCCGACTACTGCGTCCACTTCATCGGTGGCCAGCGCCTGCAGGGTCGAGCTGACATTCGGCAAGGCCACCAGGTTGAGGTCGGGGTGGTGGGTGCGCAGCAATTCATGGGGCGCGTAGTTCTCCACCACGGCAATCTTCAACCCATAGAGGTCCTTCAGGTTGTGCGGTTGCGCACCGCCTTCATGGGCGAGGATGACGATGGGGAAGTCCAGGTAAGGCCGCGTGAACGCCATGTAGGCCTGGCGCTCGGGGGTGGACATGATGCCCGGCAGCAGGTCGAGCTGGTTGTTGCGGGCCTGTTCGAGGACGGCGCTCCAGTTCACCGGCTCGATCAGCTTGATCCGGACGCCCAGGCGGTCTTGGATCAGGCGCACGTAATCCGCCGCCAAGCCTTGGTAGCGTCCGTTCTCGTCGCGGTATTCGAAGGGCGGCCAGGAGGCATCCACCCCCAGGCGCAGCTCCTGATGGTCCGCCAACCAGCCACGCTCATCCTCCGTGAGAGTCAAGGCGCCAGCCGTTGCGGTCCAGGTCAGCAGCGACAGCAAAAGCACGGTCGGCAATCTGGGCATAACGGTCTCGTTATGGCACGGGGAATGTTTCGAGTGTAGACGGGCATTGCGGGGGAGGGAGGGCGCGGCGGTGAATCTATAAAAAGTAATCGGTAGAAAGCAAAACCCCCGGCCTGGGCCGGGGGTTCTGGGATCACTCGTCGAGGAAGGAGCGCAGATGCTCGCTTCGCGTCGGGTGACGCAACTTGCGCAGCGCCTTGGCTTCGATCTGACGAATCCGCTCGCGGGTCACGTCAAACTGTTTACCGACTTCCTCAAGGGTGTGGTCGGTATTCATGTCGATGCCGAAACGCATGCGCAGTACCTTGGCTTCACGGGCAGTGAGGCCGGACAGTACGTCGCGGGTCGCTTCTTTAAGGCTCTCAACGGTGGCTACATCGATTGGCGACTGCATGGTCGAGTCTTCGATGAAGTCGCCCAGATGGGAGTCTTCGTCATCACCGATCGGGGTTTCCATGGAGATCGGCTCTTTAGCGATCTTCAATACCTTGCGGATTTTATCCTCAGGCATTTCCATGCGTTCGCCCAGCTCTTCCGGGGTCGGTTCGCGACCCATTTCCTGCAACATCTGCCGGGAAATACGGTTGAGCTTGTTGATCGTCTCGATCATGTGCACCGGAATACGGATGGTGCGGGCCTGGTCGGCGATCGAGCGAGTGATCGCCTGACGGATCCACCAGGTGGCATAAGTCGAGAACTTGTAGCCGCGACGGTATTCGAACTTGTCCACCGCCTTCATCAAGCCGATGTTGCCTTCCTGGATCAGATCGAGGAATTGCAGGCCACGGTTGGTGTACTTCTTGGCAATGGAGATCACCAGACGCAAGTTCGCTTCAACCATCTCTTTCTTCGCGCGGCGGGCCTTGGCCTCACCGATCGACATGCGACGGTTGATGTCCTTGATCTCGGCAATCGTCAGACCGGTTTCGGTCTGAAGTGCGGTCAGCTTCTGCTGGCAACGAATGATATCGGGCTGCAGGCGACCAATGGCTTCGGCGTATTTCGCCTTGCCCTTGGCCAGAGCGTCGGTCCAGCTTTCGTCAACTTCGTTGCCCGGGAACTGGCGCAGGAAGTCGGTACGCGGCATGCGCGCATCACGCACACAGAGCTGCATGATCGCCCGCTCTTGTGCGCGCAGACGCTCAAGGGCGCTACGAACACGCTCGACCAGGCCTTCGAATTGCTTCGGCACCAGCTTGATCGGCATGAACAGCTCAGCCAGCGCCACCAGCTCGGCAATTGCCAGCTTGTTGGAGCGACCGTGCTTTTTCAGGGCCTTGCGGGTGATTTCCATTTGATCGGAAACCGCACCGAAACGCTGGGCAGCGATGATCGGGTCTGGACCGCTTTCGACTTCATCTTCGTCGTCGGTGCTGGCTTCGGCATCGTCGTCTTCGGCATCGTCGTCCGCTTTCACGGCTTTCGGGTCGACAGGCGGCGGCACTTCGGCAGCAGGTGGCGCAATGCCGTCGTCCGGGTCGATATAACCGCTCAGGACGTCGGACAGGCGGCCACCTTCGGTGGTGACGCGAGTGTACTCGGAGAGAATGTGGTCAACCGTGCCAGGGAAGTGCGCAATTGCGCCCATCACTTCACGGATACCCTCTTCAATACGCTTGGCGATTTCGATTTCGCCTTCGCGTGTCAGCAACTCGACGGTACCCATTTCACGCATATACATGCGTACAGGGTCAGTCGTGCGACCGATGTCGGTCTCCACCGCGGCCAACGCGGCAGCGGCTTCTTCAGCGGCTGCCTCGTCGGTATCGGCGTCGGCCAACATAAGGGCGTCCGCATCCGGAGCACTCTCGTGTACGGGGATCCCCATGTCGTTGATCATGCGGATGATGTCTTCCACCTGCTCTGGATCTGAAATATCCTCAGGCAGGTGATCGTTGACCTCTGCGTAAGTCAGATACTTCTGCTCACGACCCAGGGTGATCAACTCTTTGATACGAGACTGCTGTTGCGCTTTTCCGGACATAACACCCTATCCACTGAAGGTCTTGGCGGGCAAAAAACAAGCCGAGGATTATACCCGAGCTATGACCTCACGCGCCAGCTGAGGTCGGGTTTGATGCGGAAACATTCTGTTTTAAGAGGTCACGCATCTGTTTTGCTATCTGAATTTGCTCTTCAGCCGATAATCCCGGCTGCCTCGCTCTCTTGATGAGTTCATCGAGGGTCTGCGTGTGCTGACCCGCGGATAACCTAGTAATGGTGTCTAAAAACTGTTGTTCAAGGTTATCGCCGTCAATTAGCCACTCCTTTTCTGCGAGTGCTTTCAACAACCGCCCTTGTTCGGTGCCATGCCAGCGAGCCATCAGCTGAATGGAGTTTAGCTTAGGATTTTTCTGCACCGCCTCGATCAGCGCGATCAGTACCTGGGCATAGGTATTGCTCTCGTTGGCAAAGTGCTCGGCACTCTCGACCTTGCCCGCCAATTGCGGATGGTGGATGAGCGTGCGCAGGGCAATCAGCGTCGGCGCCTCTACGGCCACCGGGGTGCGCGGGGCGTAGGCCTCGTCGCGGTCACCACGCTTGCCGTTTTTGTTCCAGGGCTTCTTGTCCCATTTCTTGCCGCCGGCGCCGGGCTTTTTCGGTGTCCACTCCTGCTGGGGCGTGTAGGCCTCCTGCGGTTGGTGGAAGTCGGAATAGTCCGGCATGGCGTCGTAATCCATGCCTGGGTCGTAGGCCGGCGGCGCATCTTGCGGTGCGCTGTGGACCAGCTGGCTGACCGCTTCGCCGCTCAGTCCGGTGATTTCCAGCAGGCGGTGACGCATCAGGGTGCGCAGGTTCGCGCCCGGCACTTTGTCGATCAGCGGCGCCGCGAGGGTGGCCATGTGCGCCTTGCCTTCGAGGGAGCGCGGGTCGGCTTCTTCGGTCAGTTGCTGGAAGAAATAGTCCGCCAGCGGCTGCGCATGCTGGTTGATGCGCGCGCGGAAGGCGTCGGTGCCTTCGGAGCGGACCAGGGTGTCCGGGTCTTCGCCTTCGGGCAGGAACAAGAAGCGTGCGCGGCGCCCGTCCTGCAGGCACGGCAGCGTGGCTTCGAGGGCGCGCCAGGCAGCGTTGCGGCCGGCCTGGTCGCCGTCGAAGCAGAACAGCACGCTGGGCACTACGCGGAACAGGCGCTTCAAGTGTTCTTCGCTGGTGGCGGTGCCCAGGGTCGCCACGGCATTGCGCAGGCCTTGCTGGGCGAGGGCGATCACGTCCATATAGCCTTCAACCACGATGATTTCGTCGAGGTTGCGGTTGTTCTTGCGCGCTTCGAACAGGCCATAGAGTTCCTGGCCCTTGTGAAACACTGCGGTTTCCGGCGAGTTGAGGTACTTGGGCTTGTCGTCCCCGAGCACCCGGCCGCCGAAGGCGATGATCCGGCCACGGCTGTCGCGGATCGGGAACATCACGCGGTCGCGGAAGCGGTCGTAGCGCTTGCCGGTCTCGGCGTTTTCCACCAGCAGGCCGGCGTCGATCATGGCTTTTTGCTGGAGGGTGTCGCTGCTCAGGTGTTTGTACAGGTTGTCCCAGCCCGGCGGGGCGAAGCCCAGGCCGAAGTCGCGGGCGATTTCGCCGGTGAGGCCGCGCCCCTTGAGGTAGTCGACGGCGGCCTTGCGCTGCGGATGGCTCTTGAGCGCCTGGCGATAAAAGTCGGCGGCGGCGGTCAGCAGCGGGTACAGCGGCGAATCGGTGGGTTGCCGCGGTTTGTGCGGGCGGCCGCTTTCTTCGCGGGGGATTTCCATGCCGGCGGCTTTGGCCAGTTCCTCGACGGCCTGGGGGAAGTCCAGGTTGTCGTGGTCCATGATAAAGCCGAGGGCGTTGCCGCCCGCGCCGCAGCCGAAGCAGTAGTAGAACTGCTTGTCGGGGCTGACGCTGAACGACGGGGTCTTTTCCTTGTGGAACGGGCAGCAGGCGGTGTAGTTCTTGCCCGCCTTCTTCATTTGCAGGCGCGAGCTGACCACATCGACGATGTCGGTGCGGTTCAGAAGGTCGTCAATAAAGCTCTGGGGAATCAGCCCGGCCATGGCGTTCTCGTCATCACTGCGTGGAAATGAGGGCCCGTGAAGTGCTCAAGCGCACGTATCGTATGGCTCGACCATCAATCGTCTGCTTGGGCTGTCAGGAAGTGTATCTGCCGAACATCCACTGACGTTAATTTCTACTCAGTCTGTTCGGCGAAGAAATGTTGCCCCGGCGTCCGGTCTTGGCCAATGGCGGGCCTCGGAAGCGCATCGATGGGCACAGCCGACACAGTCGATCGTCTGCTTGAAGAAATAAGTGTGCTCGTCAGTAGCCTTGTTAGACTCGTCAGAAGAGACGCGCACCGCTGGCAGAAGAGCCAGTCCTGACGTGTGAAGCAGTGTCTCGGTCGCGTGGGCGGCGTCGACGGTGAAGCATCAAGCGATATCCGCAAATGCCAACAGCCCGGCTTAGGGCCGGGCTTGGCAGAAGCTTGCTACGAACGTCTGTGTATTAGTACAGACGAACGGCGCGGCGCTGCTCGCGCTGAACTTTCTTGGCGTGACGCTTAACAGCGGCTGCTGCTTTACGCTTACGCTCAGAAGTTGGCTTCTCGTAAAATTCGCGGCTACGAACTTCAGCCAGAACACCGGCTTTTTCGCAGGAGCGCTTGAAACGACGCAGAGCTACGTCGAAGGGTTCGTTCTCTTTTACTTTGACGGCTGGCATCCAGAGCTACCTTCTTTCATTACCGGGAATCAACGTTCTCGTCGCAAAAAATTCGCGGCTGAGGTCGTCGGTTTTTAAGGGTTGCGGATGTTAACCCCTCATTGCCAGGAATGCAAAGCCTCTGATCGAAAACCGCTAGTCGGGAGGGGGAGTGGCGACTATTATGCGCGCCTTCGAATTCAGCCTCTACAAGGCGCAAACCCATGCTAGTACTGGGACTTGAAACCTCCTGCGACGAAACCGGTGTCGCACTTTACGACAGTGAACGCGGGCTTTTGGCCGATGCGCTGTTCAGTCAGATCGACTTGCATCGCGCCTATGGCGGCGTGGTGCCGGAGCTTGCCAGCCGTGATCACGTCAAACGCATGCTGCCGTTGATTCGGCGGGTGCTGGACGAGGCCGGCTGTGTGCCGACCGAGATCGATGCGATCGCCTACACCGCCGGCCCCGGATTGGTCGGAGCCCTGCTGGTTGGGGCTTCTTGCGCCCAAGCGCTGGCATTTGCCTGGGACATTCCGGCCCTCGGCGTACACCATATGGAAGGCCATTTACTGGCGCCGATGCTGGAAAAAACACCGCCGCAGTTCCCGTTCGTCGCTTTGTTGGTTTCGGGTGGCCATACGCAGCTGGTTCAGGTCGATGGGATCGGTCAATACACGCTATTGGGCGAGTCCCTGGACGATGCCGCCGGTGAGGCGTTCGACAAGACCGCGAAGATGATGGGCCTCAATTATCCCGGCGGTCCGGAAATCGCGCGCCTGGCCGAAAAAGGCGTCGCCGGTCGCTATACCTTCCCGCGTCCGATGTGTGATCGCCCGGGGCTGATGTTCAGCTTCAGCGGTTTGAAGACCTCTGCCCTGAATACCTGGCAGCACAGCGTCAGCGCCGGGGACGACAGTGAGCAAGCCCGTTGCGACATCGCGCTGGCGTTCCAGCAGGCGGTGGTGGAGACTTTGACCATCAAGTGCAAGCGCGCCCTGAAACAGGCGGGCATGCAGCGCCTGGTGATCGCAGGCGGCGTCAGCGCCAACAAGGCCTTGCGCGCATCCCTGGAAAAAATGCTCGGCGACATGAAGGGCGATGTGTTCTATGCGCGCCCTGAATTCTGCACCGACAACGGCGCGATGATCGCTTATGCCGGTTGCCAGCGCCTGCAGGCCGGGCAGCACGAAAGCCTGGCGATCAGCGTGCAGGCACGCTGGCCGATGGAGCAGTTGTCACCGTTGTAGGCGCTCAAGGTGAGCGGAATTCATCGGCCGGATTTAAAAATGCCGTTCGCGCCCGGCAAACAGGTCGCGTAAATTGCCGCGATGGCGCCAGACGATCAGCAGGGTCAGCACACTCATCGGCAACAGCGCCGCCGGTTCCTGCCAGGCCAGCAACGGCAGGGTGAGCGGCGTGGCGATCAGCGCGGCCAGCGAGCTGGTGCGGGTCAGGTAGAAGGTCAGCAGCCAAGCGAGCATGGCCAGCAGCGCCGCCGGAGGGTAGATCCCCAGCAGCATGCCGGCCGCCGTGGCGACACCCTTGCCGCCGCGAAAACGGAAGTACAACGGAAACAGATGGCCGAGGACGGCGCACACGCCAATCCAGGCTTGCTGTTGCAGAGTAAGGCCGGCAAGGCTGGCGATCAGTACGGGCAACAGGCCCTTGCACACGTCGCCCAGCAGCGTCAGCACGGCGAGCTTCTTGCCGGCCAGGCGCAGCATGTTGGTGGCGCCGGCATTGCCTGAGCCACCCATTCGCGGGTCGGGATTTCCCGTCAGGCGGCTGAGCAAAATGGCGAAGGACAGCGAGCCGAGCAGGTAGGCGAAAATCGCCAGTGACCAAAACATGCTAACTATTCCGGGCGAGGACGCCCTGATTCTAACGGGGCATCGCGCCCTTGTCGTGCTGCGGAGAAGAGCTTGGACAGAGTGTTTATCGAAGGCCTGGAAGTCGACACCGTGATCGGGGCCTACGACTGGGAGCGCGGCATCAAGCAATGCTTGCGCCTGGACCTGAGTTTCGCCTGGGACAACCGCCCGGCCGCTGCGGGTGACGACCTCACCCTGGCACTGGATTACGCCAGTGTGTCCGCGCGTATCCAGGCCTTTGCCGAGCAGTCGCAGTACCAGTTGGTGGAAACCTTTGCCGAGCGTCTGGCCGAAGTGCTGATGAGCGAGTTCCAGATTCCCTGGCTGCACCTCAAGTTGACCAAGCCGGGGGCCGTGCCGGCCGCCAAGGGCGTGGGCGTGGAGATCGAGCGCGGATGTCGCTAACTCAGGTTTACCTTGGTCTTGGCAGCAATATCGAGCGCGAGCCCCATCTGTGCGCGGGCCTGGATGCACTCGCGGGCTTCTTGATCGACATGCGCTGCTCGGCGGTGTTCGAGAGCCAGCCGGTGGGCATCAAGAGCGGGCTGTTCTTCAATCTGGTGGTGTCGGCCTATACCGACCTGTCGTTGATGGAGCTGGATCGCCGGCTGAAATCCATCGAGGCCGACAATGGCCGTTACGCGCCGGATCGCAAGGGCCTGCCGCTGGATATCGACGTGCTGCTGTATGGCGATCTGGTGGGCAACTTCGATGGCCTGATCCTGCCGCGTGCAGAAATCCTGAAAAACGCCTTCGTGCTGTG
Organism: Pseudomonas sp. PSPC2-3; assembly: GCF_049898265.1. NCBI lineage: Bacteria > Pseudomonadati > Pseudomonadota > Gammaproteobacteria > Pseudomonadales > Pseudomonadaceae > Pseudomonas > Pseudomonas sp. PSPC2-3. Next base: position 44,780 of record NZ_JAFCXJ010000001.1, on the reverse strand, counting down.
GCCGTTGTCGATGATGGCGCCGGATCGTGTGCACCCTGAAGTGGGCAAGACGCTGGCTGAGCTGTGGCGGGATGCACAGATCGATCAGGTGCTGGCGCCCGTCGGATTCGAATGGCGGGGCCAGCAACTGACGCCGAGCGCGCTGCTATAGGGCGTGCTGTTCCTTGTAGGCTTTCAAGGTCTTGAGCCGTTCGCGCTTCAGGGCCTCGCCCAGTTCGGGGCCCTTGAAACCCTTCTCCAGCAACGGCGCCACCGCGACCTCGCGCGCAGCCTTTGCGGCGCCGCGTAAATAATCCGCCTGTGGATAACTGCGTTGTTCCAAGCCCTTGCGGCCGCGGGCGTCCATTTCGCAGGCGACCACGAACTCTTCAAAGCGCTGCGGCCGCCGGTAAACGTCAAAACTCTGCAGCAATTCCAGTAATGTCGAGGCTTTAAGCTCCAGGGCACGATGGCCATGGGTGTGGTATTGGCCCACCAACAGCGCCAGTTCCTGGCAGTCCCTCGGCGCCTTGAAGCGTTCATTGACCGCCTTGATCAGCTTCAGGCCGCGCTGCTCATGGGCAATATGCTGTGGCAACTTATCCACAGGCGTCAGGCCTTTGCCGACGTCATGCAGCAGGCAGGCCCAGCGCACTGTCAGCGGCTGGTGATGCAAAGCGGCCTGTTCGAGCACGCTCAAGGTGTGAGCACCGCTGTCGATCTTGGGGTGATGGGCTGCGGGCTGCGGCACGCCGAACAGGGCATCGACTTCCGGCATCAAGGTGTTCAGTGCGGCGCAATCGCGCAGCACCTGGATGAATACCTGGGGCTGATCTTCCATCAGGGCACGGGAAATTTCCTTCCAGCTGCGCTCCGGCGTCAGGGCTTCGAGTTCACCGGATTCGCTGAGTTGACGCATCAGGTCCAGGGTTTGCGGCGCCACTGTAAAACCCAGGTGGGCGTAGCGCGCAGCAAAGCGCGCAACCCGCAATACGCGCAGGGGATCTTCGGCGAACGCCGGGGAAACGTGGCGTAAAATGCGGGCTTCAAGGTCGCGCTGGCCGTGATAGGGGTCGGTCAGCCTGCCGTCGTCGTCCTCTGCCATGGCGTTGATGGTCAGGTCGCGGCGGATCAGGTCTTCTTCCAGCGTGACGTCCGGGCTGGCGTGAAACACAAAGCCGCCATAGCCCCGGCCACTCTTGCGCTCGGTACGGGCGAGGGCGTATTCGTCGCCGTTTTTCGGGTCGAGGAATACCGGGAAGTCCGCGCCCACCGGTTTATAGCCCTTGGCGAGCATTTCCTCGGCCGTTGCGCCGACGACGACACGGTCGATATCGGTGACCTTGATGCCCAGAAGGCGGTCACGCACCGCGCCGCCGACTTTGTAGATTTTCATGAAAAAGCCTCCATTAGCCGCACAGGATAACGCCTGTGCCCGGCCAATGGAGGCTTTGCCGTTTCAGAGATGAACGACGGCCAGGTCCAGGCGGCCGTAGTCGTTATCGTTGTGATCGCTGCGTGGGGGGACGTGGTGGGTTTTCATCACCTGATCGCCCTGCAGGGTTTCCAGGTGGATGTCGAACCCCCACAGCCGATGCAGGTGCTTGAGTACTTCCTCGGTGGACTCGCCCAGGGGTTTGCGGTCGTGCTGCTGGTGACGCAGGGTCAGCGAGCGGTCGCCGCGCACGTCGATGCTGTAGATCTGCACGTTGGGCTCGCGGTTGCCCAGGTTGTACTGCGCCGCCAGGGTTTCGCGAATGGTGCGGTAGCCGGGCTCGTCGTGGATGGCCGGCACCACCAGGTCGTCCTTGAGGTCGTCATCGAGGATGCTGAACAGCTTGAGGTCGCGAATCACCTTGGGCGACAGGTACTGCAGGATGAAGCTCTCGTCCTTGAAGCTGCTCATGGCGAACTTGATGGTGGAAAGCCAGTCGGTGCCGGCGATTTCCGGGAACCAGTGGCGGTCTTCCTCAGTGGGGTTTTCGCACATGCGCCGGATGTCGCGATACATGGCAAAGCCCAGCGCATACGGGTTGATGCCGCTGTAGTACGGGCTGTCGAAGCCGGGTTGGAACACCACGCTGGTGTGGGAAGTGAGGAACTCCATCATGAAGCCGTCAGTGACCAAGCCTTCGTCGTACAGGTCGTTTATCAGGGTGTAGTGCCAGAACGTCGCCCAGCCTTCGTTCATCACCTGGGTCTGGCGCTGTGGGTAAAAGTACTGGGCGATCTTGCGCACGATACGCACGATTTCCCGTTGCCACGGCTCCAGCAGGGGCGCGTGCTTTTCCAGGAAATACAGGATGTTTTCCTGAGGTTCGGCGGGGAAGCGCGCATTGTCCTTGTCGCTGTTTTTATCGGCGCGTTTGGGAATGGTGCGCCACAGGTCGTTGATCTGCTTCTGCAGGTGTTCCTCGCGCTCCTTCTGGCGCAGGCGTTCTTCTTCGGCGGAAATCGGATACGGGCGTTTGTAGCGATCGACGCCGTAGTTCATCAGGGCATGGCAGGAGTCGAGCAAGTCTTCCACCGCATCGATGCCGTGGCGCTCCTCGCACTGCATGATGTACTGCTTGGCGAACACCAGATAATCGATGATCGAGCTGGCGTCGGTCCAGGTGCGAAACAGGTAGTTGCCCTTGAAGAAACTGTTATGCCCGTAGCAGGCATGAGCCACCACCAGCGCCTGCATGCAGATGGTGTTTTCTTCCATCAGGTAGGCGATGCAAGGGTCGGAGTTGATCACGATTTCGTAGGCCAGACCCATCTGGCCGCGGCTGTAGGACTTTTCGGTGCTGAGGAAGTGTTTGCCGTAGGACCAATGGTGGTAACCCAGGGGCATGCCTACCGAAGCGTAGGCATCCATCATCTGTTCGGCGGTGATCACTTCGATCTGGTTGGGATAGGTGTCCAGGGCATAACCGGCCGCGATGCGGCTGATTTCCCGGTCGTAGGCCTGGATCAGTTCAAAGGTCCACTCAGACCCCGTGGAAATGGGTTGGCGTTTATGCTCTTTGGCGGTCATGTCACTAACCTGCGCTGGAAGAGTTCACGGAAGACCGGATAGATATCGCCGGCCGAGACCAATTGCTGTTGGGCGAACGTGTCGGCGAAGGCTTCGCCGATGCGCTCGTATTCGAACCACAGCGCCTGGTGCTCACGGGGGGTGATCTCGACATAAGTGTAGTACTGCACGAATGGCATGATCTGGTTGATCAAGATGTCGCGGCAGATCGGCGAGTCGTCATTCCAGTTGTCGCCGTCGGAGGCCTGCGCCGCGTAGATGTTCCAGTCGTTGGCCGGGTAGCGCTCGGCCATGATTTCCTGCATCAGTTTCAACGCGCTGGAGACGATGGTGCCGCCGGTTTCCCGTGAATAGAAGAATTCCTCCTCATCGACTTCCCGGGCGCTGGTGTGGTGGCGGATGAATACCACATCGATCTTGTCGTAGTTGCGCTTGAGGAACAGGTACAGCAGGATGAAAAAGCGCTTGGCGATGTCTTTGGTGGCCTGGGTCATGGAGCCGGACACGTCCATCAGGCAGAACATCACCGCCTTGGAGCTTGGGTTGGGTTGTTTGACCAACAGGTTGTATTTCAAGTCGAAGGTGTCGAGGAACGGCACGCGGTGAATGCGCGCGCTGAGTTTCTCGATTTCTGTCTCGATTTCCTGGATATCGCCGAAGTTGTCCGGTTCTTCGCGTTTCAAACGCGCCAACTCTTCCTTGGCCTCCTTCAATTTGGCGCGGCTGCTGCCGGACAGGGCGATGCGCCGGGCGTGTGCCGAACGCAGGGTGCGGATGATGTTGATCCGGGAAGGGTTGCCTTCGTTGCTGATCCCGGCGCGCACGGTCTTGAACGTGTCGGTGCCGGTCAGGTTGCGCTTGACCAGGTTGGGCAGTTCGAGGTCTTCGAACATGAATTCGAGGAATTCTTCCTGGGTGATCTGGAACACGAACTCATCCATGCCTTCGCCGGAGTTACCCGCCTTGCCGGGGCCCTTGCCGCCGCCACCGCCTTGGGGGCGCTGGATGTGTTCGCCGGTGGTGAACTCCTTGTTGCCTGGATGCACGACAGTCTGCTTGCCCCCCCGGCCGTGGTGCAGCACCGGTTCGTCGATGTCCCGTCCGGGAATGCTGATCTGTTCGCCATGCTCCATGTCGGTGATGGAACGGCGGCTGACGGCCTCTTCAACGGCCTTTTTGATGTGGTCACGGTAACGCCGCAGGAAACGTTGACGGTTTACCGTGCTCTTGTTCTTGCCATTGAGGCGTCGGTCGATCACATAGCTCATGGGGAGCCCTCCGGGCAGCTTCACGTTACAAGCTTCAAGCCGCGAGCTGGAAGCTTAGAGACAAGCGGTCGACTGCCAGGCCATGGGCCCGGCAGTACACGCCCGTCGCTGCCTTACTGCGATTTGCGCACCCGCAGATACCACTCGGAGAGCAACCGTACCTGTTTGTCGGTGTAGCCACGCTCGACCATCCGTGTAACGAAGTCGTTGTGTTTTTGCTGATCCTCCTTGCTGGCCTTGGCGTTGAAGCTGATGACCGGCAGCAGATCCTCGGTGTTGGAGAACATTTTCTTCTCGATGACCACCCGCAGCTTCTCGTAGCTGAGCCAAGTGGGGTTCTTGCCGTTGTTGTTGGCGCGGGCGCGCAGCACGAAGTTGACGATTTCGTTGCGGAAATCCTTCGGATTGCTGATGCCGGCGGGTTTTTCGATCTTTTCCAGTTCCTCGTTGAGGGCTACGCGGTTGAGGATTTCGCCGGTTTCCGGATCGCGGTATTCCTGGTCCTGAATCCAGAAGTCGGCATACAGCACGTAGCGGTCGAAGATGTTCTGGCCGTATTCGCTGTAGGATTCCAGGTAGGCAGTCTGGATTTCCTTGCCGATAAACTCGATATAGCGCGGCGCCAGGTATTCCTTGAGGAAGCGCAGGTAGCGTTCGCGGGTTTCGGCCTGGAATTGTTCCTGTTCGATCTGCTGCTCCAGCACATAGAGCAAGTGGACCGGGTTGGCGGCGATCTCGTGAGGGTCGAAGTTAAACACCTTGGACAGGATCTTGAACGCGAAGCGCGTCGACAGGCCGTTCATGCCCTCATCCACGCCGGCGGTGTCGCGGTATTCCTGGATCGACTTGGCCTTCGGATCGGTGTCCTTGAGGTTTTCGCCGTCGTACACGCGCATCTTCGAATAGATATTCGAGTTCTCCGGCTCCTTGAGGCGCGATAGCACGGTGAATTGCGCGAGCATCTTCAAGGTGTCGGGCGCGCAATGGGCCTTGGCCAGGGAGCTGTTGAACAGCAGCTTGTCGTAGATCTTGATTTCATCGCTGACCCGCAGGCAGTACGGCACCTTGACGATGTAGATCCGGTCGATGAAGGCTTCGTTGTTCTTGTTGTTGCGGAAGGTGTGCCATTCCGATTCGTTGGAGTGGGCCAGCAGGATCCCGGTGAACGGAATCGCGCCGAGGCCTTCGGTACTGTTGTAGTTACCTTCCTGGGTGGCGGTGAGCAGTGGGTGCAGGACCTTGATCGGAGCCTTGAACATCTCCACGAATTCCATCAGGCCCTGGTTGGCCCGGCACAGTGCGCCCGAGTAGCTGTAGGCGTCGGCATCGTTTTGTGGGAATTCTTCCAGTTTGCGGATATCGACTTTGCCCACCAACGCCGAGATGTCCTGGTTGTTCTCATCGCCCGGCTCGGTCTTGGCCACGCCGATCTGGTTGAGGATCGACGGGTAGAGTTTCACCACGCGGAACTGGCTGATGTCACCGCCGAACTCGGCCAGGCGCTTGGTCGCCCAGGGCGACATGATGGTGTTGAGATAGCGCCGTGGTATGCCGAAGTCTTCTTCGAGGATCGCGCCATCTTCCGTGGCGTTGAACAGGCCCAGGGGCGACTCGAAGACCGGTGAACCCTTGATGGCGTAGAAGGGTACTTTCTCGATCAGTTGTTTGAGCTTTTCGGCCAGGGACGATTTACCGCCGCCAACCGGGCCGAGCAGGTAGAGGATTTGTTTCTTTTCTTCCAGGCCTTGGGCGGCGTGCCGGAAGTAGGAGACGATCTGGTCGATGCATTCTTCCATGCCGTGGAAGTCTTCAAAGGCCGGATAGCGGCGGATCACCTTGTTCGAGAAGATTCGCGACAGACGCGAATTGTTGGAGGTGTCCACCAACTGCGGCTCGCCAATCGCCAGTAACAAACGCTCGGCGGCAGACGCGTAGGTGCTGCGGTCACGCTTGCACAGGTCGAGATACTCTTGCAGTGTGAGTTCTTCCTGCTGCGTGGACTCGAAGCGTTGTTGGAAGTGGCTAAAAATACTCATGACGTCGTCACCTCGCTCGATACGTGGAGCCGACGCCGGATCAATCAGTCGATGCTGGCAGTCATTGACGAACGCCAATGGCCGTTTTCCCCCCAGAACACCCTGAAACGCTACCGATGACCCGCACGCCGGTGTACCGGCTCTCCCCTGATTCGGATGGCCTGCGCTTAAGGATAGTTCGGAATCCGCGAGGTAAAGGAGGGATACGCAATTAGTTTGGGTGCGCCGTTCGTCAGAAACGGCGCAAGCCCAAGCGTCACGCGGGGTGGCGGGGTGTGAAAAAAATTATTGCGAATCGCCGGAGGCAATTTCTGCAGGATAGGTCGTACGCCACAGCTCAAAGCCGCCGTCCAGACTGTAGACGTCGGAGAAGCCCTGGCTGATCAGATAGGCGGCCGCGCTCTGGCTGGAATTGCCGTGATAGCAGGCCACGATCACCGGCGCGTCGAGGTCGGCGGCGCGGATGAAATCGGCGATGTTGTGGTTATCCAGGTGCCGGGCGCCTTTGATGTGGTTCAGGGCGTAGGTCTGCGGATCACGAATATCCACCACCACCGCGCCTTGTTCGCGCAGGGCCTGGGCTTGTTCGGGTGGGATACGTTTGAATTCGCTCATGGCGGGCTCCTTGGGTTTGGCTGCAAGCGGCGTCTAGCGCTTCGCGGCAACCGACGGGGTCACGGGAAGAGGGGAAGGGCACTGGCAGCTCAGGCGCTCGCCGGTGTCGATGTTCATCAGGGTCATGGCGCCGCCCCACACGCAGCCGGTGTCGAGGGCGAACACGCCGGGTTCATCGCATTTGCCTTCGAGGGCCGCCCAGTGACCGAAGATGATCTTCGTGTCGCGGGTCTTGCGTTCCTTGTGGGCGAACCACGGTTTGTAGCCGGGCAGCGCGGTGTCGGCGCCTTCCTTGCTCTTGAGGTCCAGTTTGCCGTCGGCGGTGCAGAAGCGCATGCGTGTGAAATAGTTGGTGATCACGCGCAGGCGGGCGACGCCCGTCAGGTCGTTGTCCCATTTCACCGGTTCATTGCCGTACATGCCGTCGAGATAGGCGACGTACAGGTTGTCATCGGCCAGGGCGCTTTCGACTTCGGCGGCGCACTTGAGGGCTTTTTTCAGCGTCCACTGCGGTGGAATGCCGGCATGGACCAGCACCATGTCGCGCTGTTCGTCGTAGTGCATGATCTTTTGCCGGCGCAGCCAGTCCAGCAAGTCGGTGCGATCCGGGGCCTCGAGGATTTCCCGCAGGGTATCGGCCTTTTTCAGACGCTCGATGTTACTGCCGGCCGCGAGCAGGTGCAGGTCGTGGTTGCCCAGTACGCACACCAGGGAATCGCGCAGGCCATATAGATAGCGCAGGGTCTCCAGGGACTCGGGGCCACGATTGACCAGGTCGCCTACCAGCCACAGGCGATCGTTCGCTGGGTCGAAGGCCACGCGTTCGAGCAGGCACTTGAGGGGTTGCAGGCAGCCTTGCAGGTCGCCGACCGCATAGGTTGCCATCAGTGCAAGGCTCCGGGCACGGCCAGGCGAAATGGCTTGATGATCGCGTCGAACAGTTTGCCGTCAGTGGCCTTCATCTGATACGAGCCTTGCATGGTGCCGACCTTGGACGTCATCACCGTGCCGCTGCTGTAGGTATGGCTGGCGCCGATATCGATCAGCGGTTGCTGGCCGACCACGCCGGCACCCCGCACCTCCTCCACTTGACCGTCACCGTCGGTGATCACCCAGTGGCGTGACAGCAGCTTGGCCGGCACCAGCCCGTTGTTTTTCACCGTGATGGTGTAGGCAAAGGCGAAACGGTTGTGTTCAGGTTGCGATTGGTCCGCCAGGAAGCGGGTAACGACGCTGACGTCGATCTGGTAGCGAGGATCGGACATGCAAGAGGCCTTAAAAGCAAAAGCGGAGGACAGCAGATGCGGATCAGTCTAGGCCAAGAGGCGGGCACTAGGCCAGACATGCTGTCGGGCCTGGTGCAGGGCGGGCTTCAGTCCGCGACGGGCGGCGGCTGGATCGCAAGCTGGTCGGCCAGGCGCACGAATGCGGCCAGGTCCAGTTGTTCCGGGCGCAGGCTGCCGTCGACGCCAGCGGCTTCGATCTCGGCGTTGCTCAACAGCGCTTTGAGCGTATTGCGCAGGGTCTTGCGGCGCTGGTTGAAAGCTTCGCGCACGACGCGCTCCAACAGTTTGTGATCCTTGGCCGGGTGCGGCAGCACGGCGTGAGGCACCAGGCGCACGATGGCCGAATCGACCTTCGGCGGCGGGTTGAACGCGCCCGGGCCAACATTGAACAGGTGTTCGACGCGGCAGTGGTACTGAACCATGATCGACAGGCGGCCCCAATCGCCGCCGCCAGGGCCGGCGGCCAAGCGCTCAACCACTTCTTTCTGCAGCATGAAGTGCATGTCGCGGATGATCCCTGCGTTGTTCAGCAGGTGGAAGATCAGCGGCGTGGAGATGTTGTACGGCAGGTTGCCCACCACCCGCAGGCTGTTGGGCGCGGCATTGAGGCTGGTGAAGTCGAACTTCAGCGCATCGCCCTGGTGCAGGATGAAGTTGGACTTGCCGCCAAACTGCTGATTGAGGATCGGGATCAGGTCTTTATCGAGCTCAACCACATCCAGTTGCGCGCCGCTGGCCAGCAGGCCTTGGGTCAGTGCGCCCTGGCCCGGGCCGATTTCCAGCAGACGGTCTTCGGGCTTGGCATGGATGGAGCGCAGGATGCGGTCGATCACGCCAGCGTCGTGCAGGAAGTTTTGCCCGAAGCGCTTGCGCGCCCGGTGTTGGTAATGCTCGGTCATATACGGGTCTCGGCCATCTGATAGGCGGTTTCCAGGGCCACGCGCAGGCTGCCGGTATCGATCTTGCCGCTGCCCGCCAGGTCCAGGGCGGTGCCATGGTCGACGGAAGTGCGGATGATCGGCAGGCCCAGCGTCACGTTGACTGCGGCGCCGAAGCCTTTGTATTTCAGCACGGGCAGCCCCTGGTCATGGTACATCGCCAGCACTGCGTCGCAGTGCTCCAGATATTTGGGGGTAAACAGAGTGTCCGCGGGCAATGGGCCGCGCAGGTCCATGCCGTCTTGGCGCAGACGCTCCAGGGTGGGTTCGATGATGTCGATTTCTTCATGGCCCAGGTGGCCGCCCTCACCGGCGTGGGGGTTGAGCCCGCAGACCAGGATGCGCGGTTGGGCGATGCCGAATTTCTGTTGCAGGTCGGCATGCAGGATGCGCGTGACGCGCTCCAGGCGTTCGACGGTGATGGCATCGGCCACGTCGCGCAACGGCAAATGCGTGGTCACCAGGGCGACGCGCAGGCCATGTGTGGCCAGCATCATCACGACTTGGGGGGTGTGGGTCAGTTCGGCGAGGAATTCGGTATGGCCGGAAAAGGCGATGCCGGATTCGTTGATCACACCCTTGTGTACGGGGGCGGTGATCATGCCGGCGAAGTCGCCGTCGATACACCCTTGCCCGGCACGGGTCAGGGTTTGCAGCACAAAGCCCGCATTGGCCTTGTCCAGTTGCCCGGCGACCACCTTGGCCTGCAGCGGGGTATCCCATACATACAGGCTGCCCGCAGGAGCCGGCAGGTCGGGCCAGTTACCCGGCGCAACGTCCAGCAGCTTGACGGCCACGCCTAGTTGCGCGGCCCGCTCAAGGAGCAGGTCGCGGCTGGTAATGGCGATCAGGGGGTGTGGCTGGGGCTGCGAGGCGAGCAGCAGGCACAGGTCTGGACCAATGCCGGCCGGCTCGCCGGGTGTCACCGCGAAACGCTGGGGTTTCACTGGTTTGCCTGGTTGGTGCCTGTTTGCTCGGCGCCTGGCAGTTTGTTTTCTACGTAGGCTTCGTCACGGATCTGACGCAGCCAGGTTTGCAGCTCTTCATCGTACTTGCGGTTGCGCAGGACGGTCAGGGCTTGCTGTTCGCGGGCCTGGCTGGTGTTGTCGGTGGCGCGGCGGCCAAGGACTTCCAGTACATGCCAGCCATATTGCGTCTTGAACGGTTTGGACAGTACGCCTTGCGGGGTCTTGGCCATCACTTCCTGGAACTCTGGCACCAATGCTTTCGGGTCGATCCAGTTGAGGTCGCCACCGTTGAGGGCGGAACCCGGGTCTTCCGAGAAGCTTTTGGCCAGGGTGGCAAAGTCTTCGCCGCTTTCGATGCGGTCATAGATCTTCTGGGCCAGTTCCTTGGTTTGCGCTTCGGTGCGGATTTCGCTTGGTTTAACCAGGATGTGACGAACGTGGACTTCGTCTTTCAGCGAGGTCTCGCCGCCGCGACGTTCCAGCAACTTGAGGATGATGAAGCCGCCTGGGGTGCGGGCTGGCTGGGTAATGCCTCCCACTTCCATGGCACTCAGCTCACGGTCGAACGGCGGTGGCAATTGAGCGGCTTTACGCCAGCCCATATCGCCGCCTTCCAGTGCGTTGTCGCTGCCGGATTGGGCGATTGCCATCTGGGCGAAGTCGGCACCGGCCTTCAGGCGATCATAGATAGCCTGGGTTTTGGCGGCGGCTGCATTGAGCTGCTCAGAGTTGGCGCTGTCCGGGGTCGGGATCAGGATGTTGGCCAGGTGCAGTTCTTCGGAGAGCTGCATCTTGCCCAGGTCCGATGCGAGGAAGTTCTTCACTTCCTGCTCGGATACCTGAACCCGCTCGGCCACACGGCGCTGACGCACACGGCTGATGATCATTTCGCGGCGGATCTGGTCACGCGCGTCCTCATAGGACAGGCCGTCGTGGGCCAGGGCGGCGCGGAACTGATCGATGCTCATGTTGTTGCGTTGCGCGATCGTGCCAACAGCCTGGTTCAGTTCTTCGTCCGAAATACGGATGCCGGAACGATCGCCGATCTGCAATTGCAGGTTTTCGACGATCAGGCGCTCCAGCACCTGTTGGTCCAGGACGCTGGTAGGCGGCACACCACCGCCACGCTTGGCGATGGTTTGCTGAACTTCCTTGACCCGTTGGTCCAGTTGGCTCTGCATGATCACGTCGTTATCGACGATGGCCACGACCTTATCCAGCTGTTGAACCGCGGCATGCGCCGATGCGGTACCCAGGAACAGCGCGCCCAGCACGAGCGGGCGCAGACAATCAGAAAGCTTGATCTTCACGTTCACGATAACCTTGAATGCCTTTGTCGAGGAAGCTCTCTACCTTGGCGCCGGTCAGGCCGCCGAGTCCTTTGAGGACGATCTGGAAGAAGAGCCCGTGGTCACCCTTTTCGTTAAGCGGGGCGATCTGGCTGTATTCGTCGTTGGAAACCCAGTAACGGTTGATGACGCGCAGTTTCCAGCAGCAGTTGTCGTACTCGAAACCACCGAAGGCTTCCAGGGTACGGTTGCGGGCGTAGTCGTACTGCCAGCGGGTGATCATGTTCCACTGGGGAACAATCGGCCACATCATCGAGAAGTCGTGTTGTTGGATTTTGTAGTAATCCTTCACGAAGTTTGGTTGGCCTTCCGTGCCGTAGTCGCCACCAAACTGCCATTTGCCGGTCAACTGGTTGTAGACCACTTGGTCGTTGCGATAGCGATAACCGAGGTTGACGATCTTGTTCGGGTTGTCTTCCGGCTGGTAGTGGAACATCGCGCTGCCGGAACGTGGGGCGTGGCTTTCCGTGTCCCAGTTGTAATCGGCAGTGGCGCGCCAGTCGCGGTTGAAGCGGAACTCGTAGTCCAGCGCGATCGGCGAAACGTCGCTCTGGGCGTCGGCGCGGTCGGCTGCCAGGACGCCTGGTAGTTGAACTTCGCGGTCCTTGAAGTACAGGGCCTGGCCGACGCTGACGCGTTGGCGTTCGAAGCCGTTCTCTTCGATCCAGCGGCTGGTGAGGCCCAGGGACAGCTTGTTCTCATCGCCGATCCGGTCGGTGCCGCTGAAGCGGTTGTCACGGAACAGCGAGGCGTAGCTGAACGAGTATTCGCTGGTGTCGAAAACCGGGATGTCGCTCTGGTCTTTATTCGGAACATAAAGGTAGAACGCGCGCGGCTCGAGGGTTTGGCGATAGTCTTTGCCGAACCAGTTGGTGTTGCGGTCGAAGTACAGGCCGCTGTCGACGCTGGCGATTGGCACGGCGCGATCTTGCGAGCTCTTGAACGTCTGGCCGGCTGCAGCCATTTGCGTCTTGCCCGTACCGTCAAGGTCGAGATCGTACTTGGTATAGACGTACTTCAACTTCGGCGTAATAAAGCCGTAGGTCCAGTTCATCGGGTAGTCGACGGCGGGAGCCGCGTTCAAGCGCGTACCGTTTGCACGGGTCAGGCCTGTGACGTAGGTGTCCAGACGAGGCGATACAAGGCCATTCTCATCAGTAAACGTGCCGTTTTCCAGGCTACGCTCAAAACGAACAGCTTCAGTCTCGTATGTGAAGTTCAACCCACCCGGATGGTACGGCAGCGCACCATTGAAAGTGATCTGCGGCAAGCGATCATACGGCGTGATCTGAGAGATCGTTGCCAGCTGATAAGCCTGGACGTTCACGCGCGCTTGGTAAGAATCGCCTCGATAAGTCACAGACCCTTGCTGATTCAGGTAATCCCGACTCTGAACCCCCTCTTCATACGACTTCAAATCCTGGAAGTAGTAAGGATCACTGATCTTGGTGTAATCCACCTGAGTCGTCAGGCGCGAATCCAACCCACCCTTATGCTGCCAATTGAGCATATAACGGGTTTTTTCGTAATCGGTCTGCTTGCTGCGTTCGTTGCTGTCGTCGTTCAGGTACGCGCCGCCGAACTGGCCTTCGCTGGATTTGGTGAGGTAGCGGAATTCGCCTTCCATCAACAAGCCGCGCTTGGTCATGTATTGCGGGTACAACGTGGCGTCGTAGTTCGGTGCCAGGTTGAAGTAGTACGGCGTCACCAGCGTAAAGCCAGTCTCGCTGCCGGTGCTGAAGCTCGGCGGCAGGAAGCCGGATTGACGACGGTTGTCGATCGGGAAATAGATGTAAGGGGTATACAGGATCGGGATGTTCTTGATCCGCAACGTCGCGTTGGTGGCCGTACCGAAACCGGTGGCCGGGTTCAACGTGATGTTGTTGCCCTTGAGCTGCCAGGCGTTGCTGTCTGGCTCGCAGGTGGTGTACGTACCGTCCTTGAGACGGATGATCGCGTTTTCGGCGCGCTTGGCGTACAGCGCGTTACCGCGGATGCGTGACTTGTGCATCACGTATTCGGCGTTGTCGATCTGTGCCGCGCCGGTATCGAGCTGGACCTGGGCGTGGTCGCCGACGATCAGGGCGCCGTTGTCGCGCAGGCGGACGTTGCCGTTCAGCTCGCCACGGTTCTCGGCCTGGTACAGGCTGGCTTCTTCAGACTCCAGCTGCATGCTGCCCTGGCGCATGACGACGTCACCGGCCAGGGTCGCGACCTGCTGTTCCTGCTCGTAACGCGAGGCCTTGGCGCCGATGAAGGTCGGCGCATCGCTCTGGTTCGTCTTGTCGTTCATGCCAGGACGAATCGGCTCGATGTACGCGCCGGAGCAATAAGGACCGGTTTCCGCCAGTTGGGCGGCGGTCAGCTTCTCGCGAGGCACCCAGTCCAAGTGGCTGTAGTCGGCGCTGCGCGAACGCAGGCCACGGCCCTTGGATTCGGTGACCAGCATGGTCTTCGGCTCGGCCTCGGTGCCGCCTTCAGCGTTGGCTTGCGCCGTGCCGTTGGCCGAGCTGACGGCTGCACCGTCGTGCACCGGGCGCGGTGGCAATGGGGCGGCGGCGGTTTTCGGCGCGCAATCCCAGGCACCCGAAGCAGAGACTGAGCAGTCATACTGTTCCGCGGCGACCACGAATGAGGTGGCGAAAGGTTGCATGGCCAGCAGACTGCCGGTTACCAGCAACGGAAATTTTCTACGAAACGCGGGGGATTTCAATGCCATCTTATTAGTCCGGGCTTCCTGCGTGCCATCTGCCCGCGGTGTGGGCCGCACGCCTCTCGATGGTCTGAAAAAGATGCGTGATAATAAAGCATGACCCGCTTGACGGCTAGCGCCGTCGGAGACCCTTGTAATGCCCGAGCAAGATCTACGTTTACAACAGCTGAAAGTCTGGCTGGATGAGCAGTTGCCGATCCTCTTCAACGCTCAGGATTGGGGCGTCGTACCCCCGGCCACATTGACCGCGGCCAGTAGCGACGCGAGTTTCAGGCGCTACTTCCGCTGGGAAGGCGGGGCGCATACTTTCGTGGTGATGGACGCTCCCCCCCCCCAGGAAAACTGCAAACCTTTCGTCGATATCGCCGATTTACTGGCGAAATCGGCAATCAATGTGCCAAAAATTTATGCAGAAGATTTGCCGCGCGGCTTTCTTTTGCTCAACGACCTGGGCAGAAAAACCTACCTGGACGTGATTGACGAGCAAAATGCCGATCAATTGTTCGCCGATGCCATCGACGCCTTGCTGGCTTTCCAGCAGTTGCCGATGGACGCGCCGCTGCCCAGCTATGACGTCGCTTTACTGCGCCGCGAGCTGGAGCTCTTCCCTGAATGGTACGTGCGCCGCCACCTGGGGATCGAATTCGACGCGCACCAGCAGGCGCTCTGGCAGCGTGTCAGCGAGCGCCTGATCGACAGCGCCCTGGCCCAGCCGAAAGTGCTGGTACACCGCGACTACATGCCGCGCAACCTGATGATCAGCGCACCGAACCCCGGCGTGCTGGATTTCCAGGACGCGGTCTACGGCCCGGTGACCTACGACATCACCTGCCTGTTCAAGGACGCGTTCCTCAGTTGGCCCCAGGCCCGCGTGCGCGAATGGCAGCGTGGTTATTGGCAGCGCGCCGCAGCTCTGGGCATCCCGGTGCAGGCGGATTTCGATGACTTCCTGCGCGCCAGCGACCTGATGGGCGTGCAGCGTCACCTCAAGGTGATCGGTATTTTCGCGCGTATCTGCCACCGCGACGGCAAGCCACGCTACCTGGCCGACGTGCCGCGCTTCTTTGCCTATATAGACGCGGTACTGGCGGACCGTCCGGAGTTGGGCGAACTGGCTGAGCTGCTGGCCAGCCTGCGCCAACCCGCCGAGGCGAGCGTATGAAGGCGATGATCCTGGCGGCCGGCAAAGGCGAGCGGATGCGCCCGCTCACCTTGCACACGCCCAAGCCGCTGGTGCAGGCGGGCGGCAAGCGCCTGATCGAGTATCACCTGGAGGCGCTGGCCAGGGCCGGGTTCACCGATGTCGTGATCAACCACGCCTGGCTCGGCCAGCAGATTGAAAACTACCTGGGCGACGGTGCGCAGTTTGGCCTGCGCATCCGCTACTCCCCCGAGGGCGAACCGTTGGAAACCGGCGGCGGGATTTTCCAGGCGCTGCCGTTGCTGGGGGATGAGCCCTTTCTGGTGGTCAATGGCGATATCTGGACCGATTACGACTTCGCCCAACTCCAGCGCCCGCTCCAGGGCCTGGCCCACTTGGTGATGGTCGATAACCCGGCGCATCACCCCTCGGGTGGGGATTTCCACCTGGATCATGGTGTGCTTCATGATGCGGCGCCCGGTGCCGATAACCTGACCTTCAGTGGCATATCAGTGCTCGACCCCAAGTTGTTCGCGGGTTGCAGCACCGGTGCCTTCAAGCTGGCGCCGCTGTTGCGCGCGGCCATGGCGCAAGGTCAAGTAACGGGAGAACACATGACGGGACGCTGGATCGATGTCGGCACGCTGGAGCGCCTGGCGCAAGTCGAAACCCTGCTGACAGCGGGGCGCTAAGATGTTGTGGCCTGGGACGCTGATCGGCGCCGGGGCTGGCTTTGCCATTGCCAGTATTCCGGGGGCCTTGTTGGGAGCCTTGCTCGGGCAGGCGCTGGATCGCCGCTTGCAACTGCACAGCTGGGCACAGTTGCGTGAGCACCTGGGCGGGCGCCCGGCGTTGCGCAATGACGAACTGTTGTTTGTGCTGCTGGGCCGCCTGGCCAAAAGCAATGGCCGCGTGGCGGACGGGCATATCCAGCAGGCACGCCAGGAAATGCGCGCGCTGGACATGACCGAACCGGCCCAGCGTCGGGCGATTGCGGCGTTCAACCGCGGTAAATCCGGCTCTGACCGGGTGCGCGCCTACCTGCGCGTCCTCAAGTCCCAGCCCCATGCGTCAGAAGGCGTGTTGCGCGCCTGTTGGCGCATGGCCTGGGCGGATGGCCGCGCGGATGATGCCGAGCGTGACCTGATCAACTTGTGGGGCAAGTGGTTGGGCTGGACGCCGCAACAGCTTCAGGCGCTGGCCGCCGATTACGCGCCGGAGCGCAAGCCGGTGGCCAGCCGTAGCGCCGCGTATCAGGAGGCGTTGCGGATTCTGGGGGTGACCAGCACCACCGAGCCCTCGGCGATCAAGCGCGCCTACCGCCGCCTGCTCAGCCGCCACCATCCAGACAAGATCGCCGGTAGCGGCGCCAGCCCCGCGCAAGTGCGTGAGGCCACCGAGCGAACCCGCGAACTGCATAACGCCTATACGTTGATTCGCGAGCGGCGGGATTTCCGCTAGTCGTCCCATTTGGGCGCGGGCGCTCAGCTGTCTTTTGGCTCGGGGCTCAACCACCCGCGCACCCGCCGATACAACTGCTCCTGCTCGGCCGAACTGTTGCCGGGCACGGCCTTGAGCGACACTTGCTTGTAGCCGCCATTCTTCAAGCGTTTGGCGGCTTGGGCACGTTCCCGTGCGGTGTTCCGGTCCTGGGCGACGTCCTGGTAGAAGACATCCGCCGTGGGTACTTTCAAGCCCGGGGCGAGTTGTTGCAGGTCCGGTTGGCGACCCACGGGGGCCTTGCCCGCCACCATCACCAGCTTCTGCACCTGGCTCGGTTGTTTCTCGCTCAAGTACCGCGCGGCCCACCAGGCGCCGCTGCCATGGCCAAGCAGCACCACGCTGCGGGCGCCTTGGGTCTGGGCGAAAGCGACGGCGGCATCGATGCGCTCGAAGATACGCTTGGCATCGGTCTTGTCCTGTTCGTCCGCGCCCGGCACCACGGCCGGGTCGGTGCCTTCGGCTTCCGCGCTGGCGGCTTGCTCGATCGGTTTGGCGGCGGTGCTGCCGTCTTTGCTGCTGGTGTCGACGGCCGCGTTGGGCGCTTCGATCACCCGTGGTGGCAAGGTGTCCAGGTTCACGTCCGGCAGTGACAGACTGAGGGTGCCCCAGCCGGCATCCGGCAATTTACGCCGCAATGGTGCAATTGCTTGCGGCCAGTCAGCATTTTCACCCGCGCCAGGTACGATAATCACCACGCCTTCGGCTTCGGCGCTGTTGGCCGGTTTCCACAGGGCCAGGAATGAATCGCTGCCGGCCTGCAGCTGTTGCTGTTCTTCGCGTGGGATCTGGCGTTCGAGGGCGCTGGCTTCTTCCCGGCTCCGCTCCGGCAGGGGCTGGCGTTCGAGCGGTTTTTCCGCAACCGGCGCAGGCGCGTCGGCGGCCTGGGCAGAAAAGACGGCGGTAAAGAGGAGTGACAGGCACAATGCTGGCAGTGCCGAACGGTTTCGATAGGGCATCGTTAATTCCCGGCCAGAAGTGATTCCAGCAGCCTAATGGGTTGGTCAGTATTTGTCAGTGATGTGAGACGTGGATCATGGGTTTTCGCTGTCTGCTGGTTATCGGCTGTATGTGCTTTGCCTTGATGGCGGGGGCTGCGCCCGTGCCTGTCGCTGCGCAAGCGCAGCTCTCTGTGCCGCAACGCGAATGGCTGGCGCAGCACCCGGAGTTGCGGGTGGGACTGGTCTTGCAGGCGCCGTATGCGCAATACGACCGGCGCCTGCAGCGTTTGTCGGGGGCCAATGTCGAGTTGATGCAATGGCTGGCCAAGGCCCTGAACATCGAGCTGACGTGGCGCAATTTCCCCACTCAGGAGCAACTGGAAGCCGCCCTGCGCGACGGCGAGGTGGACATCGCCCCCGGCCTGCAGCAAACCCCGGCCGGTTTGCGCCTGTGGTTGTTCACCGACCCGTACATGCGCGTGCCCCAGCGTATCGTCGGTGTGCGTGAGGGCGGCGGTGCGGTGGAATTGGAAAAACTCGACGAACATTCCCGCGTCGCCGTGCGTATGCCCAGCGCCGTGGCCGATTACCTGCGCAGCACCTATCCCGGTCTCAACCTGCAAGGCGTGCCCATGGAGCGCCAGGCCTTGCAGTTGCTGGTCAGTCAGCAGGCGCGTTACGCCGTGGTGGATGAGGCGCAACTGAGCCGCTTGTCGGGCGAGCCTGAGTTCTCCGGGCTGGCGGTGGTCGGCGATATCGGCCTGCCGCAATTGCTGCGTGTGGCGACCCGCCGCGACTGGCCGGAACTGTCCGGCATCATGGAAAGCGCGTTGCGCGCCATCCCCGCCCGCGATCTGGACCAATTGCACAACCGCTGGCTGCAACCCAAATACCCGCGTCTGTCCGAGTCTCCCGGCCTGTGGCAAAACCTCAGCCTGCTGCTGGGGTTGCTGCTGCTCGCCAGCCTGGCGGTGGTGTTCTGGCAGCGTCGCCAGCAACGAGTGCTGGAACACAACCTGCTCGCCGCTCGCGAAGAAAGCGCCGCGCGCGCCGCCGGTGCCGAAGCGCTGCGCCTGACGCAGTTTTCCATCGATCAAAGTACCGTCGGCATCCTCTGGGTCAATTGGGACAGCCATGTGCGCTACGCCAACCTGGCGGCGGAAACCATGCTCGGTTATGGCCCCGGCGCGCTGATCGAGCGTCCGCTGGCCGATTTCGACCCGAGCCTGAGCATGGACCGTTGGCTGAACCTGTGGAAACGCGCGCGTGCCAGCGAAGAGGGCCCACAGCATTTCGCCGCCGACTGCCTGCGCGCAGACGGCAGCATCCTGCCGGCCGAGGTGTCGTTGAGCTTTCTGCGGTTTGCCGACGGCGAATACCTGGTGGTCTACCTCAATGACGTCACCGAACGTCGCCGTTATGTGGCTGCGTTGCTGCAAAGCGAAGCGCAGTTGCGCGAACTGTCGGCGCACCTGGAAACCGTGCGTGAAGAAGAAAAGGCGCGCATCGCCCGCGAAGTACACGACGAACTCGGGCAAATGCTCACCGTACTCAAGCTGGAAACCTCCATGTGCGAGCTGGCCTATGCGCAACTGGACCCTGGCCTGAACGAGCGCTTGAACAGCATGAAACGCCTGATCGCCCAACTGTTTCAATTGGTGCGCGACGTGGCCACGGCGTTGCGCCCGCCGATTCTCGACGCCGGGATCGCCTCGGCCATCGAGTGGCAGGCGCGGCGCTTCGAAGCGCGCACGCAGATTCCCTGCCTGGTGCAAGTCCCGGATAACCTGCCGGCCTTGAGCGATGCCAAGGCCATTGGCCTGTTCCGTATCCTGCAGGAGGCGCTGACCAATGTGATGCGCCATGCCCAGGCGCATACTGTCGAGCTGACCCTGGCGGTGGAGGGCAAGCAACTGCGGCTGACCATCAGCGACGACGGCGTCGGTTTCATCGAGGCCAAGGGGCGCCCGGTGTCGTTCGGCCTGGTCGGCATGCGTGAGCGCGTGCTGATCATGGGCGGGCAGTTGAACCTGGACAGCCAGCCGGGGGAGGGCACCACCCTGAGTGTGACGGTGCCATTGGATGCATAACAATAAGAGGAAACCCCTGTGATCCGTGTACTGGTAGCCGAAGACCACACCATCGTGCGTGAAGGCATCAAGCAATTGATCGGCCTGGCCAAAGACTTGCTGGTGGTGGGCGAGGCGGGCAATGGCGAGCAGTTGCTGGAGACCTTGCGCCATGTGCCTTGCGAGGTGGTGTTGCTGGATATCTCGATGCCTGGCGTCAACGGCCTGGAAGCCATCGCGCGGATTCGTGCGCTGAGCAATCCGCCGGCGATCCTGGTGCTGTCGATGCACGATGAAGCGCAGATGGCCGCGCGGGCCTTGAAGGTAGGCGCGGCCGGTTATGCCACCAAGGACAGCGACCCGGCCCTGCTCTTGATGGCGATTCGCAAGGTCGCGGCTGGCGGGCGCTATATCGACCCGGACCTGGCCGATCGCATGGTCTTCGAGGTCGGCCTGACCGATTCGCGACCTTTGCATTCGCTGCTGTCGGAACGCGAGTTCTCGGTGTTCGAACGCCTGGCCCAGGGCGCCAACGTCAACGACATCGCCCAGCAACTGGCGTTGAGCAGCAAGACCATCAGCACCCATAAGGCACGCCTGATGCAAAAGCTCAATATCACCTCCCTGGCCGAACTGGTGAAGTACGCCATGGAGCACAAGCTGCTCTGACGACATGCCTGTTTGCGACCTCCTTCAGGGCGCCATTTGCCCGTTCTCGGCGCTTGCAGCCTGGCGCTCATAGCGGCGCTGTTCTATCCCCGCCATCGCTGTAGGGCGTTCCCTACCCCCAACCTTCCATCCGGCTGATGTGATTCTCTCCTGGCCCCCGATTTCCGGGGCCCCGCCCCTGGACTACGCTTGTGCCACAGCAGTCCAAAATACAAAGGTGCGGGTATGAGCGAGGCGGATTCAAATGATGTGCTGGTCAGCTTTCGTGGCGTGCAGAAGAGCTACGACGGCGAGAACCTGATCGTCAAGGACCTCAACCTGGAGATTCGCAAGGGCGAGTTCCTCACCCTGCTAGGGCCATCGGGTTCGGGTAAGACCACCAGCCTGATGATGCTTGCCGGCTTCGAGACGCCGACCGCTGGCGAAATCCAGCTGGCCGGGCGTGCCATCAACCACGTGCCGCCGCACAAGCGCGATATCGGCATGGTGTTCCAGAACTACGCGTTGTTCCCGCACATGACCGTGGCCGAGAACCTGGCGTTTCCCCTGTCGGTGCGAGGGTTGAGCAAGACCGATATCAGCGAGCGGGTCAAGCGCGTGCTGAGCATGGTCCAGCTCGACGCCTTCGCCCAACGCTACCCGGCGCAACTCTCCGGCGGCCAGCAACAGCGTGTGGCGTTGGCCCGGGCGCTGGTGTTCGAACCGCAGCTGGTGCTGATGGACGAACCCCTCGGCGCCCTCGACAAGCAATTGCGCGAACACATGCAGATGGAGATCAAGCACCTGCACCAACGCCTCGGCGTGACCGTGGTGTATGTGACCCACGACCAGGGCGAAGCCTTGACCATGTCCGACCGGGTGGCCGTGTTCCATCAGGGCGAGATCCAGCAGATCGCGGCGCCGCGTACCCTGTACGAAGAGCCGAAAAATACCTTCGTCGCCAACTTCATCGGCGAAAACAACCGCCTCAACGGTCGCCTGCACAGCCACACCGGCGACCGCTGCGTGGTGGAACTGGCGCGCGGCGAGAAAGTCGAGGCACTGGCGGTGAACGTCGGCCAGGTTGGCGGCCCGGTGACCTTGTCGGTGCGGCCTGAGCGCGTCAGCCTCAATGGCTCCAGCGAACGTTGCGTGAACCGCTTCTCTGGGCGAGTAGCGGAATTTGTCTACCTGGGCGACCACGTGCGCGTGCGCCTGGAAGTCTGCGGCATGACCGATTTTTTTGTGAAACAACCGATCGCCGAGCTGGACCCGGCACTGGCGGTCGGCGACGTGGTACCGATTGGCTGGCAAGTCGAGCACGTTCGCGCACTCGACCCACTTCTAGAGGCGAAATAATCGCCCCCATGGCTTCACCAACCCTGCACGTGGAGAGAACAACAATGTTGAGATCCCTTAAGTATTCCGCACTGGCGATCGGCTTGATCGGCGCGACCCAGGCCATGGCCGGCCCGGATCTGACGGTCGTGTCCTTTGGTGGCGCGAACAAGGCCGCACAGGTCAAGGCTTTCTATGCACCGTGGGAAAGTGCGGGCAACGGCAAAATCGTCGCCGGCGAGTACAACGGTGAGATGGCCAAGATCAAAGCCATGGTCGACACCAAGAGCGTGTCCTGGGACCTGGTGGAAGTGGAGTCGCCGGAACTGTCCCGTGGTTGCGACGAAGACATGTTCGAGCCGCTGGACCCGAAACTGTTCGGCAACAGCGCTGACTACGTCAAAGGCGCGATCCAGCCATGCGGCGTGGGCTTCTTCGTGTGGTCGACCGTACTCGCCTACAACGCTGACAAGCTGAGCAGCGCGCCGACCAGTTGGGCGGACTTCTGGGACACCAAGAAATTCCCTGGCAAGCGCGGCCTGCGCAAGGGTGCCAAATACACCCTCGAATTCGCGTTGATGGCTGACGGCGTGGCGCCGAAGGATGTGTACAAAGTGCTGGCCGGCAAAGACGGCCAGGACCGTGCGTTCAAAAAGCTCGACGAACTCAAGCCGTCGATCCAGTGGTGGGAAGCCGGCGCGCAACCGCCGCAGTACCTCGCCTCGGGTGACGTAGTGATGAGCTCGGCCTACAACGGTCGCATCGCTGCCGTACAGAAAGAGAGCAACCTGAAAGTGGTCTGGAACGGTGGCATCTACGACTTCGACGCGTGGGCTATTCCAAAAGGCCTGGCCAAGGATCGCGCAGAAGCGGCGAAGAAGTTCATCGCCTTCTCGGTGCAGCCGCAGCAGCAGAAGATCTACTCGGAAAACATCGCTTACGGCCCGGCCAACACCCAAGCCGTACCGTTGCTGGCCAAGGACGTGCTCAAAGACATGCCGACCACGCCTGAGAACATCGCCAACCAGGTGCAGATCGATGTGAGCTTCTGGGCGGATAACGGCGAGCAACTTGAGCAGCGCTTCAATTCCTGGGCTGCCAAGTAACTCCATGTGGGAGGGGGCTTGCCCCCTCTCACAGGGGATCTGCTGCGTTTGGCAGAGTGCATTCATTTTCAAGTTTCGGAGTTAGCCATGGCCATCGCCGTTCCCTCGACCGAGGTCAACAGCCCCACCCTCAAGCAGCGCCTGGCGCGTGCCGAGCGGCTTAATCGCTGGAAGGCGCAGGCCTTGATTGCGCCGCTGGTGCTGTTTTTGCTGCTGGTGTTCCTGGTGCCGATCGTTGCGCTGTTGTACAAAAGTGTCGGCAACCCGGAAGTCGTGGGCGGCCTGCCGCGCACGGTGGTGGCGGTGAAGACCTGGGACGGTCGCGGCTTGCCTGGCGAGCCGGTGTACCAGGCGCTCAGCGAAGACCTTGGCGAAGCGCGCAAGAACCAGACCCTCGGCGATCTGTCGAAACGCTTGAACATGGAACTGGCCGGCTATCGCAGCCTGCTGACCAAAACCGCGCGGGCGCTGCCGTTTACCGAAGCGCCGGCCTCTTATAAAGAAGCGTTGGAAACCCTCGACGAACGCTGGGGCGACCCGGCGTACTGGCAGGCGATCCGGCGCAATACCAGCAGCCTGACGCCGTACTATCTGCTGGCGGCCGTCGATCACCGTATCGACGACCTCGGCGAAGTGGCCCCGGCCACGCCGGACCAGGCGATCTACCTGGACATCTTCGCCCGCACCTTCTGGATGGGTCTGGTGATCACTTTTGTCTGCCTGCTGTTGGCCTATCCGCTGGCCTACCTGCTGGCGAACCTGCCGGCACGGCAAAGCAACCTGCTGATGATTCTGGTGCTGCTGCCGTTCTGGACCTCGATCCTGGTGCGCGTGGCGGCGTGGATCGTGCTGCTGCAGTCCGGTGGCCTGATCAACAGCGCGCTGATGGGCATGGGCCTGATCGATAAGCCGCTGGAGCTGGTGTTCAACCGCACCGGGGTCTACATCTCCATGGTGCATATCCTGCTGCCGTTCATGATTCTGCCGATCTACAGCGTGATGAAAGGCATCTCGCCGACCTACATGCGCGCCGCGATTTCCCTGGGCTGTCACCCATTCGCCAGCTTCTGGCGCGTGTACTTCCCGCAAACCTACGCCGGTGTGGGCGCAGGCTGCCTGCTGGTGTTCATCCTGGCGATTGGTTACTACATCACCCCGGCCTTGCTGGGCAGCCCGAACGACCAGATGGTCAGCTACTTCGTGGCCTTCTACACCAACACCAGCATCAACTGGGGCATGGCGACCGCGTTGGGCGGCTTGCTGCTGCTGGCCACCGTGCTGCTGTACCTGATCTACAACCGGCTGGTGGGCGCCAGCCGCCTGCGCCTGAGCTAAGGAGACCTTGCGATGCTGAGCCCTTATATGTCGCCCGTGGAGCGGGTGTGGTTCTACAGCTTGCGGATCCTCTGCGGCTTGATCCTGCTGTTCCTGATTCTGCCTGTGCTGGTGATCATCCCGCTGTCGTTCAACAGCGGCAGCTTCCTGGTGTACCCGCTGCAAGGCTTCTCGCTGCACTGGTACCAGGACTTCTTCGCCTCGGCCGAATGGATGCGGGCGCTGAAGAACAGCGTCATCGTCGCCCCGGCGGCCACCGTGCTGGCCATGGTGTTCGGCACATTGGCGGCGATCGGCCTGACCCGTGGGCATTTTCCCGGCAAGGCGCTGGTGATGGCCCTGGTGATTTCGCCGATGGTGGTGCCGGTGGTGATCATCGGCGTGGCCAGTTACCTGTTCTTCGCGCCGCTGGGGCTGGGTAACAGTTTCTTCTCGCTGATCGTGGTCCACGCCGTGTTGGGCGTGCCGTTTGTGATCATCACGGTGTCCGCGACCTTGCAGGGTTTCAACCATAACCTGGTGCGGGCAGCGGCCAGCCTGGGGGCATCGCCGTTGACCGCGTTTCGCCGGGTGACCTTGCCGCTGATCGCGCCGGGGGTGATTTCCGGGGCGCTGTTCGCGTTTGCCACCTCGTTCGACGAAGTGGTGGTGACGCTGTTCCTCGCCGGCCCCGAGCAAGCGACCCTGCCGCGCCAGATGTTCAGCGGTATCCGCGAAAACCTCAGCCCGACGATTGCCGCCGCGGCGACCTTGCTGATTGCTTTCTCGGTGTTGCTGCTGCTGACCCTGGAATGGCTGCGCGGCCGTAGCGAGAAGTTGCGCACCGCCCAGGTCTAAATGTGGGAGGGGGCAAGCCCCCTCCCACAATCGGTTCTGTGACCATTCAGCTGTTGAATGGAAGACAACCGATCTCCGTCAGCTACTCTTGTGCCAGCCCACAATCGACAAGAGGCCGCGCACATGAGTACTTCCTCATTCAAGATCGCCCACAAACTGTTGACTGGCGCCGGCGCCATCGAGCAATTGGCCGCAGAGTTGACGCGGCTGGATGTCGACAACCCGCTGATCGTCACCGATGCCACGCTGGTCAAGTCCGGCACCGTGGCGCTGGCGCTGGCGCATTTGGGCGAGCGCTCCTACGAGATCTTCGACCGGGTGCTGCCCGACCCGGAAATCGCCATTGTCGAAGACTGCATGCGCGCCTACCGCGAAGGCGGGCATGACGGCCTGATCGGCCTGGGCGGCGGCAGTGCGATCGATATCGCCAAGAGCGTGGCGGCCTATGCCGGATACCACGGCGCGCTGGCGGACCTGTTCGGTGTCGATCAGGTGCCGCGCAAGGGCCCGCCGCTGATCGCCATTCCCACGACGGCCGGCACCGGCTCGGAAGTGACCAACGTCGCGATCCTCTCCGACAAGGCCGCGCAACTGAAAAAGGGCATCGTCAGTGACTTCCTGCTGCCGGACGTCGCGCTCATCAGCCCGCAGATGACCCTGACCTGCCCGCGCAGCGTCACCGCCGCCAGTGGCGTGGATGCGCTGGTGCATGCCATTGAGTCCTACCTGTCGCTGAACGCCTCGCCGATCACCGATGCCTTGGCCATCGGCGCGATCAAGCTGATTGCCAAGGCGTTGCCCAAGGCTTACGCCAACCCGGCCAACCTGCAGGCCCGCGACGACATGGCCACCGCCAGCCTGATGGCCGGGATGGCGTTCGGTAACGCCGGGGTCGGCGCGGTGCATGCGTTGGCGTATCCGCTGGGCGGGCGCTTCAATATCGCCCATGGCGTGAGCAATGCGCTGTTGCTGCCGTATGTCATGCACTGGAACAAGCTGGCGTGTGTCGAACGCATGCAGGACATTGCCCAGGCCATGGGCGTGAATGTCACCGGCCTGAGCGTCAATGAAGCCGCCGACCAGGCGGTCGAGGCGATGACGCGACTGTGCGCCGCGGTGGAGATCCCATCGGGCCTGCGCAGCTTCGGTATCCCCGAAGACGCCCTCGCGGCCATGGCCGTGGAAGCGGCGGGCATCGAGCGCCTGATGTGCAACAATCCGCGCCAACTCAGCGCCGCCGATATCGAGAAAATCTATCGGGCGGCGTACTAGCCGTTGAGTTAGGTCACGGTGCGCTGGGCAAAGCATGAGGTATACAATGCGCGCCATTGTGATTTAGCTCAAAAAAGGTGCGTCATGCAGCCCTTCGTTATCGCTCCATCGATTCTCTCCGCCGACTTCGCCCGTCTGGGTGAGGAAGTGGACAACGTGTTGGCCGCCGGTGCCGACTTCGTCCACTTCGATGTCATGGACAACCACTACGTCCCCAACCTGACCATCGGCCCGATGGTTTGCGCGGCGTTGCGCAAGTACGGTGTCACCGCGCCGATCGACGCGCACCTGATGGTCAGCCCGGTAGACCGCATCGTCGGGGACTTCATTGAAGCGGGCGCGACTTACATCACCTTCCACCCGGAAGCCTCGCTGCACGTCGACCGCACCCTGCAACTGATCCGCGAAGGCGGCTGCAAGGCGGGCCTGGTGTTCAACCCGGCCACCCCGCTAGACGTGCTCAAGTACGTGATGGACAAAGTCGACATGGTGCTGCTGATGAGCGTCAACCCAGGTTTCGGCGGGCAGAAGTTCATCCCCGGCACCCTCGACAAGCTGCGCGAAGCCCGTGCGCTGATCGATGCCTCGGGGCGTGAGATCCGCCTGGAAATCGACGGCGGGGTCAACGTCAACAATATCCGCGAAATCGCTGCCGCCGGCGCCGACACCTTTGTCGCCGGCTCGGCGATCTTCAATGCGCCGAACTACCAGGACGTCATCGCCAAGATGCGTGCGGAACTGGCGCTGGCGCGTCCATGAGCGGCTTCGAGCGGCTGTTCCCCGGCAAACTGCCACGGCTGGTGATGTTCGATCTGGACGGTACGTTGATCGACTCGGTGCCGGACCTGGCGGCGGCGGTGGACGAGATGCTGCTCAAGCTGGGGCGCAAGCCGGTCGGCATC
Source organism: Pseudomonas sp. PSPC2-3 (assembly GCF_049898265.1). Classification (NCBI taxonomy): domain Bacteria; kingdom Pseudomonadati; phylum Pseudomonadota; class Gammaproteobacteria; order Pseudomonadales; family Pseudomonadaceae; genus Pseudomonas; species Pseudomonas sp. PSPC2-3. The sequence goes on along the minus strand of NZ_JAFCXJ010000001.1, from coordinate 17,517 downwards.
GAGTCGGTGCGCAAATGGGTCGGCAACGGCGCGCAAGTACTGGTACGCCGGGCGCTGGCCAACCACATCGAGGCCGAGGGGGTCGATGATGTCGAGGCCGAACACGCCCTGGAATTGTTCAACCTCGCCTATGAAGACCACCACGAACTGACCGTGGTGTACCCCGGCGTGCGCGACACCCTCAAATGGCTGAGCAAGCAGGGCGTGGAAATGGCCCTGATCACCAACAAGCCGGAGCGCTTCGTCGCGCCGTTGCTGGACCAGATGAAAATCGGTCGTTATTTCCGCTGGATCATCGGTGGCGATACCTTGCCGCAGAAGAAACCCGACCCGGCGGCGCTGTTTTTCGTGATGAAAATGGCCAATATCCCGGCGTCCCAGTCGTTGTTTGTCGGCGATTCGCGCAGCGATGTGCTGGCGGCCAAGGCGGCGGGCGTGCAGTGCGTGGCCTTGAGTTACGGCTATAACCACGGTCGGCCGATCGCCGAAGAGTCGCCCGCGCTGGTAATTGATGACCTGCGCCGACTAATCCCCGGTTGCTTGGGAGCGGGCGCTGAGATAACGTTGGCCGACACCGATCCATCCCCTTCTGGAAATACCATCGTGGTAGTCACTCGCAAACTCTGGATGAAAGTTATCAAGGCCCTGGCCCGCTGGCGTTGGCGCGCCTGACTGAATCCTGGCCGCGCTGCGGCACGTTTGCACACCTGACCGTTAGACCCTCATGCCACGAGGCACCTCATGATCCGCGAAGAATTCCTGCGCTTGGCCGCTGCCGGCTACAACCGTATCCCTCTGGCCTGCGAAACCCTGGCCGACTTCGACACGCCGCTGTCGATCTACCTGAAGCTGGCCGACGCGCCAAACTCCTACCTGCTTGAATCGGTACAGGGCGGCGAGAAGTGGGGCCGTTACTCGATCATCGGCCTGCCGTGCCGCACCGTCATGCGCGTGTACGACCATCACGTCAGCATCACCCATGACGGCGTCGAGATCGAAAGCCATGACGTCGAAGACCCACTGGCCTTCGTCGAAACCTTCAAGGCGCGCTACAACGTGCCGACCATCCCTGGGCTGCCGCGTTTCAACGGCGGCCTGGTCGGGTATTTCGGCTACGACTGCGTGCGTTATGTGGAAAAACGCCTGGGTAAATGCCCGAACCCCGATCCATTGGGCGTTCCGGACATTCTGCTGATGGTCTCCGACGCCGTGGTGGTGTTCGACAACCTCGCCGGCAAGATGCATGCAATCGTGCTGGCCGACCCCTCCCAGAGCGATGCGTTCGAGCAAGGCCTGGCCAGCCTCGAAGCCCTGCTGGAAAAACTGCGCCAGCCGATCACCCCGCGTCGCGGCCTGGATTTGCGCCGTCCGCCGGCGGCCGACCCGGTGTTCCGCTCCAGCTTTACCCAGGATGACTACGAGCGGGCGGTCGATACCATCAAGGAATACATCCTCGCCGGCGACTGCATGCAGGTGGTGCCGTCGCAACGCATGTCCATCGACTTCAAGGCCGCGCCGATCGACCTGTACCGCGCGCTGCGTTGCTTCAACCCGACGCCGTACATGTACTTCTTCAACTTCGGCGACTTCCACGTCGTCGGCAGTTCGCCGGAAGTGCTGGTGCGCGTCGAAGACAACCTGATCACCGTGCGCCCGATCGCCGGTACCCGCCCGCGTGGCGCGACCGAGGAAGCGGACCTGGCGCTCGAAGAAGAGCTGCTCAGCGACGACAAGGAAATCGCCGAGCACCTCATGCTGATCGACCTGGGCCGCAATGACACCGGGCGCGTCTCGGAAATCGGTTCGGTGAAGTTGACGGAGAAGATGGTCATCGAGCGCTACTCCAACGTGATGCACATCGTCTCCAACGTCACCGGCGAATTGAAGGCCGGCCTGACCGCGATGGACGCGCTGCGGGCGATTCTGCCGGCGGGCACCTTGTCGGGCGCGCCGAAGATTCGCGCGATGGAGATCATCGACGAGCTCGAGCCGGTCAAGCGCGGTGTCTACGGCGGCGCCGTGGGGTATTTCGCCTGGAACGGCAACATGGACACCGCCATTGCGATTCGCACGGCGGTGATCAAGGACGGGGAACTGCATGTGCAGGCCGGTGGCGGGATCGTCGCCGACTCGGTGCCGGCCCTCGAATGGGAAGAAACCCTGAACAAGCGCCGCGCCATGTTCCGTGCAGTGGCGTTGGCTGAACAGACCCCCCAGGGCTAAGAATTCTTGAGGTTTCCCCCATGTTGCTGATGATTGATAACTACGACTCCTTTACCTACAACGTTGTGCAGTACCTGGGCGAACTCGGTGCCGAGGTCAAGGTGGTGCGCAACGACGAACTGACCGTCGCCGAAATCGCCGCCCTGAACCCGGAGCGCATTGTGGTTTCGCCGGGGCCCTGCACGCCGACCGAGGCGGGCATCTCCCTGGAGGCGATCAAATACTTCGCCGGCAAGCTGCCGATCCTCGGCGTGTGCCTGGGCCACCAGTCCATCGGCCAGGCGTTTGGCGGTGAGGTGGTGCGGGCGCGCCAAGTGATGCACGGCAAGACCAGCCCGGTGTTCCATAACAACCTTGGTGTGTTCGAAGGCCTCAACCTGCCGGTCACCGTGACGCGCTACCATTCGCTGGTGGTCAAGCGCGAAACCCTGCCCGACTGCCTGGAATTGACCGCCTGGACCCAGCTGGAAGACGGCTCGGTCGACGAGATCATGGGCTTGCGCCACAAGACACTGAACATCGAAGGGGTGCAGTTTCACCCCGAGTCGATCCTGACCGAGCAGGGCTACGAGCTGTTCGCCAACTTTCTCAAGCAGAGCGGCGGCACGCGCTAAGGACTTTTCATGGATATCAAGACTGCCCTGAGCCGTATCGTCGGCCATCTGGACCTGAGCACCGCGGAAATGAGCGATGTGATGCGTGAGATCATGACCGGTCAATGCACCGACGCGCAGATCGGCGCGTTCATGATGGCGATGCGTATGAAGAGCGAGAGCATCGACGAAATCGTCGGCGCCGTGTCGGTGATGCGCGAGCTGGCAGACAAGGTCGAGCTCAAGACCCTCGACGGCGTGGTCGACGTGGTCGGCACCGGCGGCGACGGTGCGAATATTTTCAACGTGTCCACGGCGGCCTCCTTCGTGGTCGCGGCAGCGGGTTGCACCGTGGCCAAACACGGCAACCGAGCGGTGTCCGGCAAAAGCGGCAGCGCGGATCTGCTCGAAGCGGCCGGGATCTACCTGAACCTGACCCCCGTACAAGTGGCGCGCTGCATCGACAACGTGGGCATCGGCTTCATGTTTGCGCAGTCCCACCACGGCGCGATGAAACACGCCGCCGGCCCGCGCAAGGATCTCGGCCTGCGCACCCTGTTCAACATGCTCGGCCCGCTTACGAATCCGGCCGGTGTGAAGCATCAGGTGGTCGGCGTGTTCAGCCAGGCGTTGTGCCGGCCGTTGGCCGAAGTGTTGCAGCGCCTGGGCAGCAAGCATGTGCTGGTGGTGCATTCCAAAGATGGCCTGGACGAATTCAGCCTGGCGGCGCCGACCTTTGTGGCGGAGCTGAAGAATGATCAGATCACCGAATATTGGGTCGAGCCTGAAGATCTCGGCATGAAGAGCCAGAGCCTGCACGGCCTGGCAGTGGAAAGCCCGGCGGACTCCCTGGCGCTGATTCAGGACGCCTTGGGGCGTCGCAAGACCGAAAACGGCCAGAAAGCCGCCGAAATGATTGTGCTCAATGCCGGTGCCGCGCTTTATGCCGCCGATCACGCCTATAGTCTTAACGAAGGCGTGGCCCTCGCGCATGATGCATTGCACACCGGCCTTGCCCGCGAGAAGCTCGAAGAACTGGGGGCCTTTACTGCGGTGTTCAAGATGGAGAATGAAGGATGAGTGTGCCGACCGTTCTGGAAAAGATCCTGGCCCGCAAAGCCGAAGAAGTCGCGGAACGCCGTGCCCGCGTGAGCCTGGCCGAGCTGGAAAGCCAGGCGAAAATCGCCGATGCGCCGCGTGGCTTCGCCAAGGCCTTGATCGCCCAGGCCAAGCTCAAGCAGCCGGCTGTCATCGCTGAAATCAAGAAGGCCTCGCCAAGCAAAGGCGTGATCCGCGAAAACTTCGTACCGGCCGACATCGCCGTCAGCTATGAGAGAGGCGGGGCGACTTGCCTCTCCGTGCTGACTGATGTCGATTTCTTCCAGGGTTCCGACCTGTTCCTGCAACAGGCCCGCGCCGCGTGCAAGTTGCCGGTGATCCGCAAGGACTTCATGATCGATCCATACCAGATCGTTGAAGCCCGTGCCCTGGGCGCCGACTGTGTGCTGCTGATCGTCTCCGCGCTGGATGACGTGAAGATGGCCGAGCTGGCGGCCGTGGCCAAAAGCGTCGGCCTCGACGTGCTGGTGGAAGTCCACGACGGCGATGAGCTGGAACGTGCGCTGAAAACCCTCGACACACCGCTGGTGGGGGTCAACAACCGCAACCTGCACACCTTCGAAGTCAGCCTGGAAAACACCCTCGACCTGCTGCCGCTTATCCCGCGCGACCGCCTGGTGATTACCGAAAGCGGCATCGTTAACCGCGCCGACGTGGAGCTGATGGAAATCAGCGACGTGTATTCGTTTCTGGTGGGCGAGACCTTCATGCGCGCCGAGAACCCGGGCGCCGAACTGCAACGCCTGTTCTTCCCGGAGCGTGGTGTGGCAGTCAGCGGTTCGACCCTGGATTGATCAAACCGCGGTCAGTATTTGAAGTGCGGTCAACATGTGGGAGGGGCGGTGCGACGGTTCGACTTGCCCCCGATGGCGGTGTATCAGTTGATAGATGTACTGACTGACACTCCGCCATCGGGGGCAAGCCCCCTCCCACATTCACATTGGGTTTTGTGTTTATTCAGCGAGGTAGGTGTTCGATGATCCAGCCAGTGTCGATGAGCGTCGAAGCCGGGCTTGCTGCCGAGCAAAACCTGCTGGCGGCTGTTTGTGCAGGGGAGCAGGCGTTTGGCCTGCTGTTCTGGCAGCCCAGTGATCAGGCATTGGTGATGCCGCGGCGCTTGAGCCGACTGCCGGGGTTTGACGTGGCCAGCCAAGTGTCAGCCGCGGCGGGCTGGCCGGTGCTGTTACGCGAAACCGGCGGCGAGCCGGTGCCGCAATCAAACGCCACGGTCAATATCGCCCTGGTCTACGCACCGCCGCGCAGCGAAGGCGACCAGGGGCGCATCGAAACCGGCTACCTGCGTTTGTGCCAGCCGATCTGTGACTTGCTGATCGAACTGGGCGGCGATGCTTCCGTCGGCGAAATCGACGGCGCGTTCTGCGACGGCCGCTACAACGTCAACCTCAATGGCCGCAAAATGGTCGGCACCGCCCAGCGCTGGCGCCAAAGTGGTGGCCGTCCGGTGGGGCTGGTACACGGAGCCTTGTTGCTGGACAACGATCGCGAAGAACTGATCGCGGCGGTCAATCGCTTCAATCAAGCCTGCGGCCTGGAACAGCGCGTTCGCGCCGACAGCCATATCGCCCTGCACGAAGCTTTCCCCGCACCGGACGCGCTCAGTCGGCTGGATGCGTTGTACCGGCAGATGCTGGCCAGCTTCCTGCCGGTTTAACGGGTGCCGAACACCACCATCGTCTTGCCTTTGACGTCTACCAGGTTGCGTTCTTCCAGATCCTTGAGCACGCGACCGACCATCTCCCGTGAACAACCGACAATGCGCCCGATCTCCTGACGCGTGACTTTGATCTGCATGCCATCGGGGTGAGTCATCGCGTCGGGCTGCTTGCACAGCTCCAACAGGCAGCGGGCCACACGGCCGGTGACATCAAAGAATGCCAGGTCGCCGACTTTGCGCGTGGTGTCCCGCAGGCGCTGGGCAATCTGGCCGCTCAGTGCATAGAGGATGTCGGGATCGTGCTGGGTCAGTTCACGAAACTTCGTGTAACTGATCTCGGCCACTTCGCTCTCGATTTTGGTCCGCACCCAGGCACTGCGCTCCTGTTCTTTGCCGGCTTGTTCAAATAACCCCAGTTCGCCGAAGAAATCGCCGGTATTGAGGTAGGCAATGATCATCTCGCGGCCGTCTTCATCCTCGATCAGGATGGTGACCGAGCCCTTGATAATGAAGAACAGTGTTTCGGAGCGTTCGCCTGCGCAGATGATGTTGTGCTTGGCCGGGTAACGACGACTCTGGCAATGCGTCAGCAGTCTGTCGAGATTCTTGATCTTGGGTATGGGAGTAAAAGCAACCATGGTTGTATCCCGAAAAAGACTGCACAGGGTGGTTGGAATTGTTTTTATCCAGCTGTATCTGCATTGATACACGTTGTACAAAGGATGGCAATGCGCCATTCATTTGGCGCCAGCTTACCAGACACATTGTGACTCGATTAGCCAATTTACCGGGTAACTGTGGCGATTGATGGCTTTACGCGCAAAAGCTGCCGGCCGCGGGTCGTGTGCTAAGCTGGCGACCCTTTTTTAGCAGTGGAGTCTGGGCGATGAAGGCACGCATCCAATGGGCGGGCGAAGCCATGTTCCTCGGTGAGTCGGGCAGTGGCCATGTCGTGGTCATGGACGGTCCGCCGGAAGCCGGTGGCCGCAACCTGGGCGTACGCCCGATGGAAATGCTCCTGCTTGGTGTAGGCGGTTGCAGCAATTTCGACGTGGTCAGCATTCTGAAAAAGTCCCGCCAGGCCGTGGAAAGCTGCGAAGCCTTCCTCGAAGCCGAGCGTGCGACTGAAGATCCCAAAGTGTTCACCAAGATCCATATGCATTTCGTGGTCAAGGGCCGGGCGCTGAAAGAAGCCCAGGTCAAACGTGCCATCGAGCTGTCGGCCGAGAAGTATTGCTCGGCATCGATCATGCTGGGCGCGGCCGGTGTCGCCATTACCCATGATTACGAAATCATTGAGTTGGGCTGATCCAGGGATTCGTCGGCAATAAAGACAGGGCGCTTTGATAGCGCCCTTTTTTGCAGGTTAGATGCGGTAGGTGCTTTTGGTCATGACCTTGGCCATCAGGCTCATGCCAAACCTCACCGGCGCCGGGAAGCGGAAACCACCGGCGTCCAGTGCGCTTTCTGCGTGGTGTTCTTCGTCGATACGCATCTGTTCAAGAATCGCCCGGGACTTTTCGTCTTCGGTCGGTAACTGTTCCAGGTGCTCATCCAGGTGCTTGCATACTTGCTGTTCCGTGGCTGCGACAAACCCCAGGCTGACTTTGTCGCTGATCAAGCCGGCTGCGGCGCCAATCCCAAACGACAGGCCGTAGAACAGCGGGTTCAGCACGCTGGGATGGCTGCCCAATTGGCGAATGCGTTGCTCGCACCAGGCCAGGTGGTCGATTTCTTCCTCGGCGGCATGCTCCATGGCTGCGCGCACTTGCGGCAGCTTGGCGGTCAGCGCCTGGCCCTGGTACAGCGCCTGGGCACAGACTTCGCCGGTATGGTTGATACGCATCAGGCCGGCGACGTGGCGGGTGTCGGTCTCGTTCATCTGTGCATCGGGCTGCACGATGGCGGGCGACGGGCGATACGGCTGGCCGCTGAATGGCAGCAGCGTGCGTATGGCCGTGTCGGCTTGCAACAACAGACGGTCAATCGGCGAGTAGTGACGTTGGGTAGTCATGCTGACCTCCGGGAAGAATCTCGGCGGCCAGTTTACCGCAAGAGAGGGCGAAGCGTTTGCGTTGAGTCAAGGGCATGGGGTCGCATGCGGGAGGCCGGCGACCCGTGTGTCAGGCGTATCAGCCCGGCGGCCAGTTCATCTGGCGCTGACCCAGCACATGCATGTGGATATGGTAAACGGTCTGTCCACCGTCTTCATTGCAGTTCATCACCACACGAAAGCCCTTCTCGCAGCCCTGTTCCAGGGCCAGGCGCTGAGCGGTGAACAGGATGTGCCCAGCCAGGGTTTTGTCGCTTTCGGTCAGATCGTTCAGGGTGCGGATCGGTTTTTTCGGGATAACCAGAAAATGTACCGGCGCTTGTGGGGCGATATCGTGGAAGGCGAGGACCTGATCATCTTCATAGATGATCTTCGCGGGTATTTCTCTGTTGATGATCTTGGTGAACAGAGTATCCAAAGCTGTTTCTCCATGGTGAATGTGCAGGGTGAGTGTACTCAGGCCTTCAGCGCGGGCAATAGGCCTTGTTGATCGCGCCGGCGAGCTTGCGGGTCAGCCAGCGTGGGCTCAAGCGCGGACTGAAGGTGAGCCAGCGATTGCGGCGGCCGGGGATGATGATGGCTTGGTTTTTTTCCAGGGCGCGCACGGTGTAGAGCGCCACTTCTTCCGGGCTCATCAAGTGCGCGCTGCGCTCGAGCTTGGCGGTGTCCATTTGCGCCGTGCCAAAGAAGGCCGTGCGCGTCGGGCCGGGGCACAGCACCGAGACCTTGATGCCGCAGGTTTTCAATTCTTCGCGCAGACCTTCGGAGAAGTGCAATACATAGGCTTTGCTGGCGTAGTAACTGCTCATCCACGGGCCGGGCTGGAATGCGGCGATCGAGGCGACGTTGAGGATCTGCCCGCCGCCATGCAGGGCCATGGCATTGCCGAGGGCGTGACACATACGGGTCAGGGCGAGGATGTTGACTTCGATCAGGTCCTGCTCGGTCATCCAGTCCTGGGCCAGGAACGGCCCGCTGGTGCCCATGCCAGCGCAGTTGACCAGCAAGTCGATCTGCCGCTCGCCTTCCTCAAGCTCCAACAGGAACCCGGACAAACGCAGCGGCTCACCCAGGTCGCAGGCGCGGAACAGCACCTCGACGCCGAAGCGTTGCGTCAATTCGATTGCAATGCTTTCCAACTGATCACGCTGGCGGGCCACCAGAATCAAGCTGCGGCCGCGCCGGGCCAGTGCTTCGGCCAAGGCCAGGCCGATGCCGCTGGAGGCACCGGTGATCAGAGCGTAACGGGTCATGCCTTTCTCCATCGCAACGCCGCCGGACCTGTGACAGAGGCATCACAGGCGGCGGGCGTTTTTTCACTGTTCTGGAGAGTCTACAGGTTCGGCCGCGTCGTCAGCACTTTGCACGTCTTCTTCATTGACGATCACGCTTTGATCGGCGTCTTCATCGGAGGTGATGGAGCTGCTTTCGTAGCTGCTGTCCACGTTGCTTTCGAGTTGGTCCAGGTAGCCGTTCATCCCCAAGGCCATCAAGATGATGAGCATCAACGGAATAAATGCCAGCCACAGGGAGGCCAGGACTTTCACTGCCGTGGAGTTGCGCGGTGGCGGCGCACCGTACTGGTTGGCGCCGGTGTTACCTGGCAACACCAGCAGCAGCAGCGGGAAAATGCTGTTCACCAGCGGCACCAGGTTCAGCAGGTACAGCCAGCCGGACCAGCCCAGGTCGTGCAGACGCTGCACGCCGATTTGCACGCTGACCCAGACAATCGCCACGAACAGCGCGAAACCCAGCAGCGAGCCCAGGATGATGCCCGCCGTCGGCGAAGCGGTCGCCACGGCGAAGCCGGCAGTGGCGAGGATGCCCGAGGCGACGAGCATCGCGACGGTGAGTACCAGCGTCCAGGCCAGGTAGCGCAGGCGACCGATGCGGCCATGGATCGTGAAGATCTTGAGCTCGGCGTACTCCGGCAAATCGTCACCCACTGCGGCACGCGGTGGTGCATACGGGGAGGCGGCAGGGCGGGCAGAGGGCTCGGTCTCGTGGGTTTCGTCAAGGCTGAAGGCCACGGGCTGTTCGGCTTCGATACGCGCGTCGATCCCGGCGTTCTTCAGCGCGGTGAGGTAGGTTTCGGCATCGGGGCGCGCGAGGTCGCGCTTGAGGGCGACGGGGCGACCGGTAAAGAGCTTCTCGATGGCCTCAACGTTGCTTTTGAACAATTCGGCGAGATTCAGTTTAGCGGTGGTGCTTTCGACACCCGGGAGCAGGGCTCCATCAAACACAATCTTGAAACGGTTGTCGCTCATGCGGGCATCCTTGTCATGTTACAGGGGAGGGGGGCAGGCCCGCTTCAATGAGCGGGTCCGGCAAGTGTATCAGCGCGGCCAGCGCAACTGTGCCGCCTTCTCGCGGGCTTCGCGGTATTCGGCATCCAGGCGCGCAACGAGTTCATCGACGCCGGGCAAATCATCGATCTCACCGACGCCCTGACCGGCAGACCATACGGTCTTCCAGGCCTTGGCCTCGTCGTTCAACGGCTTGAGCTTGGCGCCGAAATTGACTTCGCCTTTGCCTTGCAGGGCGGCCAGGTCGAAACCGGCGTTTGCCAGGCTCTGGCGCATGAAGCTCGCGGGCACGCCGGAGACTGCGGCAGTGTGCACGATGTCGACGGCGCCTGATGTGAGCAGCATCTCTTTATACGCATCCGGCGCGTGGCTTTCGGCGGTGGCGATAAACCGCGTGCCCAGATACGCCAGGTCCGCGCCCAGCAACTGGGCGGCCAGGATCTCGTGCCCGTGGTTGAGGCAGCCGGCCAGCAGCAGGGTTTTGTCGAAGAACTGGCGAATCTCGGCGATCAACGCGAACGGGCTCCAGGTGCCGGCATGGCCACCGGCGCCGGCGGCCACGGCGATCAGGCCGTCCACCCCGGCTTCGGCGGCTTTCTCGGCGTGACGTCGAGTGGTGACGTCATGGAAGACCAGGCCGCCGTAGCTGTGTACCGCATCGACCAACGCCTTCACCGCGCCGAGGCTGGTGATGACGATCGGCACCTTGTGCTCGACGCAGATCGCCAGGTCTGCCTCCAACCGTGGGTTGCTGTGGTGGACGATGAGGTTGACGGCGTAGGGCGCAGGGTTGCTCAACTGCGCCAGGCCCGCTTCGATTTCCTCCAGCCAGGCCTTGAAGCCACTGCTTTCGCGCTGGTTCAGTGCCGGGAAACTTCCGACCACGCCATTGCGGCAGCACGCCAGAACCAGTTGCGGATTGGAAATCAGGAACATCGGCGCGGCCACGACGGGCAGGCGCAGACGTTGTTCAAGCAAAGCGGGCAGCGACATTGGAGGTACCCCGAGGCATTGACGTTAGAACGGTTTGACCACGACCAGAATTACGATAGCCAGCAATATCAGAACCGGGAATTCATTGAACCAGCGATAAAAGACATGGCTGCGGGTGTTTTCGCCACGGGCGAAGCGTTTTACCTGTGCGCCGCACATGTGGTGGTAACCGATCAGCAGAACGACCAGGGTCAGCTTGACGTGGAGCCAGGCGCCCATATGGAAGAGGCCGGGGTTGAGGGCGATCATCCAGATGCCGAAGACCAGCGTGGCAAGCATCGACGGGCCCATGATGCCGCGATACAGCTTGCGCTCCATGACGCTGAAGCGTTCCTTGCTGACGGTGTCTTCGCTTTGGGCGTGGTAGACGAACAGGCGCGGCAGGTAGAACAGCCCGGCAAACCAGCACACGATGCTGACGATATGGAAGGCTTTGACCCATAGATAAAGCATTTTTAGTTATTCCCAGGTTCACGGTAACTGAAGATAGTAGTGGCTCATGCGTCCTTACGTCACCTTGGCGGTTGTCGCAGGACAATGCGGCCCCTATTATCGACGGCTTTCCAGTGGGTTCTTTGAGGGCAGGTTTATGGTCAAGGTCGGTATCGTCGGCGGCACGGGTTACACCGGTGTCGAATTGCTGCGTCTGTTGGCTCAGCATCCGCAAGCTGAGGTGGTGGTCATCACTTCCCGATCCGAGGCCGGCCTGGCTGTGGCCGATATGTACCCGAACCTGCGAGGCCATTACGACGGCCTGGCGTTCAGCGTGCCGGACATCAAGACCCTCGGTGCCTGTGACGTGGTGTTCTTTGCCACCCCCCACGGCGTGGCCCATGCGCTGGCCGGCGAGTTGCTGGCCGCGGGCACCAAGGTCATCGATCTGTCGGCGGACTTCCGCCTGCAGGATGCCGACGAGTGGGCCAAATGGTACGGCCAGCCACACGGCGCGCCGCAGCTGTTGGAAGAGGCGGTGTACGGCCTGCCGGAAGTCAATCGTGAGCAGATCAAGCAAGCGCGCCTGATCGCCGTGCCGGGTTGCTATCCGACCGCGACGCAGTTGGGCTTCCTGCCATTGCTCGAAGCCGGGCTGGCCGACGTTTCGCGCTTGATTGCCGACTGCAAGTCGGGCGTCAGCGGCGCCGGGCGTGGGGCGGCGGTGGGGTCGCTGTACTCCGAGACGTCGGAAAGCATGAAGGCCTACGCGGTAAAAGGGCATCGTCATCTGCCGGAAATCCGCCAGGGGCTGCGTCGCGCCGCCGGTAAGGATGTGGGGCTGACCTTCGTGCCGCACCTGACTCCGATGATCCGTGGCATTCACTCGACACTGTATGCAACGGTGGTGGATCGCTCGGTGGATTTGCAGGCGCTGTTTGAAAAGCGTTACGCCAACGAGCCGTTCGTCGATGTGATGCCGGCCGGCAGCCATCCGGAAACCCGCAGTGTGCGCGGCGCCAACGTGTGCCGGATTGCCGTGCATCGGCCGCAGGACGGTGATCTGGTGGTGGTGCTGTCGGTGATCGACAATCTGGTCAAGGGCGCTTCGGGCCAGGCGGTGCAGAACATGAACATCCTGTTCGGCCTGGATGAGAAGCTGGGCTTGTCCCACGCAGGCATGCTGCCGTAAGGCTGTCATGTCGCCAAGCAGAAGGCCCGTCGATCGGGCCTTTTGTGTTTTTAATGGCGGCTGCGCAGATTGATATACCGTAACAATAGTTGACCGCTTTTCTAGGAGAAGCGGATAATACCGACCATTACGCATATGGCGGCGGTACGCCGGGAGATTATCAGCATGAGCGTTGAGTCCTTCACCCCCACGGCTTTGCAATTCACCCACGGTGCTGCGCACAAGGTGAAGAGCCTGGTCGATGAAGAGGGTAATGATCGCTTGAAGCTGCGCGTATTTGTTACGGGCGGCGGTTGTTCAGGGTTTCAGTACGGTTTTACCTTCGATGAAGAAGTGGCCGATGACGACACCATCGTCGAGCGCGAGGGCGTGAGCCTGGTTGTGGACCCCATGAGTTTCCAATACCTGGCAGGCGCCGAGGTGGATTACCAGGAAGGTCTGGAGGGTTCGCGTTTCGTGATCAAGAACCCTAATGCCACGACTACGTGTGGTTGCGGGTCTTCGTTCTCGATCTGATCGGTAACGGATACAAAAACGCCGCTTGGCTTTGATCGGCCAAGCGGCGTTTTGCTGTCTGCGGGTTCTGGCGGGCAGTCAGGCGGGGTAGATCGCGCCCAGCACCCGTAGCCCGCGTGCGCCAGTGACGCTGGGGCGGTTGGCGGCGATGCCTTCGAGGCAGCAATGGGCCAGCCAGGCGAAGGCCATGGCTTCGACCCAATCGGGGTCTACGCCGCAGGTAGCGGTGCTGCTGACCTGGGTCGATGGCAATAGCGTGGCCAGGCGCTTCATCAGCGTGCGGTTATGCGCGCCGCCGCCGCAGACAAGCAGGGTGTTTGTCTGGGGTTGGGCGGTTTGCAGGGCCTCGACGATGGTCAGGGCCGTCAGTTCCAGCAGCGTGGCCTGGATGTCCTGGGGGGCGAAGGCGGGTAGGCGCGCCAGGTGTTGTTGCAGCCATCCCAGGTTGAACACTTCGCGCCCGGTGCTTTTCGGGCCTTTGGTCAAGAAAAAAGGGTCACTGAGCAGCGCGTTGAGCAACTGAGGTTCGACTTTGCCGCTGGCGGCCCATTGACCCTCGCGATCAAAGTGTTCGCCGCGCTGTTGATGAATCCAGGCATCCAGCAAGACATTGCCCGGGCCGCAGTCGAAGCCGGCTACGGGTTTTCCGGTCTCGATCAAGCTGAGGTTGCTGAAACCTCCGACGTTCAAAACCGCACGATTCCCGCTGCGTTCGTCAAACAGTGCTTCATGAAAGGCCGGTACCAATGGCGCACCCTGACCACCTGCAGCAACGTCGCGGCTGCGGAAGTCGCTGACCACGGTGATGCCGGTCAATTCGGTGAGCAAGGCAGGGTTGCCGATCTGTACGGTGAAGCCGCGTGCCGGTTCATGGCGGATAGTCTGCCCATGGCTGCCGATCGCGCGAATGTCCTGGGGCTTGAGGTTGTGCTGGTCGAGCAGGGCATGGATGCCCTGGGCGGCGAGTGTCACCCAGTGCTGCTGGGCCATTGCCGAGCGGGCGATCTCATCCGGGCCGCTGGCGCACAGGCCAAGCAGCTCCGCGCGCAAGCTGTCTGGCATGGGGATGTAGTGAGTGGCGATCAGCTTGATCGCCGCCTCTTGTTCGATCAGGGCGATATCCAGGCCATCGAGGCTGGTCCCTGACATCACGCCTATATAGAGCGGCATACCTTAGCGCTTCGCCGAAGCCAGCAGGGTGGAGCGCTCCTGATCCATGCGTGCCATCAGCGGTTGGCTTTGTTGCATGAAACGCGCGCGTTCGGCCTTGGCGATCGGGTCGGCCATCGGCAGTTTCTGGCCCAGCGGGTCGACGTGTACGCCATTGACCTGAAATTCATAGTGCAAGTGTGGGCCGGTGGACAAGCCGGTCGTGCCGATATAGCCGATCACCTGGCCCTGCTTCACGTTGCCGCCGGTCTGTACGCCCTTGGCGAAGCCTTGCATGTGGCCATACAGCGTGCGGTAGGTGTTGCCGTGCTGGATGATCACGGTGTTGCCGTAACCGCCGCGACGTCCGGCCAACAGTACCTTGCCGTCACCTGCGGCCTTGATGGGCGTGCCGCGCGGCGCTGCATAGTCGACGCCTTTGTGGGCGCGGATTTTGTTCAGGATGGGGTGCTTGCGTCCCATGGAGAAGCGCGAGCTGATGCGGGCGAAATCCACAGGTGTGCGGATAAAGGCCTTGCGCATGCTGTTGCCATCAGCGGTGTAGTAACTGCTGTTGCCTTGTTTGTTGGTGTAGCGCACGGCGGTGTAGGTCTTGCCGCGGTTGGTAAAGCGCGCGGAGAGGATATTGCCGGTGCCGACCACTTTGCCGTTGGCGACCTTCTGCTCGTAGATCACGTCGAATTCGTCACCCTGGCGGATGTCCTGGGCGAAGTCGATGTCGTAGCCAAACACGCTGGCCATGTCCATGGTCATGCTGTGGGACAAGCCGGCACGAGCGGCCGATTGCGACAGCGAGCTGTTGATGACGCCATGTACGTAGGCGGAGCGCATCACTGGCTTGGTGGTGATGCGATTGAACGCGAAACCCTTGGCACCCTTGGTCAGGGTGATGCTTTCCAGGTCGCTGAGGTTGCTGTGCAGGTTGTTCAGCTGGCCATCTGGGGTCAGTTCGAATTCGAGTTTTTGACCGCGTTTGAGCTGGGTGAATTGCTTGGCTTGTTTATCGCTGGCCAAGACCTCATTAACCGTAGTGGCAGGTAGGCCGACCTTCTCGAACAGGGTGGAAAGCGTGTCGCCCTTGCCGACGAGCACCTCGCGATGCTGAGGGCTCTTGGCCTGCGCTACGGCAGGTGCAGCCTGCTGCTGGGCGGTTTTGTCGGTTTCGTCCGGGGCGCTTTCGATCTGGGCAAACGGCGAATCGACGGGTGCATTTGTGGCTTGTTGCGCGTCGGAAGCGTCTTGATCTTGTGTCAGTTGTTCTGTGGGACTTTCCAGGTCAAGGCTCAGGGATGTTCGTTTGGCTTCTACGTCACTGGAAGGGAATACCAGGAGTGCCAGGCTCAGAAGGGCGGCGATACCACTTGCAGCGAGCAGGTGGGTCTTTGGGTAAAGCGGCGGCGCTTTAGACGGTTCTGTGGTCATAGGTAATTTTGACTTTGAAGATGAAATGGAAAAGATGACTGACATGATGAAGATGAAATAACTGTATAAAATATAACCAAATCATCTGTGACGCAAGCTCGCGAACGCCGGGCTTGTCGAACGGTGTCCGTGCGCAGGGCAAAACTTGTAATTAGTCCCTGATCTTGTATGGTTGGTTCCCTTTTGAATCTGAGCCTTGCGGGTCTGTTATGAAGTCGGTTGAAGAGCAGCTAGCGCTGATAAAACGTGGTGCGGAAGAACTGTTGGTCGAGGCGGAGCTGATCGAAAAGCTCAAGCGTGGCCAGCCCCTGCGTATCAAGGCCGGCTTTGATCCGACTGCGCCGGATCTGCACCTGGGCCATACCGTGCTTATCAATAAGCTGCGCCAGTTCCAGGACCTGGGGCATCAGGTGATCTTCCTTATAGGGGATTTCACCGGAATGATCGGTGATCCAAGCGGCAAGAGCGCCACGCGTCCGCCGCTGACCCGTGAGCAGGTTCTCGAGAATGCCGAGACCTACAAGACCCAGGTGTTCAAGATTCTCGATCCGGCCAAGACCGAGGTGGCGTTCAACTCCACCTGGATGGACAAGATGGGGCCGGCGGACTTCATTCGTCTGACATCCCAGTACACCGTGGCGCGCATGCTTGAGCGCGATGACTTCGACAAGCGCTATTCGACCAACCAGCCGATCGCGATTCATGAGTTCCTGTACCCGCTGGTCCAGGGCTATGACTCGGTGGCGTTGCGCGCTGACGTTGAGTTGGGTGGCACCGATCAGAAGTTCAACCTTCTGATGGGGCGTGAGCTGCAGCGTGCGTATGGGCAAGAGGCTCAGTGCATTCTGACCATGCCGTTGCTGGAGGGGTTGGACGGCGTCAAGAAGATGTCCAAGTCCCTGGGCAACTATGTCGGTATCCAGGAAGCGCCGGGCGTGATGTACGGCAAGCTGGTTTCGATTCCGGATGCGCTGATGTGGCGTTACTTCGAGCTGTTGAGCTTCCGCTCGATGGATGAGATCAATGCGCTGCGTGCGGATGTCGAGGCGGGTGCCAATCCTCGCGACGTGAAGATCAAGCTGGCTGAAGAGATTGTTGCGCGTTTCCATGGCGAGGAGGCTGCGGCCAGTGCTCACCGTGCGGCGGGCAACCGGATGAAGGATGGTGAGCTGCCGGATGATCTGCCGGAGATCGAGCTGACTGCTGCCGAGGCAATGCCGATCGCGGCCGTCCTTAATAAGGCAGGCCTGGTGAAGAACTCGGCGGTCGCGCGTGACCTCTTGGGTTCCGGTGGTGTGCGTATCGATGGTGAAGTGGTTGATCGCACCTTTATATACGCGCTGGGTGCGACCCATGTTTGCCAGGCTGGGAAGAAGGCATTTGCGCGTATTACGCTCAAATCCGAATAAGTCTGAAATTAACTGTTGACGGCGATTTATATCTGTCTATAATTCGCCCCACTTCCGGCGCAGTTGAAGCGGAAAACTCCTTGGTAAACAAAGAGTTACGCAAGATTCGACAGCGACCTGCTTCAGTTCATCGAAGCCTGGAAGGAGTTGGTAGAGCAGTGTTGTTTGGCTCTATTAACGTTTCGATCTTCTCGGTCGAAAGCGGAGAAAAAGAGGTGTTGACAGCAGCGTGTAACGCTGTAGAATTCGCCTCCCGCTAACGAGAGATCGGAAGCGCAAGTGGTTGAAGTTACAGAGGAAACTTTGAAAACTTCTTAAAATAATCACTTGACAGCAAATGAGGCTGCTGTAGAATGCGCGCCTCGGTTGAGACGAAAGATCTTAACCAACCGCTCTTTAACAACTGAATCAAGC